>JBJTVH010000070.1:0-17628 GCA_046081125.1 Acidimicrobiales bacterium
GCTCAAGACGCTCGAGGAGCACCAGTTCGTCGGTCGCAGCGGGATGAAGTATCGCGTCGGGAACCGGCTGTTCGAGATGTGCCAGGCCGCCCGGGAATCCGAGTGGGGGGCGCTGCGCAATGCCTCCTGGGTGGTGCTGTCGGAGCTGTTCGAGCAGACGCGCTCGACGGTTCACCTGGCGGTGCTCGAGGGTGTCGACGTGCTCTACCTCGAGAAGATCACCGGCGCCGGTCCGCTGCTGCCGACCCGGGTTGGCGACCGCTACCCGGCCACGTGCACGGCGCTCGGCAAGGCGATGCTCGCCTTCGGCGATCTTGGGTCGATCGATCGGGTGCTCGCTCAGCCGTTGCTCGCGCGCACGCCGTACTCGGTGCGCACGAAGGAGCAGCTTCTCGGTCAGCTCGGTAAGGCCCGCCAGCGCGGGTATGCCGTCGAACGGGAAGAGGCCCGGATCGGCCGCTGGTGCGTCGCAGCCCCGGTGGTGCGGGGCGGTCGGGTGCTCGGAGCCGTGTCGATCTGCTCGCTCGTCGGCAACGGTTCGATCGAAGGGCGTGGGCAGCTCGTCGTGGACGCAGCCCGGCGGATCGAACGCCGCTGCCCCGCGGAGGTCTAGCGGGCTCGTCGACGGGCGGTGCCCGGTGCGGCCTGCGAGGCTGACCGCACCGTGGCCGCTTCGCTCACCGCTCGCTCCATCACCGTCACCTTCGGCAAGGCGACGATCCTCGACGGCGTCGATCTCGCCGTTGCGCCCGGCCAGCGGGTCGGTCTCGTCGGTCCCAACGGGGTCGGGAAGTCGACGTTGCTGCAGGTGCTCGCCGGGTTGCTGCGGCCCGACCAGGGCACGGTGGCCACGACGCCACCGTCGGCGAGCGTCGGCCTGTTGGCGCAGGAACCCGAGCGGCCTGCGGGCGAGACCGTGGCCGATCTGTTGGCCCGGCGGACGGGTGTGGCCGCTGCGACCGCAGCGCTCGACGATGCCACGGCTGCGCTCGCAACGGGGGAACCCGGTGCGGGGGACCGCTACAGCGACGCGCTCGAACGGTGGCTTGCGCTCGGCGGTGCCGATCTCGACACCCGGGTCGGCGAGGTGTTCGACGACCTCGGCCTCGACGCCGGCCTGCTGTCTCGCCCGGCCGCAGTCCTCTCCGGCGGGGAGGCGGCCCGGATCGGGCTCGCGGCGTTGCTGCTCAACCGGTTCGACGTCCTACTGCTCGACGAGCCGACCAATGACATCGATCTCGACGGGCTCGAACATCTCGAGCGCATCGTGCTGGGTCGCCCCCAGCCGATGGTGATCGTCAGCCACGACCGTACGTTCCTGGAGCGGATCGTCACCCACGTCGTCGAGATCGACGAGCACTCCCGCCGGACTGCGTGGTTCGCCGGAGGCTGGGCGGCGTACACCGAGGAGAAGGCCACCGCTCGCCGGCACGCCCAGGAGTCCTACGACGTGTTCGTGGATCGGCGCGACACCCTTCGGGACCGGGCCCAGCGCGAGCGGGAATGGGCGGCCAAGGGGGTGTTGAAGGCGCGCCGGAAGCGGTCCGACAACGACCGGATGCGAATCGGTTCGGCGATCGAGGCGTCGGAGCAGCTGGCGTCTCGCTCGTCGCGCACCGAACGGGCGATCGAGCGCCTCGAGGTGGTCGACAAGCCCTGGGAGGGCTGGGAGCTGCGGTTCGAGATTGCAGCTGCGCCCCGCAGCGGCGAACTCGTCGGGTCGTTGTCGCAGGCGGTGGTCGAGCGGGGCGGGTTCCGGCTCGGCCCGGTCGATCTTTCGATCGGTCGCGGGGAGCGGATCGCGCTCACCGGGGCGAACGGCAGCGGCAAGTCGACCGTGCTCGGTGCGATGCTCGGTAGGATACCGCTCACCGCCGGGGCCGCCCACCTCGGACCCGGCGTCGTCGTCGGAGAGATCGACCAGGCCCGGGCGCGGCTCGACGCGGCGCCGACCGTGCTCGACGCCGTCCTGGCCGCGACGGGCTCGACGGTGTCCGAGGCGCGCTCGCTGCTCGCCAAGTTCGGCCTGGCCGCGGCGCACGTCACCCGGCCGACTGCGAGCGTCTCGCCCGGCGAGCGAACCCGCGCCACGCTGGCGTTGCTGCAGGCCGTCGGCGTCAATCTCCTCGTGTTGGACGAGCCGACCAACCACCTCGATCTCGAGGCCATCGAACAGCTGGAGGCGGCCCTCGACGGGTACCGGGGAACGCTGCTGGTGGTCACCCACGATCGGCGCCTGGCCGAGCGGGTGGCCATCACCCGCACGGTTCGCCTCGTCGCCGGTCACGTCGTCGACGACCGGCCGGCGTGACCGATTCCCGGCTGCGGGCGGATCGTATTGCTATTGTTTCACGGGGCACGCCTCATCTGTGAGTTTTCTGGGAACCGACAACCGTCGAGGGGTTCAGACATGCCATACCGTCCGCCAACCGAGCCGACGTGGACCTTCCTGACGAACCATGCACACGTCCTGCTGTGCTTGGCCCGTGACCCCACGCTGCGGATTCGGGACATTGCGGACCTGGTGGGCATCACCGAGCGGACCACCTCGGCCATCCTCGACGACCTCGAGCACACCGGTTATCTCACCCGGCATCGCGTCGGGCGCCGGTCCCACTACACGCTCAGCCTCGATCTTCCCCTTCGTCACCCGCTCGAGCAGGACCACGTCGTTGGCGAACTGCTCAACACCCTGGCCGAGTCCCGCACGATGCCACCGACCGAACGTGCGGTCGTGGGAGCGACGACGGTGAACGCCGGCGGAGCGACCCCGACGCGCCGGGCCCGAGTCTGATCCGAACGGGGTCGGCGCTCGCCGCCGCAGCCTGCGTCGCGGGTATCAGCACGGCACCGATCCTCGTGCGCCGAGCGACCGAGGCCGGTGCGAGTGCGCTCGCCGTTGCGAGTTGGCGGAACCTGCTCGCCGTGGGGGTGCTCGTCCCGATGCTGGCGCTGCGGCGGGACACCGGGGCGGGGCGGGCAGCCGGTTCGCCGGCGCCTGGCGTCGGGTTCCCCTGGACGGGGGTGCTCGCCTCCGGAGTGCTGCTGGCCGTCCATTTCGCGACCTGGACGGCGAGTCTCGGACGTACGACGATCGCCAACGCCTCGGCGATCGTGGCGGTCCAACCGGCGGTGACGCTGCTCCTCGGCCACATGCTGCTCGCCGAACGGCTCACCCGGCGATCAGGGTCGCTGGTGGGGGTGGCCGTGCTCGGCGCAGTGGTCGTCACCGGGGCCGATCTCGCCGGTGCCGGTGACCGCCTCACCGGCAACGGGCTTGCCCTGCTCGGCACGATGGCCGGTGCGGGGTACCTGCTCGTCGGCCGCCGGGTGCGTCGGCACTTGGCATTGATCCCCTACGTCGCGGCCGTGTTCACCATCTGCGCCGCGGTGCTGCTCATGACCCGCCTCGTTGCGGGTGACGGGCTCGGCCTGCCGTGGGCGGCCCTGGGTTGGGTGGTGTTGTTGACCGGCGCCGGGCAGCTGGCCGGGCACGTCGTGTTCAACCTGTTGCTCGCCCATCTGCCGGCGTGGGCGGTCGCGGTCACCGGCGCCGGTGAGGCGGTGGGCGCGACGTTGCTCGCGTGGTGGCTGCTGGCCGAGACGCCGACGACGGGGTTCTGGCTCGGCGCCCCGCTCGTGCTCGGCGCCGTGACGGTGGCGGTCGCCGAACGACGTCCGGTGGGACGCAATCGGGCCCTGGCCTGACGGCTGGGGCCCGATCGTGGGTCCACCGCTGGGGGCGGTTGGGAGGGGTGGTTCCGACGGCGAGCAAGTCGCGGGCGCCGGTGTCCGACGACGGGTGACGGAGCTTGGACATCGCCCGAGCCTCGATCTGTCGGATCCGTTCCCGGGTGAGGTTGAAGTGCTCCCCGACTTCCTCCAGCGTCCGGGGCTCACCGCGATCGAGCCCGAAGCGGAGCTTCAGGATCTCTCGCTCGCGATCGTCGAGCGGGGCGAGGAGCCGGTTGATCTCCTCGGGCAGCAGTGCCGTGGCTGCCATCTCGAAGGGTGATTCGGCCGAGCGATCCTCGACGACATCGCCCAACTCGGCGTCGCCGTCCTCACGCAACGGCTCGGAGAGCGACAGCGGCTCGGCGGCGAACCGCAGCGCTTCGGTGACCTTGTCCTCGGGCATCTCGACCTCGGCCGACAGCTCGGCGAGCGTGGCCGGGCGGCCGAGCTTGAGCTCGAGGCGAGCACGCGCCTTCTGGAGCCGGGCGAGGGTGTCGCCGGCGTGGACGGGCAGACGGATGGTGCGTCCGGTGTTGGCGATGCCCCGGGTGATGGCCTGCCGGATCCACCAGGTGGCGTAGGTGGAGAACTTGAAGCCCTTGCGCCAGTCGAACTTCTCGACGGCGTGCATCAGGCCCAGGTTGCCCTCCTGGATGAGGTCGAGCAGGGGCAGGCCGGAGGCTTGGTACTTCTTGGCGATCGACACGACCAGGCGGAGGTTCGACTGCACGAAGGTGCGCTGGGCGTCGTCACCATCCTTGATCTGGCGGCGCAACTCACGCTTCTTGGCTGCCGTGACGGCCTTGCCGGCCTTTTCCATCTCGGCCCGGGCAGCGACACCCGCCTCGATGGCCTTTGCGAGGCGAACCTCGTCGTCCTTCGTCAACAGCGGGTACTGCCCGATGTCGGTGAGGTAGAGACGGACGAGATCCTCTTCGTCGCGCTCGACGCGCTCCTTGGCCACCTACTGCTCCTCTCCCCACCGGGGTGTGCTGGACATGACGCGGTCTGGCTGAACCACCGGGCATTGCCACGATACCGGTGAGGTCAACCCCCTCCTCCGGTGGCCGGGTGACCGATGCGTGGGGCACGCTGGGCGGTCATGGAGGGCGAGATCAGCCTGACGATGGTCACGATGGTGTTCGATGCCGCCGATCCGGCGGCGGTTGCCGCCGTGCTGGCGAAGTACGTGGTGCTGGCCCGCCACGAGCCCGGGTGCCGCAACGTCGACCTGTGCGCCTCGGCGCTGCGGCCGGGCCGGTTCGTGGTGGTCCAGAAGTGGTCCAGTCCGCAGGACCAGCGGGCCCACTTCGACTCGGCGGTCATGGTCGACATGGCCCGGGCGTGCGACGGCTTGCTGCGTCGAGCGCCCGACATCGACCTGCTGGATCCCGTGAGCGCGCACGATCTGGCCTGAACCGACCGACGTCTCGTCGTCGCCTCGATGCGCGCTCACGGTGGTCGATCGTACGGAGCGTGGTTCTGTAAACGGTCAGGTTGTGCGATCCTGCCGACTGGAGGACGAATCGTTGACGATTCGTGAGGGGGACTGGAGGACGAATTGTTGACGATTCGTGAGGGGCGGGCGGATTCCTCGCGCTCAGAGTGAGCGGAGGAACCCGAGGAGCGCGTCGTTGAAGGCGGCCGGGGCTTCCTGTTGGGTCCAGTGGCCGACGCCGGGGAGCAGCACGGCCCCCCGGAAGTCCGGCAAGGCCTCGCGCATCCGGTCGATCCCGCCGGGGTCCATGGCGATCACGCCGTCCTTGTCCCCGCCGATGAAGAAGCTCGGCATCGACAGGCGGGACGCCGGCAGGTCCTTGATCCGCTCGTAGTTCGCGTCGAGGTTTCGGTAATAGCTCACCGGGCCGAAGAACCCACTCGCAGCGAACTGCTCGGCGTAGTGGTCGATGTCGGCGTCGGTCAGCCAGGCCGGCAGCGGCGACGGCGGGTCGCTCATCAGGTCGAGGAAGCCGGTGCCCTCCATCGGCGGGATCTCCGCTCGGGGTCCCTGGAAGCCGTCGCCCGACGCCGACCACAGCACCCGTGCCATCGTCCGGCGAGGATCGGCACCGAGTTCGGTCTCCGCCGGGCCGACCGTCTGGAAGTAGAGGATGTAGAAGAACCGATCGCCCCAGACGGCCCGCATCAGCGCCGTCGGCGGCCCGGGCCACTGCACGAACGGGACGCTGACGCCCACGACGGCCTTCACCCGCTCGGGGTGTAGCCGGGCGAGCTCCCAGACGATCAGTGCCCCCCAGTCGTGACCGACGAACACCGCCTGATCGCGGCCTTCGCCGTCGAGCACGCCGAGCAGGTCGTCGCACAGGTGATCGATGCCGTAGGCGCTCACCTCGGCGGGACGGCTCGAGCGCCCGTAGCCCCGCTGGTCCGGGGCGACGGCGTAGTAGCCGGCGGCGGCCAGGGCCGGGAGCTGGTGACGCCACGACCACGAGCTCTCCGGGAACCCGTGGGACAGCACCACCAGGGGATTCGACGGGTCGCCCGCTTCGAGGACGTCGAGTTCGACTCCGTTGGTCGCTACCCGCCGCTGACGAATCGTCGACGATTCGCCACTCACGGGGTCACCGCCCCACAGGCGGCGGCGATGTCGAACCACGAGGCGTCGTCGGTCGCCCACAGACGGTCGAACACGGCGTCGGTGGCGTCGGTGAACCCGATCCGGTTGCGCAGGTTGTACCGCCAGCGGTCGGCGTGCACCCGCACCCCGGCACGGGCGAGCCGCCCGACGCAGGTGACGTCCCAGGCGGCCAATTCGGCCAGCGACAGCCCGGCGTCGTCGGGCGCTGCGGCGAACGCGGCGCCGCGACGATCCCGGCGGCGCAGCAGGACCCGGCCCACGTTCACCTGGGCGGCGGTAGGCGAGAACGTCCGAGGCACCCGCGTGTCCTCGAGGGCCCCGCTCCCGGCCTCGATCCGCAGCGGATCACCCTCGTGGACGACCACCCGCGTGAGCGGGGTGGTCTCGTCGACGTCGAGCGCCACCCGGGTGCCGGCGAGGCCGAGACGACCGAGCAGGTCCTCGACGACGGCCGCGATCTCGGCGGCGTCGTACTGCACGAACCGGAACACCTCCGGCGTCACCGCGACCGTCATGCTCCGGCCCCCGCTCGCACCGCCTGCTTGCGGGCCTTGGCCTCGGACAGCGCCTCGTCGGACACGTCGGCGATGTGGGAGATCTCGTCGTCGGTGAACCCGGCGAGTTCCCGGAACCGTCGGGCCAGGCCGATCATCGATTCGTCGGAGTCGCTGCGGGTCCCGCCGTAGGAGAACAACTTGTCGACCACCGACTGGAACTCGAGCGCGGCCGCTCGCCGCTGCGGGTCGGATTCGGTAAGGCGCCGCAACCAGTCCGACCCCATCTTCACGTGGGTGACCTCGTCGGCGAGCATCCAGTCCTCGCAGAACTCGAGGAACGGGTCGCCGGCCAACTCACCGAAGGCCTTCATGGTCGTGAACACGTCGATCGCCAGACCCTCGAGCGCCCGGTTGACGCCGGCGAGCCGCATCACCGGATCGGCGCTGCAGGCTGCCTCGAACAGCACCGTGTTCTCGGCGAACTGCCCGATCTCGGTGCCCATCCAGGCCGACAGCTTCACGCTGATCTCGACGTGTCGCGCCTCGTCCCAGGCCTGGCGGGCCATGTCGAGCTTCAGGGCGAACGGGATGTCGTCGAAGTCGAAGCAGGTGCGCCCGGCGCCTTCGAGCGCCTGGATCTCCCCGACGAAGATCCCGTGCATCATGCTGCGCGCTGCCTCCGAGGCCGATGGCAGATCGGGCGTCAGCCGGTTGGAGCGGCGGCCGTTGTCACCCTCGAACCGGCCCCGGCCGGCCCGCGGGTCGGCCATCCGGTCGCGCATGGTGATCGTATGGAACCGCTCATCGCGGGCGAGTTCCGAGGCGGGCAGGTGACGGCGCATCAGGGCGCGACCTCCTCGGCCGGCAGGCCGATCGAACCGGGACCGGCGATCCCGCCGGCGGCCACCATGAGGGTTTCGAGCCGGGCCTGGTGGCGGGCCGCCCGCTCGACGTCGTCCGGAGTCTCGATCAGCGACTGGATCAGCATCTCGCCGTCGCGCCAGTCGTCGAACTCGTCGGACAGGGCGAACCGCAGCGACCGGATCGTCGGTGCGTCGGTGATCTGGCTCGTGTTGTTCAGGTGGTAGGTGTACGCCGCGATCTTGTGGGGGATCAGCACCCGGTAGACACCGACGAGCTTCTCGATCGTGAGCTCCGGCGCCTCGGGCTCGGTCATGGCGTCGACGAAGGCCACGAGCTGGTCGTTGGGCGGCTGCGTCAGGCGATCGGGGTTCATCTCGCGCAGCTCCGGCAGCCGCTTGTGCCACAGCTCGGCATGCCAGGCGTGCTTGTAGCAGTGGGTGCCGAGGCGCATCTTCACGTCGAGCTCGGGCACGGTGGCGACCCACCCCCCGAGCGCCTCGAACGACTTCATCTCGATCCACTTGTAGTGACCGACCCGCTTGGCCGACTCGGCGACGTCGAACGCGCCCGGCAGCTCCCGACGGTCCCACGGTGCGAACGGTGCGCGGGCTTTGCGCGGATCAGCCATGTCGACCCCTCTCGTTCCGGCTGTTGTCGACTTCCGGTTGCTGGTGACGGCCGACCGTCAGCGACGCCCGGTGGCCATCGACGCGCGGCCGAGCCTACGCCGCACGCCGGGGCCCGGATGCGCCGGGTCCGAGCCGTCGAGCGCGGCGATCGCGGCACCGGCGAGGATGAGCCCGGCGCCGGCCATCGCCGCGAGGGTGAACCGCTCTCCGCGCAGCGTCGAGGCCAGGGCCGCGAAGACCGGCTCGAGCAGCAGGATCACCGCGGTCCGCGTGGAGGACAGGTGGCGTGACGCCCACGTCCAGGGCACCTGGGCCCCGATGGTCACGATGACCGTCGCGTAGAGGATCACGAACCAGCCGGTCGCGCCGGGGACGCCACCGGTGAAGGGCACGAACGGCAACAGCAGCGCCGACGTCGTCAGGCTCTGCACGGCGTTGAACCGGAACACGTCCGACACCCGGCTGGCGTGGGTGACCTGGACCAGGTGGACGCTGAACGCGACGGCGCCACCGAGCACGGCGAGCTCCCCCGCCCCGAGGCCGAACCCCCCGCCGGTCAGCAGCACGAGCCCGGCCAGCGACACGGCGATGGCCGCGAGCGCGCGCCGACTCGGGAGCCGGCCGGTGGTGACGAAGGTGACCACCGGGACCAGCACCACGAGCAGGTAGGTCAAGAACGCGGCGGCCGACGGGGTTGTGTGGTCGAGGCCCCACGTCTGCAGGACCATCCCCACGGCGTAGCTGACGCCGGCCCCGGCCCCGACCCGCCACTCCTGCCGGGTCGGGCGCCGGCCCCGGGCCAGCGCCCAGAAGAGTGCCGCGGCGAGCAGGTAGCGACAGGCCAGGAACGGCACCGGATCGACGGCGTCGAGACCTTCTTTGACGACGACGAAGCTCGTCCCGAAGATGAACGCCGCCGTGACGATCGCCGCCACCGGCAGCCAGGGCTTGGGCGCGTGCGTTACTTGGACAGCGTGGTGATCGCCTGCGCCCACAACACGAACTTGTTGGTCGCCAGGTCCTCGATCGTCTTGATGTTCAGCGCCTTGGCGAGCAGCTCACCATCGGCCTCGGACACGCCTTGCAGGGCGGCCACCGGGGCCTTGGCAAGCTCGGCGAAGTTCATCTGCTCGTACGCCTTGTCCAGGAACTTGCTCACGTCGGCCATGGGGCCTCCTTTATCGGTCCGGCACCGGCGGCCGGGCGGGGGTCAGTCTGGCCCACCGGCCCGGGCGTGACCCACTCGGTCCCCGGCGGAGCCGGCCAGCGCTGCTCGGTGACACCCCAGTGGCCCGCCGGGGGCCCGCCGGTGAGGTACTCGAGCAGCATCGCCCGCCACGGCCCGGTGGCCCCGAGCCGCCCGAGCAACGCCGACACCCCCCAGACGACCCGGTCGAGGATCACGAAGCTCGCCGGCATGTCGAGCGCCGCCATCACCCCGGCGTGGGGGCCGCCCCGATCCAGCAGCCGGCGCAGGGTGTCGGGCACGAACGACGGCGTGAACGTGAACGAATCGGTGAGGTACGGCACGTAGGGGCTCGACACGTAGTCGTAGACGAGTTGCGGGTCGAGCCCGTGACCGGCCCGCAGGAACCCGTTGTGTTCCATCGTCGCCACCAGCGCCCCGGGATCGCGCGAGACCACGATGGCATCCAGGCTCGGTCGCAGCAGGTCCCATTCGCCGGGGTCCCAGCGCTTCACCAGCCCGAAGTCGAGGAACGACACCGTGCCGTCGGGATGGAACCGGTAGTTGCCCGGATGCGGGTCGCCGTTGAACATCCCGAGTTGCAGCACGCAGCGCTGGCCGAACCGCCACACCGCCTCGGCGGCGCGTTGGCGGGTGGCGGGGTCGGCGTGTGCGACGAGTTCGGCGAAGGTCCACCCCTCCACCCACTCGGTGGTGAGCACCCGCACCCCGGATCGCTCGGGCACCACGTCGGGGACGCGCACGAACGGGTGCCCGGCGAAGGCCCGCGCGAAGGCCTGCTGGTCGGCGGCCTCCCGCCGGTAGTCGAGCTCCTCGGTCATCCGGGCCCGCAGCTCCTCGACGAAGGCCCGGGCGTCGAACCCCTTGAGCGCGAACGACGAAAACAGCCGGTAGAGCAGCTCGGCGTTGTCGAGATCCGGTCCGATCGTCTCCGCGACGCCGGGGTACTGGACCTTGACCGCCACCTCCCGACCGTCGAACAGCACCGCTCGGTGCACCTGACCGATCGACGCCGCGGCGACCGGGACGGGCTGCCAGTCGAGGAACAACCGCTCGGGCGACGAGCCGAGCTCGGCGCGCACCACCCCGGCGGCCAGCGACGGCGCCATCGGGGGGACGTCAGCCTGCAGGGTGGCGAGCGCTGCGGCCGCCTCGGGCGGCAGGCCGTCCGCGATCACGCCGAGGAGCTGGCCGGCCTTCATGAGCACGCCCTTGAGCTGACCGAGTTCGGCGGCGACGTCGGCCGCGCTCCGAATGGCGAAGCGCTCGTCGAGGGCGCGGCGCCGAGCCTCGTCGGCGCCGATCCCGCGCACCTTCACGACGGCGAGGTGCACCATCCGCCGGCCGCCGAGGCGCACCAGGCGCACGACCCGGCCGACCCGGGTGCGCCACCGGCCCCGACGGGCCGGCCCGCTCGAGCGGCCCGGCCCGCTCGAGCGGGCTGCGCTCGGGCTCAGCCGGCGTCGCACGAGCCGCAGGTGATCGCCAGCGGATCGGCGTCGAGCCGGGCGTCGGTGATCACACCCGAGCAGGCCTCGCAGCGAAACGCCGTGCCCTCGTCGAGCCGGCGCAACGCCACGTCCAACGCCGCGAGATCGGCGTCGACCTGGGCGACCAGCGCCGCGCGGAACGCATCGTCGGTGGGCTCCATCGGGGCCCGAGGCTACCGGTGGGGTGCCGGTAGGGTGGCCCGATGCCCACCCCGTTCCCGGCCGCCGACGGCAGCTCGCCCAAGACCCAGTCCTTCCGCGAGGCCCCCGAGATGGGGATCGACCCGGCGAAGCGCTACACGGCGACCATCGAGACCACGCTCGGCACGATGGTGGCCGCCCTCGATCCGCTCGCAGCGCCGAAGACGGTCAACAACTTCGTGTTCCTCGCCCGCTACCGCTACTTCGAAGGCATCATCTTCCACCGGATCATCCGGGGGTTCGTGATCCAGGGCGGCGACCCCGAGGGCTCCGGGCGCGGTGGCCCCGGGTACCGCTTCGCCGACGAGCTGCCCGCTCCCGGGCGCTACGAGATCGGTTCGCTCGCGATGGCCAACGCCGGCCCGAACACCAACGGCAGCCAGTTCTTCGTGATCTCCGGTCCGCAGGGCGTTCGGCTCCCCCCGAACTACTCCCTGTTCGGCAAACTGGTGAAGGGCCTCGACGTGCTCGAGGCGATCCAGTCCGTGCCGACCGGCCCGGGCGACCGCCCGCTCACCGATGTCGCGATGCTGTCGGTGACCATCGACGAAAAGGACTGATCGTCCGAGTTGCTCCGTGCGCCGTGCGGCGCTGCGAACCCGACGTGCGGCTGTTCGTCGGCAACGTGTTGTGGGCGAACGACCGTCTCGACGCACTCGTCGAGACGGTCGTCGCCGTTTCGACCCGGGTCGACGCCGTCGCCCTCTGTGAGTTGACCGTCGCGCAGGCCGACGCACTCGACCGGGCGCTCGCCGCCGCGTTGCCCTACGCCGTGGTCGAGGGCCGCGACGACACCGAAGGGGTCGGGGTGTGGTCGCGGCTCGCACTGCGCGGGCGCGCCCGCTGGTTCGGGGCGCATCGGGGTATCGACGCAATGCTCCACGCCGAGACCCGGTCGATACGCCTCTGCCTGGTGCACCCCGACCCACCGTTGCCCGGTGCCGTGCGGGACTGGCGGGCCGACCTGGCCGGGATCGCCACCGAGGCCGCCGAGACCGACGGCCCGGTCGTGGTCTGCGGCGACTTCAACGCCTGGAGCGGGGCGCTCGGGTCGTTCTGGCGAGCGGGGTTTCGTGACGCCCACGCCGCAGCCGGCGTCCGGCGCCGGCGTTCGTGGCCGGCGCACGGTCGGTGGCCGCGGGTGCTGCAGCTCGACCGGGCGCTCGTGCGCGACGTCGAGGTGTGCGGCCTCGAACGTGTGGCGCTGCCCGGATCGGACCACGACGGGTTCCTCGTCGAGCTCGCCGTCGGCTAGGTGCGGCGACGAAGCGGCTCAGAGGTTGTCGAGCTTGCGCCGCAGGGTCGCGGCGTCGATGGCGCCGAGGTGCACCTCGGCCACGGTCCCGTCGGCGCGCACCAGCACGGTGGTGGGCATCTGCGTGCCGCCGAAGGCGCGCAGCGCGTCGCCGTCGGGGTCACGGGCGAGGGCGTAGGTCACGCCGGAGCGGCGGGCGAGGTCGATCCCCGTGTCGCCGTCGTCCTGCACGTTGACCCCGAGGAACGCAACGGTGCCGGCCCGCTCCGCGGCGACGGCGACGAGGTCGGGCAGCTCGCGCAGGCACGGGGCACACCACGATGCGAAGAAGTTGACGACCACCGGCCGGCCACGCTGCGACGAGACCGGCTGCGCCGGACCGTCGACCATGGCCAGGGGCAGGTCGGTCGCCGACGTCGTGCCGCCCCCACCACATGCGGTGATCGTCAGCACGGTGATCGTCAGCACGGTGACGACCGCGGCGACGGCCCGGCCGAGTCTCGACGTCGGACGCATGTCAGAACACGACGAAGGTCACGTCGCCGCCGGGCGCAAGCCGGCAGGTGTTGCGGAAGGTGCCCTTGTCGGCCATCACCCGGCGGAAGGTCTGGCCGGGCCCGATGACGAACGGGCCGAGATCGAAGGGTCGGTCGTCCTGGTTGACGATCACCAACTCGACCCCCTGGCGCATCACGATCGTCGCCGGCAGCACGGCGACGTGGTTCCCGGCGTCCATGGCGGCGCCGGTCCCGGCCGGCACGACGTACCGGGCGGCCGGGACCGGGGGTTCGCTCCGACCGGCCACCGCGACCCCGATCGTTGCGGCCGCAACGATCGCGAGCAGCAGGGGCACCGCCCACCACAGCACCCCGGCGCGCCGGGCAGGGGCGACGACGGCGGCGGTCATCGCGCCCGGCCCAACAGGACGTTCAGATCGTGCGCCATCGTCTCCGCGCTCGTGCCGAACGGCCATTGCACGACGATGCGGCCCTGGTCGTCGACGATCGAGGTCATCGCGGTGTGGCTGACCTCGACGGCACCGCCGGCGGTCGTGGTCACCTTCGACGTGGCGAGGAAGCCCGTCTCGACGGCCTTCTGCGCGGTCGGGTCCTCGAACCGCAGCGCGTGAACCTGCTCGGCGGGGAAGAAGTGCGACAGGTAGGTGCGCAGCACCGCTGCGGTGTCGCGGGCCGGGTCGACCGTGACCATGGCGACGTCGACCCGGGACGCCTTCGTGCCCAGCCGGCGCAGCGCCGACTTGAGATCGGCCATCGTGGTCGGGCACAGGTCCGGGCACTGGGTGTACCCGAAGTACACGGCCAGTAGGCCGCCCTGGTCGGCGACGAACCGGAACGGCGTGCCGTCGCCGCCCTCGGGGGCTTGCAGCGTCGACACCACCGGCGCCGGCTCGAGCGTGGCCCCCCGCAGGGCGGTGTCCTCGGCACCGCCGCACGCGGCCAGGACCACGACGATGCCGGACACGAGGGTGACGAGTCGGCGCAGCACCGGGTCAGTCTGCCCAACGGCGGCGGCGCCGTGCCGCGGCCAATGGTCCCGGTCGGCGCCGGCGCGAGGTCCCGAGGCCCCGGACCCGATGGTGATCTACGGTCGAACCCGTCTCGGGTCGAGGGGCGGCCCGGACGGAGGGAACGTCATGACCGAAACGCTCACCGGAACGGATCGCTCCGCCGGGATCAGCCTTGCGGAACTGCTCGACGCCGACAGCCGCCCGGTGCGCGAGGTGTTCCGGAGGGAATCGCCGATGCCGCCGGGGAACACCCGCGTGCCCGCCGGTATCTACACGTCCAAGGCGTGGCACGACCTCGAAGTGGAGCGTCTGTGGAGCCGGGTGTGGCAGATCGCGTGCCTCGAAGAAGAGCTCCCCGCAGTGGGTGACTACGTCGTCTACGACGTCGCGCACCTGTCGTTCCTCGTCGTGCGGACCGCCCCGGACGAGATCAAGGCCTTCCGCAATGCGTGCTTGCACCGGGGCCGCAAGCTGCGCACCTGCGACGGCAAGGGCGCGAAGAACCTCCGCTGCCCGTTCCACGGCTGGTCGTGGTTTCTCGACGGCGGGCTGAAGGAGATCCCCTGCGAGTGGGACTTCCCCGAGCTGAACAAGGCCGACTACGACCTGCCCGAGGCCAAGGTCGCCACCTGGCAGGGCTTCGTGTTCATCAACCCCGACCGCGATGCCGAGCCGCTCGTGGCGTTCCTCGCCGGTCTCGACGAGCACTTCGAACAGCTGCCGTTCACCAAGCGGTACAAGGCGGCGCACGTCGCGAAGATCATGCCGGTGAACTGGAAGGCCTGCCAGGAAGCCTTCATGGAGGCGTACCACACGGTCGCCACCCACCCGACCCTGATGCCGAACCTCGGCGACGCCAACACCCGCTACGACGTGTACCCCACGTTCTCGCGCGCCGTGTCCCCCCACGGCGTGGCCAGCCCGCACCTGGCCAACATGCCCCGCTACGACCAGCCCGACGACGGCCTGCAGTACGCCCGGTGGCGGCACCCGATGAACGGCCACCTCTACGAGCGGCTCGAGGAGAACCGGGTCAAGGTGACCGACCTCGACGGCCACGTGAGCGTGTTCGACGCCGACGGGAACTGGATCGACGGTCCCCAGACCCAGGCCGACCCGCACCTGTGCATCTGGATCGGTGGTCCCAGCCTGCCGGGCATGGAGGACGTGCCGATGATGCTGCCGGTCCCGCCGGCGGGGGTGGAGACCCCGGCGCAGCGGCGCACCTGGATCGCCGATCGCAAGCGGGACCTGCTGCGGGCCCAGCACGGTGATGCGCTCGACGTCGATTCGGTCAGCGATGCCGAGATGATCGACGCGATCTACTACTCGGTGTTCCCGAACTGGTCGCCGTGGGGATGCTTCAACGATCTCTTCTACCGGTTCCGCCCCAACGGCGACGATCCGGATTCGTGCATCTTCGAGGTGATGCGGTTCCCACCGGCACCCGATCCCGCCAACCGGCCGCGGCCCGCCGCGGTACGGCACCTCGGCGTCGACGACGACTGGACCCTCGCTCCCGAACTCGGTCCGACGCTCAAGGTGTTCCAGCAGGATTCGCTGAACCTCCCGCACGTGCAGACCGGCCTCAAAGCGCAAGAGGGCCAAGAGGTGATCTTCGCGAGCTACAACGAGACGAAGATCCGGCACTTCTACCTGAACCTGTTCCGCTGGATGAGGATCGACGACCCCTTCGCCTGGTTCGCCGCCCGCCGCTGAGCCCCGTCAGTCACCCGGGCCGACGACGGCCCGGGTGAGCGTGGCGGACAGCGCGACGAGCGACGGTGACGGGTCGCACCCGTCGCTGGTGACCACCCGCTCGTAGGCCTCGATCTCGCGCCGCAGGCCGGCCCGGTTGCCGGCCGCGGCGTGGGCGCGCAGCCGGAGCTCGACGAGCCGCTCGTGACCGGGCAGCAGCGCGAGACCGCGTGCGCTCGTCACGAAGGCTTCCTCGATCCGCCCCGACGCGAGGTGGGTTGCGGCGAGACCGGCGATCACCTCCACCACCTCGAGGGTGACGTCGAGCTGATGGGCTTCGGCGTCGAGCCAGCTCCACGTCACCCCGGCGAAGGGCCGGCCGCGGACGAGTTCGACGGCCCCGGCGGCGTCGCCGGCCCGCACCAGGGAACGGAATCGGTCGAGATCGGTGGTGACGGCGGGATCGAGCGCGAAGGTCGGCTCGGGTCGCGCCGGCAACCACTCGCGACCGGGAGGTGGGGGCACGGCCCGGGCCAGCGCGCGACGGGCCTCGGACACCACGTTGTGGAAGGTCCCGTCGGCCACCTCGACCGACCACAGCGCGGCGCGCGCCTCACGGCGGTGCGGCCGGTGACGGTGCAGGGCGAGCCAGACCAGCAGCTCGAGCGCCTTGGCCCGTTCGACCTCGACCGCGTCGCCGTCGGCATCGAGGAGCTGGATGCTGCCGAGCACGCGCAGCACCGGACCGGACACCGCGCGAGCCACGGCGGGCTCGGGCAGCCGCCGGTCCGGGTCGGGCACGGGGAGGTCGAGCACGGCTTCGGCCGGGCGGTCGGCGTCGCGCAGCACAGCGGCCACGTCGGCGAGACCGTCGGGGGTCAGGGCGACCGGGGTGAGGTCGATGCCTGCGGGGGTGAGCCGCCACCGGCCTCCGGGCACGGGTGCGAGCCGCCACGGGGCCGGGCCGCCGACGCGGAGGGCGGCGATCCCCGGTCCGGTCGGGACGTCGCTGGTGGCGACGGCGACGATCGGCGCCCAGGCCTCCTCACCGTGCCGGGCGCGCAGTGCGAACGTCGACGGGGCGCCGCTCGCGTAGAGCGCCGCGAGCAGCGGACCGGACCGGGCGGCGCAGCGCGCCGCGAGCACGTCCGGTGCGACGTCCTCGACGCGGCCGGTTTCGAGGCCCCATGGTTCGATCCCGGACACGGCGATGTCGAGCGCTGCGGCCAACGGGGTCACGGCGAGGCCGGCGAGCACACCTCGCACGACCCCGGCGGCGCCCGGGCCGTCGACGGCGAGGGCGCCCACCGCTTCGAGGTCGACGAACACGTCGGCGGCGTCGGCGCGCCCGAGATGCGCGAGGGCCGGGCACGGGGGTGCGACGCCGTCGAGTTCGCTCGCGAGCTCGCGCAGGGTGATCGCCGCCGGCAGCACGAGCCGGTCGGCGCCGGTCCCGGTGCGCCAGGCGGTCGGCAGGTCGCCCGGGGCACCGTCGAGGAGGACCTCGATGTCGCCGGCGTCGTGGGCGATCACGACCGTCACGCGCGCCGCGCCCGCCCGGCCGACCCGGGCGGCGAGGCTGCGCAGGGCCACCTCGAGGCGTACGAGGCGTTCGACGGCGCCGGTCTCGGCGATCGCTGTTCGCACCGGGTGCAGGTCCGGGTCGGGGCGCGGCAGGCGGTGGCCGGCGGGCGCCCGGCGAGCCTGGTGGCGGCGGCGCAGGGCGACCAGGGAGGCCGCGCCGCCGGCGACGAGCAGGCCACCGAGGCCCGCTGGCGCAACGGCGGCCAGCAGCGGGCTGCCCGTCGGAGGGTCGAGCGGCGACGACGGGCCGGGCAGCGGGGCGCCCGGCGCCGTCGCGGCGGTCGCAGCGATGGTCGGCGCGGCGGCATCCGGATCGGGCACCGCCGGGCAGGGCAGGGCGC
>JBJTVH010000071.1:0-14625 GCA_046081125.1 Acidimicrobiales bacterium
GGTCAGCTGGGGGCCCGCAACGTTGTGCCATTTTGCCCCCTTTCCCCGTTCCCACATCAGACTGAATTTTCGTCTTTTTCACCTCCCGTTTACCGCTTCCGTACAACAAGAAAGCCAGATATTCTTTTCACATCAGTGGGGGGGCGATGACATGACCCTGTCCGGGTGCCCGACGGCGCGCCGCCGCCGGCGCCCCCGTCGGCGGGAGCGGCCGGTGGGACCGTCGCGCCTGCCGCGTCGGCGGCCCGAATCCCCGTCGGGACGGCGCCGGTGGGCGCCGAATCCGCCGGATCTGCGGCGACGGCGCCGTCGACGACCACCGGGACGACCGGCCCCGGGACGACCGGCCCGGGAACGTCCGGCCCAGCAGCGACGGTGGCGCCCACCGGCCCAGCGACGACCGGCCCCGGGACGGCGCCAGCGCCCACGGTGGCGACGTCCGGCCCAGCGACAACGGTGGCGACGTCCGGCCCAGCGACGACCGTGGTGCCGGCGTCGCCCACCACCTCCACGTCGACCACCTCCACCACCCCCACCACCAGGGTGCCGTCCGGCTCCGTGCCGTTCACCGGGGGCGCAGTCGCGCTCGCAGGCGCCGGCTGGAACGACGGCGACCTCGTCTTCAACGCACCGCAGGGGTCGGCCCTCACCAAGGCCCGGTACGGCTCGGCGGGTCTCGAGGCCACGTTCGAGGTGTCGGTCGACGGCGACGATGCCAAGAGGGGGCCCCACGGGATGGCCTTCGCGTTCGTCCCGGCCGACCGGGTCGGGCGGGTCGGGGCGGGGGGATCCGGCCTCGGCTGGGGTGGTCTGGGCGGGATCGCGATCGGGTTCCTGGTCGCCCCGATGTCCGGCAAACCCGCCGTGGTCGTGGCCCGTCAGTACGAATCGGGCAAGGGCTTGATCGTGTCGAGCCAGGCGCAGATCCCGGCGTCGGCGTCGAAGTTCGAGGTGAAGGTGACCTTCTCGGCGTCGAAGCGCGTCCGGGTCTCGATCGACGGCAAGCCGGTCCTCGACGTCACGGTCGCCGAACTGCCCTCGGAGGGCTCGGTCGGGTTCACGGCCTCGGTCGGGTCATCGACCGCGATCCGGATCGACGACGTGAAGATCCGTGCCGGCGCCGCACCCGGCGCCGCACCCGACACGGCACCGGCGAAGCCGAGCACCACGAGCACGACGGCACCGGCGAAGCCGGTCCTCGTGGAGCACGAGTGAGCCGGCGCGTTCGTCAGGCGATGACGCAGAGGTTGATGTCGGCGCGGGCCGCCGGATCGCCGGCGTTGACGGTGCACGTGGTCAACGTCGACTCGACGCCGGTATCGGTCCGGATGCCTTTGACCGTGTACGAGCCGGCGGGGACGTAGGGGAACGACGCGACGCGCAGCGCCGTGCCGCCCATGAGCGTGGCGCTCGCGGTGTAGTCGTTGAGGTTCAGCGTCGTGCGCACCAGCCACAGCGTCTCGGTCGCCGGTCCCCCGGCGCCCACGGTGCGGAACTGCACGGCCACCTTGTCGAACCCGGACGGTACGAGGACCTCGAGTCGCCCGAGCGGCCCGGCCGGGAGTTCGCTCTCGGTGCGGCTGGCGAGGTGGCTGACCGTCGACACCCGTTGGCGACCGTCGACCGGTGTCGTCACCCGCACGACCCGCTGGAGCAGCAGGTCGCCCGTCGCCGGGACGCCGGCCCGGATCGCGTTGGTGTCCGAACTCGACGTGCCGCTCGGCAGCCACGACGTGCGTCCGATGGTCGGGTGCGTCCACGAGGAGTCGACGCGCAGCCGGGTGGTACCGGCGGTCGCCTCGAGGTCGCCGGCGGACAGCGCGACCAGGCCGAAGGGGACGACCGTCGCAGCGGTGCCCGCGAGGGTGCCGACGATCGCGCCGCAGGTGTTGGCCCGCTCCACGATGGCCGTCCGGGCCGCGGCCGAGCCGGCGGCGGCGAGCGTCGAACCACAGCCGAGGGCGAGGACCTGCTCGGTGGCGTCGTTCACGGAGCTGACCTGGCCGTCGATGCGCCCGAGGCTCTGCTGGGTGCGGATCACCCGGACCAGCAGCGGCGCGGCGAGGGCCGTGACGATGATGAACACGAGCGAGGCCACGACGAGCTCGGCGAGCGAGACGCCGTCATCCCGGCGCGCCGCACGACGGCACCACCACGAGCAGGGGCGTGACCTGGACATCCCCTGCTGTGGTCGGCAGCTCGGCGGTCTCGCGCAGCCCGTGCGGGGACTTGTGGGGTTCTTGACGATCAGCGCGGTAGGACGTCGAGCAGACCGGCGTTGCTCGGCGGCACTTCGGTGAGGTCGAGCCGCTCCCAGTTGCCGATGACGTCCTCGAGGTAGGCGGGCGGGTTGGGGATCGTGCTCGGGTACCGGAAATGGCTGATCATCCCGGTCGTCGGGACGCCGGCGGACTGGACCCCCGCCGTGGAGGCCGTCTTCGTGACCAGGGTGCCGGTGAGCGCGAGGATCGGTGGCCCGGTCAGCGGGATCGGGTTGGTGTCCCAGCCCGACACGACGAGGTTCCCGTTGCGGCTCATCAGGTTCGCGTCGATCCGCCGGTAGGTGGGGTCGTAGGCGACGGCGATCGCGCCCTCGGCCACGAGCCCGAGGTCCACGTTGGTGCGGCTCGCCGTGGTGGGTGTCAGGTCGCCGGCCACGGTGATCGTGCCCGTTGCGTAGAACGTGACGGCGGCATCGGTGTTGCCGCTGATGGTGAGGTCGCCCTCGACCCGTACGGCTCGTCCGGCGGGGATGTCCACGACGGTGGAGGTGCCGGCGGCGACGCCCGTCGTGGGGGTCACCGTCATGGTCGGGCCGGCGAGCACGACGGTGAGCGGGCCGGTGAGGGTGGTCGCGATCGACGGGCTGGTCGAAGCGAACGTCGCCGTGCTCAGCGGGACCGGGAGGACCTGCACGCGGCTCGCGGCCGGGGCCGCGGTCGTGCCGTTGCCGACCGGTTGGACGGGGCAGGTGGCGGCGTCGGCGGCGAGGTAGGCGTCCCCGGTGGTGGAGTTCGCGAGCTCGACGGTGCCGTTGAACCGCGGCCCGCCGCAGATGCGCAGCGTGGTGCTGTTCGTGCGGACCCGCCCGGCGAGCACGTCGCCCGTGCGGGACAGCTCGACGGTCTTGGTCTCGATCCCCAGGTTGTTCGAGAGGTTCGACCGCAGCTCGAACCAGGTGCCGCCGTTGCGGCGCGCCTCCCAGGTGAGCGAGCGGGTGGCCGGATCGTCGTTGAGCGCAGTGGTCTCGAGCGCAACGATGTCGCCGGCGGCCACGTCCGGCACGGTGAAGGTGTTCGCTGTGGCCCATGTCCAGGGCCCGGCGAGGCCGGTGGATCGCGTCACCCGCCAGCGGGTGAGGCTCGTCTCGTCGGCGCCGGCGTTGATCTCGAGGGAGCCGTTCGTGGCGAGGCGGAACTGGGTGGCTGCCCGCCAGGCCGGCGTGTCGGTGGGGAGGTCGGCGAGTCCGTCGCTCGCGTTGGCGTAGTAGCGCCGGGGGGTGGCCACGGCGGTCGACAGGTCGAGCACCCGTACGTCGTCGAGCACGACGCCACCGCAGCCGGTGTTGGTCGACGCGAACCGCAGGGTCGTCGACGCCGTCGTGGTGGTGAACGGGTACACGGCCCGTGCCCAGGTGGTGGACGAGGCGGTGAGCGTCGTGTCGAGCGACCCGGCCGTGATGCGGGCGCCGACCGGGCTCACCCCGCAGGTGGTGTTGCCGGTGTACCGGAAGCTCAACAGGTAGCTGCCGCCGGCGCGCAGTGCGAGGGTCTGGGCGATCGTTCCCCGATCGGTGCCGTTCAGGTCGAGGGCCTGCACGCCGCTCACGCCCGCGGCCAGCGCGGCGACGCGGTCCTTGTCGAACAGGTCGACGGTGCCGGATTCGACGGTCCACGCGCCGACGGCGGCGGGGGCGGTGAGGGTGCCCGGCACGGTGGCCGGCGTGTCGGGCACCGGCACGGTCGTCGCCGGGCTCAACGTGCGCAGGCGCCCGTTGCCCGTGTCCGAGACGACGACGGTCCCGTCCGGGGCGAGGGCGAGGTAGTTGGGGTAGGCGAACGAGGCCGCCATCCCGGCGCCTTCGGCGAAGGTCGGCGCAAAGTTGCCGGCGACGGTGGAGACCACACCGGACGGCGAGATCATCCGGATGAGGTGGCAGCCGTAGTCGGCGAACCACAGGTTGCCGGTCGGGTCCAGCGCCAGGCCGATCGGGTTCGAGACCGTGGCGACGGCCCCCACACCGTCGGCGCAGCCGCTCGCGCCGGTGCCGGCGATCGTGGTCACCCAGCCGGTCGGCGTGATCATCCGGATGCGCTGCCCCCAGGCGTCGGCCACGTACACGGTGCCGTTCGGGCTGACGGCGAAGCCGCTCGGGTAGTGGAAGGTGGCGGCCGCCGCCGGACCGTCGAGGCCACCGGCGGCGCCGGTGCCGGCGAACGTGGTGACCACGCCGGCCGGCGTGACCCGCCGGATCCGGTTGTTGCCGGCGTCGGCCACGTACAGGTTGCCCGCTGCGTCGAGCTTCACGTCATGTGGGGAGTTGAAGCTGGCGGCCGTGCCGGTGCCGTCGGTCGAGCCGGCGGTGCCGGATCCGGCGAGCGTGGTGACGGTGCCGCCCGGGCTCACCCGGCGGATCCGGTTGCCCTGTTCCTCGGCGACGTACAGGGTGCCCGTGGCGTCGATCGCCAGGCCCACCGGCCGGTCGAACGAGGCGTTGGTGCCCACGCCGTCGGTGGAGCCGGCGGTGCCGGAGCCGGCGTAGACGGTCGCGACGCCGGTGGGGGTCACCCGGGTGATGCGGTGGTTGAACAGTTCGGCGACGTAGGTGTTGCCGGCGGCGTCACGCGCCACGCCGGTGGCGTAGTTGAGACCGGTGGCGATCGTCGCCGTCGGCATCGACGGCGCGACGCTGCGCAGCGCAGCGTTCTGCCCGATGATCAGCGCGCCGTCGGTCGGCCGGATCGTCACGCCGGCCGAAACGGTGAAGGTGGCCGAGAGCGCCGGCCCGTCGGTGGTGCCGGCCGTACCGGTGCCCGCGATCGTGGTGACCTGACCGTCGGCGGTGATGCGCCGGATCCGGTTGCCGGTCTGATCGGCCACGTACAGCAGGCCGGCCCGGTCGACGGCGATCTGGGTCGGGCCCGAGAAGGTGGCGGCGGTGCCGGTGCCGTCGGTGCCGCCGGCGGTGCCCGAGCCAGCGAGGGTGGTGACGACGCCGGCCGGCGTGACGGCGCGGATCCGGTTGCCCGTCGTGTCGGCCACGTACATGATCCCGCCGGGCCCGAGGGCGATCCCCCGCGGGCTCGAGAAGGTGGCGGCGGTGCCGGTGCCGTCGGTGCCGCCGGCGGTGCCCGAGCCGGCGAGGGTGGTGACGACGCCGGCGGAGGTGATCCGCCGGACGCGGTTGCCTCCCGAGTCTGCGACGAAGACGGTGCCGGCGGCGTCGACGGCGAGGTCGATCGGGCCGTTGAACGTCGCGGCGGTGCCGGTGCCGTCGGTGGAGCTGTTGGTGCCGTTGCCGGCGAGCGTGGTGACGACCCCGGCCGGCGTGATCCGCCGGATCCGGTGGTTGGACGAGTCGGCGACGTACAGGTTGCCCGCTGCGTCGATCGCCAGGCCCCTCGGTGAGTTGAAGCTGGCGACGGTGCCGATCCCGTCGGCGAACCCGGCCGTGCCCGAGCCGGCGAAGGGCGTGGCGATCCCGCCAGGGGTGATGCGGGTGATCTGGTGGCCGGTCTGCAAGAAGAGGTTGCCGGCGGCGTCGTAGACCGACCGATAGCTCGCCGTCGGGAACGTGTACGAGGCGGAGTCCGCGAAGGCGTTCTCGCCCGTGCCGGCCACCGTCGTGACCACCCCGGCGGGGCTGATCCGCCGGATCAAGGGACAGCGAGCCATCGTTCCCGGACACGGGGGAGCGCCGAACTGGGCGACGTAGGCGTTTCCGGTGCTGTCCACGCCGACATTGGCCAGAGGGGCGAACGTCGCTGCGGTACCGACTCCGTCGAGTGCAACGGCAGGGCCCGAGCCGGCAACCGTCGTCACGGCCCCGTTCGGAGCGATCCGACGCAACCGAGCGCCGTAGCTTTCGGAGACGAGGAGATTGCCCGCTAGGTCGATGGCGACACCATGGGGACCGTTAAGTGTCGCAGCAGCGGCGGTGCCGTCGGTGCCGCCGGCCGTGCCCGTCCCGGCGTACGTCGTGACGACCCCGGTGGGCGTGATGCGCCGGATCCGGTGGTTCTCGATGTCGGCAACGAACACGTTGCCGGTGCCGTCGACGGCCACGTCGGACGGCGTGTTGAACCGGGCGGCGGTGCCGGTACCGTCGGCGAAGCCGGCCGTGCCCGAGCCGGCGAGGGTGGTGACCACGCCCGCCGGTGTGATGCGCCGCACGCGCTGTCCGTAGTACTCGGCGACGTACAGGGTGCCGGTGGCGTCGACCGCGATCCCGGTCGGGCCGTGGAAGCTGGCGGCGGTGCCGGTGCCGTCGGTGCCGCCGGCGGTGCCCGAACCGGCGAGGGTGGTGACGACGCCGGCGGGGCTGATCTTGCGGATCCGGTTGCCCTGGGCCTCGGCGACGTACAGGGTGCCGGTGGCGTCGACCGCGATCCCGGACGGGCCGTTGAAGCTGGCGGCGGTGCCGGTGCCGTCGGTGCCGCCGGCAGTGCCCGAACCGGCGAAGGTGGTGACCACGCCGGCCGGGTTGATCTTGCGGATCCGGTGACTCTGGGCGTCGGGGACGTACAGGTTGCCGGCCGGGTCGGCGACGACGTCCCAGGGGTAGGTGAACGACCCGGTGGTCATCGCCCGCAGGGTGCTCACCTGGTAGCCGGCCGGGTTGACCGGCTCGAACCCCCCGTTCGCCACCAGCGAGGTGGTCGCCGGGGCGTAGCCCTCGGTGACGATGCTCTGGTCCGGGCGGCTGAGCTGGAACGTGGCCGTGTCGTACCCGCCGTAGACGGGGTCGGAGCCGGAGTCGTTGTAGACGAGGTAGTCGATGAACTCCCGCTGCTTCCACCGCTGCTGGAACCGCCGGTACACGCAGGTGGCGCTGGCGCTGGTCACGCAGCCGGACCGGGTGATCACCTCGACGGCGACGACCGGACGCTCGCGTCCGGGCAGCCGTTCGACGTCGACGGCGTAGCGGAAGCACGTCGTCCGCAGATCCGGGCAGTCCCGGAACCGACCGGCCGCTGCGTCGTAGGTGGCCCAGGTGGTCAGGCTTGTCGGCTGCGGGTTCGAGGCGAGGGCCGCCACGCCGGGGATCGAGAAGTTGAGCGCGCCGCCACCGCCGAGCTGCGGCAGCAGGCCCTGCCCGGTCGCCTGGCCGAACAGCGCGTTGAACACGGCGTCGGCCGCCGTACGGGATTCGAGCACCCGTTCGGCTCGCGGCGCCCGGCGCAGGTCGGTCCACACCGAGGACACGGCGATCGAGGTGAGCATCAGCATGAGCGTCAGCAGGATCGTCACCATGACGAGCGCATACCCGCCGTCGTCGCGCCCGTCGCGCCCGTCGCGCCCGCGGGCGGCCGGGGCCGGTCGGCGGCGTCCGAAGGGGCGCAGGCGGGTCATCCGCCCGCCCGGTAGCTCTGGGGTCGCAGCGCGATCCGGTAGCTGAACCGCTGGGTGTCGGTGCGCACGCCGTCCCAGCGCGACAGCTCGGCCCCGAACCCGACGACGGCGATCTCGCCCAGGGCGGTGGTCGCCGTCCCGTCGGCGCGCTGGTAGGTGAACGGGGTGGCGCCGGCCTGGATGGTGCCGAGGGTCCGGGACAGCTGCGGCGTGCCGGTGGTGGCCGTCGTGCCCAGGGCGTACCCGGTGGTGCTCGGCGGGTAGGACAGCATCCGGAACTGGGCGTTGTTGGTGCCGCTCACCTCGAGGCAGGTGTAGGCGGGTGCCGTGAGCACGTCGCCGGCGGCGAGGGCGACCGAGCGCCGCTGGCTGATGAAGCACAGCCGGCTCGGGGTCGCCTCCGACAGCACCGGGGCGCCGTTGTCGACCGGGCGCAGGCAGCGAGCCGTGCCGGAGACGGTCGCGGTCTGACCCGCCGCGCAGGTGGGCAGCGACCGCGCCGAGCGCAACTCGGCGAAGACCTCCTCGACGAGCGGCCGCAGGGCGGTGTTGGCCTCCGAGCGCCACTGTGCCGACATCGACATCCGGTTGAAGGTGAGCACCATCGGCAGGACCATCGCCATCATCACCCCGAGGATCCCCAGGGTGATGGCGAGCTCGAGGACGCTGATCCCGTCGTCGGGGCGCGCCGGGCCACGGCGTGGTCGGTGCACGGCAGGTTTCGACGGTCGCACCGCAGCCATGGCGCCTCCGGTCGTCCGATCGGTCGAGGGGGCCTGCGCTCCAGGGCACCCGGGTCGATCTGGACGCACTCTTGAACCCGACCGCACGGCGACGAGAGTCGCCGTGCCCGATGTGTCCGAGCCCTAACGCACGCCTCGCGATGGCCGATCGGAGCGGGTGATGGCCCGCGCTCGTGCCTCGTTCGCCTCTCGCGCCCTCGTGCGCATTGGACTCGCCCTCGGCCTCACGGCCGGGTTGGTCGCGTCCGGGGCCGGTCCGGCCGCCGCCGACCCGGGCGACATCACCACCGTGGCCGGCAACGGCTCGAGCTCGTTCTTCGACGGGGCCGCCGTCGGCGCCACCGGGGTGGGCCAGCTCGGCGGGGTGGCCGGCAACGAGCGCAACGGCGCCTACGTCACCTCGCCCGAGTTGCACCGGGTGCTCGAGTTCGACTCGTCGTCGGGGGTCGTCAACCTCGTGGCGGGGGACGGCACGACCGGCAGCGGCGGCGACGGGGGCCTGGCGCAGCTCGCGCGGCTCAACGCGCCCACCGGCATCGTCTACGACCGGGCCGGCGGCGCACTGATCGTGGCCGACTCGGGCAACCATCGGCTCCGGCGGATCCTCCTCGGCGGCACGCGGGCGATCTCGACGATCGCCGGGTCGGGCTCGGCGGGCTTCGGGGGCGACGGCGGGCCGGCGACGGCGTCGACGCTGTCGAACCCGACGGGGATCGCGCGCGCCGCCGACGGCACGATCTACGTGGCCGACACCGGCAACCACCGGGTGCGGGCGATCTCGACGCTCGGCACCATCACGACCGTCGCCGGGACCGGCGCACCCGGCTTCGGTGGCGACGGCGGTCCGGCCACCGCGGCCCAGCTCGATTCCCCCCGGGCGGTCGCCGTCGGCGGCGACGGGACGATCTACATCGCCGATGCCGGCAACCGCCGGGTGCGGGCGGTCACCGGGTCGGGGGCGATCACGACCGTCGTCGGCACCGGCGTCGCCGGTTCCTCGGGTGACGGCGGGCCGGCGACGGCGGCGACCCTCGACGATCCGATCGCGCTGCTCGTCGACGCGGTCGGCACGCTGTGGGTCGGCGATCGGGCCGGTGCCGTGGTGCGGTCGGTCCAGGCCGGGGTGATCTCCCGCCGGGCCGGGGTCGTCGGCTCGTCCTGCCTGTCCCCCAACGGCGACGGCGGTGCAGGCGCAGCGGCGTCGCTGTGCGAGGTCGCCGCGCTCGGCGCCCGGTCGAACGGCGATCTCCTCGTCGCCGAGGCCGGCAGCGGGCGGCGGTTGCGTGCGGTGTCCCGGGTGGTGCCCGGCCTGTCGGGCCCGGTGCAGTCGCTCGTGCTCACCGGCGGCGTGGGTTCGCTGACGGTGTCGTGGAACGCTCCCGCGGACAGCGGCGGAGCCCCGGTGCTCGACTACCGGGTCCAGGTTCTCGTCGGCGGCTCGACGGTGGTGCAGACCGTGACCGGCACCTCGGCGACGGTTTCGGGCCTGTCGGCCGGGGTCAACTACGTCGTGTCCGTGTGGCCCCGGACGCTCGCGGGCCTCGGCACCGAGACCCAGGGGGTCGGGACGCCCACCGCCGATTCGCCCACCACGACCGCACCGCCCACCACGACCCCGTCCGGATCGACGCTGCCGCCCCCCACCACGGGCGCACCCGTCCCGGTCGGCGGGCAACCGGGGGGCGGATCCGGGGGTTCGGGAGGGACGGCTGCCCCGACCATCGACGGTGCCGTGCCGACCGGCTCGGAATCGTGGCTCACCTTCGGTCTCGGCGTGGTCGCCCTCGGGATCGGGATCGCGCTCGTCCGGGTGGCGTCGGGCGCGCGGCGCACGACGGGCCGGGGGCCGTGGGGCTGAGCCCCGACGGATCGCCGCCGGATCCGCGCCGGATCTGAGCGGCGCCCGGATCCGGGCCTACCATCACCGCATGACGATGACCGAGCCCGCCCCCGCCAAGGCCGAGCGCTGGACCGCCCAGTGGAAAGAGCTCTACGCCGAGGTCATCACCACCGGCTTGTGCACGGGATGTGCGGGGTGCGTCGTCACCTGCCCCCACGACGTGATCGGGTACGAGCACGAGGAGGGCAAGTACAAGCCGTTCCACCTCGAGGAGGAACTCGGCCTCGACAACTGCATCCACGGCGAGAAGGGCTGCACCACCTGCACGCGGGCCTGCCCCCGGTTCCGGGCGTGGGAACCGGCCGCCGACATGCACCTGTTCGGTCGGGTCCGTGAACCCAACGACATGGCCGGCATCTGGCGTCAGCTGCTGCTCACCCGGGCGGCCAACGACGAGGAGCACACCAAGGGCCAGGACGGCGGATTCGTGTCGGCGATGCTCGTCTGGTTGCTCAACCACGACTACATCGACGGTGCCCTCGTCAGCGGGGTCGAGCCCGACGACGCGTGGAAGGCCAAGCCCGTCGTCGTGCGCAACCGCGAGGAGGTGCTCGCCACCGCCGGCAGCCGCTACACCTACTGCGCCAACCCGCTGGCCCTGCGCGAGGCCAAGGAGATGGGCCTGAGCCGCCTGGCGCTCGTCGGCATGGGCTGCCAGACGTCGTCGCCGCCGGTGATGTGGGACCGCAAGGCCGGCAAGGTCTCCAAGCCGTTCCTGTTCAACATCGGCCTGCTGTGCTCCAAGACGTTCGACGACGCGATCTTCGAGGAGCTCTTCGAGGCGAAGTACGGCCTGCGCAAGCAGGACATGGTGAAGATGAACATCAAGGGCGTCTTCCAGATCTGGATGAAGGACGGCTCGTACCACGAGATCGACCTGAAGGAGTGCCACAAGTGGACGCGTTCGGGCTGCAAGATGTGCCCGGACTTCGCGGCCGAGCACTCCGACATCGCGACCGGCGGCATCGGCAAGGACAACGACTGGACGCTCACCATCGTGCGGACCGAGCTCGGCGAGGAGGTCATCAACCGGATGATCGCCGACGGCACGATCGTGGCGAAGCCCGCCCAGGAGGACGAGGTGGCGATGAAGCTGTTGCGCACCTTGTCGATCGTGAGCCGGCGCCGGTGGCCCGAGTTCGCCGACAAGGCCCCCTCGGTCGGGGTCCCGCCGCCGAAGAAGAAGGCCGACGCCACCGCGCCCGACGCGCACTGAAGCCCGGTCGCCGGCCCGGTGCCGCCCGGTGATCCGCGGCCATAGCGTCCCGGCGTGGACGTCCGGGTCGAACCCAGGCCGGTTGCGCGCCGACGAACGCCGTGGACCGGTGCCGTAGCCGTGTTCGGCGCCGTCCTCGCTGCGGTTGCCGTACGCGGGTGGTTCGGCGACCTGCTCGACGGGGCGAGACTGCGGGCGTGGTCGACGGTGTTCATTGCGATCTGCCTGCAGGCCATGCCGTTCCTCGCCCTCGGGGTGACGATCTCGGGCGCGATCGCTGCGTTCGTGCCGGCGGGCTGGTTGGCCCGGGTGCTGCCGGCACGGCCCGCGTTGTCGGTGCCGGTGGCGGCGGCGGCCGGGATGGCGCTGCCGGGATGCGAGTGCGGCTCGGTGCCGATCGCCGGCCGTCTCGTAGCGCGCGGCGCGCCGACGGCTGCGGCGCTGACGTTCCTGCTCGCCGCACCGGCGGTGAATCCGATCGTGCTCGTGTCGACGGCGGTGGCGTTCCCGGGTCGCCCGGAGGTCGTTGCGGCGCGCCTCGTGGCCTCGCTGATCGCGGCGATGGCCGTCGGGCTCGTCTGGAGTCGTTGGGGGAACGACGCGCTGCTCTCTCGCCTGCGCCGTGATGGCATCGAGACCCGATCCCGCCGGGCGGCGTTCGTCGAGACGGCGCAGCACGACCTGCTGCATGCCGGCGGGTTCCTCGTCATCGGAGCCATGGGGGCCGCTGCGCTGCAGACCGTGGTGCCTCGGGCATTGCTCGCCGAGCTCGGCGACCACGGCGTGGCGTCGGTGTTTCTGGTCGGGGTGCTCGCCGTCTTGCTCGCCGTGTGCTCGGAGGCCGACGCCTTCGTCGCAGCGTCCCTCACCGGGTTCTCGGGCACAGCGCAGCTCGCGTTCATGGTGGTCGGCCCGATGGTCGACGTGAAGCTCGTCGCCCTGCAGGCCGGCACGTTCGGGCGGTCCTTCGCGCAACGGTTCGCGCCGCTGACGTTCGTGGTGACGGTGGCCTCGTCACTCGCGGTGGGGACGTGGTTGTTGTGAGCCGCGTGGCCGGGGGGAGCCTCACGGTGCTGATCGGGATGCTGTTGGTGCGCGTCGTGCTCGACGGGTCGGCGGTGGACTACGTGCGGCCAGTCATGCAACCGTTCCTGGCGGTCGCCGGTGTGGTGATCGGTGGCCTCGGCCTGTGGGCGCTCGCCGATGGCCGAGCCTGGGGCGACCCGCCTGCCCCCGATGCCCACGATGCCGGGCATGGGCATGGGCACGGGCATGGGCACGGGCATGGGCAGGAGCGGGTCGGCTGGTGGCTGCTGGCGCCGGTGGTCGTGTTGTTCGCAGTCGCTCCCGGAGCGCTCGACGCGATGGCGGTGTCGGCGGACGACACGATGCAGGTGCGCGCCCGTGGCGGCGAATGGGCGCCGCTCGACCCGACGGCGGTCAACCCGCTCACGTTGGCCGAGTTCGCCGACCGCGCCCTGGATCCCCAGGGCGGCGTCGAGTCGATCAGTACGGCAACGGTCCGCCTCGTCGGGTTCGTGGCCAAGGGTGGTCCGGCCGACGGGCTGCGGATCGCCCGCTTCACGATCGCCTGCTGCGCGGCCGATGCCCTCGTGGCGAAGGTCGATGTCCTCGACACCGGTGCGGCGGCGCCGCCACTCGGGACGTGGATCGAGGTCGAGGGCACCTACGTCGCCGGGGGGACCGTGCCGCGTGTGCGGGCCAGTTCACTTGCGATCGTCCCGGAGCCGGCCAACACCTACGAGTGAATCCGCCGAGGAGGGCGCTGCTCAGCCGCGGGTGCAGGTGTCGGTGTACCGCTCGACCGCTGCGCGCTCGTCGTCGGTGAGCCGGTCGCGGCGCTGGAACGCGCGCAGCTCGTCGTCGTCCATGGCCGCGAACAACTGGTCGGTCACGCAGGTTGCGACGGCGCTCGGCACACCGGTGCGGACGAGTTCGTCTCGGTACCCGGTGCGGATCTGGTCGCGCGACAGGCCGCGGGCGCATCCGGCGAGCAGGGCGACGGCCGCAGCGACGACGGCGAGCGCAGTGGCTGGGGTGCGACGCACCGGGCGCACGGTACCGTCGCCGCCGTGCCGCTCCACCCCCAAGCCCTCACCCTGTTGCAGCGCATGGCCACCTTCGGTGATCCGCCGCTCGAGCAGCAGACCCCCGAGCAGGCCCGGGCCCTGCGGGCCAGCCGCCTACGGCCGTCGACGCAGGCCGTGCACGAGGTGCGCGAGGTCGAAGCGGGCGCCGTGCCCTGCCGGTTGTACCGGCCTCGTCCCGACGGTGGTCTCGGGCTGCTCGTGTGGTTGCACGGCGGTGGATGGGTGCTCGGCGACCTCGACAGCCACGACCAGCTCTGCCGCGTGCTGGCCGACCGGGCTGGCGTCGCGGTGCTGTCGGTCGGCTACCGCCTTGCGCCCGAGCACCCGTTCCCAGCCGGCCTCGCCGACGGCTTGGCGGCGCTGCGCTACGCCCACGGCCATCCCGACGAACTCGGCATCGACCCGGACCGGATCGCCGTCGGCGGGGATTCGGCCGGCGGCAACCTCGCCGCGGTCATGGCCCAGCTCGCCCCGGTGCCGTTGCGGCACCAGCTCCTCGCGTACCCGGTCACCGATGCCCGGCGGTCGAGCGAGAGCTACCGCGCCTACGCCGGCGGTCCGTTCCTGACCGCGGCCGGGATGGCCTGGTTCGTCGGGCACTACCTGTCGGGTGGTCAGGGCGCCGAGGACGACCCACGGGTGTCACCGCTGCTCGCCCCCGAGCACCTGCTCGCCGGGTTGCCGCCGACCCACGTCATCGTGGCCGAGGAGGATCCGCTGCGCGACGAGGGGGAGGCGTATGCGGCGCAGGTGCGCGATGCCGGGGTGCGCGTGACGGTCACCCGCTACCCGGGGATGATCCACGGGTTCTTGTCGCTGTCGGACTATCTCGACGACGGCGATGCCGGCCTCGACGAGGCTGCGGCCCTGCTGCGGCTCGCCATGCGCTGATCTGATCGAACACACGTTGTATGTTGAACGTGTGTTCGTTATGCTGTCGGTATGGCTGGTGGGGTGCACGACGCGATCCAGGATGCGGTTGGGGAGTTGTTGGCGGTCGATGCCGGCGTGTTGGGTGAGGCCGAGTTGCGTGAGGCGGGTCGGTGGTTGGTGCGGGTGCGGGGTTGGTTGGAGGGTGTGGAT
>JBJTVH010000072.1:0-2763 GCA_046081125.1 Acidimicrobiales bacterium
GGCGAAGAGGCCAAACGCACGGAGTACGACGAGGTGCGCCGGATGGGTCCGATGGGCGGATTCGCCCGCGGCGGCCCGGGCCAGGGTGGCGGCCACACGTTCAACGTCGGTGCCGACGGTCTCGGCGATCTGCTCGGTCAGATGTTCGGCCGCGGCCGCCGGGGGGCCGGCCCCACCGCTGGTGGCGGCCCGCAGCGCGGCCCCGACTACGAGGCAACCCTCACCCTCGAGTTCGCCGACGCCGTGCGGGGCATCACCACCACGCTCTACCTCACCACCGATGCGTCGTGCACCACGTGCTCGGGCAGCGGCTCCAAGCCCGGCACCACCCCGCGGGTGTGCTCGCGCTGTGGTGGACGGGGCTCGATCGACGACAACCAGGGTGTGTTCTCGTTCTCCGCGCCCTGCACCTCGTGCGCAGGACGGGGGGTGGTGATCGAACACCCGTGTGCTGCCTGCTCGGGCACGGGCACCGAGAAGCGCCAGCGCGACGTGCAGGTGCGTCTCCCACCGGGGGTCGACCACCTGCAGAAGATCCGTCTGAAGGGCAAGGGGGCGCCCGGCCGTAACGGCGGGCCGCCGGGCGACTTGATCGTCGAGTGCCATGTGCGGCCCCACCAGATGTTCGGGCGCGACGGCAACAACCTCACGGTGCGGGTGCCGGTCACCTTCGCCGAGGCGGCGCTCGGCGCGGACATCGAGGTTCCCACCCTCGACAGCCAACGGGTCACCCTGCGCGTGCGGCCCGGAACCCCGTCGGGCTCTCGGCACCGGGTGAAGGGCAAGGGTGTCGTCACCCCGAAGGTGCAAGGCGACCTCATCGTCACCGTCGACGTGCACGTTCCCACCGAACTCAACGACCGCCAGCGGGCGGCGGTCGAGGCCTACGCCGCGGCGACTACGGTGTCGCCACGCGACCGGTCGTTCACCGGCTGACCCGCTGCCGGAAGGAGGCTCCGTGACCATTCGCTCTCGCAACCACGCCGTCTACGTCATCTCGGTGGCCGCCGAGTTGGCCGGGATGCACCCGCAGACGCTGCGCATCTACGAGCGCCGCGGCCTGGTGCAGCCCGCCCGCACCCAGGGTGGTAACCGCCGTTACAGCGACATCGACATCGAACGCCTGCGGCGCATCCAGGAACTCGCTGCCGACGGGATGAACCTCGAAGGCATCCGCCGGGTGATGGAACTCGAAGCCGAAGTCGACCGGCTGCGCACCGAGAACGAGCAGTTGCGCCAGTACGCCGCGAGCGTCGAGGCCGAGGCCCAGCAGCGCCAGCCCCGCCGCGACCTGGTGCCGTTGCGTCAGACCGTCGCCGTGTTCGGCGGCCCGCGCCTCGGCGAGCGTCGCTGAACGCGCCATCGGTGTGGCCCCCGGCCTGAGCCGGAGACCACACCGATCGGGGGGCCTGGAGGTCGGTGGCGATCAGCTCTGCTGGGTGCACACCGTGTCCGCAGCAGGGGCGGTGGCGGTGAGCAGCGCCTTGGTCACCAGGTCGAGCAGGCACGGGTCGCTGAGCGACTGACCGTGGCCCTCGCCGTCGAACACCACCAGGGTGGCCTGCGGGCCGATGTCGGCCACCATCTGCTCGGCCTCCGGGAACGGTGTCGCCGGGTCGCCGGTGCCGCCGATCACGACGATCGGGGCAGTCCCGCTCGAGGCGATCGAGGCTCGTGGTTCCACGGCATTCGGGTCGCAGAAGTCGTCTCCGGTCCGTGCGCTCGACCCGAGTAGGGCGCCGAAGATCGGGGAGATGGCCTGCAGTTCCTCCGGACTGGGGAGCAGGCTGGGGTCGTCGACCAGATCGGAGGCGCAGTTGATCACGGTAAGCGCGTCGAGGTCGTTGCCGTAGGTGCCGTCGGGGCTGCGCAATTGGTAGGCGTCGGCGAGCCCTTGCACCACGGTGGCGTCGCCCTGTTCGGCGTCGGCGAGGGCCTGCGACAGAACGGGCCAGGTGGTGGGGTCGTAGAGGGCCGTGAGTGTCGCAAGGCCCAAGGCCTCGCGGTTCACCGGCCGGCCGCCGACGTCGATCGGTGACGCGTCGAGCCTGTCGCCGAGCGCCAACCAGCGGGCGGTCACGTCGGCCGCAGTGGCTGCGGTGAACGGGCAGGCCGCGTCGGCAGCGCAGTCTGCGGCCCAGGCGTCGAAGGATGCCTGGAACCCGCGCAACTGCGAGAGCTGCGAGTCCTCACCAGGCAGATCGGGAGAGTGCGCCGAGTCGAGGACGAGCACTCGCACACGGTCGGGGAACATGGCGCCGTAGGTGGCGCCGAGCAACGTGCCGTAGGAGATGCCGAAGAAGCTGATCTGCTCGTCGCCGAGTGCCTCACGGATGCGATCGATGTCGCGAGCGGTGTTGTTGGTGGAGTACTCGAACAACTCGGTGCCCAACTGCTGCCCGCAGTAGGCGCCGAAGCGGGCACTTTCGGCCGCGTCGGCTTCCTCGGCGGCGTTGTCGGGTGTGCTATCGGCGAGGACGTAGCGGTCCTTCCAGGCGTCGTCGACGCAGCGCACCGGGTTCGAGGCACCCACGCCGCGCGGGTCGAAGCCGATCAGGTCGAATCGTTCGGCCAGTTCGGGTGCGGCACTGCGGAGCAGGAAGCCGAACGCCTCGGTGAGGTCACGCGCGGAGGCACCGGGGCCGCCGGGGTTGAACAAGATGGCGCCCTCGCGCTGGGCGGGGTCGGCGGCTGCCAGGCGGCTCATGGCGATATCGATCTGTTCGCCATCGGGCTGGTCGTAGTCGAGCGGCACCTGCACAG
>JBJTVH010000073.1:0-42933 GCA_046081125.1 Acidimicrobiales bacterium
CCGGTCGGGTCGCCCACCCGGTCGCCCGAGGTCGCCGCCGACAACCCGGTGTTCCGCCCCCCGTTCGTGGGCAGCCGGGTCGTCAAGGGCATCTCGCTCGACGAGATCGCCACCTACGTCAACGAGACCGCCCTGTTCCGCAATCAATGGCAGTTCCGGCCGACCGACGGCGAGGCCGACGACGCGTTCAAGGCCCGCATCCGTGCGGTGTTCCGTGAGCAGCTCGCCGCGGCCAAGGCCAGCGGGGTCCTGGTGCCCCAGGTCGTCTACGGCTACTTCCCGGTCAACGGCGACGGCGACGAGTTGGTCGTGTGGGCCGACGAGTCCCGGACCGAGGAGCGGTGCCGGTTCCGCTATCCACGGCAGCGCGAGGCGCCCTACCTGTGCATCGCCGACTTCTTCCGCCCGTTGGACGGCGCCGCCGACGTGGACTTCGCCGCGTTCCACATCGTGACCATGGGCGGCGTGGTGTCGGAGCGGACGTCGGAGTTGTTCGCCGCCAACCGCTACCAGGACTACCTGCTCCTCCACGGGCTCGGCGTCGAGATGGCCGAGGCCCTCGCCGAGTTGTGGCATCGCCGGATCCGGGAGGAGTGGGGGTTCGCCGGCGAAGACGGCCCGTCGGTGGCGGGGCTGTTCCGCCAGCAGTACCGGGGCGGCCGTTACTCCTGGGGCTATCCGGCCTGCCCGGACCTCGAGGACAACGCCACCGTTGCCGCGCTGCTCGGCGCCGATCGCCTCGGCATCGAGGTGTCGGAGGAGACCGGCTGGCAATACCAGCCCGAGCAGACCACCTCGGCGATCATCTGCCACCACCCCCGGGCCAAGTACTTCGTCGCCCGCTGAGCGGGCGGGGGGCCGGATCGGTCCGGGCTGCGCTCAGACGGCGGCGAGCAGGTCGATGACGAACACCAGCGTGTCGGTGCCGGCGATCCCGGCCTTGGGCACGCCCTGGCTGCCGTAGCCCTTGTCGGGCGGCACCACGAGCAGCACCCGGCTGCCGACCTTCTGCCCGACCAGGCCCTCGTCCCAGCCCTTGATCACCTGGCCGCCACCGATCGACAGCGTGGCGACGGCGCCCCGGTCCCACGACGAATCGAACAACTTCCCGCTGCCCCAGATCACCCCGACGTACTGCACGACGGCGGTCTGACCCGACTTCAGCTCGGCCCCGGCGCCCTGAAGCAGCACCTTGGTGACGAGGCTCGTCGGCGCCGGACCCGACGGCGTGGCGATCGCCGGCTTCTGACCCGCAGCGGCGGTGACCGCAGGCAGCGCCGGATCGGGGTCGACCGGGGTGCCCTCCGCCGACGACGTCGGGCCGAACGCACCGACGAGGTCGACCACGAACACCATCACGTCGGTGCCCTTGATCCCGGCCTGCGGCTGCCCCTGCGGGCCGTAGCCCTTGTCGGGTGGGATGGCCAGCAGGATCCGACCGCCGGTCTTCTGCCCGACGAGCCCCTCGTCCCAGCCCTTGATCACCTGACCCGCCCCGATCTTCACGAGGAACGGTTTCCCACGATCGAAGGAGTTGTCGAAGATCTTGCCGGTCTCCCAGATCGAACCGTGGTAGTTGACGAGCAGGGTGTCACCCGACGCGACCACCTTGCCGGTGCCCTCCGAGAGCGCCTTGACCACCAACTGGGTAGGCGCGGCCATCTGGGTGGGAACGACCGTCGGCTTGGTGCCGAACGCCCCGGCGACCGCGGGCAGTTCCCCCGTGCCCTTGGCGATCGTGGTGGTCACGATCGGCACCGTCGAGGGACCCGAGGACGAATCGTCGCCGCAGGCGGCCAGCAACAGGGCCGCCGCAGCGGCCGGGACGAACAGACGTCGAAGCACGGGCGGCGACGCTACCGGCCCACCCCGGGCCGAAGGGGGTCGCGCTCCGCTCAGGCCTCGACGGTCATCGGCAGCGACGGATCCGCCGACCACTCCGACAGCGACCCGTCGTACACGGCCACGTCTCGATGGCCGAGCAGGTGGAGCACGAACGCATCGCTCGACGCTGCGATCCCGCCGCCGCAGTAGGTGATCACGCGGTCCCGGTCGATCACCTCGGCGAACGACGCCCGCAACTCCTCGAGGGGGCGGTACCGGTGCGTGGTCTCCTCGACGAGCCCGGCGGCCGACACGTTACGGGCCGTCGGGATGTGACCCGGACGGGCGTACACGCGGGCCTCGCCGTTGAAGCTCGCCGCCGGCAGCGCGTCGACCAGGCAGGTGCCCGTCGAGCCGATGGCGGCGAGCACCTCGGCGCGACCGACGAACAGCCCCGGGCGCACCCGCGGCACGAACACCGCTGCGTCGACCGGGTCGATCTCGGCGGTGACGGGCCGCCCCTCGGCCGTCCACGCCGCCCAGCCCCCGTCGAGCACGGCGGCATCGTCGAAGCCGAACGCCCGCAGCATCCACCACACCCGGGCCGCCCACATCGAGCGCGCCCGGTCGTACAGCACCACCCGGACGCCGTCCCCGACCCCGAGGGCACCCATCGCTGCCGCGAACCGGCCGGGCGACGGCAGCATGAACCGCAGACGGCTGTCCGGATCCGACAGGTCGCTCGCCAGATCGGCGAACCCGGACCCGGGGAGGTGCCCGGTCGCCCAGTCGTCCCGGCCACTCACGACCTGATACCCGCCGGGCCCACCTGGGCGGAGGATCGTCGTGCACTCCAACACCCGCAGGCCTGGCTCACCGAGACGATCGGCGAGCCAGGCCGTGGAGACCAGCGGATCCATCCGGTCAGGTGCCGGCGAGCGTGGCGACCACCGGAGCCATGGCATCGGTGGCGTCCTGCTGGAACGCGATGTAGTTGATGCCCCAGCGCTCGCGCAGGGCCTGCAGGTTCTCGGTGATCTTCTCGACCGTGCCGATCTGGAAGTACGGCGCCTGAAGCACCACTTCGGGCGGCAGGCCGAAGGCCTTGGAGAGGTTCTCCGCGACCGGCGTCGGATCTGGGGTGACGACCGTGACGAACACCTGGAGCTGCAGCTCGAGCTGGTCGAACCGGTCGCCGGCGCCCTCACGGACCCAGGCGATCTTCTGGTCGACCACGTCGGCCGCGGCGGTGGCCATCGACTTCGGGTTGATCGAACGGGCGACGATCTTCGGGTTGATGCCGACGATGTCGGCCTTCTGCCCGGCGATCGACAGGATCTGATGACCGCCGCCGCCGACGAGGATCGGGATGTTCGAGACCGGCTTGGGCCGCCCGTCACCCTCGGCGATCGTGTAGTGCTTGCCGGAGTAGGAGAACTTCCCCTCGCCCCACAGGCCACGGAAGATGTCGATCGCCTCGGACATGCGCTCGATGCGGGTGGACGCATCGTCCTGGGCGATGCCCGACAGCGTGTAGTCCTCCTTCATCCAGCCTGCCCCGAGTCCCATGATGAACCGGCCGTCGGAGAGCAGGTCGATCGTGGCCGCTTCCTTGGCGAACACCACCGGGTTGCGGAAGTCGTTGCCGGCCACCAGCGTGCCGACCTTCAGCGTGGTCGTCGCCGCCGCGGCCGCCATACAGGCCGGGACCGGCGCGAGCTGCCGGGGGAAGTGGTCGTCGATCTGGAGGCTGACGTAGCCGAGGTCTTCGGCCTTGCGGGCGTTGTCAGCCCAGTCCTTCGCCGAGCCGGCCGAGGTGGCCTTGGCGCCGAAGCGGAACGGTCGTAGTGCCATGCCCCGGACCCTAACGCCTCGGCCGGTGGACCCCGTCAACCGGATGGCAGGACGGCTCCCGCCGGCCGGCGCCAGAGCCGCACACCGGCCCCCAGCAGGAGCAGGGCCGACGCGACGAGGGCTATGCGCGACAGCGACGGGTAGCCGATCGCCGCGCGGATGAACCCCGACGAGAACCCGGCGGCGCCGCCGCACAGGCTCATCAACAAGTCGGCGGAGCCTTGGACCGTCACCCGTTGCGATTCCGGGACGGATTCGCTCAGCAGGGTCGAGCCACCGATCAGGCCGAGGTTCCAGCCCACCCCGAGAAGCCACAAGGCCGGGAACAGCAGTGCCTCACCGTCCCCGGCGATCGCTGCGAGCCCCGTGCCGGCCACGAGCACGGCCGCACCGGCCGACACCGCCGCCACCCGGCCGGCCCGGTCGGCGAACCGACCGACCAGCGGGCTGAACGCATACATGCCTGCGATGTGCAGCGAGATCACGTAGGCCGAGAGGCTCTCGTGCCCGTGGCTCTTCAGGTGCACCGGCGTCATGGTCATCACCGCGACCATCGCGGCCTGCGAGACCACCATCGATGCGAGCCCCAACCTGCCGGCCGGGCTCGACAGCGCCAGGCGGACTGCGGCAACGAGCGGCGGCGGGCCCCCGAGCGGTCCCTCGGGCACGAGACCGCCGGCGACGACGAGCGGGTCCGGGCGCAGCCGCAGCGCCGTGTTCACCGCCGAACCGGCGAAGAACACGGCCGCGAGGAGCCACGGCCCGGCATAGCGGTCCAGGCCGAGCACGTGCTCGGCGAGGTGCTCGCCGGGTGCGATCAGCAGCGGCCCACCGACGGCTCCGAAGGTCGACGCGAACACGATGCGGCTCATCGCCCGGCTCTTGGCCTCGACCGGCGCAAGGTCGGTCGCGGCGTAACGGGCGAGCAGGTTGGAGGCCTGCCCCTGACCGAAGGCCAGCAGTCCGAGCAGGAACACCGGCAACGAGCCGAGTTGCACCCCGACCGCCGCGACGAGGCTCCCGACAACGGCGGTCGCATAGCCCTGCACGAGCCCGGGGCGTCGACCCCGGCGGCGCATCCGGCGCGTGAGCACCTGCGCACCCAGCGCCGTGCCGATCGTGACCGTTGCGGTCGCGATCCCGCCCCACGCCGTGTCCTGGCCGAGGATGTCCTGCACCACGAACGCACCGACGGTGACGGCCGCTGCGAGTGCGCCGGCCCCGACCACCTGCCCGACGGTCAACACCCGCAGGGTTCGCCGCTGGATCAACCGGCGTTCATCCGGCGTTGGCCCGACGTCAGCGTTCATCGGCAAACCTTAGGGACACCTTCGAAGGGTCGGGAACTGCCGAGCGGGGGCGTACGTTGGGGGCATCGGCGATTCGATCCCTGAGGAGCATCACCGTCATGTCCAACCCGGTCCTCAACGACAAGGCGTTCCAACGCGGTGGCTCCGGTTGGGCCGCTCCTGACCCCGGCACCCGCTGGCACGACCCCGTCGACGACGGCCCCGTGTCGCCCTACCGTTCGGCCAACCGGTCGAACGACGACCGGATGACGCTCGGGGGCACGATCACGGCGACGGGCGTGCTGTTCGTGTTGTTCCTGGCCTGCGCGACGGTCGGCTGGTTCCTCGCCGAGCCGAACGGCGCCAGCCGTGAGGTGGTCGCCCCGCCCACGTGGGTGCTGCTCGTCGGCGTCGGGGCGATGCTGTCGGTCTGGTTGCTGTGGTTCAAGCCGGCGCTCGCCCGGATCATCGGCCCGATCTACGCCATCGGCATGGGCCTGCTCGTCGGCGGGATCTCCCACACCTACGAATCGCTGTACGACGGCGTGGTGCTCCAGGCCGTCGGCGCCACCGTCGGTGTCTTCGCCGTGATGCTGGCCCTCTACCGCACCCGCCTCCTGCGGGTCACCGACCGGTTCCGCCGGATCGTGATCGGCGCCACCCTCGGCCTGGCCGCCTTCTACTTGGTGTCGTGGATCGTCAGCCTGTTCGCCGGCCCGCCCAGCTACTTCCGTCTCGGCAGCGGCCTGGGCATCGGAATCAGCCTCGTGGCCGCCGTGCTCGCTGCGCTCAACCTCGCCCTCGATTTCGACGTCATCGAACGGGGGGTGCGTTCAGGAGCCCCGCGCCATTTCGAGTGGTTCGCGGCGACGGGCCTTCTCGTGACCATCGTCTGGCTCTACCTCGAGCTGCTCCGGCTGCTCGCCCACCTCCGCGAACGCTGAACCCCCGATGTCCAGGAATCGGCAAGTTCGGCGCGTTCGGCTCAACGCCGCAGCGCGCCGGGCCGATTCCCCACGTATGGGTCAGCGGGTGATCGTCACGGGTTTGCTTTCTGCCGCCATCGCTGCAGTACCCGCCGCGGCGGCGCTCGCCGACGACACACCGGCCACGACGACACCGGCCACGACGACACCGGCCACGACGACACCGTCGACGACCGCGCCAGCGACCACCACGCCAGCGACCACCACGCCAGCGACCACCACGCCAGCGACGACCGCGCCGCCGACCACTGCGCCGCCGACGACCGCACCGGGCACGAGCACACCACCGACCACGGCACCCGGCACCAGCACGCCGACCACTGCGCCGCCGACGACCGCACCGGGCACGAGCACACCACCGACCACGGCACCCGGCACCAGCACGCCGACGACCACCGCACCCGGCACCACCGCACCCGGCACCACCGCACCCGGCACGAGCACGCCGACGAGTTCGGTGGCGCCGCGCCCGAGCGTGCCGGCCCCCCGCTTCGCCGCCGACCCGGCCTCGCTCGCCGCCGACTCGCTGGCCCGCGTCGACCCCGACGCCCCGATCGCCCCGGGCAAGGGCGGCCTGTGGCCCGTGCGTCCGATCGTGTTCCCGATGCTCGGGCCGGTCACCTACGACGACGGCTGGGGCGACTACCGGTCGAACATGCCGGACAACTTCCATCTCGGCGTCGACCTCGTCGCCAGCAAGATGCAGCCGCAGGTGGCGGCCGCATCCGGCAGGTTGCGGCTCACGATCGACCACCCGACGGCCGGGTGGGGGGTCACGATCATCGACGACGACGGCTGGGAGTACCGCTACTTCCACCTGAACAACGACACCCCCGGCACCAACGACGGCGCCGCCCCGGCCCAGTGGCGTCTCGCCCCCGGGCTCGGCGAGGGCAGCCGAGTGCGGGCCGGGCAGCTGCTCGCGTTCACCGGCAACTCGGGCGACTCCGAGAACGGGGTCGCCCACCTCCACTTCGAGATCCGCCGACCCGGCGACCTGAAGAACATCAACCCCTTCCCGAGCATCCGGGCCGCCGAGTTCCGCACCCGGTGCGACCCGCCCGCCGTCCTCGGCCAGCTACCCGGGATCCCCGCCCCGATCGACACCGACGCCGACGTCGTCGAGGTGGCCCCGATCGAGGGGGTCGGCAGCTTCCGGATGTCGAGCAACGGCACGGTGTTCCTCGTCGGTTCGGCACGCGAGCTCGGTTCCAGCACACACCGCGCCGCCGACGGCGCCTGCCCGGCGAAGCCGGCGAGCCCCGGGGCGCCGCTGCCCCCGCCGACCGCCGGCACCCAGGTGCCCGCTCCAACGGCTGCGCCGCCGGCGAGCGCAGCCCCGGTGGCCACCGCCGCCGGCCGCGTCACCTCGGGGACCTGAGCCAAGCCGTACTGCGCCGACGTCGCTAGCGTGCCGTCATGGCCATCGAGACCGTCGAGGCGTTCCGCGAGCGGGCAGCTGCCTGGATCGCCGCCCACACCGACGCCGCCCCCCGTGACTACGGCGCGATCTGCCCGCCCGATCTCGTCGATGCCGGGCGGTCCTGGCAGCAACTGCTCCACGCCGAGGGGTTCTCGGGGATCCATTGGCCCACCGAGTGGGGTGGCCAGGGCCTGACCCCGGCCCACCAGGGTGCGTGGCTGGTCGAGTGCGCTCGCGCCGGCGTGCCGCCGGTGTTCAACATGGTGGGTCTGGTCCTCGCCGGCAGCGCCATCCTCCGCTTCGGCACCCCCGAACAGCAGGCCCGGCACCTGCGCCAGACGCTGGCCGCCGAGCAGCTCTGGTGCCAGCTGTTCAGCGAACCCGGCGCGGGCAGCGACCTGGGATCGCTGAGCACGCGGGCCATGGCCGACGGCGACCGGTACATCGTCAACGGCCAGAAGGTCTGGTGCTCCGGCGGTCGCTACAGCGACTGGGGCATCCTGATGGCCCGCACCGACCCCGATGCGCCCAAGCACAAGGGGATCTCGTTCTTCCTGCTCGACATGCACCTGCCCGGCGTCGAGGTGCGGCCGCTCAAGCAGATGACCGGCGAGGCCGAGTTCGACGAGGTGTTCTTCACCGACGTGGAGGTCCCCGCCGACTGCCTGCTCGGGCCGCTGCACGATGGCTGGAACGTCGGCATGGCGGTGCTCACCAACGAGCGCGGCCACATCGGCGCCTCGATCATCGGCCTCGAACGACGGTTGGGGGCGATCGCCCGCCTGGCCGAAGGCCGCGACCTCGGATCGCTCGGCCGGCAGGACCTCGCCGAACTCCTCGCCCGGGGCACGACCTACAAGTACATGGCCCAACGCCAGGGGCCGGTCGCATCGACGGCGGCGTCGCTCATGAAGCTCGGCATCACGGAGCTGATGTTCCAGGCGAGCGAACTTCGCGCCGACGCCGCCGGGGCCGAGGCGATGCTCACCGGTCCCGACTCGCTCGGCCTGCTCGCCGCTCCCGGCGGGCGGATCGCGGGCGGCTCGAGCCAGGTGCAGCGCAACATCATCGGTGAACGCCTGCTCGGCCTGCCCCGTGAACCCCGCTGAGGTCGACCGATGATGAACGATCCCCGCTCGGAGGGTTCGCCGCCCGCCAAGACACCCGGGTCGGGCTGGAACGACAAGCCAAAGAGCCGCGGACCGTCGAAGGAACTGGTCGCGTTCGTGGTGGTCGCAGTGCTCGCCGTGGTGTTCGTGCTCGGCAACACCGAATCGGCGAGCATCCGGTTCCTCGTGCCACGCGTGCAGGCACCGATGTGGGTCCTCGTGGTCCTGTGCATCGTCATCGGGATCGTGCTCGACCGGGCCTGGCAGTTCACCCGTCGCCGAAAGAACAAGCGCGACCGCGACGACTGAGACGGCCGGGCCCGCCCGCCCCGACTAGTGGCGCGCCAGGATCGGGCTGCCGTGATGCGCGACGACCCGCCAGGCCCCGTCGACGAGCGCGAACACGTTGAGCGCTGCGACGGACCCGCCCGGGCCTGCCCCGTCACCGAGCAAGTTCTCCACGCAGGTCACCCACGCCACAGTGCCTTCGAGCGCAACCACCTCGTCGGTCACGATGAACTGCAGGTGCTGGCCGTTGGTGAACAGCGTGAACCATGACGCCGAGATCGCCGGCCACCCGCGCAGCACAGGCCAACCCGGGTGGGTGCACACCGCACGTTCGGAGCGATCCCAGAGGTCGCTCATCGCGTCGAGGTCGCGTGCCTCGAAGGCCGCATAGAACGCTCGGTTCGCGGCGAGGACGGTTGCGGCGTCGATGATTCCTCCCGGCTGGCGCGGCCATTCCACGGATTCGAAGCGTAGGCAACGGCCGCGGGAGGATGCACCAATGGGCGTGTTGCCTCCTACGCTGGACTCGACCGACGGCGTCACCATCGCCCTGCACGGACTCGGCGGGTCCGGACCGTTGCTGTTGTGGTCGCACGCCACCGGGTTCCACGCGCACTGCTATCTCCCCCTGGCACGGCGTCTCGCCGACCGGTTCCACTCCGTCGGGCTCGACTACCGGGCCCACGGCGATTCCACGGCACCGGTCAACGGCCGGTTCGACTGGGACGGCATGGCCGAGGACCTCGCCGTCGTCGTCGACCAACTCGACCGACCCCTCGTCGCCGTGGGGCATTCGATGGGCGGCGCGGCACTGCTGCTCGGGGAGATCGCCCGACCCGGCACCTTCGCCGGCCTCGTCGTGTACGAACCGATCGTGTTCCCACCCGATCGGGCCACCGCCCCCGGCGGCAACCCGCTCGCCGGGTCGGCCCGCCGCCGCCGCCACGAGTTCCCCTCGCACCAGGCGGCGTTCGACAACTTCTCGGCCAAGCCGCCGTTGAACGTGTTCACACCCGAGGCGCTGCATGCCTACGTCGACCACGGCTTCCACGCGACGGCCGCCGGCACCGTGCAACTGGCGTGCGCCGGTGAGCACGAGGCGGCGACGTACGAGAGGTCGGCATCGCACGGCGCCTGGGCACGCCTCGGCGAGGTCGGCTGCCCGGTCCTCGTGCTGTCGGGAGCGCCGGCGGAGTACCAGCCCTCCACGTGGGCCCATGAGGTCGCCGCACGGATCCCCCAGGGCACCTACCGCCAGTTCGACGAGCTCGGGCACTTCGGGCCGATGGAGGATCCCGACCTCGTGGCGCGCGTCGTCGACGAGTACCTCGGGCCCTTGGCGCACCGCTGATCGGCGCAGCCGGCGTCAGGGCAGGTCGGGCGACAGGTCCCCCGACGGCCACGCCGGCACCGTTGCGATCGCGGCCCGCATGACCGCTTTCAGCTTCGAGGCATGGTCGGTCACCCGGCCGTTCAGCAGGATGGCCCACGTCGTGCCGTCGGCCTCGTGCAGGACCATGCCGCGCGCCTGCTCGAGCGCACCGGTGTGCCCCCACGCCGCCCCGCCGTCCTCGAGCCACAACCCGAGGCCGTAGGCGCGCGGCAGGCTCCGGACGTCGTAGGGCTGCCGGCTGGTCATCGCCACCAATGCACCCGGGGACACCAGTGGCGAACCCCCGGCCCGCGCCGGGTCGAGGCCGTCGAGGACCCGCACGAGGTCGACCGCCGTGCCGATCCAGTTCCCGGCCGCACCGAGCGCCTCCATGAAGAACCCGCCACCGGGCGTCGTCGGACCGGGCGTCGCATGGACCACGTCGCCCGGGACGTGGCCGCCACGCGTGGCAGCCACCCGCATGTCGACCACGTTGCGGGGGCGCAGCACCTCGTCGGTGATCACGGTGTCGTAGCTCATGCCCGTCGCCGCCTCGAGGACCAGACCGACGAGGCAGTACCCGACGTTGACGTACTCCCGGGCGGTGCCCGGATCGGCGGCGAGGGGAACGGTGACGAACCAGCGGGCGGCCTCGACGCACGAACGCGGACCCGTCGCTCCGAACACGGCGCGCGTCGCCGAGTACTCGTTGAAGAACGGGTCGGGCCATCCGGCGAGCCCGGCGGTGTGGCCGAGCAACTGCCGCAGCGTCACGGTGCGCAGCCGGGGATCGACGTCAGCCGGCAGCGGCACGATGCCCTGGAGCAGCGGCCAGACCGGGGCGTCGAGCGCCAGCACGCCCCGGTCGGCGAGCCGGACGGCGGCGATGGCGGCGAGCGTCTTGGAGATGCTCGCCACCCGGAAGCGATCGTCGACCTCGGCCGGAACGCCCGTGGTCACGTCGGCCGTGCCGTAGGACCGCACGAACACCACCCGACCATCGCGGGCGACCGCCACCGACGCCCCGGCGACGCCTTCGTCGGCGAGGAACGCCTCGATGGTCGCGTCGAGGCCGGCGAACCCGTCGAGACCCCGGGCGCCGGGCATCACGTCGGCGAGCGTCGGATCGACGGGCAACGCGGCGCCGGTGAACCAGCCCGCCTGGTCGACGACGAGATGGCTCCCCGACTGGGACCACATCGAGGTACGGCCGCCTGCGGTCACCGGCAGCAGGGCGAGACCGGCCTTGGTCGCCCCGGGGCCGTCGGCGTTGAGCACCGAGGTCCATGGCCGGCGCGTGCGGCCCGGGTACGCCGTGAGATACCCGGCTGCGTCGGACTCGGTGATCGTCAGGTTGGCGAGCACCGCCGAACCTTGGGCTGCGGGAAACCGCACGTCCCGGCGGAAGCGGGGCCGCAGCGGCGCCTGCTGGTGCCGGGTGTCGAGGATGCGCACCGGTCCCGCCGGCACGAAGCGCCCCTCGAGACCGGGCGCACCGGTCGGACCGGTGAACCACCCGGCGACGTCGACGATCACCTCGGTGCGGTGCTGGGTGTACAGGTGCACCGCGCCGGCGACCCCGAGCGGTACGAGCACGAGGTTCGACACGACACCCGGCCCCGGCAGGTTCAGGTTCGAGGCCTCCGGCCGCGATCCCCCGGCCGGCCAGACCGTCACGAACCCCGGTCGCTCGGCCCCGGTTGCCGTGACGGTGACGGCGACGGCCGCCGCGTCCGCCGGCACGCCGCCACGACCACCGATGACCAGGGTCGCCGTACCCATGTCCCCGGGCGCGGCCGGGCCCTCCCGCGTGTCGAGCAGGCGCACGGGCGTCACCGGTCGGAACCGGCCGGCGACCGCGCCATCGGGTGCGTCCTGGGCGTAGGCGACGACGTCGGCGACGACGTGGAGCGAGGCCTGGGTGTACACGTCGATGGCGCCGCCCTCCCCGACCCCCACCACCGCGAGGTTCGCCACGGTCTGCCCGGCACCGGTGACGTTCAGGTTCGAGGCCAACGGCCGCGCCCCGCCGGCCGGCCATGCCGTGAGGTACCCCGGGGCGGTCGTCCCCGTCGCCGTCAAGTTCACGGCGACCGCCCGGGCGCCGAGCGGCACCCCGGCCCGGCCGGTCACGGGAATCCGGACGGTGCCGCCCGCCGGCACGGCTGGACCGAGCGCACGGGTGTCGAGGACCCGAGCCGGGGCGACCGGCACGAGCGCGGTGGGCGTGGCTGCGAGCGAAGCGCCCACCGGGAACGCCGACCCCGGCGCCGCAGTCGCGGGGTCGGCCGGCACCAGAAGCACCACCGCAGCTGCGACCGCCCACCACCGGACCGGACCGAACCGTCGCACGGCTGAACCCTAGGAGTCCCGCCTGGTCCGCGGTCGGCGGCGCCCTCACCGGTCCGAACGGCACACACCCCCGAATGCCGGTGACAGAATGCAGGTATGCGCAACAACGTCGGTCTGTTCATCACCAAGCGTGCGTACATGCAGCCGGACGCCGAGGCCCTCGTCGACCTCGGGACGAACCGTCGCTTCACGTTCCGTCAGCTGAACCAGCGGGTCAACAAGGCGGCCGACGCGTACCGCTCGCTGGGCGTCGCCAAAGGCGACCGGGTCGGGCTGTTGCTGATGAACTCGACCGAGTTCGTCGAGAGCTTCTTCGCGCTCGCCAAGATCGGCGCCATCGTCGTCCCGCTGAACTGGCGGCTCGTCGCCGACGAGCTCGAGTTCATCCTCAAGGACTCGGGCACCACCGTGCTGCTCTACGGCGAGGAGTTCACCGCCACCATCACCGAGTTGCAGACGCGCGGCGAGCGCACCGACGTTCGCAACTGGCTCCACGTGGGGACCGAGGCCACCCGGCCGGCGTTCGCCACCTCGTACGAGCAGCTCACCGCCGACCGCTCCGACGCCGAACCCGAGATCGGCGCCGAGGGCTCGGACCTGCTCTACATCATGTACACCTCGGGCACGACCGGCCTGCCCAAGGGCGTGATGCACAGCCACGACACCCAGATCTGGGCCGTGCTCACGATCGCCGCGACGGCCGATTTCCGCCACGGTGACCGCTACCTGAACCCGATGCCGATGTTCCATGTCGGTGCGCTCACCCCGGCGCTCACGGTCACCTACAGCGGCTGCACCCACGTGCTCATGCGAGCCTTCGACCCGATCGCGGTCTGGTCGATCATCGACGCCGAGCGCATCGACAACTCGCTCATGGTGCCCGCCATGCTCACCTTCATGCGCCAGCTCCACGACCCGGCCAAGCACCGCCACGACCGGCTCCGCTGGATCATGTCGGGCGCCTCGCCGGTGCCGGTGACCTTGATCGAGGCCTACGCCGAGATGGGGATCGAGATCCATCAGGTGTACGGGCTCACCGAGTCCTGCGGCCCGGCCTGCCTCACCGAGCCCGAGGACGCCCTGCGCAAGGCCGGTTCGACGGGCAAGGCCTTCTTCCACACCGACGTCAAGGTCGTGCGCCCCGACGGCACGGAGTGCGAGCCCGGCCAGCCCGGCGAGGTGATCGTCAAGGGTCCGCACATCATGCTCGGCTACTGGAACCGTCCCGACGCCACGGCGGAGACCCTGCGCGACGGCTGGCTGCACACCGGCGATGTCGCCGTCGTCGACAAGGAGGGGTTCGTCTACATCCAGGACCGCCTGAAGGACATGATCATCTCCGGCGGCGAGAACGTGTACCCGGCCGAGATCGAGAACGTGATCCTCGGGCTTCCGGGCGTGGCCGAAGTCGCCGTGATCGGCATCCCGTCGGACAAGTGGGGCGAGTCGCCGCTGGCGGTCGTGGTGCGCAAGGACCCTGCCCTCACCGCCGCCGACGTCATCAACCACTGCGAAGGCAAGCTCGCCCGGTTCAAGATGCCCAAGGCGGTCGAGTTCGTCGACGTGATCCCGCGGAACCCCTCGGGCAAGGCGCTCAAGCGCGACCTCCGGCAGGTGTACACCACCGCGGTCGATTGAGAGCCCAGACACTGCGGCCCGAACGCAACGGGCCCCGGCCGTTCGGCCGGCGCCCGTTGCACCGTGACCCTCAGGCCAGGCCGGCGTCGGCCATCGTCTGGCCGCGGCCGAGACCGAGGTAGTCCTCGATCAGGTTGTGCACCATGCGGATCTTGCCCTCCTGGTAGTTCGCCAGGGTGACGCCGGGCTTGACGTTGCGCAGCGTCTTGAGGCCCTTGTGGACCTTGGGCAAGTTGAACATGTCCTGGTTGAAGATCCGCGACAGCCCGCCGAGTTCGGACGCGTCGATCCAGTCGTCGTCGGGTCCGAGCCAGTGCGTGCGAGCCGGCGGCGGGCGCTCACCCTGGAACGGGGTGAGGTAGTAGCACTCCATGATCGACGTCTCGTGGTCGTCACCGTTGGGACGGAACCGGTACATGATCCGGTTGAACGCACCCCACGGATGGAAGTTGGGGAACAGCGTGTAATAGAAGCTGTCCATCATCTCGGCGTCGCTCATCTTGTCGACGCGATCCCCGGCCATCGGGCGCCACATCTCTCGGCTGTTCGCGGCGCCGATCTCCCGAGCGGTGTGGCCGTCGGGGATGATCACGAGACGTTCTTCGTCGAGCCGGACATCGGCCATGGCGTCGAACATCTCCTGCTCCGTCGGCTGCCACTTGACGTGCGGCGACGGCGTGCCGTTCGGAGTGATCGCCCGGGACACGTTGCCCCACACGTCGTACTGGCTGTTGGCATCGCCGATCGAGGCGAGGATCTGCGGGTGCGTGGCCACGACGTGGTACGCCTCGGAGAACGCCTCCTGCACGAGCTTCCAGTTGGCCCGGACGATCTTGGCGACGTGAGCCGAGATGTACCGGTTCTCGAGGTCCCAGCCCTCGAAGTGCCAGTCGAGCACGCCGAGGAACTCCTCGAGCGACCCGGCGTTCGGGTCCGGGTTGATGAACACCCACCCCTGCCAGATCCCGACCTGCACCTCGGGCAGGTTGAACTGGGACTTGTCGACGTGCGGGAAGTCCCAGTCGGCGGGAATCTGCTTGAGCGAGCCGTCGAGGTTCCAGGCGTAGCCGTGGAACGGGCATCGCAGCTCGTGGGCCCAGCCGTCGCCGTCGCGCAGCAGGCGGCCGCGGTGCAGGCAGGCGTTCCAGTATCCCTTGATCGTGTCGGGCGTCGACCGCACGAGCAGGAAGCTCAGGTCGGCGATGTCGTACACGACGGTGTCACCGACCTCGGGCAGCTCCTCGACCCGGCACGCCATCTGCCAGACGCGCTTCCACAGGCGCTCTTTCTCGAGCTCGTGGAATCGCCGGTCGATGTAGCGCTCGGCGGGCACGTCATGGCTGCCCTGGTACACCTTGGCCGTGCTGCGCAGCTGCGGTGGCACCGGGTGGGTGTCGCGGTCCAGGAGATCCTGGAACGACGGCCCCGGCGACCGGGCTTCGGCGAAGCGGTCCTCGAACGAACGCTCGACAGTGGTCACGACGCTCCCTTCGCGGCGGCTGCGTTGGCCGCCTCCTGATGACGGGTCTCCACCTGGCGACCCCCGACCCACAAGCACACGTGGGGATCGGCGTGCCGCAGGGTGCCGTCCACCCAGACGCCGCCGCTCGTGAAGGTCCCCCACTGACCGTCCTTGGTGACACGTACGAGACCGTCACCGTTCTCCTCGTAGATCGCACCGCTGAGCGGGTGCCGAAGTTGTCGCACTCATCCTCCCCTATGGCGACCAGAACCCCTGCCGACCGGACGGACGCCGGCGCCGGTGCGACCGGCACCGGGACGAATCTGACCGGTCGATCAATAACTGTACCGGTCCGGCAACACAGCGTTCACCGAACCGGCCCGGCACGGTTCGGCACCGCCGGTCCGGGCCGACCACAGTGCCGCGCATGAAGCTGCGTGCAGGCGACCGCATCCGGCTCGTGCGGGACGACGAAGTCGGCCTGCCCTGCGTGGCGTACGGCCGCTTGGGCGGCGTGCTCGGCGACGAGGATCTCGCCGTGGTGATGCTCGACGGCGAACTAGGCGGCGACGTCGTGGCGCTGTCGCGCCTCGAGCCGGTGCGCGTCGACACGCTGCGGCTCACGATTCCGGCGCTCGACGTGCTCGTCGACCCGGTGGAGCGGGCCGGTCTGGCCGGACTGTGGCACGCCGAGGCCCGTACCGCCGGCCTGTGCCTTGTAGCCGTCGAATGCTGGGGCGACGGCCGGCGCGACGAAGCGCAGCGGTGGTCGCTCGGCTCGGTCGTCGCCGACGGCCAGACGTGGGTGCTCACCGCCGCCGTGCCTCCGGGTGGCGGTGCCGTCGTGGTCTCCGCCGAGCGCCCGAACCGCTGGGACGTCTGAACGCAGCGTCGGTCCGCCGGTCAGAGCGCGACGCCGGCGGACTCGGCCTCGGCTGCAAGTGCCAACCACGCCTCCTCGGCGGCGTCGAGGGTCGCCTGGGCGTCGGCGAGTTGGCGGCCGAGCGCAGCGATCGACCGGTGGTCGGCGATGCCGGCCAACTCTGTGGCGAGCGCGTCGCGCCTCGCCGTCGCGACGGCGACGTCGCGCTCGGCCTGCCCCACGAGGCGACGCAACGTCGACGGCGACCGGGTCGCGCTCGGCGCCTTGGCCGCCCGCTCGGCCGCCCGATCGGGTCCCCGACCGGCGGGTGACGCCGCCTCCCGGGGCGACGTCGAGGCACTGCGCCAGGCCATCCAGCCGGCATACCCGCCCCGGACCAACGTCGCGCCCCCGCCTCCGTCGAGCGCCAGGACCTCGGTGGTCACCCGATCGAGAAACGACCGGTCGTGGCTCACCGTCACGAGAGCCCCCGGCCAGTCCTCGAGGAAATCCTCCAACGCCCGCAACGTGTCGAGGTCGAGGTCGTTGGTCGGCTCGTCGAGCAACAGGAGGTTCGGCTTGGCGGCGAGCACGATCAGCAACTGCAGGCGGCGACGCTCACCACCCGACAGCGTGCCGATCGGCGCCCACTGGGCGTCGGCGTCGAACCAGAACCGCTCCATCAGGCGTGCGTCGGCCCAGTCGGGCTCGCGGTGGGGGCCGACGACCGCGCTGCGCACCCGCACCGCCGGGTCGAGCGTCGCGCCGCGCTGATCGAGTTCGCCGACGACCACGGTGGTGCCGACCTCGACCCGGCCGGCCCCGGGTGCGAGCCGGCCGGCCAACAGCCCGAGCAAGGTGGACTTGCCGACGCCGTTCGGCCCGACGACGCCGAGGCGGTCTCCGGGCTCGATGACGAGGTCGACGCCGTCGAGAACCGGGCGCGCCCCGGCATAGGCGAAGGTGACCCCGTGGAGCTCGACCACCTTGGAGCCGAGCCGGGTCGTGCCGAGCTCGAGCGCAAGGTCGCCGGGTCGGGCGGCGGCAGCGGGGCGTCCCTGCACGAGCGCCTCGGCCGCTTCGATCCGGGCCTTGGGTTTGCGCGTGCGCGCCGGCGCACCACGGCGCAACCACGCCAGCTCGGCGCGCGCCAGGTTGCGGCGGGTCTGCTCGGCGTCGGCTGCCCGCTCGGCGCGTTCGGCCCGGCCGGCGAGGTAAGCGGCGTAGCCCGACCCGGCGTGCTCCCCGGCGGGGACGTGCCGGTAGCCGTGCCCGCGGTCGAGCTCGAGCACCTCGGTGGTGAGCCGGTCGAGGACGTGCCGGTCGTGGGTGACGAGCACGAGGCCGCCCCGATGGGCCGACAGCCGATCCTCGAGGAAGGACACCGCGTCGAGGTCGAGGTGGTTCGTGGGCTCATCGAGGATCAGCAGGTCGTGGTCGTCGACGAGCAGGCGAGCGAGCGCGACCCGCTTGGCCTGCCCGCCCGACAGCGTGGAACACCGGGCGTCGAACAGCCCGCCCATCCCGAGCCGGTCCAGCACCGCCTCGGCCTGCCAGGTGCCACCGGCCGCCTCTCGCACGTTGACGTCGGGCAGCACCGGGTCCTGGTCGAGCACGCCGATCCGCACGCCACGGCCGTGGCGCACCTCGCCGGCCTCGGGTCGGGCGTGCCCGGCGAGCACCCGCAACAGCGTCGACTTGCCGCAGCCGTTGATGCCGACGACCCCGAGGCGGTCGCCGGTCCCGACCGTCACCGACACGTCGCGGAACAGGTCGCGATCGGGTCGGGTCGCGAGCAGGCCCCGGGCGTCGACGAGCAGCACGGGGGAATCATGCCGGGCCGATCCGGGCAGGGCGGTTAGCGTGCCCGATGTCATGGCGTACGAGCGGGACATCCTCGACGAACCCCGCCGGCCCACGGTGCAGTACCCCGAGGTGCCGGCGACGGCGGGCCTCGTCGTCGAGGACCGAAGCTCGGGCTTCTGCGGCGACGTCGTGGAAACCTCGACCGTGGCGGTCACCCTGCGCGATCGACACGGGCACGTCCGCCACTTCCGGTGGAAGCCGGGCGGGTTCCTGCTCGACGGAAGGCCGATCACGCTCGTGCCGCCACCGCGACCGGTGCACCCCGTCGAGGCCCGCACGACCGCCTCCGGCAGCGTCGCCGCCGGTCCGGCCCCGGCCCGCACGGCCCGACCCGACCGAATCTGGGTGGAGGGGGTCCACGATGCCGAACTGCTCGAGTTGGTCTGGGGCGACGACCTGCGCGAGCTCGCCGTCGTCGTCGAACCGCTCGCCGGGATCGATCACCTCACCCGGGCGGTGGAGCGATTCGGTCCTGGGCCGCACCGGCGGCTCGGCATCCTGGTCGACCACCTCGTCCCCGGCTCAAAGGAGTCGCGCCTGGCGGCCGAGGTTCGCTCCCCCTGGGTGCTGATCACCGGCCATCCGTTCGTCGACGTCTGGGCCGCGATCCGTCCCCATGTCGTCGGGCTCTCGGCCTGGCCCGAGGTACCCCGGCACGTCGACTGGAAGCAGGGCATCGCCGAAGCGTTGGGCGACCGGGACCCGGCGACGTTGTGGCGACGGCTGCGGGGTCGGGTCCGTTCCTACGCGGACCTCGACCCGTCGCTCGTCGGCGCGGTGGAGCGGCTCCTCGACTTCGTCGCCACCCCGCAGGCGCAATGAGCGCGCCGAGCACGCCCGTGGGGTCACCCACCGGTGCGACACCCCCGACCGGTCGCCTCGGTGGCCTCGGCCGCCTGCTCGGGACCGTCGTCGCGCTCGATGCCGCCTCGAGCATGGTGTTTGCGCTGCTGGCCAGCCTGCGCAGCGAGTACGGGCTCGCCACCTGGCACCTCGGGCTGATCTCGGGCAGCGCATTCCTCGGCAGCGTGACCGCGCAGCTCACCCTGGCCGGCTTCGCCGACCGGGGGCGAGCCCGGGCGCTGCTGCGGATCGGGCTCGGGCTCGCAATCGTCGGAAACCTGCTGTTCGCCGCCGGGTCGAGCGCCGTCGTGTTCGTCGCCGGACGGCTCCTGGCCGGCTTCGGTACGGGCTGCTTCTACCCGGCCGCCCGGGCGGTGGCGGCGACCACCGATCCCGACCGGATCGGCCACAACCTCGGGCGGATGGCCGCCGCCAACCTGATCGGGTTCACCGCCGGACCGGTGTTCGGCACGGTCCTGGCCGAGGTCGCCGGGCTGCGGGCCCCGTTCCTGGTGGCGGCAGCGATCGCCGCGTTGTCCCTCACGCAGCTCGGGCGGTTGCCCATCCCGGCATCGCTCGAAGCGCCGCCCGACCCTGCGGCGCAGCGGGAGCCGGTCCTGGCGTTCGATCTGCTCCGGCAGCGACCCGTCGCCATCGCCGTCGGGCTCGCCGTCGCGCTGTTCGTCCCGATCGGGATGTACGACGCACTGTGGTCGCAGTACCTCGCGGACCGGGGGGCGAGCGCGACGTTTGTCGGTGTGAGCATGGCGATCTACGGCATTCCGTTCGCCCTGCTCGCCTCGGCCGGTGGACGCCTCGCCGACCGGGTCGGCCCCGTGCGGTGCGCCCTTGCCGGGCTCGCCGTCGCCGCCCCGATGACCTGGCTGTACGGCGTGCTCCCGAACCCGTGGCTGATCGCATCGGCGTCGATCCTCGAGGCCGCGGTGCAGGCGGCGAGCTTCCCGGCCACCCAGACCGCCATGGCCCGAGCCTGCCCACCGGGCCGGCTCGCGGCCGGCCAGGGGCTGGCCGGCGCCTTCCAGCAGGTGACGGCGGCGACGACCGCGTTCAGCGCCGCCCCGCTCTACGGCGCCACCGGTTCGGCGGTCACCTTTGGCGCGGCCGGCGGCCTCGTCGGGGTGCTCGCCGTCGTCCTCGCGTTCGCTCAGCGGGCGATGCGGCCGAGCACCAACCCGCGGTAGATCACGATCCCGGCAGCGGCCGTCACCGCACCGACCACGTAGGCCACCTGGTAGCCGCCGGCATCGGCGACGGGTCCGAGCACCGCACCGCCCGACGCCGCGCCGATCTCGAAGAACGCCGTGAACGTGGAGATCGCCGCCGCCCGCTCCAACGGGTCACCCGCCGACCGGGCCGCCAAGGCGATCAGCGACGGGTAGAGCAGCGAGATCGCAACCGAGATCACCACGACGGCGAGCCACATGCCGACCGCCCCGTCGACGGTGCCGGCGATCGCGAGCCCCACCGCCATGGCTCCCGTGGCGATCGGCGCCGCGCGCGTCAGCCCGAGGCGTTCAGGGAGCCGGGCACCGAACAGGCGCACCAGCAAGGTGAGCACCGAGTAGGTCGCGAACAGGGCTCCGGCGCTCGTGCCGACCTCGTCGGCCCGCAGCTTCAGGAACGACGACCAGCCCTGGTAGCCGAACATGGGCAGCGCGAGCACCAGCCCGAGCAGCGCGCCCCCCCGATGGAAGGTGCGACCCTTGGCCCGGGTCCCGGTGGCGGGCGCAGGGGCGTCGTCGGCGACGGCAAGGGACCACACCCAGGCGGCGAGCGCGGCCAGGCCGGCGACGACGAAACCGACCCGGATCCGGTCGGCGCCCACGAACACCTCGCCGAGGATCGGGCCGACACCGAGGGCGAGGAACAGCCCGACCGAGTGGTAGCTGATGGCCTCGGCCCGCCGCTCGGCGGGTGCCCGCTCGCTGATCAGGTTGGCGGCGGCCACGTACAGCAACGCCTCGAACGCGCCGGTGATCCCGCGCACGACGAGCAGCGACCCCGACGAGCCGACCACCCCGTGCAACGCGAAGCCGACCGCGCCCCCGATCGCGCCGATGCGCAGCACCGAGCGGTTGCCCCAACGCGCGACCCCGGCGGTGAGCAGCGGGCGACAGGCCACGGCCAGCACGCTGTAGGCCGCCGCCGCCCACCCGACGAGCCGGTTCGTCTCCCCGAGATCGTCGACGACGAACCGGGGTATCAGGGTGAGCCCCATCCCCACCGCGACGAAGAAGCTCGTCATGGCCGCCGTCGTCGCCACGAAGTCCCGATCCACGAGCCGCCCGGTGGTCGGCGGCGCAGCATCGGGCACGGCCCCATGGTGCCCAGTGCCCGGCCACCACTGCCACACCGGCCGTGTACCGTCCGGCCGCATGGGGATCGACCGGGCCAAGGTGGACGCGCTGCTCGCGCGGGCGAAGCGGGAGGTCGACGACGGCCTGTTGCCGTCGGTCCAGATCGCGCTCGCGTACCGGGGAGAGGTCGTGGCGTCGGAGGCCTACGGCGACGCCACGGTCGACAGCCGCTATGCGGTGTTCTCGTGCACCAAAGCGTTCGTGGCCGCTGCGGTGTGGGCGCTCATCGGCGATGGCACCGTCGACGTGTCCCGCCCCGTCGTCGACTACGTGCCCGAGTTCGGCACCAACGGCAAAGAGGTCGTCACCCTCGAGCAGGTGATGCTGCACACGGCCGGGTTCCCCCACGCGCCGCTCGGCCCGCCGAACTGGGCAACGGTCGAGGGGCGCCAGGCCGCGTTCGCCAAGTGGCGGCTGTCCTGGGCGCCGGGCAGCACCTGGGAATACCACGCCACCTCGGCCCACTGGGTGCTCGCCGAGGTCATCCGTCGCGTCACCGGCCGCGACCACGGCGACGTGGTCGCCGAGCGCGTCACCGGCCCGATCGGGCTCCCCCGGGTGCTCGGCCTACCCGCCGGCCCGGCACAGGACGGGATCCTCGACGTGGTCGCCGTCGGTGAGTGAGCCTCGGCCGACGAGCTGCGCGCGGCGTTCGGGGTCGACGAACTCCCGACGACGGAGGTGACCCCGGAAGCGATCCTGGGGTTCAACCGCCCGGAGGCCAGGGCCGTCGGGGTGCCCGGCGGCGGGGCGTTCCTACGCGCCGCCGACCTCGCCCTGTTCTACCAAGGCCTGCTGCACAATCACGGCTCCGCCTGGCGGCCCGACGTGCTCGCCGATGCCACCGGCACGGTGCGCAACACGCTGCCCGAGCGGGTCACCGGGCTCCCGGCGAACCGCAGCCTGGGCCTGGTGCTCGCCGGCGGTGACGGACGATCGGCCGAACGGGGCTTCGGGCGGACGGTGTCGCCCCGGGCCTTCGGCCACAACGGCGCCGGCGGTCAGCTGGCCTGGGCCGATCCGGCCACCGGGCTGTCGCTCGGCTACTGCACCAACGGCTACGACCTGCACGAGGTGCGCCAACCCCGCCGCGGGTCCGCCATCGGGAGCCTCGCCGCGGTCTGCGCGACGTGACGCCGGCGGCGCTGCCGGTGTCACGTCGCGCCCTATCCGATCCGGATCGGTGCCCCGGATCGGTGCCCCGGATCAGTAGGGCGACGAGCCGCCGTCGATGTTGATCATCGAGCCGGTGATCCCGGCGCCAGCCTCCGAGCACAGCAGCAGCGCCACCGCCGCCACCTGCTCGACGGTGTTCGGCTTCTTGATCGCCGAGCCCGCCACGATCATGTTGATGTAGTCGTCGTAGTTCATCCCGATCGCCGCAGCCGACATGGGGGCGGTCGACTCGACGATGTCGGTGATGATCAAGCCGGGGCACAGCGCATTGCAGGTGATGCCGAGCGTGCCGACCTCCTGCGCGATCACCTTGGTGAGGCCGTTGAGGGCGTGCTTGGTGGTGATGTAGGGGGCGACGCCCGGCAGGGCGGTCTTGCCGTACATCGAGGACATGTTGATGATCCGGCCCCACTGCCGGGGGATCATCGCCTTCAGCGCCGCACGGCTGCACCAGAACGGATGGTTCAAGTTCCAATTGAGGATGCTCTGCCATTCCTCGTCGCCGAGTTCCGCGACGATGGCCGGGTTGCCGACCCCACCGGCGTTGTTGACGAGGATGTCGATCGCGCCGTAGCGCTCGATCGTGCCCGCCACGAGGCCCTCGCACACCGACTGCAGCTGGACGTCGCCGGCGAGGAAGTGGATCCGGTCGCCGCCACCCAGCTCGTCGATGGCCTGCCGGCCCTTGTCCTCGCTGCGGCCGTTGATGACCACGTTGGCGCCCTCGGCGTGCAGCACCGTGGCGATGGCCCGACCGATGCCTCGGGTGCCGCCGGTGATCAGCGCCGTGCGTCCGTCCAAGAAGCCCATGTCTCCCCCTGCGTGAGTGGATGCGGGCCCGCACGGCACCGCCGCCGGGCGTCGCGGATCATAAGGAAGGCCCGGACGGGGCGTCGGATCAGGGCGAACGTCGGGCCCGACGGTGCGCCGGTCCCCGGCACCGTCACAACAGCGCGCCGACCCCGTGGATGACCAGGCCGGCGAGGGCGCCGACGACCGTGCCGTTGATGCGGATGAACTGCAGGTCGCGCCCGACGGCGTGCTCGACCCGCTCGGCGGTCTCGGCCGCGTCCCAGCGCTGCACCGTCTGCGCGATGAAGTCCCCGACGACATGTCGCTCGCGCTCGGCGAGCGCGCCGGCGGCGGCGGCAAGGCGACGATCGAGTTCGCCCCGCAACACCGTGTCGGTGGCCAACCGCTCGGCGCCGGCGCCGACCAGAGCGGCGAGTTGCCGGCGCACGGGCGAGCCGGCCTCGCCGGCCTGGCGGCGCAGCGACGTCACCAGGTCGTCCCACAGCGCGCCCGCCCAGGTCGCGACGGCGGGATGGTCGAGCGCCTCGTCCCGCCACGCCGAGACCCGACGGGCGAGTTCGGGGTCGCTGCGCAGCCGCTCGGCCAAGCGGGCGAGTTCGTCGTCGAGGTGCCGGCGGATCGGGTGGGCCGGGTCGGCGCGCAGGTCCTCGATGGCATGCAGGATCCCCCCGAAGATCCGTTCGAACACCCGATCGTCGACGCGGCCGGGCACCCACCAGGGCGACTCCCGGTCGAACACCGCCCGGAACGCCGAGCGTTGGGTCACGAGGGTGTCGGCGAGCCCGGCCAACAGAACCGTGACGACCTCGGTGTGGCGGCCCTCGGCGACGATCGCCGCAAGGGCCCGCCCGGCGAGCGGGCCGACCTCGACCGTGCCGAGCCGCTCGAGCACGGCGTCGCCGACCGCGCGCCCGACGCGCTCGTCGCGCAGCAGCTCCAGCGTGGCGTCGAGTCCCCCGGCGAGATGCTCGACGGCCCGGTCGCGGTTCGCCGGTACCGCCGCCCAGGCAGCGAGCCGTTCGGCGGGTCGAGCGGCGAGCACCCGGTCCCGCAACAGGGCCGGTTCGAGGAAGTGCTCCTCGACGAAGGCCCCGAGGCTCACCCCGAGACGGTCCTTGCGGGTGGGGACGATCGCCGTGTGCGGGATGGGCAACCCGAGCGGCCGGCGGAACAGCGCCGTCACTGCGAACCAGTCCGCCAGGCCGCCGACCAGCGCGGCCTCCGCCCCGGCCCGCACGAACCCGACCCAAGCCGACGCATCGTCACCGGCGAGACGGGCCGCCACGAAGACCGCCGCGGCGGCGAGCAGCATCGCACCGGCGAGGCGCCGGACCGGGCGGTCGGGGGGTGCGGGCGATCCCTCGGCGCGAGCTGGCACGGTGCAGTTCCTACCCCGTGGGCCGCCGCGCGTTAGCGTCGCCGCAAGCCGAGACAGCAGGGAGACAGCCTGATGCGAGTGAAGGTCGACTTCGACGTGTGCGCTTCGACGGGTGCCTGCATGCAGGTCTGCCCCGAGGTGTTCGAGGTGCGCAGCGACGGCTACCTCTACATCCTCCAGGAAGAGCCCGGCGAGGACCTGCGCGACAAGGTGTCCCAGGCCGCCGACCTGTGTCCCACCGGAGCCATCTCGATCGAGGACTGATCCCTCGCCCGCTGTGCCGGGATCAGACCCGGCAGAGCGGGACGGGGACGCCGACCGACCCCACCTGGGTGCGGTAGATCGCACCGTCGTGACCCGACGACGACCCCGACCCGGTGACGACATAGAGGTCGGCAAGGCCGTCCCCGCCGAAAGCGCAGGACGTGACCATGCGCGACGGCACCTCGACCGTCGTGCCCATCGTGCCGTCGGCGCGGACCTCCTGCACCGTGCCGGCCGAGACCATCGCGACCCAAATCGAGCCGGCGGCGTCGACCGCCAGGCCGTCGGGGAGGCCGGCGCCGAAGTGGGCGTGCACCTCGGGCTCGACCTGCGAGCCGTCCAGCGCCCAGCGGCGCAGGAGGTGGTTGGCGGTGTCGGCGTGGTAGAGCCAGCGCCCGTCGGGTGAGACGCCCATGCCGTTGGTCAGCGACACCCCGCCGTACAGCAGCGAGGCCGATCCCTCGGCGTCGACGCGCAGGCACTCGCCAAAGGTGCGCTCGCCGTCGGTGGCGAACGGGTTGGAGCGCATGGTGCCGATGTAGAGCCGACCCTCGGCATCCGTGGTGAGGTCGTTGAAGCCCGGCACACCGGCATCGGCGTAGACGGTGCGGTTCACGCCGTCGTGGTGATGGCAGATGTCGCGCCCGGACATCACGATGCCGCCGTCGGCGTGGAACACGATGCCGCCCACGCCCCGCCGCTTGGGCACCACGGTCGACACCGTGCCGTCGGCCGCCAGACGGAACACCCCGCCGTGGTGGACGTCGGAGAAGTACAGACCGCCGTCGGCGGACCAGCGCGGTCCCTCGATGAGTCCGTACCCGGAGGCGAGCAGTTCGAGCGTCATGCCCGAGAGCCTGCCACCTCGCGGCACCGGTCCCGGACTGGCGGTGGGTGCCCCTCTGCACGGGTGAACGTGGCCAGCTCGGGCTCCGAGCGGGCCCAGATGCTGGCGGCGTGGTCGAGCCGGCGCAGCATCCCCGGCGCAGCACGGTGAGGTCCTTGGCGCGCAAGTTCTCCGCCCCGCCGAGCCAGTCGGTGGGCCGCCGGCTTCGGCGTAGCGGGCCATGCGCTCGACCGCGGTCGGACCGCCGGAGCTGACCGACAGGGGCGGAATGCGCTCGCCCGTCCCGCCCTACCGCCAGGAGGCGAGCCGGTCGTTCAGGAACGTCCCGGCGGGGTCGACGGTGTCACGTACCGCCCACCAGTCGGTCCACCGGGGGTGGATCTCGGCCAGTGCCGCGCCGGACCGGTAGTGCACCTTGCCCCAGTGGGGGCGGCCGTCGTAGCGGGCGAACACCGCCTCGGCCGCCCGGAACACCGGCTCGTCGGGCAGGCCGATCCCTTGGTGCAGCGAGATCGTGGCCACGTCACGGCCATAGGCCGGCGACAGCCACACGTCGTCGGCGGCCAACGTGCGGTACTCGACCGGCCAGCGCAGCTCGGGGAAGTCCCGCCGCACCAGGTCGCGGATCTCGTCGAGGCAGGCGAGCGAGGACTCGACCGGCACCGCGTACTCGATCTCGGTGTGGCGGTCGACCCGGTTGCTCGGCAGCACCTCGAAGCTCCACCCGGTGCGCTCGCCCTCGGGCCCGATCGGGTACACGGGGGCGTCGTCAGTCTCGTCGATCGATTTCACCATCGCCCGGTCCCGACCCGGGTACCAGAAGAACTCGAAGTGTCGGTGGGCAGCGACCGAGGCCTCGATGGTCGGGCGCAACGACTCGTAGTCCTGCAGTACGACCCGGTCGGCGAGGCGGTAGGCCGGTCGCACCGCCAGCGTGAGGGCGACCACCACGCCGAAAGCGCCCAGGTGCAGACGGGCCGCGGCGAACCGGTCGGGATGCTCGGTGGCGCTCCAGCGTTCGAGCGACCCGTCGGCGGTGACGACGTCCATGGCCACCACGGCCGACGACAGGTTCCGCAGCGCGCGGCCGGTGCCGTGGGTGCCGGTGGCGACGGCGCCGCCGATCGACTGGCGATCGATGTCGCCCTGGTTCGTCAACGCGACGCCGAGATCGGCCAGTGGACGACCGAGCGACGCGATCACCGACCCGGCCCACACCGTCGCCGTGCCGGCAGCCGGATCGGCGTCGATCACGCCGGTGATTGCCGAGAGGTCGAGCACGACACCGTCGGTGGGCACGAGGCGGTGGTGGCTGTGACCGGCACCGGCAACGCGCACCGTCGCGCCCCGGGCCGTTGCACCCGCAACGAGGCCGCGCACGTCGTCGACCGTTCGGGCGACGTGCACGGCCTCGGGCGTGCAGGTCTCGTTACCGGCCCAGTTCGACCACGTGAGCACCATGGCTGCGCAGTCTGGCAGGGGCCGGAGCGACCTAGCGGCGGGCCTTGAGGTCCTTGAACCCCTTGCCCTCGGCCACGAGCTGCTCGATCAGCGCGGCCGGCTGCCAGTGCTCACCTCGATGGGCGTTGGCCCGCAACGTCTCGAGCACCGTGGCGAGGCCCAGATGATCACCCCACCACATCGGCCCGCCCCGGTACTGGGGCCAGTTGTACCCGGCGACCCAGATCACGTCGATGTCCGACGGCCGGATGGCCTTGCCCTCGGCCAGGATCTTCGCCCCCTCGTTGATCATCGGCAGGATCAACCGCTCGACGATCTCGTCGGTGGTGAAGCTGCGCTGGGGCCGACCGGCCCGCTCGGCGAACTCGCGCACGAGCGCCTCGGTGACCGGCGACGCGGTGGCGGTGCGATCGGCGTCGTAGTCGTAGTACCCGCCACCGGTCTTCTGGCCCCGGCGGTCGAGTTCGCACAGGCGGTCGCGCAGGGTCTCGCCCTTCGAGCGCTCCTTCACCCAGCCGATGTCGAGGCCGGCGAGATCCATCATCTGGAACGGACCCATGGCGAAGCCGAACTCGTACAGCGCCCGGTCGACGTCCCAGGGCATCGCCCCTTCCTCGATGAGGGCCTGGGCCTCCTTTGCCCGCTGGGCCAGCATCCGGTTCCCGACGAAGCCGGGGCACACCCCGACGAGCGCGGCGATCTTGCCGATCTTCTTCGAGATCTGCATCGCAGTGTTGATCACCTCGGCCGAGGTGTGATCGGCACGGACCACCTCGACGAGGCGCATCACGTTGGCCGGTGAGAAGAAGTGCATCCCGATCACCGCCTCGGGCCGGGTGGTGGCCGTGGCGATCTCGTCGATGTCGAGCGCGCTGGTGTTGGTGGCCAGTACCGCGCCCGGCTTGCAGATGGCTTCGAGGCGGGCGAAGACGTCTTTCTTGATGTCCATCCGCTCGAACACCGCCTCGACGACCAGGTCGACGGTGGCGAGGTCGTCGAGGGTGAGCGAAGGGGTGATCATCGCCATGCGCCGGTCGACGTCCGCAAGGGGGAACCGCCCGTTGCGGGCGCTGCGCTCGTAGTTGGCCCGCACCACGGCGAGGCCCCGGTCGAGCGCGGCCTGCGTGGTCTCGACGACGGTGACCGGGATGCCGGCGTTCACGAAGTTCATCGTGATGCCGCCACCCATGGTGCCGGCGCCGATGACACCGACGGTGCGCACCGGGATCGTCGGGGTGTCGGCGGGGACGTCGGGGATCTTCCACACCTCGCGCTCGGCGAAGAACTGGTAGCGCTGCGCCGCGGACTCCGACGAGGTGACGACCGTGCCGAACAGCCGCCGTTCCACGCCGATCCCGTCGGCAAAGGGCAGGTTCACCGCCGCCTCGACACACTGGATGATCGCCTCGGGCGCCTTGAATCCGCGGAACCTCTTGGCGTTCGCCGCCCGGAACGCACCGAACTCCTCGGCCGACATCGCCGGCACCGGGCGTTCGCTCACCTTGGCCAGCGGCGCACCCTCGGCCACGATCCGTCGGGCGTAGGCGATGGCGTCCTCACGCAACTGGCCCTCGGCGGCCAGCGCGTCGACCAGGCCCATGGCGAGGCACTCGGTCGCGGGTACGTGGGTGCCGGCGGTCATCATCTCCAACGCCCGCAACGGCCCGGAGATACGCGGGAGTCGCTGGGTGCCACCGGCACCGGGCAGCAGGCCGAGGTTCACCTCGGGCAGACCGCACCGCGCGCTCGGGACCGCGATGCGGTAGTGCGCACAAAGCGCCACCTCGAGCCCGCCTCCGAGGGCCGTGCCATGGATCGCGGCCACCACCGGCTTGGTGGAGGACTCCATCATCTCTTGGACCTCGAACAGGCTGGCGCCCTTGGCCGCGCCACCGAACTCGGTGATGTCGGCCCCGGCGATGAAGGTGCGCCCGGCGCAGATCAGCACGATCGCGGTGGCGGCCGGGTCGGCGATGGCGGCGGCGAAGGCGTGGTAGAGCCCGTCGCGGACCGGGGCGCTGAGGGCGTTGACCGGTGGCGAATCGAGCGTGATGACCGCGACGTCGCCCTCGAGCGAGCAGTCGGTGACCTCGTTGATGGCGGGCATGACCGGAGATCTTGCACCGCGACGCCGGCCAGGCACACACTGCCCGGAGACTGCGCCCGAATCGGGGCGCCGACCAGGGGGAGCCTCCTTGCGCGAAGCCGTCATCGTCTCCTACGCCCGCACCGGTCTCGCCAAGGCGGCGCGCGGCGGGTTCAACGCCACGCCGGCCATGAGCATGGCCGCCCACGCCATCAAGCACGCCGTCGCCAAGGCCGGCGTCGAGCCCGAGGCCGTCGAGGACGTGTACCTCGGCAACGGCGCCCACGGCGCCGGCAACCTCGCCCGGCTGTCGGGCCTGCTCGCGGGCCTTCCGGTCACCACGGCCGGGGCCACCATCCAGCGCCACTGCTCGTCGGGCCTCAACTCGATCGCGTTGGCCGCCAATTACATCAAGCAGGACGGCGCCGACATCGTGGTCGCCGGCGGCGTCGAGTCGATCTCGATGCCGAACCCGGGCTTCGGCGGCGCGCCCAACATGGACTCGCACCTCACCGAGATGTACCCGGCGATCTACATGGCGATGATCGAGACCGCCGACATCGTCGCCCAGCGCTACGGCGTGAGCCGCGAGTACCAGGACGAGTACTCGTTCCACTCCCAGCAACGCATCGCCCGGGCCCAGGCCAACGGGCTCTTCGACGACGAGATCGTCCCGATGGCCACCAAGATGATGGTGGTCAACAACGAGACCAAGGAGACCTCGCTGGTCGACAAGATCGTCGACCGCGACGAGTGCAACCGGGCCGACACCACCCTCGAGGGCCTCACCAAGCTGAAGCCGGTGCGGGGCGAGGGCAACTTCATCACCGCCGGCAACGCCAGCCAGCTCTCCGACGGCGCGGCGGCCGTGGTGATGATGGAGGCCAAGGAGGCCGAGCGCCGGGGCCTGCAGCCGATGGGGGCGTTCAAGGGCTGGGCCGTCGCCGGCTGCGAACCCGACGAGATGGGCATCGGCCCGGTGTTCGCCGTGCCGAAGCTGCTCGAGCGCCATGGCCTCACCGTCGACGACATCGACCTGTGGGAGCTCAACGAGGCCTTCGCCAGCCAGTGCCTCTACAGCCGTGACCGGCTCGGGATCGACCCCGAGAAGTACAACGTCAACGGCGGCTCGATCGCCATCGGCCACCCCTTCGGCATGACCGGCAGCCGCTGCGCCGGACACATCCTCCAGGAGGGTCAGCGGCGCAAGGCCCGCTGGGGCGTGGTCACGATGTGCATCGGTGGCGGCCAGGGCGCGGCCGGCCTGTTCGAGATCTACTCCTGACCCGCACCTGATCGATCCGCGCCCGGATCGATCCGACCTCGGATCGATCCGACCTGCGGCCCGGCCGGGAGCGTCCCGGCCGGGCCGCGGCGCGTCGGGGCTCAGGCAGCCAGCACGAAGCTCGACCCGACGGCGTTCGCGACGAAGGCGTCGGGCAGGGCGGCGGCGAGCCGGTGCTGCGCCTTCCACCCCGTGCAGTGGGCCGGCACGAGCAGTTCGGGGGCCAGCTCGCAGAACGCCTCCACCGTCGGCGCGATGATCGGCTCGAACGCCGGGCCCGACAGGTGGAACCCGCCGAGCAGCGCATGGAGATGGTCCGCGCCGGTGAGGCGCAACGCGTGCCGGGCGATGTTGACCGCCCCGGCATGGCCGCACCCGGTGATCACCACGAGCCCGCGACCCCGCACGTGCACGACGAGCGCCTGGTCGTCGCGGATCCACGGGTCGGGCTCCCAACCGTTGTGCCGCAACGCCTCGTGGAAGGGGAAGCCCTGCTCGAATTCGGTCGTGCGGTCGACCTCGCCGGTGACGAGGACGCAGCCGTCGAGCAACAGCGACGGCTCGCGCCGCTCGATCACGGCGAACCCCTCTGCTTCGAGCGCGGCGCGAGACACCGTGGGCAAGAGCACCTCGGGCGCGCCGGGCACCGCGACACGCCGCTGCGTCCACACCAGCGGGTGCACCGTGAGCGGCAGGCCGCCGTGGCGGCGGCGCAGCCGGGCCAGGCCGGTGAACCCGCCGGCGTGGTCGAAGTGGCCGTGGGACAGCACGACCGCTTCGACCGAGCCGATGTCGACGCCGAGTCGCTCGGCGTTGCCGGCCATGCCCTCGGGCGAGACCCCGGTGTCGAACAGCAGCGTGTGGGTGCGCTCGCCCCGCCGGACGGTGACCAGCGCGGAGAACCCGTGCTCGGCGACCATGCCGCCGAAGGTCTGCCCGCCGTGGAAATGGGGGTGCTCGACCCGAGGCAGGCGGCCGGCCCCGGCCCGGCGGACCCGGGGCCCGTCGGGGAGGATCCCGTCGTAGGCGTTGTCCATCAGCGTGGTGATGACGACCTCGTCGACCGGTTCGAGCCGGATCGGGTCGGTCGCCGGCCCCTCCGCCGGCCGGGGCCGGGCTGCGGCGGCTTCGGCTGCGTGGTCATGGCCGTCGTGGGCGTGGTCATGGCCGTCGCACATGGCGCGGCACCGTACCGGCCGGCCGGCCGGCGACGTTCAGAGCCCGAGCGGCGCGCCGGCCAGGACGTAGAGCGTGAGCCGCTGGGCGGGCTCACCATCGAGCGAGACGCTGAGGTCGTAGCGGCCCGGACCGGTTACCACGAGCGGAGACAGGTCGAGCGCCGCCGGGAACAGCACCTCGCCGACCGATTGCTCCACGAGCGCACCGGGGTGCAGGTTGCCGTCGATCGCTCCGACGACGGTGGCGGTGTCGACCTCGGTGACCTTCACCGAGAAGGCGTGGTCACCGTCGAGGTCGAACACGGGGAGCTCGAACACCAGGGCCAGGTAGCAGTCGAGCCCGCTCGGGAACTCGCTGCGGTACAGCGTCGTGATGCCACCGCTCACGATCGTGAGCAGGCCCTCCCGCACCTGGGCGAAGTCGCACAGCACGGCAGCCTGGACGGATCCCATGGCCCCTAGCCGGCGAGCTCGTGGACCGACACGATGCCCGGCACCGCCCGCAGCGCTGCGAGCACGTCGGCCGGGACCTCGCTGGCGACAGCGATCACCATGAGCGCGCTGCCCGGGGCGTGCGACCGTCCCACACCCATGTCGGCGATGTTGACCTGCGCGCGGCCCAGTTCGGTGCCGACCACGCCGATCATGCCGGGCCGATCGTCGTTTCGGACCACGAGCATGTGCGGCGCCGGCGGGAGGTCCATCGAATGGTCGTCGACCATCACCAGGCGATGGTCGCCGCGGCGGCCGTGCAGCGTGCCGGCGATGGCATGGTCGCCGCCCCGGATGGTCACCAGGTTCACGTAGTCCGCCGAGAGCGAACTCTTCGTCTCGCGCACCTCGACCCCTCGCTCCCCGGCCACTTGTGGCGCGTTCACGTAGGTGACCGGGTCCTCGCTCTGGGCCCCGAACAGGCCCTTCTGCACGGCCAGGGTGAGAATCCGCGTGTCGTAGTCGGCGATGTCGCCCTCGTAGGTGATCTCGATCGTCGCCGGCAACCCCTCGGCCAGACCGGCGAACAGCCGGCCGAGCCGCTCGGCGAGGGGCAGGAACGGCCGCACGGTCTCGGAGGCCTCGGCGGCGGCCACGTTCACCGCGAACGGCACGAAATCGCCGGCGAGCGCGAGCTGCACCATCTGGGCGATCGTGTCTCCGGCCTTGTCCTGCGCCTCCCGGGTGGAGGCCCCGAGGTGCGGGGTGACGACCACGGCGTCGAGGTCGAACAGCGGCGACGACGTCGTGGGTTCGGTGGCGAACACGTCGAGCGCCGCCCCGGCGATGCGGCCGTCTCGCACGAACTCGGCGAGCGCCTCCTCGTCGACGATCCCGCCGCGGGCCACGTTGATCACCCGCAGCTCGGGTTTGGCCTTGGACAGCAGCTCGCGGCCGATCAGTCCGGTGGTGTCCTTGGTCTTGGGCAGGTGGACCGTCAGGAAATCGGCCTCCGCAACGGCTTGGTCGAGCGACACCGGCTCCACCCCCATCTGGCGGGCCCGGTCGGCCGACACGTAGGGGTCGTACGCGACGAGGCGCATACCGAAGCCGCGGGCTCGTTCCGCCACGAGCTTGCCGATGCGCCCGAGCCCGATCACGGCGAGGGTCTTGTCGGCGAGCTCGACCCCCTCCCACTTCGAGCGCTCCCATCGGCCGGCCTTGAGCGCCGCGTGCGCCTGCGGCACGTTGCGGGCCTGCGCGAGCAGCAGCGCCATGGTGTGCTCGGCCGCCGAGACGATGTTGGATTGTGGGGCGTTGACGACCATGACCCCCTGCCGGGTGGCCGCATCGACGTCGACGTTGTCGAGCCCGATACCAGCCCGGCCGACCACGACGAGGTCACGCCCGGCGGCCAAGGCCTCGGCGTCGACGGTCGTCGCCGACCGGATGATCAGCGCCTGCGCGCCGGGCAGAGCCGCCAAGAACGCGTCCCGCGACAACCCGAGGGCGACGTCGACGTCGTGTCCGGCCGAGCGCAGCAGGTCGAGCCCACCCTCGGCGATCTCCTCGGTGACCAGGATTCGTGCCATCGGGGCTCAGTCTGCCCGGCTCGGGGCTCGCTCGTGAAAGCATTCCCGAGCGAAAGGCGGCTCAGCCCCCTGCAAGGGTTCGCACGAGCGCGAGCAGCGCCTCCACCCGCTGCACCTCCGAGGACGTGAACCGCACCGCCGCAGGTCGCGACGCGAGCGCCACGCGCCGTGGGCTCCCGGGGTCGTCGACGACGGCGAGCACCCAGCCCTCCTCGTCGGTCCCGAGCGACAGCGGCCCGGGCAACCGCTGCGCGAGGTGGATGACCGAGGTGCCGCGCTCGAGCGCCAGCCGACCGGCCTCGAACGATTCCGCCTCCGACGGGCGGCCCACCCACGCTGCCGAGGCGGAGCTGATCTCGGCCACCACACGGGACAGCTCGAGATCGCAGGTCGCCGCCCCAGCATCGACGATCAGCCCGACCCACCGCAGGGCCCGCACGATCGGATCGTGATTGCGCTGGTCGGGCAACGCCGACAGCAGCGCACCGGCGCCCGCGGTGTGCAACGCCGCAGCGAACCCGTCGGCGGACCAACCCTCGGGCACCCGCACCAGGATCTCGTCGACCGCTTCGGTGCGCTCACCGGCGGCGTCGCGCTCCTCGTCGAGCAGATGGATGTCGACCCCGATCACGCTCGCACCGCCCTCGGCGAGCAGTGTGCTCACCCGGGCCAGCGCGCCCGGTCGATCGGGCAGTTGGACGCGCAGTCGGTAGGACACCTGAGGCACACGAGCAGGATGCCGCCCGTTGGTTTCGGCCGCGTTACTTCGTGGTGACAGCTGGGCTCGACGGCGGCCGGGCGGCCTCCTCGCGGCCGATGGTCGACAGCGTCGCCCAGTCGTAGATCGACCAACCCAGGCTGGCGGTTTCGGCCACCGCCCGCCGGTACTCGGCGAGCTGGGTGACGGTCAGCTTGTCGCCGATGCCGCCGATGAGGTGGACGCGTGCGCTCGGATCGCCGAGCCGCTCGCGCATCCGGGCGACCGACTCCGCGCCGTACCGGTACCCGTCCGCGTACCCCGATGCCTGGGTGCGGTCGGTCCAGTACGCCATCGGGAGCCACACGTCGTAGAACGGGCGGAGCTCCTTCCACGGGAACGCCGGCCAGAACGAGGGGTTCACGACCTCGATGTGCACGGTCGTGAGCACGATCGCGCCGAGCGCCACGTCCGGCCCGACCGCGGACCGCAGCTGCCGGGACAGCTCGATCAACCGCTCGTTGCGCAGGACGGGGTCGCGCACCTCTTCGACGTCTTCGATGTCGACGGCCAGGCCGTCGAAGCGATGCCCGTTCCACTCGAACCGGTGGATCTTCAGGAGGCGATCGAGGTCGAAGGCGAGGTCTTCGAACCACGGCAGCGACCAGCCGACCACCGCGATGCCGTGGCGATGCGCGCGCTCCAGGATCGGGCCGAGCACGTCGGCCGGCAGCAGGCCGCCGGGCGTGCGCGAGTCGTTGCGCGCCGCCTGCAGGTAGATCGTGCGCACCCCGAGACGGGCCATCTCGTCGATCTCCCCGAGCGTTACCGCCGGGGTCTGACCCGGGTTGAGGTACGCCGGGGCGAAGTCGTAGACGTCGACCCAGGTGCCGTAGCCGCGGTAGGCGTCGATCCCGGCCGGTGGGGTCGGCTCGTCGGCGGTCCCGAGCAGGGCCCGGGCACCGAACCCGAGCGCGGCGGTGAGCACGGCCAGCGCCAGGAACGCCCCCACCAGCCGAGCGGCGCGCCGCACGGTCAGCCGAACAGCGTCTGCAGCCGGCTCACGCCCTCGACGATGTCCGCGTCGGACAGGGCGAACGACAGCCGCTCGTAGCCTGGGGTTCCGAACGCCTCACCCGGCACCAGCGCCACCTTCACCTCTTCGAGGATCAGCGTCGCGAGTTCGGCCGAGGTGGTCGCCGTCCGGCCTCGTACCGTCCGGCCGAGCAGGCCCTTCACCGACGGGTAGCAGTAGAACGCTCCCTCGGGCTCGGGGCAGGTCACCCCGGCGATCGCCGAGAGCATCTCCTGCATGATCCGACCCCGGCGCTCGAACGCCGTGCGCATCTCCACCACGGCGTCGAGCGGGCCGGACACGGCGGCCAGCGCCGCCACCTGCGCCACGTTGCACACGTTCGAGGTGGTGTGCGACTGGAAGTTGACCGCCGCTTTGATGACGTCGGCCGGCCCGACCATCCAGCCCACCCGCCACCCGGTCATCGCGTACGTCTTGGCGACCCCGTTGAGGATCAGGCACCGGTCGCGCAGTTCGGGCACCACGACCGGCATCGAGCTGAACCGGTGGGCACCGAAGGTGAGGTGCTCGTAGATCTCGTCGGTGATCACCCAGATGCCGTGCTCGACCGCCCAGCGACCGATCGCCTCGGTCTGCTCGGGCGAGTAGACCGCACCGGTCGGGTTCGACGGGGACACGAACAGCAGGACCTTGGTGCGCGGCGTCCGGGCCGCCTCGAGCTGCTCGACGGTGACCTTGTAGCCGCTGGTCTCGTCGGTGACGCCGGTGACGGGGACCCCGCCGGCGAGCGCGATGGCCTCCGGGTAGGTCGTCCAGTACGGGGCCGGGACGATCACCTCGTCGCCCGGGTCGCACAGGCAGGCGAAGGCGGCGAACACGGCGTGCTTGCCCCCGTTGGTGACGATCACGTCGTTCGCGCTGCACGCAAACCCGCTGTCGCGCAACGTCTTCGCAGCGATCGCCTCCCGCAGCTCGGGCAGTCCGCCGGCCGGGGAGTACTTGTGGTGCTTGGGCATCCGGCACGCAGCGGCGGCCGCTTCGACGATGTGGGCCGGCGTCGGGAAATCGGGCTCGCCGGCGCCGAAGCCGATGACGTTCTCACCGGCCGCCTTGAGCGCCTTGGCCTTTGCGTCGACGGCCAGGGTGGCGGACTCGGCGATGGCGGCGATACGGGCGCTGACTCGACTCACGGCCGATGAGTCTCCCATAGCCGGACCGGGGCGGACCGGTCTGCAAGGCTGCCGGATCGCTATGGGTGATCCCTCCTCCATCGTCATCCCCCCTGCGCTGCGGCCTGCGGACGGCCGGTTCGGTTGCGGTCCGTCCAAGGTGCGCCCCGAGGCCGTCACGGCGCTCGCCGCCGCCGGACGAACCTGGCTGGGCACCTCGCACCGCCAGGCGCCGGTCAAGCAACTCGTGGGGCGCCTGCGGGCCGGGCTGCGCGAGCTGTTCGGCCTTCCCGACGGGTGGGAGGTCGTCCTCGGCAACGGCGGCTCGACGGTGTTCTGGGACGTCGCCACCTTCGGGCTGATCGAACAGCGCAGCCAGCACCTCGTGTTCGGCGAGTTCTCCTCGAAGTTCGCCGCGGCGGCCAAGGCCGCCCCCTGGTTGCTCGACCCGACCGTCATCGAGACCCCGCCCGGCTCGCACCCCGAGGCCGTCGCCGAGGACGGCGCCGATCTGTACGCGCTCACCCACAACGAGACCTCGACGGGCGTGGCCATGACGCTGCGCCGTCCTGCCGGGGCCGACGGGCTCGTCGCCGTCGACGCCACGAGCGCAGCGGGCGGCCTGCCCTGGTCGCCGGCCGAGGTCGACGTGTACTACTTGGCCCCGCAGAAGTGCTTCGCCTCCGACGGAGGGCTCTGGGTGGCGTTGTGCTCGCCGGCCGCCGTCGAGCGGATCGGGCGGCTGGCCGGGTCGGACCGCTGGGTGCCGGCCTCGCTCGACCTCGCCGTCGCCCTCGACAACAGCCGCCAGGACCAGACGTACAACACTCCGGCACTCGCGACGCTGTTCCTGTTCGAGCAGCAGGTCGCCTGGATCAACGACCTCGGCGGCCTCGCCGCTGCGCACGCCCGCTGCGCCACCTCGGCCGCCACGCTCTACGGCTGGGCCGAGTCCGCACCCTACGCGTCGCCCTTCGTGACGGACCCGGCGATGCGCTCGGCGGTCGTCGGTACGATCGACCTCGACGGCGTGAAGGCCGACGACGTCAACAAGGCGTTGCGGGCCAACGGGATCGTCGACACCGACTCGTACCGGAAGCTCGGCCGCAACCAGCTGCGGGTCGGGATGTTCCCCGCCGTCGACCCGGCCGACGTCGAGGCGCTGACGGCCTGCATCGACCACGTCGTGTCGGCCCTCGCCTGAGCCGTCGCCCCGATGCCCACCGGACCCGACGCCGTCGAGCGCTGGTTCGTCCGTCAGGGGCTCCCCCATCTCGTCCCCGGCTACGGGCGACCCGGCGTCGTTCTGGCCCGATCGACCCCGCTGCTGGTGCTGCTCTACCTCGCAGGCACCGTGGTCGCCGTGGGTTCGGTCGAGCACTGGGCCGACGGGGTGCTCAGCGTCGTCGTGCTGCTCGGCGCTTGGGTGGTCACCGCCGTCGCCCGCGGTCGGGGCCCGTTCCATCTGCCCCGCCGGCTCGGCCGGGGCGAGCTGGCGCTGTTCGTCCTCGGCCCCGGCCTGACCGACCTGATCGTCCATCAGGACGTGGCGCTGGCGCTCGCCAGCGCAGGCGTGGCCGTCGTGCTGCTGGGCCTCGTCTACGCCGGAACCAGTTACGCGGTCGTGCCCCTCGTCGTCTGGGGGGTGCGGCGATCGGTCGACCTGCTGCCGCGCGTGGGCACGCTGCTCGTGCGGGCGTTGCCCACGGTGCTGTTCTTCTCGGCCGTGTTGTTCCTCACCGGCGAGGTGTGGCAGGTCACCGGCACCCTGCGGGGCGGGCCGTACGTGCTCACCCTGCTCCTGCTGTTCGGCGTGGGAGCGTCGTTCGTACTCGTCCGGGTGCGCGGCGACCTCGCGACCGTCGAGCGCTTCGACGCCTGGGACGACGTGCGCAGCCGTCTCGTCGGCACACCCCTCGAGGGCGTCGTGCTGCCGGACGACGGCGCTCCCCCCTCCCCCCCGCTCGGGCGCCGGGCCCGTGCCAACCTCGCGTTGGCCAGCCTGTTCACGCAGGGCGTGCAGATCACCGGCGTGGCGCTCGGCGTGTTCGGGTTCTTCGTGCTCTTCGGCTTCCTCACCATGCCCGCCGACAAGGTGCAGGCGCTCGCCGCGCTCGAGGCCGCACCCGAGGCGCTGCTCACGCTGCGCACCCGTTACGCCGCCCTTGCGGTCACCCCGGAACTGCTGCGGGTGTCGGGGTTCCTCGCGGCGTTCTCGGCGCTGTACTTCACGGTCAGCATCGTCACCGACGAGGCCTACCGCACGACGCTGCGGCGAGAACTCGACGACGACCTGCAGCGGGCCCTGGCGGTGCGGGCCGCCGAGTTGCACCGGCGCGGCCGGCCGGAGTGACCGGCCGCGCCCGGAGCGCTCAGCCCTTGGCGGCTCGGAAGCCGGCCTCGAGGTCCGCGAGGATGTCCTCGATCGACTCGATCCCGACGGAGAGCCGCACCAGGCCCGGGTGGACGCCGGTGGAGAGCTGCTCGGCCTCGGTCAGCTGGCTGTGGGTGGTCGACGCCGGGTGGATCGCGAGCGAGCGCACGTCGCCGATGTTGGCCACGTGGCTGTGCAGTTCGAGCGCCTCGACGAAGCGCTGACCGGCCTCCCGGCCGCCCTTGATGATGAACGCCGGGACCGAGCCGAAACCCCGGCCCCCGGTCTGCTCCTTGGCGCGGGCGTGCCACGGCGACGACGGCAACCCGGCGTACTGCACGGTCTCCACCTCGTCGCGCGAGGCCAGGAACTCGGCCACGGCCTGGGCGTTGGCGCAGTGGCGCTCCATGCGTAGCGACAGCGTCTCGATGCCCTGCAGGAGCATGAACGCGTTGAACGGGCTGATCGCTGCGCCGGTGTCACGGAGCAACTGCACGCGGGCCTTGAGGATGAACGACCCGTGGCCGAGCGCCGGCCAGTAGGCCAGACCGTGGTAGCTCGGGTCGGGCTCGGTGTAGTTCGGGAACCGGCCCGAGGCACCGAAATCGAACGTGCCGGCATCGAGCAGCACCCCACCGATCGACGTGCCGTGGCCGCCGAGGAACTTGGTGGCGGAATGCACGACGAAGTCGGCGCCGTGCTCGAAGGGCCGGAACAGGTACGGCGAGGCGACGGTGTTGTCGACCATCAACGGGATGCCCGCGGCATGCGCCACACCGGCCACGCCCGCCACGTCGAGCCAGGAGTTGGCCGGGTTGGCGAGCGTCTCGGCGAAGAACACCTTGGTGTTGGGCTGGATCGCCCGGCGCCACTCCTCGAGGTCGTCGGGGTCGTTCACGAACGTGGTCGTGATCCCCATCTTGGGCAGCGTGTAGTGCAACAGGTTGTACGTGCCGCCGTACAGGTGCGCCGAGGCCACCACGTGGTCACCGGACTCGGCCAGGTTCAAGATGCCCAGCGTCTCGGCCGCCTGCCCGGAGGCCACCGCGAGCGCCCCGGGCAGCCCGACGGCGGTGGTGCACGCGCCCTCGAGTGCGGCGACCCGACCCTCGAGCACCCCCTGGGTGGGGTTCATGATCCGGGTGTAGATGTTGCCGATCTCGGCCAGCGCGAACAGGTTCTGGGCGTGGGCCGAATCACGGAAGACGTAGCTCGTGGTCTGGTAGATCGGCACCGCCCGGGCCCCGGTCGCGGGGTCGGCCTCCTGCCCGGCGTGGATCTGGCGGGTTTCGAATCCCCATGCTGCGCTCATGAACGCTGCAGCGTAGGAGCCGATTCCCGACCTGTCGAGTCAGCTTTAGCTACCGAGCGAGCGGCGCCGACCACGGTGCGTGACAGAAGCGCAAAACCTGACCAAAACCGGAGCAGCGAGCGACATCCCGTTCGCGCGCGGTCCCGCACCATGCGGGCATGGGTAACCCGCGTCGCGCGCTCATCGCCGCCGTTGTGCTGATCCTCGGCCTGGCGGCGTTCGCCGCCGCAGTGCACGCCCGCCCGGCGCCGGCCAACACCTTGCCGTTGGGGTTCGCCGATCAGCTGGTCTTCCGCGACGTCACGCAACCCACACGGGTCGCCTTCGCTCCCGACGGTTCGGTGTACGTCGCCGAAAAGCGCGGGCGGATCCTGCGCTTCGCCACCCTGCAGGCGACGACCCCGACCGTCGCGGCCGATCTGCGGACGGAGGTCTACAGCGGCTGGGACCGCGGGATCGTCGGCCTTGCGGTCGACCCGGCGTTCACGACCGGACGCCCGTACCTCTACGCGCTCTACACCCTGGACGCGCTCCCCGGCGGCACGGCACCCAACTGGAGCGGCGACGACTGCCCCACGCCACCGGGCTTTACCACGCACGGGTGCGTCGTCATGGGCCGTCTCGTGCGGATGACGGTCGCCAACGGCACGGTCACCCAGACCAAAGTGCTCATCGAGGACTGGTGCCAGCAATACACGAGCCACTCGGTCGGCGACCTGCGCTTCGGTCCCGACGGCGCTCTCTACGCGAGCGCCGGTGACGGCGCGAGCTACACCTTCGTCGACAAGGGCCAGGTGTCCGGGGGCACCTCGCCGACCACCCTGGTCGCGAACCCCTGCAGTGACCCGGCGAACGAAGGGGGCGCGCTGCGCTCGCTCGACGCGCTGACGCCGAGCGACCCCCACACGCTCGACGGGACCCTCATCCGGATCGACCCCGACACCGGCGCCGCTCGCCCGGACAACCCGTGGGCTGCGGCCGGGGACGTGAACCGGCGCCGCATCGTCGCATTCGGGATGCGCAACCCGTGGCGGTTCACGTTCCGGCCGGGCACGTCGGAGGTGTGGGCGGCCGACGTCGGCTGGAAGGCGTACGAGGAGCTGAACCGCATCCAACTCGGCACCGGTGCGGTCCCCAACCTCGGCTGGCCGTGCTACGAGGGCAACGGCAAGCAGCCCGATTACGACGAGGCCGGCATCCCGCTGTGCCAGGGGTTGGCCCCCGATGCGGTGACGGCGCCCTACTACGCGTACGGCCGGGTTGCAATCGCCGGATGCGGTCAGACGACCACCTCCGCCTCGGCGGTCGCGTTTGCCACCAACCCTCGGTACCCCGCCGCGTACCGAGGTGCGTTGTTCTTCAGCGACTACGCCCGCGGGTGCGTGTTCACGATGCAGACCGGCCCGAACGGGCTGCCGATCACGTCGACCTTCGCTCCGTTCCTGAAGGGCCGCCCGGTGGTCGATCTCCAGACCGGCCCGGGGAACGATCTGTTCTACGTCGACATCGCCGCCGGCGAGGTCCGCCGGCTCGTGGCGTCCGGCACGAACCGAGTGCCGGTCGCCGCCGTCACGGCCACCGCCGCCACCGGTCCCGCCCCGCTCACCGTCAACTTCGATGCCCGAGGCTCGAGTGATCCGGATCCGGGCGACGAGCTCCGCTACGAGTGGGACCTCGACGCCGACGGCCAGTTCGACGACGGGACCGGCACGACCGCCACCTCGACGTACCCGACCGCTCGGACCCTCGCCGTGCGCGTCCGGGTCACCGACAGCTACGGGCTGTCGGCGATCGCGTCGGTGACCGTGTCGGCCGGCAACCAGCCGCCCGTGCCGACGATCGTCACCCCCGCAGCGACGCTCACCTGGGCGACCGGGGACCCGATCTCGTTCTCCGGCAACGCTCAGGACCCGCAGCAGGGCACGCTGCCCGCCTCTGCACTCGACTGGAAACTCATCGTCGTGCACTGCGGGGACGATGGCACGCAGTGCCACGAACACCAGGTGGCGACCTGGACCGGGGTGGCGTCGGGCCAGTTCGCCGCGCCGGCGCACGAGTGGCCCAGCAAGCTGAAGCTCGTCCTCACGGCCAGGGACAACGCCGGCGCCTCGGCCTCGGTGGAACGGCTCCTCGAGCCGCGCACTGCGACGCTGTCCATCGCCTCCAACCCGCCCGGAATCTCGATCACCGCCGTCAACGGCACGAACCCGACCCCGTTCACCCGCACCGTGATCACCGGCACCACGGTCACCGTCAGCGCCCCCGCCACCGCCGTGATCAACGGCGC
>JBJTVH010000074.1:0-4119 GCA_046081125.1 Acidimicrobiales bacterium
GTTCGGCCTCGGCTTCGAGGTCCTGCGGGCCGCGAACGAGCGCATCGTGCTGGTGGCGCTGTCGGGGTTCGGGGCCACCGGCCCGTGGCGGGACTACTCGGCGTTCGCCTTCCCCACCGAGGAGGTCTCGGGTCTCGCGTACCCGACCGGCTTCCCCGACAGCGGCCCGATGCTCGTGGGCCACTCGGTGACCGATGTGTTCGCCGGCGCGATGGGCGCCCTCGCGGTACTCGGCGCGCTCCACAAGCGCGAACGGACCGGGCAGGGCGACGCCGTCGACCTCAGCCAGATCGAGGGCCTGACGACGTTCCTCGCACGCGAACTGCTCGACGCACAGCTCCACGGCCGGGCACCGGTCCGGCGAGGCAACCGGCGGGCCGACGCGGTCCCGCACGGCGTGTTCCCGACGGCGGTCGCCGGCCACTGGCTGGCGCTCGCCGTGCGTGACGACGCCGAGTGGGTGCGCTGGTGCGAGGTGGCCGGCCGGGTCGACCTCGCCGCCGATCCGACGTTGGCCACCCTCGCCGGGCGGACGGCAGCGATCGACCGGGTGGAGGAAGCGGTCGGCGCATGGTCCTCGACGCTCGCCGGCGACGACGCCGCCCGGGCCTGCCAGGAGGCGGGCATCGCTGCGTCCCCGGCGCTGAAACCCTCCGGTCTGCTCGCCGACGACCAACTCTGGGCCGACGGGTTCTTCGTGGTGCTCGACCGGGCGATCGTGGGTGCCCACCCGTACCCGGGTCCGATCGTGCGCCTGCACGACACCCCGGCCACCTTCGACCGACCCGCACCCCGGTACGGGGAGCACACCGACGAGGTGCTGCGCGAGCTGCTCGGCTTCGACGATGCGGCGCTCGCCGGGCTCTACGAGCGGGGGATCACCTCACGCGTGCCGCTCGCGCAGGACTGGCGCTGAGCCGCCGGCGGCCACCGGCGGCTCGACACCGCCTTGCCGGTCCTCGACGGTCGCGGATCAGCGAAGGTCGCGGATCAGCGGGTCGACGATGCGCTGCGGGAGGCTCGTCAACAGCGGGAACAGCCCGGCCCGCTTGGGAAGCCACACGTAGCGCCGGTTGCGCTCGATGGCATCGGCGGTCTCCCGGGCCACGACCTCGCGCGGCACCTGGGGCATGAGCTGCAAGCGTTCGAAGCGGTCGAAGGCCGCCTTCACCGGCGGGTAGGCATCGACGCCGGCGAGCATGTCGGTGGGGATCGGACCGATCTCGACCCCGGTGAGCGCCACCTTGGTGCCCTTCAGGTCCTGGCGCAGCACCCGGGTGAACTGCGACAGACCGGCCTTGGTGGCGCAGTAGGACGACATGCCCGGGAACCCGCCGGCGGACGCCATCGACGACACGTTCACGACGTGACCGGCCCCCCGGGCCAGCATCCCGGGCAGCACTTGGCGGGTGAGCTCCATCGGGGCGTGGAGGTTGACCTCGACGATGGCCGTCAAGTCGTTCTCGCTGTGGTCGACGAGCGGTTTGGTCACCTCGATCCCCGCGTTGTTCACGAGCACCTCGACCGGCCGGCCGGCGGCCTGCTCGATACGAGCGATGAGCCCGTCACGTCCGCTCGCCGTGCCGAGATCGGCCGGCACAACCGTCGCCCCGGTACGCCCGGCGATCGGGGCCAGTGCCGCAGCGGTCCGGGCCACCACGGTGAGAACGGCGCCGCGCCGGGCGAGTTCGTCGGCGATCGCTTCGCCGATTCCGCGGGACGCTCCGGTGACCACGACGTGGGTGCCGCGCAGCTGCATGGCGCGAAGTCTCGCCCGTCCGGCCTCCGCCCGAGCGGTCGGACCGCGCCCTCAGTCCCGAGCGGCAGCCCGCAGCACGCCTGCCGCGACGAGGGCCTCGACTGCGTCGGGTTCATAGCCGAGCAGACCGGTCAGCACCTCGGCGTTGTCCGCCCCGAGCGACGGTGCGGTCAGGGTCCGGTCGTCGGGCACGCTCGCGAAACGGATCGGCACCCCGGGGATCGTGAGCTCGCCCCACACCTCGTCGGGGACGGTGCGCACGGCCCGCCGGGCCACCAGGTGCGGGTGCACCGCAGCCTCGGGCACCGTGAGCACCTTGGCAGCGACGACCCCGGCCGCTTCGAGGCGCTCCACCAGATCGTCGGCGTCACCGACCTCGGCAAGCCAGGCATCGAGCAGGGCGTTCACCTCGACGCGATGGCGGACCCGGTCCTCGTTGGTGGCGTAGCGCGGGTCGTCGGCGAGTTCGGGCCGGCCCATCGCGGACACGAGACGGCCCCATTCCGGTGGGCTCACGCAGGCGAGGAACACCCAGGACGACCCGCACCGGAACATCCCGATCGGACACACCGTCGCCGTCCCCGGTCCGGGGATGACCGTGCCGCCGGATCCGCTCCAGGCCTGCAGGTTGATCTCGTGACAGCTGACGTAGGTGTCGAGCAGCGACACCTGCACCCAGTCGCCACGCCCGGTGCGCTCCCGATTGAACAGCGCTGCGGCGACGCCGGCGAAGCCGTGCACCCCGGTCGTAGTGTCACCGATCGCGGCGCTCGGCAGCATCGGCGGACCCCCGGGCGGACCGCTGACCGACGCGATGCCCGACATCGCCGCACCGACCGTGTCGTAGCCGCCCCGGTGCGAGAGCGGTCCGCCGTAGCCGAGCGCGGTAACCGAGCACAGGATCAGTCGAGGGTTGAGCTGCTGGAGCACCGGCCAACCGAAACCCATCTCGTCGAGCACCCCGGGTCGGAAGTTCTCGACGAGGACGTCGGCGCGGCGCAGCAGGTCGGTCAGCACCGCCCGGCCGGCATCGGTGCGCAGGTCGACGCAGACGCTCTGTTTGCCGCGGTTCTGCTGGATGAAGTACCCGGACCGACCGTCCCGCCGGTACGGCAGGCTGCGCGAGGCGTCCCCGGCGGGCGGGGTCTCCACCTTCACCACCTGGGCCCCGAGCTCGACCATCAACCGGGTGACGGTCGGCCCGGCGAGCACCCGGGACAGATCGACGGCGAGCACGCCCTCCATCGGCAACATGGGCCCTCCTCGCAACGGCCGGTCCCCGTCCGGCACCGCCGCAGCATCCGTGGCCCCGTGCACCGGGGTCAAGTGGCGGTCCGGGCGGCCCTGCGGCAACGCTGCGGCGATGCAGCCGGGGTCCCACGTCGAGTTCCACCGACGCTGCGCTCGGGCCGCCACCCGGATCGCCGGCACCGTCGCGCTGGCCGTCGTCCTGGGCGTCGCGCTCGCCGCCGGAGCGGTCGTTGTGCTCGCAACGACCGCGCATGCAGCCGGGCCGGAGGCGACGTGGGCACCGCCGACCGGCCTGGCCTGGGCAAGCCGGCTGGCGTCCTACCTGGGTCTCACGATGGTGGTCGGCGTCCTCGCCACGATGGCGTTCGTGTGGCGGCTCGCCGTCGGGTGGTGGGTGCTGCACCGGCTCGCAGTGGCCGGGGCCGTGGTCATGGCGCTCGGCGCCGTCGTCCAGGTGGGGATCCTCGCCGGAGAGCGGGCGGGCCGGCCACCGTGGTCCGCGCTGGCAAGCCTGGTGGAGGTCACGCGCACCGACCGGGGCGCGGCACTGGCCGCCCGGGCGGTGGTGGCCGTGGGGCTCACCGGGCTGCTGCGGCTGGCCCGCCGGGACCTGCGGCGCGCGTGGAAGAGCCTCGCGCTCTTCGTGGCCGCCCTCTTGGCCACCTGGGCCTTCGCCGGGCACGCCTGGTCCGAGCGCTGGCCGATCGCCGGGGTGATGCTCGACGTCGTCCATCACGGCGCAGCGGCGGCGTGGCTCGGCAGCGCCGTGGTCGTGGGTCTCGCAGCGCTGCGCGGTGCCGCCGCCGGCCAGGAGCACGTGCTCACCGAGCGGTTCTCCCGTCTGTCGAGCGTGACGGTGATCGTGGTGATCGCCACCGGGGTGGCGCAGACGGTGCGCCTCACGCCGAGCCCCGGCGATCTCACCGCCGACCACGGCCGCCTCCTGCTCGTGAAGGTGGCCGGCACCGCGGTCGCCCTCGCCCCGGCTGCCTATCTCCTCTTCCAGCGGCATCTGCGGCACGATCCGGCAGACCCCGCGTGGCTCGGGCGGGACCGGTTCATTCTCTCCTGCGGTCATGCGAGCCCCACCCTCTACATTCAACTCGTTC
>JBJTVH010000075.1:0-13384 GCA_046081125.1 Acidimicrobiales bacterium
CCTACACCACCGAGGTGGTCTTGACATCGTCGATCCCGTTGTAGGAGTAGACCGCCGCCAGTGCGACCGACGCCATCGCAACGAACTTCACGAGCGCTGCGCGCGACATCCTTGCTCCCGCCGTCGGTTCCGCCATCACGACCCCCAGCCCGCAGTGAGTCGGAGCTCGTCGTGCTGGCGGTCGCCGCGTATCCGCAACAGCGTGCGCAACACGATCGGGGCGGCCACGAGCAGGAGGATCACCGCGAGCAGGACGTCGATGATCTCCGGTTCCACCCGGGTGTCGGCCTGCATCTTCGACGAACCGGCCCGCAGGATCGCGACGAGAAACGCTGCCGGGATCGCCGAGCGAGGATGCGCTTTGGCCAGCAGGGCGATGGTGATCCCGTCGAAGCCGAGCGACGCGTTGAAGCCGGGTTCGTACCGACCGATCACGCCCTGGGTCTCGATGGCGCCGCCAAGACCGGCGAGCGCACCCGACATCGCCATGACGGCCACGGTGACCCACCGCACCGGGATCCCGGCGTAGTGGGCGGCGTTCCGGTTCGAGCCGACGGTGCGGACCCGGAACCCGAACGTGGTGCGCTCGATCACGAACCACACGACGAACGCGAGCGCGAATGCAACGAAGAAGCCCAGCGGTAGCTCGGCGACCCGAGGGATCGCAGCGCTGTCCGCGATCGCCGGCGTCCGGGAGATGGCCTGGCCCTTCTCCTGCCACGGCCCACCGGCCAGCCAGTCGGTGAGGTTGACGAGGATCGCGTTCAGCATGATCGTGACGATCACCTCGTGGGCGCCTCGCCACGCTTTGAGCACACCGGCCACAACGGCCGGCACCGCGCCGAAGGCGGCGCCCACCAGGAGGCACAGCGGGATGTGCACCACCGCCGGTAACCCGGTGACCTTCCAACCGAGATACGCCGAGAAGATGGCGCCGAGCAACAACTGGCCCTGAGCCCCGATATTGAACAACCCCGCCTTCAAGCCGACGGTTACGGCGAGGCCGGACAGGATCAACGGCGTCGCTTTTTCCAACGTCCGCCCGAACTCCTCCCATCCGCCGAAGGCGCCGAGAACGAGCGCGCCGTAGGCACGCAGCGGGTTCGCACCGTCGAGTGCGATCACCACGGCACCGACGACGAGCGCAAGCGCCACCGCAGCGAGCGGCAGCAGGGCAGAAGGCCGCAAGACCCGGGCGAGGCGGGCGGATTCAGCGCGCATGGTCGACGCACCGAGGGCGCCCGAGGGCCTCGGCAGCGCTCAGAGCGAGCGGCGCCGCGGCCCCCGGACCACCCCAGGACGGCATCAGGGCTTGTAGCCCGTGGAGATCTCGCCCTTGAGAACCTTGGCGGAGATGTCCTTCACCTTGGTCTTCACGTCGGCCGGGATCTTGGCGTCGAAGTCGTGGAACGGTGCGAGCCCGACGTCGCCGAAGAAGTTGCCGCCCTTGTTCGTGCCGGCCTTGATCGACTTCGCGATCGACACGATGCCCGGGTTGATCAGCTTCTGGGCGGACGTGACGAGGCACGGCTGGGCCGCCGGAACGGTGAACCACTGGTCCGTGTCGACGCCGACGCAGAACGCACCGGCCTTCTTCGCCACCTCGGTGAGCGCACCGTTGCCGGTGTTACCGCCGGCACCGAAGATGATGTCGGCACCGTTGTCGAGCGCCTGCTTGGCCGTCGAGGCGCCCCACGCCGGATCGGTGAAGGCCTTGTCGAGACCACCGGGGTGGAACGTCGAGATCAGCTTCACGTTCGGGTTGGTGTACTTCGCGCCGTTCTCCCAGCCGACCTTGAACGCCACGACCGGGGGAACTTTGTCGGTGCCGAGCACGGCGCCGACGGTGTTGCTCTTGGTGAGCAGACCGGCGAGCGCGCCCGCCATGAACCCGGCCTTGTCCTCGTTGAACACCAAACCGGTCAGGTTCGGGGTGACCTCGCCCTGGAAGATGTCGACGCCGATGAACTGGATGCTGGGGTTTGCCTTGGCCGCCTTCCCCGTGGCCTCACCGAGGGCGAAGCCCACCGTGACGATGATCTTGTTGCCCTTGTCGATCAACTGCTTGATGTTCGTCTCGTAGTCCTTCGAGTCCTTGGTCTCGATGTACTCGGCCGTGCCACCGATCTCCTTGGCAGCGGCCTGAGCGCCCTCCCATGCCGACTGGTTGAAGGACTTGTCGTCCACCTTGCCCACGTCGGTGACGAGGCCGATCTTCGTGCCCCCGCCGGCTGCAGTGGTTGCGCTGCCTGCGGTGGTGGTGGCGCCGGCCTTGGTGGTGGTGCTGCCTGCGCTGTCGTCGTCGCCGCACGCAGCGGCCACGAGCGCCAGTGCCACCCCCACGCCGACGAGTGCGGTCGTGCGTCTAATCATCCGGAGTCTCCCTTGGGTCGGTGGTGATCGGAATGATCGCCGCCGAGCGTAGCCCCCGACACCAGAGGCCTCCGCCGGGGCTCAGGCGAAGCGGACCTTCACCTGTGACCCGCGTTTGAGCGACGTGCCGGGCACCGGCACGATGTCCAGCACGCGCTTGTCCGTCGGGCCTTCGGCGGCGAACACCAACCCGGCGTCGGTTATCTGCTTCGCGGCCAGCTCCAGGGTGGCGCCGTAGACGTTCGGCACCACGACGAGGTCCTGCCCCTTGGACACGGCGACGTTCACGGTGCTGTCACGCGGCACCTCGGCGCCGGCCGACGGCTCCACGACCGCGATCGCTCCAGCCCCGTACCGGTCGCTGAACACGTCGTCGAGCCGCCCGAGTTTCAGTCCGAGCGCACCAAGGGCCGCACCCGCTTCCTCGAAGGACTTGCCCAGGAGCGCCGGCACCTTTCGGGGCTGCGGCCCCTTGGAGACCACGACGTCGACGACGGTGCCCTTGACCACGGCCGTCCCGGCCACGAGCGACTGGCTATTGACCGTCCAGGACACCACCGCCCCCGCCGGGACCGCCTCGTCGAAGGACTCCCCCACGACGTTCAGCTTCAGGCGCGCGGAGTCGAGCAGGCTTTGTGCCTCGGCCTTGGGCTTGAGCTTCACCTCCGGCAGCGGGGACAGCGTCGGACCGCTCGAGACGTACAGCACGAGGGTTCGCCCCTCAGCGAGCGCGCCCAAGGCGGGCTCCGTACGGAACACGGTGCCGGTCGCGACATCGTCGTTCTTCTGCTCGATCACCTCGATGCGCCACTTGAACGGCGCGACCTGGTTGACGGCCCGCGGTTCCTCGACCCCGACGAGGTTCGGCACCGGGTGCGAGGCGGGGTCCCGGGGCCACAACAGCACCCCACCGACGCCGAGCGCGGCTGCCACCACCACCGCCGCTGCGGTCAGCCCCAGGGCCCGACCTCGGCGGCGGCGCCCGCTGAAGACCTCGTCGTCGAACAGCACGGGCTGGGGCGCCAGCAGGACCTCGTCCGGCCCGTCGGCCGACGCCGACGGTTCCGCGACGGGGATCGCCGGGCCGGTCGGTGCTTCGGCCACGTTTCGCGGGCTGACGACGGGAAGGACCGCAGTCGGATCGGGAGGTGAGCCGAGCTGTGTCGGCGCCGGACCCCCGACACGGGGATCGACCACGGGGACCGGGCCGGTCGCAAAGCGATGCTCGGCGGTGCGCAACCACGGGCCGGTGAGCACGAGGGGCAGCGGCGCCGGGCGAGCAAGCTTCGACGCCGCCGCCACGAGACCTCGCCCGAGTTCCGACGCGCTCGACCGCTCGGCCGGATCTGGCCGACCGGCGCGCTCGAGCACCGGGGCTAACGGGCCCAGTTCTGCCGTGACCGGCAGGAGCCGGTCGATGCGATTCATCAGCGTCGCGACGGCCGTGTCGGCCGAGAACGGCACCTGGCCCGTCACCGCTTCGACGAGGGTCAGTGCAAGCGAGTAGACGTCGGAGCGGCCGTCGACGGGTTCACCCTTGGCCTGCTCCGGCGAGGCGTACCGCGCCGTGCCGAGCAACACCCCGGACGGCTCCGTCCAGGCCGCCTCGGCGATGGCCCGGGCCAGCCCGAAATCGGCGACGCGCAGGCGGGCGTCCTCGCCGAACAGCAAGTTGGCAGGCTTGACGTCCCGGTGAACGACACCGGCCCGATGGGCGAAGTCGAGCGCCTTGCACGCCTCGAGGCCCACCATCAGCGCCTGCGACGGGCTGAGCAGCCGGCCGCGCTCGAGTATCGCCCGAAGGCTGCCGCCGCCGAGGTGCTCCATGACGAGGAACGGGACGCTGTCGTCCTCCCCCCAATCGTGGACGGTGACGATGTGCGGATGGCTGAGCCCAGCTGCGACCTGGGCCTCCACCCGGAACCGGCGCAGGAACGTGGGATCCGTCGCCAGGGCGCCGTGGAGCACCTTCACGGCCACCGATCGCTGCAACACCAGGTCCTCGGCCTCGAAGACCGTTGCCGAAGCGCCCGAGCCGATCGGCGACGACAACCGGTAGCGGCCCTTGAGCACACGGGTCGTGGGATCCGGAGGGGTCACCGACATGCCGGCGAGACGCTACCGGTGACCGGCGTCCCGAGCGGGGCAGTCGCGGGGGATCCCGGCAGAATGTCGTCGTGGAACCGCTCGATACCACCGCAGTCGACGAGCGAGCCGCCGGCGCCGAAGCTGCCGAGCGACGTGCCCGCCGTGCCCGCCCGCCCCGGGATCGGGTCCAGGTGCTGCTCAGCGTGCTCATCGCCGTCGGCATCCTCGGCGTCGTCGTCGGGTTCTCCCTTGCGAGCCGCGGCGACAGCGGTGCAGAGCCCCGGGACCCCGTCCTCGAACGGCTCTACCCGGCGCCTGGCGATCTCGTGCTGCGACAGTCGACCGTCGGCGCCGACCTTGCGTTCGGCTATCGCGGCTACCTCGTCATCGACGGCCAACAGATCCCCACCTACGACATCACCGCCGACGATGCGGCGCAGGCGGGCAGCACCGTCAACCAGACCTACGACGCGAGATTCGACCGCAACTCGGGGACGCTGCTGTTCACCCCGACGCTTGGCGCAACGGTGGAGAAGTTCGCACCCGGCCCCCATCGGGTCACCGTGGTGTACTGGCGCGAGGCGATCGAAACCCCCGAGCAGGGGCGCAGCTACTCGTGGGAGTTCAAGGTTTCCTGACGACGGGCCTCAGGCCCGAACGAACGTAACCTGGATTCCCTCGAGCGGCGGAGAGACATAGGTGACGATCATCCGGCCGGAGTTGCAGTCCACCGTGCTGCCGCTCAGCGGTGAGGTCCGAAGCACTTCCGCGAGCACGGGTCCGGCGTCGACCGACTCGTCCCGCTCGCGCACCGTGGCGGCGACCTGGACGTCGAGTCCGGATCCAGCGAGTCGATCGCCCGTGAGCATGAACTGACCCGCGACGTGGCCGTTGAGCTGGGCCGTTCGTCCGGTTCCGTAGTCGATCGCCACGGCCTCGAGACGGAATCTCGCGTTGCCGTCGGCGCGCAGTTCGAGCTCCACGGAACCGAGGGCGCGTGCCGCGGAGCCGGTACGGCGGTTGACCGAGTCGAACAGGTCGTCGGCGGGGACCCGCCACGAACCCGGGATGCAGCCGCGCGCGCCCGGTGCCGGCACGCCGGGGACCGGTGGGGTCGTCACGGGGACGGCGCTCGATCCAGGACCTGTCGGTACCGGGGTCCCGGTCCCCGGTGTGGTCGGGCGCGGACCAGTCGGGACGGGCACTGTCGGTGGGGGCAGCGTCGTGGCCGGTGGTGCCGTCTCCACCGGCGTCGCTCCCGGACCCGCCGGAGCCGTCCCCGCCGTCGATGACGTGGCGGCAGAGCCGTCGGACCCCTCGGACGCCGGCGCCGTGGTGGGTGGGGCCGAGGCCACGGCGGCCGGAGCCGTGGGACGGGTCGGCGCCGTGGACGCGGTACCGCCACCGGCACAGGCCGGCAGCAGCGCCAGAACGACCAGGGCACCGATCCGGCGGGTCACCCGGGGAAGCTACGCGGGCAGCGGCGTCAACGGTTCGGGAGCTCGCCGGTCTCGAGCAGCTCGGCGACGCCCTCGGGCCCGACCACCGGGATGCCTAGCTCGGCGGCACGCGCCCGCTTGGATTCACCCGGATCGGCGCCGAGTACGAGTGCGAACGTCTTCTTCGACACGCTGCCCGGGCTCTTGCCGCCGCGCGCCTTGATCGCTGCCTCGAGATCCTCCCGGCTCCATCCGGGCACGGTGCCGGTGACCACGACCGCCTTGCCGGCCAGCACCTGCGGCAGCACGGACCGTTCAACCTTGCCGAACTCGACCCCCGCTGCCCGAAGCTTGTCGACCAGGGTCCGGTTCCGAGGCGAAGCCGACCATCCGACGATCGACGCAGCGATCGTCGGACCGACACCTTCGACCGTCGCCAGATCCGCCTCGGTGGCTCCCAGCACGGCGTCGAGCGACCCGAACGCGGCCGCGAGCGCCTCTGCGGCCACCGGACCGAGGTGCTTGATGCCGAGCGCGACGAGCAGCCGGGGCAACGGACGAGCGCGCGAGGCCTCGATGGCGCCGAGCAGGTTCGCGACGCTCGTGTCACCGAACCCCTCGAACCTGCGGAGTTGCTCCGCGGTGAGCGAGTACAGGTCGGCCGGATCGCCGACGAGTCCGGAGTCGGTCAGCAAGGCCACCGTCCGCTCGCCGAGGCCTTCGATGTCCATGGCGCCTCGGGACACGAAGTGGATGATCCGGGCATCGCGCTGGAACGGACAATCCGGCTCGACGCATCGGGTGTCGGCTTCACCGGTGACGCGCACGAGCGGCCGGCGCAGTTCGCAGGGACACTCGGTCGGGAAAACCCAGGGCTCGGAACCTTCCGGCCGCAGCGCGAGCACCGGGCCGACGACCTCTGGGATCACGTCACCCGCCTTGCGGACCACCACCATGTCGCCGGGACGGACGTCTTTCAGACGAACCTGATCCTCGTTGTGCAAGGTGGCCATCGACACCGTGGATCCGCCCACGACGACCGGGGCGAGCATGGCGAACGGGGTCGCGCGTCCGGTTCGGCCGATCGACACATGGATGTTGCGCAGCAGCGTCGTACGCTCCTCGGGCGGCAGCTTGTACGCGATGGCCCAGCGCGGTGCGCGGGACGTGAACCCCAGGACCTCGCGCTGCGCGAGCGAGTCAACCTTCACCACGACGCCGTCGATCTCGTACGGCAGGTCGTGACGGTGCTGCTCCCAGCGGGCAGCGAAGGCGTACACGTCGTCGAGATCGTCGAACACGCGGATCTCGGGGTTGACCGGGAACCCGAGTCCGGACAACCAGTGCAGCGTGTCGAGGTGGGTCTCGAACGCGGGGCCGCCCTCGAGGTCGCCGAGCTGGTAGCACCACACGGCAAGCCCGCGGCCGGCGGTGACCGACGGGTCCTTCTGCCGCAACGACCCGGCCCCGGCGTTGCGCGGGTTCGCCGGCACCGGATCGGGCTTGCGGCCCGCCGCGATCCGCTGCAGGTTCTCCGCCTGTTTCGCCGCCCTGAGCGCCTCGAAGGCCGCGAGCGGCAGGTACACCTCGCCTCGCACCTCGAGCACCTCGGGTGCTCCTTCGCCGAGCTGGGCCGGGAGGTCGGCGATGGTCGCGACGTTCGCCGTGACGTCCTCGCCGACCCGTCCATCGCCGCGGGTTGCGGCCTGCACGAAACGGCCCCGTTCGTAGCGCACGGACAACGCCAAACCGTCGATCTTCAGCTCGCACACGAAGCGCGCCGGAGCGCCGCCGAGGCCCTTGGCCACGCGCTCCCCCCAGGCCTGCAACTCGGCAGCGTCCATCGCGTTGTCCAGGCTGGTCATCGGCACGCGGTGCCGGACGGGGGCGAACGCAACCGACACCGGACCGCCGACGGCCCCGGTCGGTGAGTCGTCGACCGCCAGGGCCGGCTCGGCCTTCTCGAGGGCCCGGAGCTCGCGCACCAGCTCGTCGTATTCGGCGTCGCTGAGCTCCGGTGCGTCGAGCTCGTGGTAGAGGCGGTTGTGGCGTGCGATCTCGGCGCGCAGCCAGCGGGCCCGGTCGGACACGGCGGGGGTGACCATCGAGGGCAACGGTACCCATGGGTGTCCGGGTGCTGCGGGTCCGGCCTAAGGTGCCGACCCATGGGGGATTACACACCGATCGGTGTCACCGACTACGTCGACATCAGCCGCCTCATCAACCGCTACGCCGACGCCGTGGTGCACCGCAACGGGGTGCAGTGGTCGTCGTGCTGGGCCCACGACGCGACCTGGGAGCTCGGCCCGGGCCGCAACGTCGAGGGGATCGAGGCGATCACCAAACTCTGGTACGGGGCGATGGCGGGGTTCGCTGCGGTGTTCCATGTGGTCCACAACGGCGAGGTGTGGCAAGGCGCCGACGCCGACCATGCGAGCGCCCGGTGGTACATCAGCGAGAGCTACCAGCGTGCGGACGGCACCCGCGGCATCCTCCTCGCCCACTACGACGACACGTACGTGCGCCGTGACGGCCGCTGGTGGATCGCGAGCCGCCGTCTCACGCCCCATTACGCCGGAGCCCAGGATCTGTCGGCCACGTTCCAGTCCACCAAGGACGCCCTCGTCGCCCGGGGTGTCGCCTCGGACGTCTGACCGATCGGCCGCCGAGCCCGGGCCGCCGATCCTTGCTGCGTGTCAGCGGCCCGGGTTGGTGGGCCGCCGTGTGAGCGCGGCCGGCAGGGCGCTCGCACGGACCGCCCGCCACGCCTCGACCACACCGGTGAGCTGTGTCGGTGTCGCCCCGTGGAGGATGACCCCGTCACAGCCCTGGGCAAACTGGTCGGCCACCCGGGCTGCGCACTGGGCCGGTGAACCGACGGCAGCCGGCAGCCACGACTCGGGGACGAGGGTGGCGATGTGCTCCCACTGCTCGCGCGTCCCGATGGCATCGATGGCGCCCGGGATGGACCGAACGACCTCGTCGGCCCGGAACCGTGCCAGCAACGCCGGATCCCAGCCGTTGGTGGCCACGAGGGTGTCGCCGTAGACCTGCAGGTAGGTGGCCATCCGGGCGACGAGATCCTTCAGGTGGTCGTCGGGCCGGTCGCACACGGTCGCCAGCACCGACCAGACCTTCACGGAGGCGGGATCGCGCCCTGCCTCTTCGGCGCCGGCCCGCACGGCGGCCACGCACCGGGCGAGCGCCTCGTCGCTGAAGAACGTGTGCAGGATGACGCCGTCCATCACTCGTCCGGCCCAGCGCATAGTGCGCAGGCCGAGCGCCGCCATCATCACCGGCACGTCGACCGGTTCGGCAAAGGGTCCGATCCGCAAGGCGCCGAACCGTCCGAGCGGCCCGTCGTGTCCGACGATCGTCTCCCCGCGCCAGAGTCGGCGGTAGAGGCCGACGGCGTCTTCCACCACCGCCATCGTCGGGCTCGGCAGGCCCCAGGCCTTCGAGCGCATCGCGAACCCGCGACCGAACCCGAGCGCGAAGCGGCCACGCGTGAGCGCCTGCATGGTCGAACCCCAGGCGGCGACCACCGCCGGATGCCGCGTGTCGACGTTGGTGACGCCCGTGGCGATACCGAGCGTGTCCGTGACCGCTCCCGCCACCCCGGTGATCGTGGCGGCCTCTTTCACGTTGAAGCGCTCCGAGAGGAAGCAGGCACCGAGGCCGAGCGCTTCGGCCTGGCGACACTCGTCGATGAGCACCCTGGGGTCGTCGACGTGGCCGGCGAGGCCGTAGAAGCCGAGTTCGGGCAACAGGTCCGCGGTCACGACGGGCGACCTGCGCGGACCGGCGCATACTCGTAGCGCCAGTAGTCCTGACCCTGCGCGTAGGCGATCCAGACGTCGCCCGCCGCCCCTTCGGCCAAGGCGTGGACCACGGCGCCGGCCAGGTACGCCGGCGGGGAGAACGAGCCGCTGCCGACCCGCTCACGGAGGTCCGACGGCACGATGGCGGTGTCGATCCCGCCGGGGCAGACGGCTTGGATCCGTACCCCTCGGCGCGCGAGCACGGGGCCCATGCCGCGCACCCAGCCGAGCACGGCGTGCTTCGACATCGAGTAGTAGGGATCCTCGGGCTGGGCGAGCAACCCTGCCACCGACGCAGTCACGACGACGTCGCCACCCGACGCCTCGAGCACCGGCAGGCACGCCATCGTCCCCAGGATCACCCCCTCGACGTTGACCGACATCACCTTGTGGTACCCCTCCGGCGTCAACCACGGGACGACGTCGTCGAGAAACGGTGCGCTGCGTGGCCGGGTCATCACCCCGGCGTTGAGATGCACGACGTCCAGTCGGTCGAGGCCGCCGACGAGCGCGGCCCATGCGTCCGACGCCGTCACATCGAGTGCCACGAAACGCCCGCCGACGGAGTCGGCGACCGCTCGGCCACCCGCTTCGTCCAGGTCGGCGACGAGCACCGTCGCCCCGGCCGCAGAGAGTGCGGTCGCCGTCGCTGCTCCGATGCCGTTCGCCGCGCCGGTGACCAGCGCGACCTTCCCCCCGAGGTCCATGGTCGCCGACGGTAGCGTCGTCGCGTGCGGATCCTCACCTGGAACCTCTGGTGGCAGTTCGGACCGTGGGAGCAACGCCTCGACGCCATCGTCACCACGTTGCGGCACTGGGCCCCCGATGTGCTGTGCCTGCAGGAGGTGTGGACCGACCCCGGTGGGCGATCGAGCGCCCAGGTGATCGCCGAGGCGCTCGGCCATCCGAGCGTCGTCGACGAGATCGGGTTCAGCCTGGGCGAGATCGGGTTCGGCAACGCAGTGACGAGCCGGTTCCCGCTCGCCGGCCGTGACGTCGTCGCGCTCCCGTCCACGGGTGAACACGACGAGCACCGGCGGCTCGTCGTGGCCGATCTCGACACCGGCGGCGAGGCCATCACGGTGGCATGCACCCACCTGAACTGGCGCCCCGACCACGGGCACGTGCGCCGCGCCCAGGTGGCTTCGATCGGGGCAACACTGGCCCGGCGGCGCCAGGCGATCACCGTGCTCTGCGGCGATCTGAACGCCGAGCCCTCGAGCGACGAGGTGCGGGCGCTCACGGGCCTGGCGCCGCTGAGCGCTCCCGGTCTGGTGTTTACCGACGCCTGGGCGGCGGCCGGGCACGGCGCCGGCAACACGTGGGACAACGCCAACCCGTTCGCTGCCACCGAGCGCGAACCGGACCGGCGCATCGACTACGTGCTCGTGGCCTGGCCCTACCCCGCCGGGTACGGGCACCCGGTCCGAGCCGAGCTCGTCGGCACCGCCCCGGTCGCCGGGATCTGGCCTTCGGACCACTACGGCGTCGTCGTGGACCTCGCCGACCAGCAAGCGGCGATCAGCGACCCGTGAAGCGCGCCGGCCGCTTTGCCAGGAACGCTGCGATGCCCTCCTGACCGTCGGCTGTGCCCGCCAGCGCAGCGATCGACCGCACCTCGGCGTCCATCGTCGCCTCCAACGCCGACGACGCACCCTCGAGCAAGAGCCGCTTGGAGGCGCCGAACGCAAGCGTCGGTCCCTCGGCGAGCGCTGCAGCGATCGCCGAGGCCCGGTCACGCACGTCGGCATCCGGGACCACCTCGTTGACGAGACCCCAGTCCAGCGCGTCGCGGGCACTGAGCACGCGATTCGTAAGCACGAGCTCGGTGGCCCGACGCAGGCCCACGACGCGGGCCAGGAAGTACGACGACGTGCCGTCGGGGCTGAGACCGACCTTGGTGTAGGCCATCGTGAACTTGGCCGATTCGCCGGCCACGACGAGGTCGCAGGCAGCGATCAGGCTCATTCCGGCGCCACCGCACGTACCGGTGACCGCAGCCACGACCGGCGCGCCCAGACGGGCGAGCCGGCTCTGCGCAACGTGCAGGTCGAGCGCCACGTGCTCGAGATGCACGCCGACCTCGGCCGGGGTGCGGGTGGCGAAGTCCGACAGGTCGCCCCCACCGCAGAACACCTTGCCGTTCGCGCCCAGCACCACGGCGCGCACCGACGGGTCGTGGCTGATCCGCAGCGAGACGTCGCGCAACTCGGCGGCGAGCGCCCGGTCGATCGTGTTCGCCGCTGCGGGCCGATCGAGAGTGATGCGGGCCACGCCGTCGGCGAGGTCGAACTGCAGCGAGGTGTACGTCACGGCGCGGACCGTACCCGGCCGCCGCCGTATCGCAACGTCCGGTCTCAGGCGCCGAGCGACAAGCGGGTGGCCACCGCCTGGGTGACAACGCGCTCGGAGAGGTCGACGGCGAGATCGAACACCCGAGCGGCCATCGCTTGGTCGTGGTCCGCCAGACCGCACACGGGCGTCACCAGCGACTGCCGACGGAGCCTGGCCGCATCGCAGCCGCCCTGCACGAGTTCGCACCAAAGCGCGGACAGCTCGCGCCAGTGACGCTCGGCGGTGAGACCGACCGGGCCGTCGACCGGGATGGCGCCCCAGGCGATCACACCACCCCGCTCGAGGAAGCGGGCGAGGTACCCGGCCGAACGAGCGAGCCCAGCGTGCACCGGCACCGAGACGAGCGCCGGTCCGGCGGCCACGAGTGCGGCCACGTCTGGTTCGCTGCAGCAATGGATACCGGCGAATGCTCGTCCCTCGAGAGCAGCCAGCGCACCGGAGACGAGATCGAGTGCGGCGTCCGGCGGGAGCGGGAACCCAGGGCACAACACGGTGCTCATCACCGGCTCGTCGAGGAACACCACCTGGGAGGAGGCCGGAAGCGCCTCTGCGACCGCCTCGTGGACCGCACGAAGGTGCGTACGCACCGCTCGCACGGCGACGTCGAAGGCGATCCCGGGCGGGGCACCTCGCCGCATGAGGGCGAGACCGAGCGTCAGCGGGCCGGTGAACTGCCACTTGACCGGACCGGTCCGCCCCGCGGCTTCCCGCAGGAAGGCTCGCAGGGATCCGAACGCGTCGTGGTCGATGTCGGCGACGACCTTGGCGAGCGGGTGCAATCGACTCGGGTCGACGTCGACGGCACCGTCGCCGTCGATGCGCACCCCCCGCACGCCCACCAAAGCCTGCGCCAGCGGGTGTTCGGCTTCGGAGGCGCGCGGCAGGGTCGGCACGAACGGCAAGTCGGGAAGGCGCTCCAGCACGTAGCAGGCGGCGTCGCGTCGATCGAGGTGCGGGAGGCTCCCGATCCCCGTGGCAGCGCCCTGCGGGATGACCGAGCGAGCGGGTTCGTTCACCTGTGCCACCTCCCGTCGCCGCCCGGTCGCACACCGCGAACCCGGACGTGAGTCTGCTGTGCCGACCCGTGGGGTTTCCACCTCGGCCCCCACGGTCGGCATCCTTGTGCCATGCGTCGCCGGGAACCACTGACCTGGGTCGGGGCGATCGCCATCGCAGCGCTCCCCGCCCCGCTCGCCCCTGCGCTGTCCGGCGCACTCGACGGACGCAGCACCGCGGTCGTGGCCGTGACCGCCGTTGCCGCATGGCTGACGTGGGGTGTGACCCTCGTGGCCGCACTCGTGCCGACGA
>JBJTVH010000076.1:0-3298 GCA_046081125.1 Acidimicrobiales bacterium
TGCCGAGCATCGTGATCCCGAAGCCGTCGTTGCGGCCCTGCATCGGCACACCCGCCCGGGTGAACTCCTCGGCCAGCACCACCTGCTCTAGCGGCGACAACCCGCCACCGCCGTACGCCGCCGGCCAACTCACGGCCAGCAGGTTGTTCTCCCGCAGCACCTTGCGCCACCGGTCGGCGAACTCGCGGGCCCCATCGGCCCCGAGTGCGCCGACCCCTTGCCAATCCGCCGGCAGGTGCTCGGCGAGGAACGCCCGGATCTTCGAGCGGAACGCCTCGGCCTCGCTGGGATACATCACGTCCATTGGGAAACCCCTCGGGTTCAGCTCAGGTCCACCAACCTAGTCCGCACGAACCCCTAGGCGCCGTGGAGGCTCAGGACACGAAAAACTCCCCAAACGCCGCCGTGAGGAACGCCACGTCGCGCGCTCCGGCGAGCTCCCGGGCAGAGTGCATCGAGAGCATCGCCCCGCCCACGTCGACGGTGGGGATCCCGAGCCGGGTGGCCGTGATCGGCCCGATCGTCGACCCGCACGGCATGTTGTTGCGGCTCACGAACACCTGGTGCGGCACCCGGGCCCGTTCGCAGCACTCCACGAACCAGCCCGCCGTCACCGCATCGGTGGCATACCGCTGGTTGGCGTTCACCTTCACCACCGGCCCCCCGTTGGGCACCGGGCGATGCCCCGGCTCGTGGCGCTCCGCGTAGTTGGGGTGCACCCCGTGGGCCATGTCGGCCGACACGCACGCCGACGCCGCGTACGCCCGGCGCACCTCGGCCCGCCCGCCGCCTGGCACCAGCCGCTCGAGCACCCCCTCCAACACCGGCCCGGCCGCCCCCGTCGTGGACGCCGAGCCCACCTCCTCGTGGTCGAACAACGCCACCACCGCGATGCGCCGCCCCGGCCCCGCCGCCGCCAACGCCCGCACCGCACAGAACGACGAGTAGAGGTTGTCGATCCGGGCCGAGGCCACCAACTCGCCGTTGCGGCCCAGGCGCGCCGGGGGCGTCAGGTCGTGCAGCATCAACTCCCACGCCACCACCTCGCCCGGCGTCACCCCCGCCTCGGCCGCCACGAACTCGGCGAACTCCCCGGCCGACGGCGCGCCCAGCCCCCAGATCGGCGTGAGGTGCTGCTGCTTGTCGAGCAGCAGGCCCCGGTCGGTCACCTCCCGGTCCAGATGGATCGCGAGCTGCGGGATCCGGGCCAACGCCCGCTCCACCCGCACCAGGCGCACCTCGCCGCCCCGCAGCACCAACCGCCCCGACACCCCGAGATCGCGGTCCAGCCACGAGTTCACCAGCACCCCGCCGTACACCTCGACCGCGAGCTGCTTCCAGCCCACCGCTCCCGTGTCCGCGTTCGGCTTGAGCCGCAGGTTCGGCGAATCGGTGTGCGCCCCCACGATCGCGAAGCCGTTGGGCGGCAACACCATCTGCGGCGTGTGCCAGGCCACCAGCGACCCGCCCTGGGCCACGTACCCCCGATCGACGTCGGGCCAGCCCTCGGCCGGATCGAGCCCGGTGAACCCGGCCTCGTCGAGCAGTGCCGCCGCCCGCGCCACGGCGTGATACGGCGACGGCGACGCCGCCAGATCGCCGAGCACGGCCTCGATCAGGCGCTCGTCCGCAGTGGCGCTCACGGTCGTCATCCTCGCCCCCTCAGCCCTGGAACAGCCCGACGGGCAGGCCCGAGCCCCGCAGGTGCGACGTCTCGTTGATCGTCAGGATCGACCGCTCCCCGCTGCGGGCCGCAGCCACCCGATGGATCGAGGTGTAGTTCGGGTAGAAGAACCCCGTCGGATCGGCCAGCCGCAACACGTGCGCGAGATAGGCGTTGATCACCCCGCCGTGACACACCACTGCGATCTTGTGCCCGCCGTGCGCCGCGATCAGCTTCTCGACCGAGCCCACCACCAACGCCTGGAACTCCTCGGCGCTGATGTCGTCGTACTGCCCGCCGGTGGCCACGATCTCCTTCCAACGCGGATCGTTGGCCGCCTTCAGCTCCTCCACCGGCACGTAGCTGTCCGAATGCCGGTCGTATTCGGCCACCCCGTCCTCGATCACCACCGTCACGCCTTTGCGCTGCGCCAGCGGCGCCGCGGTCTGGCGGGCCCGCTGCAACGGGCTCGCATACACAGCGTGCAGATGCTCGGCCGCCAGATACTCGGCCAGGAGCTCGGCCTGCGCCGCCCCGGCCTCCGACAGCTCCGGATCGGCCGGGCCGCCGGCGTTCTCCCGGCGGACGGGCAAGGCGTGGCGGATCAGCAGCAGCTCCATGCGGCTGCTAGATAACAGCCCATGGCGCGACGCACGAAACTGGTCGCCACACTCGGGCCCGCCAGCGAGGCCCCCGACGTGCTCGACGCCCTGCTCGCCGCCGGCGTGGACGTCGTGCGGCTCAACCTCTCGCACTCCACCATCGACGCCCACCTGCAACGCGTGCGCGACGTGCGAGCCGCCGCCGCACGGGTGGGGCGCACCGTCGCCGTCCTCGCCGACCTCCCCGGCCCCAAGGTGCGCTCCGGGGTGTTCCCCGACGGCGGCGCGTTCCTCGTCGAGGGCGCCACGGTGGTTCTCGTGCCCGGGGACGGCCCGTGCGACGCCACCACGATCACCGTCGACTACCAGACCCTGCTCGACGACGTCCGCCCCGGCGACACCGTCATCCTCGGCGACGGCGCCATCACCCTGGCCGTCGAGGAGGTGACCGCAACGCCGGGCTCGGCGGATGCCGGGCCGGGCGGCGCAGCCCGGGCCCGGGTGGTCACCGGCGGGCGGGCGCAGGGCCGGCCCGGCGTGCACATCCCGGCCGAACGGCTCCGCCTCACCTCGCCCACCGCCGACGACCTCGCCCTGCTCGGCCCGATGGTCGCCGCCGGCGTCGACTTCGTCGCGGTGTCCTTCGTGCGTGCCGCCGCCGACCTCGAGGTGGTGCGCGCCGCCATCGGCGGGCCCGTGCCCCGGCTCGTGGCCAAGATCGAAACCGCCCCCGCCGTCGCCGACATCGAGGCCCTGTGCCGGGCCGCGGACGCCGTGATGGTCGCCCGCGGCGACCTCGGCATCGAATGCCCGATCGAGGACGTCCCGCACCTGCAGAAGCGCATCATCCGCACCTGCGTCGAAGCGGGCGTGCCCGTCATCACCGCCACGCAGATGCTCGAATCGATGATCCACTCGCCCTCGCCCACCCGGGCCGAGGTGTCCGACGTGGCCAACGCCGTGCTCGACGGCACCGACGCGGTGATGCTGAGCGCCGAGACGGCGGCGGGCAAGTACCCGGTGGAAACGGTGG
>JBJTVH010000077.1:0-10325 GCA_046081125.1 Acidimicrobiales bacterium
CTTCTGGATACCCGTACCACCAAGGGCCGACTCAAGCCCGGTGAGGAGATCGCCGTGAGCGTCCCCGGCACCGGTATCCAGGCCGCGACGGTGAACGTCACCGCCGTCGACGCCGGTGGCCCCGGGTTTTTCACGGTGTACCCCTGCGACGCCGGACGCCCGAAGGCCTCGACGTTGAACATACAGGCAGGCAGCACCGTGGCGGCCGGCACCACGGTCGGGCTCGGCGGCGGACGCCTGTGCATCTACTCCTCGGCCGCCGCCGACGTGGCCGTAGACCTCCTCGGTACCTGGCAGACCGGCGCCGGGCTGCGACCGGCCGCCGTCACCCCCGACCGGATCCTCGAAACCCGCGACGAACGGGTCATGATCGCCGGCAACACGGTCCGCCGCATCCCGATCGCCGGCGGCGGCGCGGTTCCGGCCGACGCACGCGCCGTCGTGGTCAACCTCACGGCGGTCGGCGCCGACGGCCCCGGATTCGTGACCGCGTTCCCGTGCGGAGGTGCCGTGCCACCGACCTCGACGCTCAACTACGCCGGACCGGCCCCGAGGGCCAACAGTGCCGTCGTCGGCCTAGGCGGCGGTGCACTGTGCGTGCTGTCGAACCGACCGGTGCACCTGATCGTGGACGTCACGGGGTACCTGCGCTGAGGGTGTGCAGCGCACCCACCGACCACACCCCGAGGTGGTCGAAGCCATCGCGCCAATCCGCGTCCACCAGGTCGGGCGCAACGTCTGCGAGTGGGGCCAGCACGAACGGCCGCTCGAACATCCGAGGGTGCGGCACCTCGAGCGTGTCGGTGGTGACGGTCTCGCCGTCGATCCACAGCACGTCGACGTCGAGCGTCCGCGGCCCCCAGCGCACCACGCGTACCCGTCCGGCCGCTCGTTCGAGTGCCTGCGCCCGCTCGAGCCACTCGAGCGCCGGCGCATCGCTCCGTACCGCCACGACCATGTTCAGGTACGGACCCTGATCGTCGGGCCCGCCGACCGGATCGGTCTCGTAGACCGGCGAGCACACGACGGCCTCCCCCGACGCGACGAGCGCGTCGACCGCCGACCGCAGGAAGCCGACCCGGTCGCCGAGGTTGGACCCGAGCGCGAGCAGCACCCGGCGGGTGTCGGTCATCGCGTGCGCCGGATCGTGACCGCCGAGGTGGCCACGTCATTCGGGAGCGGTGGGCGCAGCTTGCGGATCGTCACCCGCACGCCGAGCACTCGGCTCGCCGTCAGCAGTTCCTCGGCGATCCGCTGCGCCACACGCTCGAGCAGCAGGTGACGCTCCTCGCGCACCACTCGCTCGGCCGCAGCCGTCAACGCGCCGTAGTCGATCGTGTCGTCGAGTTCGTCCGAGCGTCCGGCCGCCGACAGGTCGGCCTCCACGTCGAAATCGACCTCGAACGGCTGGGCCCGCTCACGTTCCTCGGGGAGGACTCCGATGGTGCCAAGGACGCGCAAACCCCGGATCTCGATCAGGTCGGTCACGGGCGGATGCTAGCGACCGGGGCCAGGCAGTTGCCCCGCGAGTGCCACGAGGCCACGTCCGAACGGGTCGAGCTGACGGCTCGTCAGGCGCTCGGTGATGGCGATCGCCTGCGGGTCGTGAGGCACGAGACCCGACCACCGGATGTAGCCGCCGACGAGGCCCGCCACCCGGTCGGACAATTCCTCGCCGTGCAGCACGACCTTGCCGCCGGCGCGCAGGCGACGGTGCAGGTCGGGGTAGAAGCGACCGATGAGTTCCGCCGAATCGTCGTTCGGCCCGAACGGCAGGTGCAGGTACCCCACGCCGAGTTCGTCGTAGTTGTGCAGGTTGTGCGGCGACGGGATGATCGACACGACGCAGGTGAACCCCTGCTCGCGCAGCCAGATGATCTCCTCCTGGCGCCGGACCCGCCGATGGTTCGCCCCGAAGCCACCGGGCCGCTCGCACACGGCGAGCCGGTCCTTGATCACCCAGGCGAAGTTGCGCGGCCGGATCCCCTGCGCCCACTTCCCTTTCGCCCGGGTCGTCATCGCGCGCCCACCAGCGCACACGCGTGGACGCTGACCCGCACGTCATGGACTCGCACCATCCGGACCCCCTGGATCGCCGCCCACGTCGCCACGGCGAGTGACCCCTCGATCCGATCATCGACGGCGACCGGATCGGTGCTGTCGTTGGGAACGGGGGCAAAGCCGGGCAACGCCGAGCCGTGCGCGTCCGAGGCGGCGAGGAGCCGACCGACGAACCCCTTGCGCGAGGCGCCGAGGCAAACCGGCAACCCGGTGGCGACGAACTCGTCGAGGTGCGCGACAAGGGCCAGGTTGTGCGCCAGCGTCTTCCCGAACCCGAGGCCGGGGTCGATCCACACCTCGTCGACTCCGCCGGCGAGCGCCGCGTGGGCGCGGTCGAGCAGGAACGCTCGGACCTCCGCCACGACGTCTGCGTACGTTGGTGCGTCCTGCATGGTGCGAGGGTCGCCCTGGACGTGCGTGGCCACCCAGGCGACCCCGGCCTCGGCACACAGCGGCCAGAGCGTGGCCCCGACGTCGTTGACCATCGACGCTCCCGCCGAGATCGCCGCCTCTGCGGTCGACCGGTTGCGCGTATCGACCGAAACCCGTCCTCGGCGCGACAGCGCCGCGATCACCGGCAGCACCCGTTCCTGCTCGACGCTCGCATCGACCGGCATCGAGCCGGGTCGAGTGGACTCACCGCCGACATCGACGACATCGGCTCCCTCGTCGAACAGACGCAGGCCGTGCTCGATCGCAGCAGCGTGATCGAGGAACTGCCCCCCGTCCGAGAAGGAGTCGGGGGTGACGTTCAGGACCCCCATCACCTGCGCCGGCACGAGTGGAGATCCTAGGCGATGGGTTCCTGCAACAACCGGAGGGCCCCGTCGGGGTCCGGCTGGATGCCAGGCGTGTCCCGGCAGAACTCGACCATGATCCCGTTGGGATCGAGGTAGTAGAGCGAGTGGCACCACCCGTGGTCGATCTCCATCAGCGGCTTCACCCCCGCGGCATCCATCCGGGCTTTGACCTGCGCCTGGCGCTCGGCGTCCGCGTCGAAGGCGATGTGGTTCACCCACACCGGCAGGCCGTTGCCCGTCGACACCTCCGAGGACCAGGTGGGTTGCTCACCGATGCCTTCGAACGCGAAGAACGCGATGCAGGTGGCGTCGCCGACGTCGTAGAACACGTGCTTCATCCAGCCGCCGGTGGGAAACCGCTGCACCTCCGTGTGCACGAGCGGCATCCCCATGAGTTCGGTGTAGAAGCGGTTGGTGGCGTCGAGGTCGCGACACGCATACGCGACGTGGTGCATCCCGAAGCGGGTGGACATGGCCGCACCCTACCGGCCCGCATCGGCGCGCCGGCCCCGCTCAGCGGGCGGCAAAGACCGCTGCCTGCTGCACGTTGAGCGATACGTCGAGCCCGAATCGGTACCGCAGCGACGGTGAGCAGCCGGCCTGGATCTCGGGGCGCAACGCAGCGCTGAAGTTCCACTGCGGGCGCACGAACGGTTTCGTGCAGTAGGCGAACACGAGCGCCCGGTCCTCGTCGGCGGTGATGTTGCGACCCGACGTATGCCAGACCCGGCCCTCCATCGCGACGATCGACCCCGCCGGCGCCTCGAAGGGCACGAGACGATCCTGGACGTCGGCCGGGACCTCGGCGCGCGATGCCCATCGGTTGCTTCCGGGCACGTACCGGGTGGCCCCGTTCGCCGGGTGCACGTCATCGAGGCACCAGATGCAGTTGAGCGACCAGGGCGTCGACCACGGTTCGGGCGCCACGAGCGCCTGGTCGGAGTGGACGAACATCGAACCCGACCCGGGTCGAGCGATGTTGGCGGTGAGGTTGCTCACGATCCAGTCCACCCCGAGGAATCCCGAGGTGAGCGCTTCGGCCGCGGGATGCTCGAAGAGCCGGGCAAACCAGGGATCGAGTTCCACGAGGTCGAACACCCGCACGTTGGCAGCGTTGGGGTCGAGGCCGGCGTGATGGGTGGGAACCCCCCGTCGCACACTCTCGGCGCTCGCCGCCCACAGCCGGTCGCGGGCCTCGGCCACCTCCTCGGGCGACAACGCGCCGGGCACGACGGCGACGCCCTCTCGCCGCAGCGTGTCGAGCGACTCCTCGAGCGACCTCGTCATGGGATCCCCCTCCACCGGCGACGCCACAGCCTGCTGCGCCGTAACCTACGGCCCCGACGAGGTGCCGGGGGGCACCGCCTCGAGGGGGAGCGAGATGCGCAACCGCGTGTGCGAACTACTGGGGATCGAGTTCCCGATCCTGGCCTTCACCCACTGCCGTGACGTGGCCGCCGCTGTCACCCGGGCCGGGGGATTCGGGGTGCTCGGCGCCGCCGGGCACACGCCCGAGGAACTCGACATCGACCTTCGCTGGATCCGCGAGCAGGTCGGCGACAAGCCGTTCGGCGTCGACATCATCGTGCCGGCCAAGTACGTGGGCAAAGACGACGGCGGGCTGTCGCGAGCCGAGATGCGAGCGCTCATCCCGCAGGCGCACAGGGACTTCCTCGACGACCTGCTCCAGCGCTACGACGTGCCGCCGCTCGCGATCGACGACGACCGGCGCACGCGCGGTGGCGACGAGGCCGCTCCGATGACCTACGACCAGGCCGTGCCGCTGATGGACGTTGCGTTCTCCCACCCGATCTCGCTGATCGTCAACGCCCTCGGCTCGCCACCCCCGGACATGGTGGCGCGGGCCCAGGCCGCCGGTGTGAAGGTCGGGGCATTGGCCGGCAAGGCCGCCCACGCCGTGCGTCACGTCGCCGCCGGGGTCGACCTGATCATCGCCCAGGGGCACGAGGCGGGCGGCCACACCGGCGAGATCGGGACCATGGTGCTCGTCCCCGAGATCGTCGACGCCGTTGCCCCCGTCCCGGTGCTCGCCGCCGGCGGGATCGGCTCGGGCCGTCAGATGGCTGCTGCGCTTGCGCTCGGCGCCGAGGGCGTCTGGTGCGGCTCGATCTGGCTCACCACCGAAGAAGCCGAGACCCATCCGCTGGTCAAGCAGAAGTACCTCGCAGCGACGTCCTCCGACACGTTGCGGTCGCGCAGCCGAACCGGGAAGCCCGCTCGACAGTTGCGCAGCGCCTGGACCGACGAGTGGGAGGGTCCGAACAGCCCAGGACCCCTGCCGATGCCACTGCAGCCGATCCTGATCGCCGAGGCATCCGCCCGCATCGACCGAGCGGCGCACGAACTCGGCTCGGGGGCGGGCCGGTTGGCCAACTCCTTCGTCGGCCAGATCGTCGGCTCGATGAACGAGGTCAAGCCGGCCGGCCGGGTCGTGCTCGAGATGGTCGAGGGCTTCATCGACGCCGTACAACGGCTGGAGACGATGATGTCGTCCTGAGCCGCTGTCGGCTCGCGTTAGTGGTCGGGTTGGAGGGATTCGAACCCTCGGCCTCCACGTCCCGAACGTGGCGCGCTAACCAAGCTGCGCTACAACCCGTAGCGGCTCGGCAGCATACTCCGCCCCGCCGGTGAGCGTCAGGCCCGGCGTCAGCCGGCGACCGGTTCCTCGAGACCTTCGGTGTACGAGCCCCCGGCCAGCACGGTACGGAGCGCCTTGCGAAGCCGGATCGGGTCGAGCGGCTTGATCAACCAGCCGTCGGCACCCGAGCGCCGGGCCAGGTGCAGGTCGGCCCGACGGTCGAGCAGCATCACGATCGGCACCCGCGGGAGGCGCTCGCCGCTCTCCTCCAGCCGGAGCGCCATCGTGACGGCCATGCCACCCATGGTGCCGATCTGCAGATCAGCGATCACCGCATCGGGCAGGCGCCCCGCCACCGTGGGCACGACGTCTTTGCCTGAGCGGCACACCGTGAACGTCACATCCGGACCGCCGAGGGCGGCCTCGAGCTCCGCGAGGATCCAGTCGGCGTCGGCAGCGAGCAGCAGGTGCGGCACGTTCGGAGACTACCCGGCCGGTGCCGCGAGCTCCCTGGCGACGACCCGCAACCCCTCCAGATCGTGGACGTCCGCCGCCAGCAGCGGCACGTGCGTGGTGGGCGCCGAGCCGATCCCGGCCCGCAGTCCGGCGAGCTGCGCCGCTTCGCGTTCGGCCACGCGGCGCAACTCCGCAAGGTTCCGCCAGCCCGCGACCGCCGGGCCCGTCGCCCCGTCGGCCTGCGCATCGGCATCGGCCGCCGAACCCCCTCCGAAGCGCGGATGGACCCGGTTGACCACCAGCGCCGCAACCGACCGTCCGGTCGCCCGCAACTCGCTCGCGAAGAACTCCGCTTCGTCGATGGCGTCCCGCCGGGGGGAGGTGACCAGCACGTACGCCGTCTCGGGGGCCCGCAGGAGCTCGATCACGTGTGCCGCCCGGGTCCGGAACCCGGCCTCCATCCCGTCGAAGGCCTGGAAGAACGCGATGGCGTCACCGATCACCTCGCCGCCGACCACCCGCGACGCCGTCCGCAGGAACGCCTGGGCGGCGACGTTCACCGCCTTGAGGTAAAGCCGGGTCGGGGTGGCGAGGACGCGGTAGAGGCGGTGGTCCAGGAAACGCGTCAGCCGAGCCGGGGCGTCGAGGAACTCGAGCGCGTCACGGGTCGGCGGGGTGTCGACGACGACCACGTCGAAGCCGCGCTCGGTGTGCAGCTCGTAGAGCTTCTCCGCCGCCATGTACTCCTGCGTGCCCGACAGCGCACCGGAGATGTTCTGGTAGAAGCGGTTCGTCAGGATGCGATCCGCTTGACCGGGTTCGCCGGCATGGCGGCGAACCAGGGCGTCGAAGGTGGCCTTCGTGTCGAGCATCGTGGCCCACAGCTCCCCCGGCCACGGCCCCTCGATCCGGCGTAGTTCGTTGGACAGGCCGCCGCGCAGGCCGAGCGCATCGGCGAGCCGCTTGGCCGGGTCGATCGTGACGACGACCGCCCGGCGGCCTCGTTCGGCCGCCATGAGCGCCACGGCGGCAGCCGTCGTGGTCTTCCCCACCCCGCCCGAGCCACAGCACACGACGATCGAGCGATGCTCGACGAGGTCGGCCAACCCGGGCGCGCTCGGGCCGGCCGGCGGCGCGCCGCTGCTCATGCCGTCGCCACGGCGGCGATGCCGTCGCGCAGCTGGCCGGCTAGTTCGGCGATCTCCGCGGGCCCGATCGCCGCAGTGAACACCAGCGGCAGGGGCAGTTGCGTGAGCGGCAGCGCCTCGGCAAGCCGAGCGAGCTGCTGGCGCTGAATCGCCGTGCGCTCGAGGCGGAACCGGGCCGCCGCAAGCACATCGGGATCGACCACATCGGCATCGAGCACATCGGGATCGAGCGCGCCGCGATCGGCGCCCGTCGTGAGCTGTTCGAGGTCGTCGAACTCGGGATAGAGACCATTGACCACGACGGGACCGAGCGCGATCCCGACCCGGTCCTCGAGGGCGTAGGCGGTGTCGATCACCTCGTTCACGGGCGTCTCCTCCGGGAGCGTGACGAGAACCACTTGGCAGCGGGCCGGGTCGGCGAGCAGCGCGCTCACCTCCTCCGCCTGGGTCCGCACCGGACCGGTGGTCACGGCGTCGAGCAGACCCCGGGCCGACTGCAGGAAGGTGACGGCGTGCCCGGCGGCAGGGGCATCGAGCAGCACCACGTCGGCGACCCCGCTCGTCTCGAGCTGCTTGATCCGGCCGAGCACGAGGAGGTCGTCGATGCCCGGAGCGGCGGTGGCGACGATGTCGAGCACCCCGTGGCGCAGCAGGCGCCCCGTGAGCCGGCGCAGGCCGTGGTCGTCGAGGTACTGGCTGAGCGCGTGGCCGGCGCGCACGAGCCGCGCTCGGATCTCGCCGCGACCATCCGGCCCGAGACCGGTGGCGCAGGTCACCTCGACGTCACCGAGCGGCCCGGTGCCGCCGAGCAGCACGGACAGGGTCTCCTTGCCGTCGACACCCAAGACGAGCACCCGAAGACCGAGATCGGCTGCCGCCCGAGCGAGCGCAGCCGTTACCGTTGTCTTGCCTACCCCGCCTTTGCCGGCCACGACCAGCAGCCGGGAGGCGGTGAAGAACTGCAGCGGATCCACGATCCCCCTCGAGGAGGCGTCACGGTGCGAAGACTAGCGATCGCCCTCGCCGCACTCGGCGCCGGAGCCGGAGCGCTGCTCGGCGGGCCCGCCGCCGAGGCGACCGCCCAGGCATCCGGGGGGGTGCCGGTTGTCGAGGTCATCGAAGCGACAGGCCTGCTCGACGAGGTCGTGGTGGACCACATCGCCACCACGCTGCAGCGTACGGCGACCGATGGCACGGTTGGGGTGATCCTGCGGCTCGACAGTGACCGCGCCGTCGTCCCGGCCGCTCGCGTCGCCGATCTGGCCCGGCAGATCGCCGGATCGCGGATCCCGGTCGCGATCTGGATCGGCCCCTCGTCGGGATCCCGGGGGTACGGCCTCCCGGGTCAGCTCGTCGGGGTCGCCGCAGCGGTCGGGATGGCACCCGGGAGCCGGGTGGGGAACTTCGGCCCCCTCCTCGACCTCGACGGTGTCCCCGCCGAATTCGGCACCGCCGGCGCACGCCTGGCCACCGAGAGCCTTTCGGCCGACGAGGCGCTCGCCCAGGGGGTCGTACGCACTCCCACGGGCCGGCCCGCACCGACGCTCGGCGAATTCCTGGTCGCCTTGAACGGCCTCTCCCACAAGGGCTCCACCCTCACGACGGCGCGCACCGTCGAGACCGACGGAGCACCCCGGTTCGAGCCGGCCGTGACCGTCCGGTTCGCCAAGCTCGACCTCTTCGCCCGGCTCATGCACACCGCCGCCAGCCCGCCGATCGCTTACCTGCTGCTCGTGATCGGGCTGTCATTGCTGGTGTTCGAGTTGTTCACCGCCGGCGTCGGCATCGCCGGGGTGACCGGCGCCGTGTGCGTCGTGCTCGGCTCCTACGGCGCGTTGGCGCTGCCGGTGCGGTGGTGGGCACTCGGGCTGCTCCTCGGGGCGGTCATCTCGTTGGCCATCGATGTGCAGACCGGCGTGCCCCGGGTGTGGACGGGGATCGGGGTCGTGTCGTTCGTGGTCGCCAGCGTGTTCCTGTTCGACGGCCTGCGCGTCGGGTGGATTCCGCTCGGCGTCGGCATCGCCGGCATGCTGCTCACCTACCTGACCGGCATGCCCTCAATGGTGAGGACCCGCTTCGCCACTCCCACGATCGGCCGCGAGTGGATGATCGGGATGGAGGGCACCGCCGTGCAGGCCGTCGATCCCGACGGGATCGTCCGCGTCGGGGAGGGCACGTGGCGGGCCCGCACGAACCGTGCCACCCCGATCGCCGAGGGCGGTGTCGTGCGGGTGGTTGCCGTCGACGGCCTCACGCTCGAGGTGGAGCCCGAAGCCGGTGGGGCACAGGACTACCGGGAACGAGCCCGCGCCCGAGGCCGGTCGCGCCGCAAGGATTGAGCGATGCCGGCCGCCCGACCCCTCACCCTGTGGAAGCGGACGTGGGTCGACGGTCGCCCCGCCCGCTATGCGGTGGTCGGGGAGGGCCTGCCGGTGCTGTTCCTCCACGGGTGGGCGCTCGCCCATCACAGCTACAAAGGGGTGGTCGAGCGGATCGCCGCCAAGGGCTGCCAGGTGTGGGCACCCGCACAGCCAGGCTTCGGGGGCACCCCTGACCTGCCGAAGCGGGAGTTCTCCCTGGCGGGGTATGGCGACTGGGCCGCCGCCTTCGTCGACGCCGTGAAGGTGCGGGAAAAGTTGGTGGTGGTGGGTCATTCCTTCGGTGGTGGCGTCGCCATACGTCTGGCGCACGATCATCCCGACCAGGTCCGATCACTCGTGCTCGTGAACTCCATCGGCGGCTCCGCCTGGAAGCGAGGCAAGACACTCACCTCGTTGGCCGAACGACCCCTGTGGGACTGGGGCCTGCATTTCCCGAACGACATCTGGCCGCTGCCGCAGGCCACCAAAGTTCTCCCCGTGGTCCTCGAGGACGCGCTCCCCAACCTCCTGCGCCGTCCGGGCAGCATGTGGAAAGTCGGTCAGCTGGCGCGGTCGGCCGACCTCCGGGCCGAACTCGAGGAGCTCAAGCGACGCGAGTTGCCCGTCACGGTGCTGTGGGGCAGCCGCGACGGGGTGATCCCCCGGGAGTCGTTCGAGGCGTTGTGCGTGGCCTTGGGCGCCGACGGCACCGTCGTGCCGGGCAGCCACTCCTGGCTGCTCGCCGATCCGGACGGCTTCAGCGAGGTGATCACCAACGACCTCGCCGTCGCCCACGCCGCCCGGACCCTCGAGGCCGAGGTCGAAGCGGCCGCAGTTGCGCGTGGACGCAAGGTTCGCACCCGAGTGCCGCGCCGGAACCTCGACTCGCTGCGCTGAGCAC
>JBJTVH010000078.1:0-8064 GCA_046081125.1 Acidimicrobiales bacterium
GGCGGGCAGTCTCGCGCCCGTCAGGCTCCGAAGGGGATCCAGGCCGCCGTCGCCAGCGAGGTGAGGTCGCTGACCTTGACGCCCGACTGCGAGACGGTCACCAGCTGCCCGCCCACGACCAGGCTCCGGCGCATCTGCGTCGTCATCTCCGGCACCGGAGCGATGCCCGGCACCGTGGACCCCGACGAGCCGTCCGCCGCCTTCGGTGTCGTGGCGGGGTGTTCGACCGTCCCGGCGAGCGAGAGCGCCGACGCCCCGACCGAGACCACGACGGCCGAGGACCGGTAGTTGCCCTTCCCGTCGTCGCCGCTCACCGGGACGACCAGGCGGCCCGCCGGCGCCCACCACAGGAACGCATGCGGGTCGTACTCGGCCTCGCTCTGGGACCACCGATCGGCGAGGCGCAGGCTCGCCAGACGCTTCGGAGCCGACGGATCGGACACGTCGAACAGCGACGCCGCCGTGCCCAGCACCCGGCCGTCGCTCGTGGCGTCCTGGCCGATGCCGAGCAGCCGGCCGTCGCCGAGGGGATGCAGGTAGGAGGAGAACCCGGGGATCTTCAGTTCACCGACCGCCTTGGGCGCAGCAGGGTCACGCAGGTCGATCACGTACAGCGGGTCGGTCTGCCGGAACGTGACCACGTACCCGAGCGGGCCGACGTACCGCACGGCGTAGATGCGCTCGGTGCGCCCGAGCCCGGTCACCGCGCCGAGTTGCGCCAGCGTGTCGCCGTTGCGGCGCAGGGTGTACACGCCCGACGAGCTGGCCGATCCGAACCCGTCGGCCTCGACGGTGGTGGCCACCCGCAACACGCCGTCGTACTCGGACATGGCGTAGCTGTTCAGCAGGGTGCCGGGCACCGCTCCCGAGGCCAAGTAGGTCGCGGCAGTCCCCGTGCCGAGCCCGAAGGCATGCACGGCGGTCCGGGCCGGCTCGGTCCGAACCGGCCGGGTGTCGGCATCGGCGGGCACGTCGGGGAAGACCGTGGTCGCCACGTAGAGGTTGTCGCCGCCGAGGTAGGCGATGTCGCCGGTGGCGATCACGCCAGCCGAACCGACCACCGTCGGTGTGGTGGCCCCGACCGGGAGGCTGGCGAGCCAGGTGAGGCCGAGACCGGCCTCGACCGCGGGGCGGCCGATGTCCTTGCACGACAACGCCTGCTTGAGCGGTGCGGCGGCGCCACCGGCCCCTCCGGCGAAGCTTCGGGGCAACCAATCCTCGAGACGGGAGTTGGCGATCGCCTTGCGGTTGGCCTCGGTCGCCTTGCGCTCGGCGTCGGTGCCCGGTTTGTTCGGCATTTCGAACGGGAGCCGGTCCCCGAGGCTCGAGTGCAGGACGAGGCGCACGACACCCTTGGCCGAGCGGGCGGCGACGAGGCGCCCTTCGAGCGTGATGACGCTCTGGCGCGTCGGCGAGGCCGGGGTCGACACGTCGTAGACGGCGACGGTCGTGCCCGCATCGCCGCCGACGACGTCCGGCAGGGCGCGGGCGGCACCGGCCGGCATCGGCCGGACCCCCCCGCCACCGCCCCAGCCGTTCGTCACGACGACGAGCCGGGTGGCGTCGAGGAGCAACTGGTGGTCACCTGCGGGCAGGTCGACCCGGGCGACCTCGGCCTTTGCGACGGTGTCGACCACTCGCAGCCGGCCGTCGACGACGCTGTAGACCATGCGGCCGTCGGTCTCGACCTGGTCGCCCTCGTCGACGCCCTGCTCCTGGGTGTTGGTCGTCGACGTGCCACCCGGTGCCGCCGAGACCGGCGACGCCGCCGCCTCGGCGCGGGCACCGGCCAGGATCATCGGCCCACCCGCCCCGAGCCCGTACGGGCCCACGTTCCGGGTGGCGATCGACTTCAGATAGCCGAGCACGTCGTCGCAGCCCCCGAACGGGGCGAACAGGGCGCGGCCGGGCACCGGACTTACCGTCGAGTCGGCGGGGCCGGTCGGGGTGGAGACCGAAGGCGTCGACCCCGAGCAACCGGCGACGAGACCGGCGACGAGGGTCGAGACGACGGTCGCATTGCGGGCAAGCGTGTGGTTCGTGCGGTGCATGCCCTTGCGACGTCGGCAGCACCACGGCCGGTTCCAGGAAATCCGGTCCGGCTCGTCAAGGTTCCGGCACGGCCCGGCTCAGGGCATCAGGGGATGACGAGCCGGTCCTTCTCGACGACCACCACCCCGCGATCCGACAGCACGAACCGCTCGGCGTCGCGGGCGGGGTCGAGCCCGACCACCACGCCGGGCGGCACCGAGACGTTCTTGTCCAGCACGCTGCGGTGCACCCGGGCCCCGGCGCCGATGCGGACCCCGGGGAACAGGATCGAATCGGTGACCTCCGCCCCGGCGCCGATGCGCACGTCGGGCCCGATGATCGAGCCGTCGACCGAGCCCCCCGACACGATCGAGCCGGCGCACAGCAAGCAGTTGTAGACCCGGGAGGGCAGCCAGTCGTCGCCGTAGCTCAGCTTCGCCGGCGGCAGCGGCATCTGGATGCTGTAGACGGGCCAGGCCGGATTGTAGAGGCTGAACGGCGGCAGCGGAGCGAGCAGGTCCATGTTCGCCTCGTAGTACGCGTCCAATGTGCCGACGTCACGCCAGTAGCCGCGTTCGTGGGCGGCCTGCCCCGGGAGTTCGTTGGTGGAGAAGTCGTAGACGCAGGCGAGACCCTGCGCCGTGAGCGCCGGGATGACGTCGCCACCCATGTCGGTCGGCGTGTGGCGCTGCGCGCTCGGCGTCACCGCATCGACGAGCACGTCGGTCGAGAACACGTAGTTGCCCATCGACGCAAGCACCCGGGTCGGATCGCCGGGCACCGTGGGCGGCGCCGGCGACTTCTCGTGGAATCGCACGATGCGATCGCCCTCACCCACCTCGATCACGCCGAACTGGGAGCCTTCGGCGACCGGAACCGGGATCGCCGCCACGGTGACCCCGGCTCCCGACGCGAGGTGCTGCTCGACCATCTGGCGGGGGTCCATGGCGTAGACGTGGTCGGCACCGAACACACAGACCACGTCGGGGCGCTCGTCGCTGATGAGGTTGAGATTCTGGTAGACGGCATCGGCCGAACCGGCGAACCAACTCGGGCCGCGGCGCATCTGGGCCGGCACGCTCGTCACGTAGTTGCCCAGCAACGTCGAGAACCGCCACGTCTGCGACACGTGCCGGTCCAGGCTGTGGCTCTTGTACTGGGTCAGCAGCACGATCTTGAGGTAGCCGGCGTTGGCGAAGTTCGACAGGACGAAGTCGATGATCCGGTACGAACCCCCGAAGGGCACCGCCGGTTTGGCCCGGTCGGCGGTCAAGGGCGCGAGCCGCTTGCCCTCACCGCCGGCCAGGATCATCACGAGCACCCTCGGTGCGGCCATCGCTTCCTCTCCCCGACCGATCCCCGACCGATCCCCGACCGGCGAACGGCCGGCCGATGACCCGGGCTTGCTCCGGCGCCGACCGGACCTCACCCGGCAAGCCTGTCGTACCACGCCAGGTGCTCGGCTGCTGGACGCTGCCACGACCAGTCGATGGTCATCCCCCGACGCTGCATCGCCCGGCGCCGCGCCGGGTTGCGCCAGGCGCGCACGGCCCGGTGCAGGCCGTCGAGGACGGCGACCGCCGACGGCTCCGGCACCACGACCCCCGTCGCCCGGGCGGGCTGGGCGTCGACGTCGACCACCGTGTCGTGCAGACCGCCGACATCGGTGACCACCGGCAGGGTGCCGTAGCGCATCGCCTGCATCTGCGCGAGCCCGCACGGCTCGAACCGGCTCGGCATGGCGAACAGGTCACCGGCTGCGAACAACAGGTGGGCGAGCCCCTCGTCGTAGCCGGCCCGGAACCACACCCGGTCGCCTGCTCGCCGCCCCGCCTCTTGGAGCGCGGCGACGAGTCCCTCGTCACCGTCGCCGAGCACGGCAAGGCGCGCCGGCAAGCCGTCCAGGTAGCCGACGAGTGGCAGCAACAGGTCGATCCCTTTCTGGTCCACGAGGCGAGACACGACGCTCACGACCGGGGTGGTCGGGTCGTCTGGCCACCCGATCGAGCCGGCCAGCGCCCGGCGGGCCTCGGCTTTGCCGCCCAGCGACGCAGCGTCGAAGGGCGCCGGCAGATGTGGGTCGGCCGCCGGATCCCATTCCTCGACGTCGATCCCGTTGCGGATGCCGACGAGCCGATCGCCCTTGGCCCGCAAGCGCTCGTCGAGCCCGAGCCCACCGGCCGGCGTGCGGATCTCGGCGGCATAGGTCGGGCTGACGGCCACGACCAGGTCGGCGAGCGTGATCCCGCCTGCGAGCGCGTTGCAGATGTCGCCGACGGCGTAGGCCTCCGGGAAGTGCGGGACGGCGCCGAGCCACCGGGCGTCGGCCCAGCCCTGATGGCCGAGCGTGTGGATCGTCAGCACCGTCGGCGGCCGCGGATGACAGAACCCCGCGGCCAGCGCCGTGTGCCAGTCGTTCAGGTGCACCACGTCGGGGTCGCGGTGCTTGGCGAGCGAGGCCACGGCGGCGGCGAACGCAAAGAAGCGGCGATCGTTGTCGGGCCAGCCCTCCCCCGAGCGCTGGACGTACGGGTGCGGCCGCTCGATGCCGGGCACCGACACGAGCGTGACCTCGCCCACCGGGTCGAGCACCCCCCGGCGGGCCACGGCCGGGGCCGCCCACGGCGGGACCTCGAGCGGCTCGACGTGCTGGGCCCGCAACGCAGCACCGGCGTAATCGGGCAGCACCACTTCGACGTCGGCACCCGCAGCCCGCAAGGCCTTGACCAAGCCGGCGGTCGCAGCCGCCAGCCCCCCGACGCGCACCACCGGTGCGAACTCGGCCGTTGCGAACAGGACGCGTCGGGCCACGGCGCCAGCCTGCCACGCCGGACCCACCGCCCCGGCAGGACCGGTCGTTTCGCGAGCGCAGGCACCCGGCCGTAGCGTGCACGTCCATGGGTGAACCGGAATCGCCACCGGCTGCGCCGGCCGCCACGGTGATCGTGCTGCGCGACGTCGCCGACGGACTCGAGGTCCTGATGGTGAAGCGCTCGGCACACGGCGCGTTCGCCGGGCACTGGGCGTTCCCGGGGGGCAAGGTCGATCCGGGCGACCGGGACGGCGATCCTGACGAGCTGACCGCCGCCCGGCGCGCCGCCCGCCGGGAGGCCGCCGAGGAGGCCGGGCTCGAGCTCGACGAGGACGACTTCGTCACCTTCGCCCATTGGATGCCGCCTCCGTCGCAGCCGAAGAAGTTCTCGACGTGGTTCTTCGCCGTCACCACCGATCGGCACGAGGTGTCGATCGACGGCCACGAGATCGACGACCACGTGTGGGTCCGGCCGGCCGACGCACTCGCCCGCCGGGACGCCGGCGAGATCGAACTGGCGGCACCCACGTGGATGACGCTCCATCAGCTGTCCGTGCAGCCCGACTCGTCCGGGTTCCTCGACTGGGCCCGGGCGATGGCGGCGCCCCCTCGGTTCCACACTCGGCACGTCGACGACGATGCCGGGGTGCGAGTGCTGCTGTGGGCACCCGACGCCGCCTACGACTCGTTCGAGCTCGACGCGCCAGGTCCGCGCAACCGGCTCTACCAGCATCCGGGCCGGTGGGTCGTCGAGCAGCGCTGAGCCATGCTCGACCACGTCTTCACCGACGCCATCACCGCACTCCGAGAAGCCTTCGAGGCGGCACTGCTCGAGCGCCAGGCGTTCGAGGAGCACTTCCAGGCCGACGTCCTGCTCGGCGACCTCACCTGGGAGACGAGCTACGGGCTCCCCGGCGAAGGGCTCCCGCCCCGAGTCGTCGCCCACATCACCTTCGACTGGCCGACGTGGAGCCAGACGGCGTACCGCCGCTGGTACCTCGAGGAGGTGTTCGAGGATGCGCCGGCCATCGAGATGGAGATCGTGTTCCGGGTGCAGCGCCTGAAGGCCCAACCGGCACCGGCGGTATTCCTCGCTGTGCTGCCGGCCGACAGCCCCCCGATCGGATCCGAGCCGATGCGCCGGGCCGCCCCGACGGTCGAGATCCAGTACGCGACCGACGACGGCGATCCGCACTACGCCATCGAGGTCTCCTACGAAGGCCTGTACGAACTCGCCGAGGAGACCCTCGCCGACGGCCAGTCCCGCCTCCTCGACGAGCACTTCGGCGCGCTGGGGGCCTGGATCTCCTCGATGCTGGTCCGGCTCGGGGACCTGCGCCTCGACTATCACCCGGCCGACCCCGACGACGGTTGAACCGCCGGGCCGTATCGGGACGGGGACGGGCGCGGTGGTGCGCGGTCGGATCGGCAAGGCAGGCTTGCCCGCATGACCGCCGTCGTGCTCTACGAGGTTGCCGATCGCATTGCGACCGTGACCTTGAACCGTCCAGAAGCCCGCAACGCCCTGTCGAGTGAGGTCCTGCGCCTCCTGCCCGAGACACTCGAGCGCGCGGAGGCCGACGACGCCGTGGACGTGGTGATCCTCACCGGTGCCGACCCGGCGTTCTGCGCCGGGCTCGACCTCAAGGAACTCGGTTCGACGGCCGGGAACCTCGGCGGCGGGGGCGGAGCGCCGGCCGCGGTCGGCAGCGCCCGCAGTCCGTTCCCGGCGATGACCAAACCGTTGATCGGCGCGGTCAACGGCGCCTGCATCACCGGTGGGTTCGAGTTGGCGCTCAACTGCGACTTCCTGGTGGCCTCGGAGCGGGCACGGTTCGGTGACACCCACACCCGCGTCGGGGTGATGCCCGGCTGGGGCATGACGGTGCTGCTCCCGGAGGCCATCGGCGTGCGCCGAGCCCGGGAGATGAGCTTCACGGGCAACTTCCTCACCGCCGACGAGGCGTTCCAGTGGGGGCTCGTCAACCACGTCGTCCCCCACGAAGACCTGCTCGCGTTCACGCGCCGGTTGGCGGCCGACATCATCGGCAACGACCAGGACGGCGTGCGCCAGATCCGTACCACCTACGCCGAAGTGGCGCGCACGACCGTCGGCGAGGGCTGGGAGGTGGAGGCCCGGGACGGCCAGACCTGGCGCCGGCGCACCTTCTCACCCGACGAGGTCGCACGACGGCGGGCCGGGATCATGGAGCGAGGCCGGGCGCAGCACTGACGGTCGGTCGGCGACCCGGGCCCGCGGGCACGAGCTGCGGGGTCCGTGCGCCGGGCCGACGGGCCGGCCGGTCAGCCCGGGGCCTGACCGCCCCGGGCGACGAGTTCCTTCACGACCTCGCCGAACACGATGCGCCCGAGGTAGTTCGCGCCTTCGATCGACAGGTGGAACCCGTCGTTGGCCCGCATCCGTCGGACCTGACCCTCATCGTCGGCCACGTAGGCCGCGTAGCCGCCGGTCGGGCTCTCGAAATACGTCCACGTGTCGACGAAGGTCACCGCCGGTCGTTTGGCGGCCTCTGCGGCATAGACGCCACGGATGACCGCAAGCCGTTCGGTGACCTCGTCGCGCCCGTCGTTCGGGATGCCCACCCAGATCAGCTTCCGGCCGTCGCCGCCGAGGAAGTCCATGGCCCAGGCGACCCGACGCGTGTACTCCGCGACCCAGGCCGGGTCGCTCACGTCCCGAACGGCCCGGCCCTCCTCGGTGATGATCGGCTGCTGATCGTTGGCGCCGAACGTCACGATCACCACATCCGGCCGGAGGCTGCCGACCCGCTCGACGAGGCGGGCGGGCCAGTCCAAGAAGTCGATGCGGTTGAGTCCAGAGGACACCTTCACGTCCACGGTGGCGGCGATCACCCCGGTCCGCGTCGCTGCGCCCTGGACGACCTGCCCGTACCCCTGGGCCATGGAGTCACCGGCGATGTACAGCCGCAGCGGCCGTTCGGCCGACGGCGGTGGCGGCGCAGTCGGAGCCGGGGACGTCGGTGCGGGGCTCGTCGCTGCGGGTTCCCCCGCCGCAGGAGACCCCGCTGAGGCAGTACCCGAGGACCCCGCACCGGCGGACCCGCCCGTCCGGGCCGGCGCAGCCGTGGTGGCGGTCGACGGCTCGATCGCCGGCGCCCCCGGGGCTGCCCGGCTGTCCAGCACGGTTGCGGGTGCGGTGGACACGACCGGCAAGGAGAACCGGCCGGCCGAGCCCGAGC
>JBJTVH010000079.1:0-9514 GCA_046081125.1 Acidimicrobiales bacterium
CCAACGCAGTTCGTAATGCCAATCGACACCCTCCACCCCCATCCGGTCCCCGGTGACGGTCCCGTCCACCCCACGGGACGCGACCCGCACCCGATGGAAATGCGCCGCCCGGATATGCGGCGTGAGCGTCCACCCACCCCCACCGCCGGCGGCGCCACGTTCGACCACGGCGCGATCCCCCCGCAACGCGGCACCGACCCGCCAACCGACCTCCGCCACCTCACGCACCCGCGCCGAACGCGACACCCCCACCCCGGCACCGGCGACCCGCACCACATCCGGATCCCGCGACGACAGATACGCGATCGCGCTCACCGTCAACGGTGCCAACGTCGCGATCTCCTCCCCCGGTGACGCACCCGACAACCGGGTCACGTCCCGGACCGTGGCGACCACCGACCCGATCGTCGACCCCACCACCCCGAACCCCGCATCAGGACGAACCATCAACGTCACCGTCTGCACCCCGAACCCCCCGTCGGGATCCTCGAACACCCACAACACCCCGATCCCGTCCGCGTCCGGCACCGACACGTACGTCGTCACCGCCACCGCCACCGACCCCGCCACCGTCACGTTCACCCCGACCACCACGAACCCGAAATACCGCCCCGTGCGGGACCCGTCTGACACCTCGAGCGGTTCCATCAACCGGAACGCCGCCGACGCATACGGAAACCGGGCCAACCACCGGTCCCCCAACGGGGTGTCCACCGCCGTCGACGTGAGCGCCGCCACGAACGCGCTGCTCGGCCCCTGACATTCGTCGCTGCGCCCACCCGGGCAGCCGTAACCCAGCCTCCAGCCGCGCTCCCAACCGAACCCTCGGGTTGTCCCCTGGCGGTCAGGACCTAGGATCGCCCCGCGTCGTACCGGAGGGGGCCCCGTGGACGATCAGGAACTGCGTGACGCCATCGCCGTCGCCAACATCCCGACGTTGCTGATGGTGCTGGTGCAACTCACCGGCGAGCGGCGATGGCTCGAGGAGCCGTACCGCCCGGTGCGGTCGATCGGCATGGGCGACAACGACTCCGGCGGGCTGCCGTCCGAGATCCAGGCGGAGGTTCGCGAGGCCGCGCACGAAGCGATCGGCGCATGGATGGCGGGCCGTCCGATGGCGATCCCCGATCCGTCACCGGAGCTCGTCACCGAGATGCTCTCGGTCGCGATGGGCGAGCCGGTGGCCGCCGAGTACGGCCCGATGATGCGGGCGCAGCTTCGCCTGGCCCCACCCGAGGTCGCGCCGATCGCGGTGCCCGACGGATTCGGCGTCCTGATCATCGGCGCCGGGGTGTCCGGCATCTGCGCCGCCGTGAACCTCCAGGCCGCCGGGGTGCCGTTCACGATCATCGAGAAGCACCACACCGTCGGTGGCACCTGGCTCGAGAACAAGTACCCCGGGGCAGGGGTGGACACTCCGAACCACCTCTACTCGTTCTCGTTCTGCAGCTTCGACTGGAGCAAGTACTTCGCTCTGCGCGACGAGCTGTGGGCCTACCTCGAACACGTGGCCGACACCTTCGACCTGCGTCGCCACGTCCGGTTCTCCACCACCGTGCGCGAGGCCCGCTGGCACGACGACGACCAGGCCTGGGACGTCACCGTCGAGCGCGCCGACGGCACCACCGAGGTGCTGCGGGCCCCGGTGGTGTTCTCCGCGACCGGGATCTTCAACCCGCTGAAGTACCCCGACATCCCCGGCCTCGACTCCTTCGCCGGGCCGTCGTTCCACACCAACGCCTGGCGCGAGGACGTCGAGCTCGACGGCAAGCGTGTGGCGATCGTCGGCAACGGGGCGAGCTGCATGCAGACCGCACCCGAGATCCAGCCCCGGGTCGGAGCGCTCACCATCTTCCAGCGCTCACCGCAGTGGGCCGCCCCGTTCGAGCAGTTCCGCAAGGAGGTACCCCGCCCGTTGCGCGCCCTGCTCGCCGAGGTGCCCGCCTACCGAGCGTGGTACCGGCTCCGGCTCGGCTGGACGTTCAACGACCGGGCCCACCCCACGCTGCAGAAGGACCCGAACTGGTCCCATCCCGACCGCAGCCTCAACGCGCACAACGACGCGCACCGCGAGTACTTCACCCGGTACCTGACGAACGAGCTGGCCGACCGCACCGATCTCGTGCCCAAGGTGCTGCCCACCTACCCGCCGTACGGCAAACGGATGCTCATGGACAACGGGTGGTTCCGCACGCTCACCCGACCCAACGTCGAACTCGTCACCGAGCGCATCACCGAGATCGTGCCCACCGGTGTGGTCACCGCCGACGGCGTCACCCACGACGCCGACGTGCTGGTGCTCGCGACCGGCTTCGACGTGCTGCGATTCCTCAGCACCTACGAGGCCTACGGCAGGGGAGGCCGCCGCCTGCGCGACGTGTGGGACGACGACGACGCTCGCGCCTACCTCGGCCTCGCCGTTCCCGGGTTCCCGAACTTCTTCGTGCTCTACGGGCCCAACACGCAGCCGGGCCACGGCGGCAGCCTGATCTTCGTGATCGAGATGCAGGTCCACTACCTGCTGCAGCTCGTTCGCCGCCTCGCCGAGGAGGGCCTCGGCGCCCTCGAGATCCACACCGACGTGCACGACGCCTACAACGACGGCGTCGACGCCGCCCACGAGCGCATGGTGTGGACGCATCCCGGCATGGAGACCTACTACCGCAATGCCCGCGGGCGGGTCGTCGTCAACTTCCCCTACCGCAACGTCGACCTGTTCGGCTTCACCCGCCGAGCCGACCCGACCGAGTGGGAGGCCGAGCCGCAACGATCGGTCAGGGAGCCGGCGGCAGCAGGCTGACGAGCTCGTCGTCCGCGATCGTCTCGCGCGCAACGAGCGCGTCGGCGAGCCGGTCGAGCGCCTTGCGGTGTTCGGTGAGCACCGCCCGAGCCCGTTGCCGGGCCTCGTCGAGCAGCGCCCGCACCTCCGCGTCGACCGTGCCGAGCACCGACTCCGAGGTGTCGCGCGCGGCCAGCGGATCGCGTCCGTCGGCATCGCCGACCAGGCGAGGGCCGACCGCGTCGGACATCCCGAACTGCGTCACCATCGCCCGGGCGATCCGGGTGGCGCGCTCGATGTCGTTCTGGGCTCCGGTCGTCGGGTCGCCGGTCACGACCTCCTCGGCCACCCGACCGCCGAGGAGCATCGCGAGCTCGTCGTGCAGTTCGCTGCGCCGTTGGAAAACCTTGTCCTGCTCGGGCACGGCGAGCGTCCAACCGAGCGCCCGACCCCGATGCATGATCGAGACCTTGTGCACCGGCGAACAGCCGGGCAGGACGTGGCCCACCACCGCATGTCCGGCCTCGTGGTAGGCGATCAGGCGTTTGTCGGCGTCGGTCATGACCCGGTTGCGCTTCTCGGGCCCGGCGATCACCTTCTCGGTCGCTGCCTCGAGGTCGGCCTGCGTGATGCGGGCCGCGCCGCGCCGAGCGCATCCGATCGCCGCTTCGTTGAGCACGTTGGCCAGGTCGGCGCCGGTGAACCCCGGCGTGCGCCGGGCGACGACTGCGAGGTCGACACCGTCGCCGAGAGGCTTGCCCTTCGCGTGCACGGCGAGGATCGCCTGCCGGCCCAGCAGGTCCGGACGGTCGATGGCGATCTGACGGTCGAACCGTCCGGGTCGAAGCAGCGCAGCGTCGAGGATGTCGGGGCGGTTCGTCCCGGCGATCACGATCACCCCGTTGCCCTGCTCGAAGCCGTCCATCTCGACGAGCAGTTGGTTGAGGGTCTGTTCCCGCTCGTCGTTGGCCCCGGCGAGCCCCTGACCACGATGGCGGCCGACGGCGTCGATCTCGTCGACGAACACGATCGCCGGCGCTTCGGCCTTGGCCTGGTTGAACAGATCACGCACCCGGCTTGCGCCCACACCCACGAACATCTCGACGAAATCGGATCCGGCGATGGAGAAGAACGGCACCCCGGCCTCGCCGGCGACGGCCCGGGCGAGCAGGGTCTTGCCGGTCCCGGGGGGCCCATAGAGCAGCACGCCTCGCGGCACGCGGGCCCCGAGGGCGGCGAAGCGCGCCGGATGGGCCAGGAAATCCTTCAGCTCGGCGAGTTCCTCGACCGCGTCGTCGATGCCGGCCACATCCGCGAAGGTGACCGCCGGGCCATCGGGCTTGAACCGCTTGGCCTTCGCCTTGCCGAGCTGCATGGCACCCCGGCCGCCGGGGGTGCGGGACAGCACGAACAGCAGCACCCCGACGATGATCACCGTCGGCAGCAAGGCATAGAGCAGGTTGCCCCACAGGGTGGGGCGCTGCGCGTCGGTGCGCAGCTCGACGCCGGCGGCGAGCAGCCGCGAGGTGAGCTCACCGGCGTAGTCCGCTGGGAAGCTCGCCTGGAACTCGGTGCCGTCGCTCAGCGTGCCCTCGACCACCTGGTCCCGGTCCCGCACCGTTGCGGTGGCCACCGAGCGGGCGGTCGCTCGCGACTCGAGCTCACCGAGGGTCAGCTCGCGGCGGTCGTCCCCGCCCGATGCGGCCCACAGCGCGAGCCCGAGCACCACGACGGCGAGGGCGACGAACACCCAGGGAGGTCGAAGAAGGCGTCGCACGGCAGGGGAAGGGTATCGGCGCGGCGCGGTGGCGGACTTGACGGACCTACCCGAGCCAGCGGTGGACGGCCGGCAGGTTGCGCCAGCGTTGGCCGGCGTCGAGGCCGTAGCCGACGACCCAGTCCCCCGGGATCCGCACGCCGACGTAGCGCAGCGTGGCCAGGTCCACCTGCGGGACGCTCTCGCGCACGAGCAGCGCGGCGACCTCGACCGAGGCCGGGCCCCGGGTGGCGAGCACGGTCCGCAGGTGGGCGAGCGTCAGACCCGAGTCGACGATGTCCTCCACGAGGATCACGTGCCGGCCGGCGATGTCGGTGTCGAGGTCCTTGACGATGCGGACCACGCCCGAGGAGGTCGTGGACGCGCCGTAGGACGAACACGCCAGGAAGTCGACCTCCACCGACAGCGGGATAGCCCGGGTGAGGTCGGCCATGAACACGTACGCGCCGCGCAGCACTCCGACGAGCAGCGGATCGAGCCCGGCGTAGTCGTTGCCGATCGCAGCCCCGATCCGGCCGACGGCGGCGGCGAGTTCGGCTTCGCTGACCAGGATGTCGCCGACCTCGGACCGGGACGCTGCGGTACTCACTCCGACGACCGTACCGGCTCGACCCGCAGCCGGCCCGCCCGCCGGGCCACCCGACGGCCGCCGCCGATCTCGCACGCAACCGACTCGCCCCGGGCGACGGCGAGCACCCGCTCGACCTCCGCCGAGGACGGCGGGTGTTCGGCCGCCAGCCAACGCCGGACGGCCCGGCGCGCCAGCACCACCGGCTGCGCGACGAGCGCTGGCGCGTCGGTGGGATCGACCTGCGCCGCAAGATCGTCCAGGAACGCCGCTTCGTCGGCCAGCAACGGCGCCTGGCGCGCCAGGACGGCGGTGACGTCCCGGCCCGCGACGGCATCGAGCAGGGGCAACACCTCGTGACGGATGCGGTTGCGGGTGAACGCCGGATCGAGGTTCGACGGGTCGCGAACCGGTTGCAGGCCGACCGCGGCGCAGACCGCCTCGGTCTCGGTCCGGCGCACGGCGAGCAAGGGCCGGCGCACCCGGTCCGGGTCGCGTCGCATCCCGGCCAAACCGTCGAGGCCGCCGCCTCGCAACAGGTTCGCGACGATGGTCTCGGCCTGATCGTCGGCGGTGTGCCCGGTCAGCACCCCGGCCGGCAGCACGGCGTAGCGGGCGGCGCGCGCCCGGGCCTCGAGACCGGGCCCGGCGGGTACCCGCACCCGTTCCGCCCGGAACGCAGCGCCGAACCGCTCGGCGGCAGCCGCCACCACCTCGGCCTCGGCCGCCGAACCCCGCCGCAGCCCATGGTCGACGTGCACGGCCGTCACGGCGCACCCGTGGGCCACGGCCAGCACCAGCAGCGCGAGCGAGTCCGCCCCGCCCGACACGGCGCAGGTCACCGCCGTGCCCGGACCCGGGTAGTCGCAGCGCGCGAGCAGGCGGGCGAGCAGCTCAGGCGCTGACACGGGCGAGCCAGCGGGCCGGGTCCTGGATCTCCTCCGACGTCGGGAGATGCTCGGGCCGCTCCCAGCATCGGGCGACGCCGGCGTCGCCGCGCGCCGCCTCGACCGCCCGCACGAACCGCTCCCCGGCCTCGTACTGGGCGAGCTTCGCCTCCAACCCGGTGAGCCGGTGCAGGACCCGCACCGCAGCGGGGCGCGAGGCACGGCGGGCCCGCAACACCTGACCGAAGCGCTCCGCCGACGGCACGCGACCCTGCCCGGCCCGATCCATCGTGATGTCGCCATGCCCCTCGAGCAGCGACATGAGCCCGGCGAGCTCGTCGAGCGCCGCGCGCTGGTCCGGGCTGGCCAGCAGTCCGGCCACCCCGGACCGGGCGAGCAGGGCCGCCCGCTCGGCGCGGTCACGCCGGGCGAGGTCGCGCAGGGCTTCGATCAGGCGTCCGGTGTCGGGTTCGATGCCCCCGAGCACGCGCCCGACGAGCCCGAGATAGTGCCCGCGCAACCACGGCACCCCGGTGAACTGCGCCCGGTGGGTCACCTCGTGCAGCGCCAGCCAGAGACGGAACTCCGCCGGCGGGAATCCGTAGCGCTGCTCGAGCGCGAGCACGTTCGGCCCGACGTAGTACACGGCATCGCCCGAGCCCGGCGCGCCCGGTTCACCGTCGACCAGCAGGTCGTACTGGCCGAGCACCTTCTGCGCCATCCAGCCGAGGAGCACACCGAGCTCGGTGCCGGCCACGGTCCGGGTGACCGCCCGAGCCGGGGTGGCGCCCCAGCCGGTGAGGCGGGCGCCCATCGAGTCGAGCAGCGGGGCGAGCAGCCGCTCGAAGGCCACGACGTTGACCGCAACCCACCCGGGCCGGTCGACCACGGCGGCGCGAGTCGCCCCGGCGGGCACCAGCCCGGTGGTCATCGTCACCAGACCGACGGCCTCCTCGGTGGCCTCGCCGAAGTCCGACGCAAGCCCCGCCGCCCGGTAGGACATCGCCAAGGGCTCCGTTCCGGCCACGCGACCGGCCACGCGCTCGGCAAGCCTCCAGTCGACCACCGCCGACCGGACGACCGCCGGCATCCGCCTATCGCTTCTGGCGGGTGTTCTGGCGAGCGCGGTACTGGCCGGCCGTCACGTTCTTCAGGTAGCCGACGACGAGTCCGGCCACCGTGACCACGGCGGCGACCGTGAACACGACCCCGATCCACCAGTGCCAGATCCGTGCGGCGAACAGCATGCCCGGGACTCTAGCGGTCGGTGTCGGACCGTCCCAGGTCGTCGGCGAGCTCGGAGCCGAGCCCCTCGAGCGCGTCCGGACCGAAACACGCCTCCAGCCGGGCCGCCAGGCTCTCGGGCAGATCGGTCTCCCGGCAGGTCCGGGCGATCACGATGCGCAGTTCGGCATGGAAGTCGAACGCCTGCAGGCAGTCGAGGCAGCCGTCGAGGTGGGACTGCACCCGCACCCGCCGCTCCTCACGGAGCTCACCGTCGAGGAAGCGGTAGAGCTCCTGCAGGGTGTCTTCGCAGTCCGACATTGGTCACGTCCGTGGATCGGCGACGGGCAGCAGACCGTGGGTGGTCGCGTATTCGTACAACCGCTTCTGCATGGACTTTCTTCCCCGGTGCAGCCGGGACATCACCGTGCCGATGGGAACCTCGAGGATGTCGGCGATCTCCCTGTAGGAAAAGCCCTCGACATCGGCCAGGTAGACCACGATCCGGAACACGTCCGGGAGGGACTCGAGCGCCTCCCGGACCTCGTCGTCGGTGAACAGCGCCAGCGTCTCGTCCTCGGCGCTGCGGGCGGCTCGTTCGTCGAGATCACCGAGACGCCGGTAGAGGTACAAGTCCTCTACGTCTTCGACGTCCTCGGTCTGCGGCCGCCGCTGACGGGCTCGGTACGTGTTGATGTAGGTGTTGGTGAGGATCCGGAACAGCCAGGCCCGAAGGTTCGTCCCGTCCTCGAACCGCTCGTACGCCCGGAACCCCTTGAGCAGGGTCTCCTGCACGAGATCCTCGGCGTCGGCCGGGTTGCGGGTCATCCGCAGCGCCGCCGAGTAGAGCGCAGGCATCAGCGCCCGAGCGTCGGCGGCGAACCGGCTGCGATCGGCCATCCGGCGAACCTACCCGAGCGCAGCCGAACGCATCAGGGGAGCCGTGGGCCATCGGGCCCGGCGTAATCGTCGATCGCCCCGACCATCCGCTCGAGGAGATCGGCGAGTTGCACCCGCTCGCCAGGGTCGAAGCGTCCCAGAACAGCGTCGAGCAACTGGCGGCGATGCCGCACGATCGCCGCATGCCGGACGCGTCCCGCCTCACTGGCCCGGACGAGCACCACCCGGCCGTCGTGGGACGAGCCGGCGCGTTCGGCGAGGCCGAGTCGGGCCAAGCGCTGCACGGCCCGGGTGGCGGTCGACGGATCGACGCGCAGGGCCTCGGCAAGGGCCGACATCCGCCACGAGTCCTCCCGCACGAGCAGGTCGAGGGTGTCGACCTGGCCCGGTTCGAGGGCCTCACCCCCGTCCCCGAACAGCAGCGGTCGCAGCGCCGACATCGCCGCGCCACGGCGAAGCTCCCGCCACGCATGGCCGATGCGCGCCGCCGTGCCGTCATCGTCCGCGCTCGCACCGTCCGCGTTCGCTGCCTCGGCGTTCGCGGCCTCGGCGTTCGCATCCCTGACGAGCGGTGGCACCGGCACCACGGGCGGCTGCGCAGCCATCGTTGTAGGGTACAAGCAGTGAGCGGCTCGGACGACCAACCCCGCCGGGAAGGCGCCGGCGCCACCCCGCTCGAGGCGCTGTCCGTGCTCGCCACCGGCGAGGTGGAGATCATGCCGGGCCTCCGCCATCTCGAGCTCTACACGATGCGCGGGCTGCTCACGGTCCTGTGGCACGGGCGTGGCGACGAGCCGGCCGCCGTCATCGCGTGCGGTGGGGCGATGGGCGGCCTCCTCGGCCCGGCGGACGGCCTCTATCACCGCCTCGGGGTGGAGCTCGCCGCCGCCGGCGTCGCCATGCTGCGGATCAGCTACCGGCGGCCCAACGACCTCGACGCCTGCACCCTCGATGCGGCAGCGGCCGTCCAGCTCGCCGTCGGGCACGGGGCCGACCGCACCGTGGCGCTCGGGCATTCCTTCGGTGGGGCCGTCGCCGTCCGAGTCGCGGTCGCACTCCCCGACATGGTCGCCGGGGTCGTCACCTACGCCACGCAGTCGGCCGGGTGCGAGGTGGCCGGTGGCCTCGCCGGCCGGCCACTGCTGTTGTTCCATGGCGACCGCGACGAGATCCTGCCGGTGGAAGCGAGCGAGGTGGTCCGGGCGATCGCCGGAACCGGCGAGCTCGTCGTGCTCCCCGGCGACGGCCACCTGCTCGCACGCAGCGCCGACATCCTCCACGAGCGCACGCTCGAGTTCCTCGTCGCAGCGTTCGCGTCGAGCTGACCGGTCCGACACGCGCTGCTGCGGTCCAGGGCGATGCACCCCAGACCACAACAA
>JBJTVH010000080.1:0-40050 GCA_046081125.1 Acidimicrobiales bacterium
CGTAGACGGCGGGACCGCCGTCGGGCCGGTCGGTGCAGGCGAGCGACACCACCGCGGGGGCGACGAGTTCGTCGCCCTGGCCCACCTGGCCGTGGACGAGTTGCACCTCGACGTCGTGCGGCTGCAGCCGGCCGAGGTCGACCTCGACGCGCACGTCGCGCCGCACGCCCAGTTCGGCCGAGGCGGTGTCGGCATGGACCGCCTGCACGTTGACGGCGGGCCAGGCCTCGGTCACGGCGTGCTTCCAGCGGGCCAGGTCGCGGGCTTGCCGGGCGTCGTCGGCCACCATCGCGTCGGCCCCGGCGGCCGCCGGCTCGTAGAGCCGCTCGACGTACTCGCGCACCATCCGGTTCGCGGTGACTACCGGGCCGAGCGACGCGAAGTTGTGCTTCACCCGCCGCATCCAGCGCCGCGGGACCGGACCCTCGGTGCGCACGTAGTACAGCGGGACGATCTGGTGTTCGAGGAGGTCGAAGAGGCTGTCGGCCTCGATGCGGTCGCGCACCGTGAGGTCCTCGACGCCCTCGACCGAGGAGATGGCCCAGCCGTTGGCGCCGTCGAAGCACTCGTCCCACCAGCCGTCGAGGATCGAGCAGTTGAGCGTGCCGTTGAGCGCCGCCTTCATGCCCGAGGTCCCGCAGGCTTCCTGGGGTCGCCGGGGGGTGTTGAGCCAGATGTCGCAGCCCTGGTAGAGCGCCCGGGCGATGGCGATGTCGTAGTCCTCGACGAACACGAAGCGGTGCCGGACCCCGAGCTCGTTGGCCCACGACTGGATCTCCTGGATCAGCCGCTTTCCGAGGTCGTCGGCGGGGTGGGCCTTGCCGGCGAACACGAACTGCACCGGCTTGTCCGCCGACAGCAGCAACGCCTTGAGCCGATCCGGTTGCGAGAGCAACAACGTCGCGCGCTTGTAGGTGGCGAAGCGCCGGGCGAAGCCGATGGTCAGCACCCGGGGATCGAGCACGGTGGCACACCAGGCCACGTCGCTCGTCGACATCCCCTGCGCGACTCGGGCGGCGGCCAGGCGTTGGCGGACGGTCGAGATCATCCGGTCCTTGGCCTGCTCCTTGGCCCGCCACAGCTCGTCGTCGCGAGCGTCCTCCACCCGGGCCCAGTCGGCGGCGGCCGCGCCGTCCCACTCCGGCAGCACGTAGCGCGACAGCAGGTCGCCGAACTCGGGAGCGACCCAGGTGGGGGCGTGCACGCCGTTGGTCACCGAGGTGATCGGGACCTCGTCGAGCGGCACGTCGGGCCACAGCCCGGCGAACATCGAGCGGCTCACCGACCCGTGCAGCGCGGCGACGCCGTTCGAGCGGGCGGCGAGGCGCAGGCCCATGACGGCCATGTTGAACCGGCCGTCGGGTTCGTCGTCGCGCTGGCCGAGCGCGAACAGCTCGTCGAACGCCAGGCCGCACTGCTGCGCGAAGCCGCCGAAGTAACGCTCCATCAGCTCGCGGGAGAACCGGTCGATGCCGGCGGGGACGGGGGTGTGCGTCGTGAACAACCCGCCGGCGCGCACCGCCTCGAGCGCCTCGTCGAAGCGCAGCCCGCGCGCGACGAGCTGGCGGGCCCGCTCCAGGCCGAGGAAGCCCGCGTGGCCCTCGTTGGTGTGGAACACCTGCGCGTCGAGGCCGAGCGCCTGCAACGCCCGCACGCCGCCGATGCCGAGCACGATCTCCTGGCGGATCCGGTGCTCGGTGTCGCCGCCGTAGAGCCGGTCGGTGACCGACCGGGACGCGGGTGAGTTCTCCTCGACGTCGGCGTCGAGCAGGTACAGCCGGGTGCGTCCGACGTCGGCTCGCCAGACCCGCGCGACGCAAGCCTCGCCGGCGAGCTCGACGGTCACGCGCACGCCGGTCTCGAGCGTGAGGGCCATCGCGTACGGGTCGAGCGTGGGGAACCGCTCCTGCTGCCAGCCGTCGAGCGAGAGGCTCTGGCGGAAGTACCCGTTGCGGTAGAAGAGCCCCACCCCCACGAGCGGCACCGCGAGGTCGCTGGCCGCCTTGAGGTGGTCGCCTGCGAGCACCCCGAGCCCGCCGGAGTACTGCGGCAGCGCCTCGGAGATCCCGAACTCCGGCGAGAAGTAGGCGACGAGGCGCAGCGGGCTGCGGCCGTGGTCGCGCTGGTGGAACCAGCCCGGCCGGCGCAGCTCGTCGTCGAGGTCGTCGGCCACCTCGTCGAGGTAGCGCAGGAAGCCGGCGTCGACGGCGAGCGCCTCGAGCCGGGCGGCCGGCACCGTCCCGAGGAGGCGGACCGGGTCGTGGCTCGTCGCGTCCCACCCGTCGGGGTCCACCCAGCGGAACAGGTCGCGTGTCGCGGCGTCCCAGGACCAGCGCAGGTTCATCGCCAGCCGGGCGAGGGGCGAGAGCGACTCGGGGAGCCGGGGTTGGACGGCGAAGCTGCGCAGCGCTCTCACGGGCAACCGACGCTAGACGACCCTGACCGCCGCCGATCGGCGCTCAGGTCACGGTTCGGTGAACAGCGTGGGATGCCAGCGCACGGCGGTAGACGGCGACGGTGGCGTCGGCGACGGTGGTCCAGTCGTAGCGCTCGGCCACCAGGGTTCGGCCGCGATCCACGGCCGCTGCGGCGGTCGACGGGTCCAGGGCTCGCTCGACGGCCGCGGCGAGGCCGTCGGGGTCGCCGGGGGTGAACAGCTCGGCGGCGCCGGTTCCGTCGAGGACTTCGGCCAGGCCCCCGGTGGCCGCGGCGACGACGGGTGTGCCGGCCGCGAGGGCCTCGAGGGCGACGATCCCGAACGGTTCGTAGAGCGACGGCACGACGGCGACATCGGCCCGGTGGAGGAGGCCGACGAGCTCGCCGTCGGGGACGAACCCGGTGAAGTGCACCCGGTCGTCCACCCCGAGGCGCCGGGCGAGATCGCGGAGGTCGTCGAGGTAGCTCCCCTTGCCGGCGATCACCACCCGGATGCCCGGCCGGCTCCGCCGCAGCCGGCCGAGCGCGAGCAGCAGGGTCTGGAATCCCGTCTTGTACTGCACCCGGCCCCACGCGACCACCAGTGGCCCGCCTTCGGCGCCTGCCGGCCGGGCCGGCGGGGCCGCAGGAGCCGGCGGGGCCGCCCAGTGGGTGGCGTCGACGCCGTTGGGCACGAGGTGGACCTTGTCCGGCGGCAGCGTGAAGGCGTCGACCACCTCGCGGGCCATGTACCCCGAGCAGCAGATCACCTCGCGGGCCTGGTAGGTGAGCCACCACTCGACGGCGTTGATCGCCGCGGACCGGCCCGGGTGGACCGTGCCCCCGCTGCGCCCCCTCTCGGTGGCATGGACGGTGGCCACGAGCGGCACCTGCCACCGGGCCCGCAGGCCGTCGCCGGTCCAGGCGACCAGCCAGTCGTGGGCGTGCACCACCTCGGCCTGCCAGTCCCCGAGCCGTTCGGCGGCGACGAGGAGCTGGTGGTTGGCCGAGGCCATTCGGGCGACGAGATCGTCCTCGGGGAGCCAGGGCAGATCGGTGCGCGCTCGCAGGACCCGCAGACGCCCGGCGGGCGTGGGGAGGTGCTCGAGATCGGGGACGTCGGGGTGATGGAGCGTGAGCACGACCACGTCGTGGCCTCGGTGGGCGAGGCCGTGCGACAGCCCGTGCACCGCTGATGCGAGCCCGCCGACCACGAGCGGCGGGTACTCCCAGGACACGAGCGCGACCCGCACGGCGCTCGACGCTATCGCCGGTCGCGGTGCGCGTTCAGGGGCCCTCCAGCGCGATCTGCGCCACCGGCGTCCACCGGTAGGTGCGGTCCTGTCGCCGTACCTCGAGCAGGTGCAGCGCGTCGAAGCGGGTCGGCGGGAGGCGGTCCGTTCCGTCGCGCCGGGCGTCGTCGAGCTGCGCCTCGAGTTCGGCGCCGTCGAACTCCGCGCCGGCGTAGGCGACGGTGACGTGCGGCCGGAACGGTTTGTCCGTGCGGGTGCGCCGCCACGGCCCGACGGCGGCCGCGACGGCGGCGAACACGGCGGCGAACGGCGCCTCGGGTTCGAGGGCCCACAGCACGGCCTCCGGCACGACGACGGCGCGTCCTTCGCCGACCGGGGCGGTGAGGCCGGCGACGGCGGCTCGCACCGCCTCGACGAGGTCGTCGAGCTCGCCGGGGGGCACCGGGAGCAAGGACAGCACCGTGGCGTGCAACCACGGCTCGGGTACGGGGTCGAGGCCAGGGCGGCGTAACCGGGTCTGGAGCCGCCGTGCGGGTTCGGCTGCGGTGCGGTCCGGGAGGAGGTACCAGTGGAGCCGGGTCTCGTCGGGAGCCCAGGGGTGGGCATCCCAGTGGGAATGCAGGCGCACCGGCCCGGTCTAGCCGAACCTCGGCGACGGAAAACGCCGCAGGCGCCGGAGGAGGGGGTTTCCGGCGCCTGCATGAGGCGTTCCCGGTGAGGTCGGAGGGGGTGACCATCGAGCCGGTTCGCCGTCCACGGGCGTTTGGGGGGGGGAAACCCGTGGGCTTTATGTGCTAAGGATGTTACCTGGTCTTCTCCGGATCGTTCGCCATCGGAGCGGAGAAAATCGACGATGAGTCCGGCGACCCAGAACGGGGCTTCCCGATCGGCTCTTCAGGCGAGGCTGCTGCGGGCGTTCCAGCGGTCGCCGACCCGCCGCACGGTGACGAGATCCAGCGGGGAGCCGGTCAGCTCGGCGGCCGGGTCGGCCAGGAACGCCGAGATGTCCCGCGAGCGGCTCGTCAGCGTGTCGGTGCCGACCACGAGCACGGCACACCCACCGACGCCGGCGACGAAGCTGCCGCCGGGCAGGCGTCCGGTCTGGTGGGTCTCGTCGCAGGGAGCCCCGCCGGGCGGCAGCGACGTCACGAATCCGAGCGCGTAACGGGGCACGGCGGTGAACTCGCCCACACGAACCGACCGAGCGGTGAGGGCCTGCACCGCCGCCGCTCGGCGCGCCAGGTCCTCGCCCGCCGGATCGAGGACCTCGAGGCGGGGCCGGCTGCGCGCGGCGCTCTGGAGGGCGCTGAGCGTCCGGGGAAGCGTCCGAACGGCGTCGTCGATGGCCGGGCGCCAGGTCGACAACCATTCGGTGACCCGCCATCCGGCCACGTCGAGGAACGGTGCAGCGAGTCCACCGGCGGCGAAGACCACGGCGAGCGCGGCGTTGCGCACCGTGGCGTCGGCCCGCAACGGGACCAGCTCGACGAGCGTCCAGAACCGTGCGGCGACGGCCACGGCGCGACGGTCGAGCGGTCCGGTCGCCTCGGCGGCGCCGCTCGCCACCGGACCCCGTTCGATCTCGGCGACGAGGGCGAGCACCTCGTCTCGGAACCGCTCGACGGCGACGACGAGCCCGGCGGCGGCGTCCGTGGCCGTCGTCGGCGCCTCGGTGGTCGGCGGCAGGCTCGTCGGGCGGGTGGTCGGGCTCGGCGCCGAGGGCGCCGGGCTCGGCGCCGAGGACGGCGCGCTCGGGGCCACCGTCGTTGCGGGGCCCGTCGTCGTCGGGCCCGCCGCCTGCTCGCCGTCGCGGCAGGCCGTCACCCCGAGCGAAACGGTCGCCACCAGCGCCGCCGCCGCCCGCCGCGCCGCGATCACGGCGTGGCGGCCGAGATCGCTCCGAGCAGGGCGAGGAACGCGCCCGTGAGCGGGGTCGCAAGCCCATGGCGGGCGCCGGCGCGCACCACGGCGCCGTAGATGGCGTCCTGCTCCATCGGCACCCGGGCCAGCCGGTCGTAGAGCATCGAGCTGCCGTTGGTGGGCGCGCTGGCGGCGAGCGTGGCGCAGAGCCGGTCGGCGAGGTCGTCGGCCAGCGGGGCGCCCTCGGCCGCTGCGACCGTGGCGCATTCGGCGACGACGGCGCGAGCCAGCGTGGCGATGGCCGGGTCGCGGAACACCTCGAATCGCCGCTCCGTCAACGCGCAGATGCCGTTCACGACGCAGTTCGAGGTCACCTTCGTCCACAGCTCGACCGGGAACGTCTCGCTGAGGCGCACGTGCGCCTTGGGGTCCGGGAACAGCGCCGCGAGCTGCTCGGCGGCCGGTGACGGCGGCACGATCAACAACCCGGAGGCCTGATGCTGCACGTGCCCGGGCGCGAGCAGCTCCGCCCCGCAATACACGACGGCCGGTACGACGGCGGCGTCGCCCACGTTCGGCCGCACCCGGGCTTCGTGCTCGGTCCCGTTGTGCAGCACGGCGATCGCGGTGCCGGGTCCGACGAGGCTGCGCAGCCAGCCGGCCGCGCCCTCGGTCTGGTGGGCCTTGGTCGCGAGCAGCACCCAGTCGACCGGCTCGAGCCCGGCCGGGTCGGTGGCGACAAGAGGCCGGCTGCGCAGGACCACCCCGTCGTCGCGCTCGACGACGAGCTCTTCGAACGGGCGCCGCACGCACAGCGTCACCGACGCGGTACCGGCCTCGAGCAGATGGGCGGCGAAGTACGAGCCGACGGCGCCGGCACCCACGACCGCAACGGAGGTCATGGTCACGACGTTAGGCCCGGCGGCCCTCCCCGGTGGCTCGTTCGCCCCGGTGCCGCCCTACGGTCACACGCCGTGCGGGTGATCAGCTGGAACCTGTGGTGGCGTTTCGGGCCGTGGGCCGAGCGCCAGCCCGCGATCGCCGCCACGCTGGCGGCCGAGACCCCGGACATCGTGTGCCTCCAGGAGGTCTGGGGTGAGCGGGGCGGCGCCGATCAGGCCCACACCCTCGGTGCCGCCCTCGGCCTGCACGTGGCCCGCAGCGACGGGCCCTGGTGGGAGGACGTCGCGTTCGGCAACGCGGTGCTCTCGCGTTGGCCCATCCGGGAGATCGACACGATCCGGTTGCCGCGGCCCGACGGTGAGCCGGGCCATCGCAGCGCCGTCGCCGCCGTGATCGACCACCCGGCCGGCTCGCTCGTCGCCGTGAGCACGCACCTCGATCATCGCTTCGACGCCTCCGGCGCTCGGCTGGCCCAAGTGGCCGCCCTGTGCCGGTTCGTCGAGGGTCTGCGCGCCCGGGTCGATCCGGTGTGGCCGGTCGTCGTCGGTGGCGACCTGAACGCCGTGCCCGACAGCGACGAGGTCCGGGTCCTCACCGGGCGCTCGGCCCCACCGGTGGCCGGTGTGGTGTTCACCGACGCGTGGGAGGTCGCGGGCGACGGCCCGGGTTGGACCTGGCGCGACGACAACCCCTACCTCGGCGACGCGGCCTGGCCGCGCCGCCGGCTCGATTACGTGCTGGTGTCCTGGCCGCGCACCAAGCCGATCGGTCAGCCGCAGCGGGCGTGGCTCGCAGGGTTGGATGCGGTCGACGGCGTACACCCGAGCGATCACGCGGCCGTGGTGGTCGACCTGCGCGAACCTCCGGCCGGCGCCTGAACGTCGGTCGTTCAGGCCAGGGCGCCGAGCAGCGTGCGGCGCACGGCTTCGAGGCTCTCGCGGTCGGTGAGGCGCTGGCCGGGCCCGCCGTCGGGGTCGGGGCGCACCACGTAGAACACGTCCACCACCTCGTGGCCGAGCGTGGTCACGCGGGCCGCCCGGATGTCGAAGCCGGCCCCGGCGAGCGCGCCGGCGAGCCGGTGCAACACCCCCGGGCCGTCCGGGGCGCGGACCTCGACCACGGTCGCGCTGGCGGAGCCGTCGGGATCGACGAAGACCTCGGGCTGGGCCGGCTGGGCGCCCTCACTGCGGCGCTGGCGGTCCCACGAGCGTTCCCGCCGGGCGAGACGCTCGGCGAGGTCGAGTTGCCCGGTGTAGGCGGCCTGCACGTCGGCGGCGATCCGGCCCCAGTCGGGGTCGTCGCCGAAGCGGGCGGCCACCTGGAACCGGTCGAGCGCGACGCCGTCGTCGGTGGTCCGGACCTCGCCGCTGACCACCTCCAGCCCGTGCAGCGACAGCACGCCCGCGACCAGCGCGAACAGCCCGGTGCGGTCGGGCGCAGCGATCGTCACCCGGTCCGCGGCAGCGCGCAGCCTCGCCGTGCCGGTCCGGCGGGCCTCGTGGACGAGCGCGAGGTCGTCCGAGCTCGGGCGCCGGTCGACTGCGGGCGCCGGGACCCCGGCGAGCGCAGCGGCGGCCGCGTGCGTGAGCTGGTCGAGCAGGAGGCGCTTGGAGTCGTTCCACGCCGCAGGGCCGGTGGCGAGGCTGTCGGCCTCGGACAGTGCCCGAAGCAGCGCAAGCGTTTCGGGATCGCGCACGACGTCGACCACGGACTCGATCGTCCGGGGGTCGCTGATGTCGCGCCGGGTCGCCACGGTGGGCAGGAGCAGGTGGTGCTGCTCGAGTGCCACGAGCGTCTCGACGTCGGCGCGCTCGAAGCCCATCCGCCGGGCGATGCGCTCCACGATCGCGGCGCCGACCACGACGTGATCGCCGGGGAATCCCTTGCCGATGTCGTGGAGCCAGCAGCCCACGAGCAGCAGGTCGGGTCGGGCCACCTTGCGCACGAGATCGTTGGCGCGCAACGCGGCCTGGCACAGGTGCCAATCGACGGTGTAGCGGTGGAGCGGGTTGCGCTGCGGCCGGGCTCGCACCTGCTCCCACTCGGGGAGGATGCGCGTGAGGAGCCCGTACCGGTCGAGCGCCTCGAACACGGCGAGCGCCGGCGGGCCCGAGCCGAGGAGGGCGACGAGTTCGTTGCGAGCGGCCGAGGGCCAGGGATCGCCCGGCCCGACCGCGCCGGCGGCGAGGCGCTTGAGCGTGCTTCGGGCGAGGGGGAGGCCCGCCCCGGCGGCGGCTGCGGCGGTGCGCAGGATCAACGTCGGGTCGTCGAGCGGCGCGTCGTCGGTGATCACCACTTCGTCCCCGCTCGGCCGGACCCGCACGGCGACACCGGCCGCAAGGCGACGATGGGTGACCGGGGTCGGGGTGGCGTCGGGCCGGCGCCGCAGGAGGCGTCGACGCCGGGTGGGCCCGAGCCGACCGAGCACCCGGGCCCAGAATCGGTCGGAGGACCAGGCGATCGTGCGGGCGGCCTGCGATACCGACCGCATCAGCTCGTCGGCGTCGCCGATGCCGAGCGACGCGGCGACCGCATCCTGCTCCTGCAGCGCAAGGCGATCGCTGCGTCGCCCGGTGGTGCGGTGCAGTTCGACCCGGACGTCGAGGAGCAACCGGGCCGGGCCGACGAGGTCGGCGATCGGTTGCTCGTCGGCGCCGGCGACGCTGCGGTGGCCGGTCTGGCGGGCCCATGCCAGCGCATGGACGTCGCGCAGCCCGCCGCGCCCTTCTTTCAGGTCCGGCTCGAGCAGGAACGCCACCTCGCCCGCCCGTTCGTGGCGCTCCTCGACGCTCTCCCCGAGCGCTCGCAGCCAGTGCTCGGCGCGCTCGGCCCAGTGGCGCCGGGCGGCGCCGGCCACCCCGAGCACGAGCGCCGCGTCGCCAGCCACGGGCCGCAGGCGTATCAGCGCAGTCGCCGTGGCGAGCTCGGAACCGGCGAGTTGGAGCGCCGAACCTGGCGAATGGGTTGCGGCGCTGAGTGCGATGCCGCTGTCCCACAGCGGGTACCAGAGTTGCTGCGCCATCGCTCGCACCTGGCCGTCGTCGGCGCCGTCAGGGTGCAGCAGGATCACGTCGACATCGCTGCCCGGGCAAAGCTCCCCACGCTCGTAGCCGGCTGCGGCCGCTACGGCCCACCCGTCCGGCAGCACGTCGCTGTCGTCGGCGATCCAGGAATCGATCTGGTCGGTGAGCGCCCGGGCCAGTTCGCCGCCACGCCAGGACGTATCGGCGAGCAGGACTCGCCGCTGCTCTTTGCGCGCCTGGCTGCGGTGGTCCGGCCCGGAGGCCCGCTCAGATGGCGTCGTCGTCACGTTCGCCGGTGCGGATACGCACGACGGCCGCCACGTCCGTGACGAAGATCTTCCCGTCGCCGATACGCCCGGTTCGGGCGGCGGCGACGACGGCGTCGACGATGCCGTCGACCGCGCCGTCCTCGGCCAGGATCTCGATCCGAACCTTGGGCACGAAGTCGATGGTGTACTCCTGGCCGCGGTAGACCTCGGTGTGGCCGCTCTGGCGACCGAAGCCCTGGACTTCGGTGACGGTCATGCCGCTGACCCCGACCGCCTTCAGGGCGGTCTTCACCTCGTCGACCTTGAACGGCTTCACGATGGCGGTCACGAGCTTCATCGGTGATCGTCCTCCGTCTGGTGCTCTTCCCCCAGTCTCCCACGGCGCACCCGGTTGCGGGCGCCTCGGGCCCAGGGAGATGTGGTTTCCCTGCGACGCTGCCTAGGCTCCGCCGCCATGGGGGAACCTGAGGTCACCTATCAGGTCGACGGCGACGTCGGCATCATCACGTTGAACCGGCCCGAAGCGCGCAACGCGCTCACGTGGAAGTCGTACGCACTGCTCGAGCAGTACGTGCGCGAGACCACGGCGCGCTGCCTGGTCGTCACCGGCACCGATCCGGCGTTCTGTTCGGGCGACGACGTGAAGCTGGTCATGGGCGGGGGGGAGCGGCCGCCCGACGTCGGAACGGGCTCCGCAGCGGGTCCGCGGCTCACCCCGGCCGCCGATGCACTGCTCCACACGAACGTGCCCGTGGTCGCCGCGGTCAACGGCGCTGCGGTCGGTTGGGGGATGGAGCTGTCGATGATGGCCGACCTGCGCGTCGCGTCGGAGCGGGCGAAGTTCGGGGAGCTGTTCGTGCTGCGCGGCCTGGTCACCGATGTGTGCGGCCTAGGGCGCCTCGCGTCGCTCGTCGGCCGCGAGAAGGCGGCGGAGCTGGTGTTCACGGGCGAGGTGATCCCGGCGGAGGAGGCCCTGCGGATCGGCCTGGTCGGGCGTGTCGTGCCGCACGACGAGCTGATGCCCACCGCTATGGGCCTCGCCCGCCGGATCGCCGCGAACCCACCGCTGGCGGTCCAGCGACTCAAGGCCGGTCTGCGCCGGGCGCTCGACCCGGACTGGACCGACCTCGGCGCCTGGGTGTCATCGACCCTCGGCGAGCTGTTCCGCACCGAAGACCACCGCGAGGGCGTCCGGTCGTTCCTGGAGAAGCGACCGGCGAGCTACGTGGGACGGTGATCGACCGGCCGGTGATCGGCCGGCCGATGGAGGGCCGCGACGTGGGCGACCCCGGCGGCGAGGTCGCCGCCGGGGAAGGCGGCAAGCTGCACCTGGAGCCCGGTGGCGACGTCGAGCGCCCGTGACGGGGCGAGCACGCCACCGGGCGCATCGAGCCCGAGGCGGTGGTAGTCGGCGGGATCCTCGAGGCCGAGCACGAGACGCTGTTCGATCGCTGTCAGCAACTCGGCGGGCACGTCGGCAGGTCCGGGCGCGCCGACCACGGCCAGGATCTCGACCCCCCAGCCGGCCCGGACGAGCCGCGTGAGGCGCTCGACGGTGGCGGTCGAGGCGCTGCGCACCACGGCGCCGAGGTCGCCGATCACGACGAGCACCGCCCGATGGCGTTCGCCCGGGTTGCGGTGGTCGAGGGTCCGTTCGAGACCGTCGAGGAGGTCGGCGGTCGCCTGGACGTCCTGCAGGTCGGTCATCGTGACCCGTTGGGGAAGGCCGCTCAGGGCAGCCAGTGGTCCGTCGGGTCGCTCCAGGACGCGCAGCTCCAGCGCCGCGGGTGGGTAGCGGCCGGCCAGGCCCGCAGCAGCGGCGGCGACCGCAGCCGCGCGATCGTCGGTGCTGCCGCCCAGGACCAGCAGGCTGCCGTGGGTGGTGTCCCACCGGTAGACGGAGGGTCGGGCTCGGCCGGCGGCCTCGACGAGCCCGAGTGGAATGGCCCAGCGGCGCTCGGGCTCGAGCCCGATGACCGCCGCCAACTCCAGCCGGTTCGGCAACCCGTCGGGTCCGGGGAGCGGCAGGGCCCGACGCCCGGAGCGCCGGGCGAGGTCCCCGATCGCGCCGACGACCAGGTCGACGTCGGTGACCGACTCGGGCACCACGCTCGGACCGGCCGAGGTGATGCTCAACCGGGTGGTCGGCCGGCGTGAGGAGCGCAACAGCAGCGGCCGCACGTCGAGCGGCGCCCGCACGCCCTCCATCGCCCGGGTTCCCGACACCGCCACCCGCCGGAACGACGTGAGGTCGCCGCTGCCGAGTCGTACGAACCAGCGGTCGTCGACCGGGGAACCCGCGCCGGGCTCGCCGAGGAGCTGCAACGAGGACGGGTTGGTGTCGCGTTGCACCGGCGCGAGCCGCAGGCTGGTGACGGCGCGGATGCTGCCGGCGAGCACGGCGTCGTTGTGCCGGGTGACGAGCACCAGATGCACGCCGACCGCCGCGCCCCGCCGCGCGAGTTCCACCACCGCCGCGACGAGGTCCGGGCTCTCGGCCACCAGGGTGTCGAAGGCGTCGAACACCACGAGCAGGCGACCCGGAACCGGTCGGGGCGCCTCGCCGGTCCCGAGCGGGGCGCGCTGGTCCTCGCGGCGGGCGACCTCGGCGAACAGCGTGCCCATCGCCCGAGCACCGAGATCGGGGCGGGGCCCGACGAGGTGGAGCGCGACGTGCGGCAGTTCGGTGCAGCGCCCGAACGCGCCGGAGCCCTCGGTGTCCACGAGGACGAGGTTCAAGCGGGCGGGATCGAACGTGGTGGCCGCCGCCAGCAGCAGCGCCCGCAGCAGCTCGGTCGTCGACGCTCCGGGCATCCCGGCCACGAACGCGTGGGGCCCGTCGGTGCGCAGGTCGACCTCCAGCACGTCGCCGTCGGAGCCGCGCCCGATCGGGAACGAGGTTCGCCCGGCAGCAGCGCAGACCCGCCATCGGCGCTCGAGATCGTCGGCCATGGCGCCCGACGGCCCGAATCCGAGGAGGTCCACGAGGTGTACCTCCTCTGCGACGCCGGCCGCTGCCGCGTCCTCGAGCACGGCCAGGTTGCGGGCGATGCGGCGGGCGGCCGTGACGGCCAGGCCCGTCGCCAGCACCCCGGACACCTCACGGTGATGGCCCAGGTCGGTGAGCACCGCATGGCCCTGGTCGTCGACGTTCAGGACGGCGCCGCAGCCGGCGGGAAGTTGGTCGGGATGGTCGGCCACGATGAACGCCCGGGTCGGCCGGCCACGTCCGGCCAGCAGCGCCCGCGCGATCGACGAGCGGGCGTCGAGGTGGTCGAGATGGTCGATGACGAGCAAGGTGCGCGCCGGCCCCATCACCGACTCCGCTCCCGGTGGCGGGTCGGAGCGCCGGGCGCCGAGTCCGGCGAGGGGCGCGAGCAGCAGGTTGGCTTCCTCGGGCGTGGTGGCCACCCGGAGCTCGCCGGACGGCCCGGCGAGGTGCGGCAGCCACTTGGCCCAGTCCCACCGGGAGAGCCGCTCTTCGGAGCTGAGCAGGTGGAGTCCGAGATCGGCCGGGCCGTGGAGGACGGCGGCCTGCGTGATCAGCCATCGGCACACGGCCAGCGCCGCCGCGCGCGGCCCGGTGATCCCGAGGGCAACGACCTGCTCGAGGGGGACGGTCACGGGCACGTCGCCGAGCGAGGTTGCGGTGCGGGTGAGCGCCTCGATCTCGGGGAACCCATCGGGAAGGGGGACCGGTGACCAGGTGCCGGGTCCGAACCCGACGCTGAGCACACCGAAGTCGGGGTGGGCCGGACGCCGCTCCCAGAGGTTGGCGGTCAGCAGCTCGCTGCGGGCTCGCAGTTCGGCCACGTCCGGCGCGTGCTGGCGCTGGCGCCGAATCGCGAGCCGGCGGGCCCGGTCCAGTTCGGCGACGACCTCGGGTGTCACCCGGCCGAGCGCTTCGGCGAAACGCTTCCGGGCCCGGCGACCCGTGCCCGCCTGGGCTGGCCGAGCGGGAAGCTCCACGGGTACCGACAAGCCGGCGACCGCTGCGGTGCGTGGCACCCGGAGGAACGACGCCACCCCGCTCGGCGAGGTCTGCAGGCGTCGGCGTGCGCGTTCCAGGGGTGGGGTGAGCCGGAAGGCGGCACCGTCGACGTCGACGACCTGGTCGGTGACGGCCGTCGGGCCGGAGACGAGCACCCCGTCGACGCGCACCGTGACCCCGGGCTCGGGGGTGATCGTGCAGCGGCCCTCGGCGTCGACCGTCACGCCGAACCGGGCCGACGGGACCGGCCCTTCGGCGAGTTCGGCGCGCACCGGCTCGGCAGTGCCGACCGTCCAGCGGCCCGGTACGAGCGGCAGGCTGCCCCCGGCGGCGAGCCCGGCGACCTGGTGCAGTTCGACGACGGGCACCGGCGGGCGCCCCTCGGTGGGGGCGTCGTCGGCGGCCTCGACCACCGACCCGTGACCGAGCCGAACGGCATCGAGCGGGGTGCTCGCCGGCAGGCGGCGCCCGTCGACGACGACATCGTGGCCGGGGGAGCCGAGCGCGACGGCGAGCGCGAGGTCTCCTACCGTGAGTTCGGCCCCGACGAGTTCGACCTCCAGGTCGGTCTCGGCCGCGCCTTCCCGTTTGACGAGCTTCATCGGCGCCGCCGCCGCCGTGGACCACCCGCGTCGTTCGCGCCGACGAATTCGGCCCGCCACGCCACGCCGAGGTCGTCGACGGTGTCGCCGGAGCCGCTGAGCGCAAGGGAGAGATGGGCATCGAGCAGATCGGGCGCGAGGTCGAGGCCGAGCAGCCGTTGCCGGGCGAGCACGGCGGGCACGGCGATCGCCGCGACGCCGAGCCCGCCGCAGGCGCGTTCGGGCAGGGAGAGATCGCCGAGACGGTCGCCGGGATCGAACGGTTCGCCGTCGACGAACAGCACCGCCGGGCCCGGGTCGGCGGCGGTGGCGATCTGCTCCCGTTCGCTGTGCCGGGGGAGATCAAGGTGCACCCGCCAGGTCACCGCACCGTCGACCAGCGCGATCCGCCCGGTCGCGAGCCCGAGGAGCCGAGCGAGACGGGCCAGCCCGACCGGCACGGCGTCGACGGTCGGGCGTGCGGTGCCGGCATCTTCGACGGCGCGAGCGGCGGCCCGCACCGTGGAACGCAGCGCGACGACCGAGGCCACGTGACCGTCGGACTCTTCCTGGTGCAACACGATGAGTGCGTCGCCCGGATCGTCGGCCAGGGTCCGGGCCCGCTCGACGAGTGCCGCGGTCGCGTGGTCGTCGGAGGTGTCGACGTCGACGAGTTCGACATCGACCGAGCCGACGACGGCGACCACCGGCTCGAAGCGGATCCCGAGGGTTTCCCCGAGACGCCGGACCAGTTCGCCGACCGCCACGGCGTCGCGCACCCGGCCGGAGGGCACGGCGCCTGTGGGGAGCCGAAGTTCGGCGGCGCCCGTGACGACGAATCCATCGCGTCGCTCGACGCGCACCGCCCGCACCGCCTGTTCGAGGATCAACATGCCGACGGCCGCACTCGGCCCGTCGGTACGGTCACCTCGCCTACGCACGCGGACAGGTTAGAGGCCGGGTTCGTGGTGGACAGGTACGGGGGTACCATCCGTCGGGCCGTCGAACCGGGGCAAGGGGATGTCGAACCCAGCACGTGGCACGAACCCAGCGCAGCGTCCGCTTCCGGCGTGGGTCCGGCCCGAGGACCTTCCCGAGGCGGCCCAACGAGGCGCACTGCGCCGCCGTTGGCCGTTCGTGCTCCTGGTGGTTGCGATCACGGCGGGGGCCGCCGGTTCCGCCGTGTGGTTCACCCGGAGCGAGGACGCCGTACCGGCGGCGACGAGCCTGAGCACGGCGCCGGGGACCACCTCGCCCGGGACCACCTCGCCCGGGACCACCGCCGGCGCGACGATCACGACGCTGACCGCGCCGGTCACCACGCCGGCGCCCCCTCGGCAGGCCGTGACGGCGACCCCGGCCGATCCGGCCCAGCCGGTCGCCTCGCGCGAGTTCCGCTTCGACGGGACGCTGTCGTTCACCGGCGCCGTCGGCGATCAGGCCGCCGCCGAGGCCGTGATGGCGACGCTCGCCAACGCCCTCGGCTCGGCCCGGGTGTCGGCCCGGTTGATCGTCGACGATCGCTCCCGTGCCACCGAAGTGCCGGTGCGGGCGCCGACGGTCGCCACCTACGTGGGGGGCACGACGACGTTCACCGAGGGATTCCTGCAGTTGCTCGACGTCGTGTCCCAGGTGATGCGGGTGGTCCCGGGCTCGTCGTTGACGCTCACCGGCTTCAGTGACGACCAGGGCGTGTTCGAGGACAACCTGGCGACGTCTCGGCGGCGTGCCGAGGCGGTGGCCACCCTGCTCGTTGGTCGGGGGGTCGAGCGGAGCCGGATCCGGATCGTGGCCAAGGGCCCGGCGGAGCCGATCGCATCGAACGCCACCGAGGCTGGGAGGTTCCGGAACCGGCGCGTCGAGGTGTCGCTCGCCGGGGTCCTGTGATCAGCGGCCCGTGAACACGGCCTTGCCCGGGCCGGTCTCGAGGAAGCTGCGCACGCCGATCTGGCTGTCCTCGGTGCGGAACACCTCGGTGAAGGCCCGGCGTTCACGGAGCAGGCCGTCGGCCAAGGACGTCGACAACCCGTCGTCGATCGCTCGCTTGCACAGGGCTTGGGCCTGAATGGCCCCGCGCGCCACCTCGGCGGCAAGCGCGAGCGCCCGGTCGTGGAGTTGCTCGTGGGGCACGACCTCGTCGGCGAGGCCGATGCGCAGCGCCTCCTCGGCGCGGACCTGACGACCCGTGATGCACAGTTCCTTGGCCCGAGCCGGCCCGACGAGCCGGGCCAGCCGCTGGGTGCCGCCGCCCCCGGGGATGATGCCGAGCAGGATCTCCGGCTGGCCGAACACCGCTTTGTCGCTCGCGATCCGGTAGTCGCACGCCATCGCCAGCTCGCAGCCGCCGCCGAGGGCGTACCCGGCGACGGCGGCGATCGTGAACCGGGGCAGCGCTGCGAGGGCGTCCATCACCTCGTGGAACCCGGCGCCGATCCGTTCGGCTTCCACGGCGCCGCCGAATTCGGCGATGTCGGCACCGGCCGCGAAGATCCGCTCGCCCCCGGTGACGACGACGGCGCCGGGCAGGTCGGCGGCCAGGTCGGCGACCGCCGCGTGGATCGCCGCTCGCATGGCGCCGGACAGCGCGTTGACCTTGGGGTTGTCGAGGCGGAGGACCGCCACCGCATCCGCTCGACGTTCGAGGTGCACCAACGGATCGCTCATGCGGCAAACCGTAGGGGCTCGGACGCCAGCGCACCGCATGCACTCGCTCCCGGCTCACCGTAGCGACGGGTTCGACGGTGCAAATGAGATGCCGGCCCGGCTGCGGCGGGATGGTGGGGTGCAGCCGGACCGGCGTAAGACATCCTAACCAAATGTTTTGAATTGTCCACCAAAAAAGCAGTTGGTTCCTCCGCAATTTTCGCGGCGGGGTGATCGGCCGGATCCCTCCGGCGTTCCGGCTGGTCAGGCGCCGACGCCGGCGAGCATCCGGTCGGCCGCGGTCCACGGGTCGACCATCCGGTCGAGCACCTCTACCTGGAGCTGGTCCCAGCGCTCCCCAGTGCACAGCTCCCGGGCTCGCCGTTCGAGGCGCCGGGCGACGATCTCCCGGAGCTCCTCGCGCAGGCGTTGCTCGCGGCGACGGGCCAGCAGGCCCGCCCCGGCCGCGAAGGCACGGTGGCGCTCGACCGCGTCCCACAGCTCGGGAACACCGTCACCGGACTGGGCGACCGTGGCCACGATCGGTGGCCGCCAGTCGTCGAGTTCCGACAGGTCCAGCATCAGCTCGAGGTCACGCCGGGTTTCCTCTACCCCCTTGCGATCCGCCTTGTTGATGACGAACACGTCGGCGATCTCCATGAGGCCGGCCTTGTTGGCCTGCACCGAGTCGCCCCACCCGGGGTTGACGACGACGACGGTCGTGTCGGCCTTGCCGGCGATCTCCACCTCGACCTGCCCGACGCCGACGGTCTCGACGAGCACCCACTCCTTGCCCACGGCGTCGAGCAGGCGGATCGCCTCGGGGGTGGCCAACGACAGCCCGCCGAGATGACCGCGGGTGGCCATCGACCGGATGAACACCCCGGGGTCGGTGGCGTGGTCCTGCATGCGGACCCGGTCCCCGAGGATGGCGCCACCGGAGAACGGCGACGACGGGTCGATGGCGAGCACCGAGACCTCGAGCTGGCGAGACCGCAGGTGGCCGATCAGCGCCGAGGTCAACGTGGACTTCCCGGCCCCGGGGGCGCCGGTCAGCCCGACGGTGTACGCCCGGCCGCCGAGCGGGTAGGCGAGGCGGGACACGACTCGGGCCTCGTCGCCCCCGCGCTCGACGAACGACAGCAGGCGGGCGAGCGCCGCGCGGTCGCCCTCGCGAGCCCGGTCGAGCAGCGTGCCGGGATCGCTGGCGCGCAGCGCCATCAGACCGCGACCACTTCGGTGACGCCCTCGACCCGGTCCCGCATGATGCGTTCGATGCCGGCCTTCAGCGTGGCTCCGGAGGCCGGGCAGGTTCCGCAGGCACCGACGAGCGAGACGGTGACGACGCCGGTGGCCTCGTCGACGTCGCGGAGGAAGATGTCACCGCCGTCGGCCTGCAGCGCCGGACGGATCACCTCGATCGTCTCCTCCACCTGCTGTCGCACGCCTCGCTCCTTTGCGCCCCGACGGGCGAGTCGTGAGTCTCGCCTGTGGACTCCTAGCGTTTCCACCCATGACAACACCGGTGCTCGCAGGCGGTGTTCCCGTCCTGGCTCACCAGGGTGGCTGGGACGAGGCCCTGCTGGTCGTGGTACCGCTCCTGGTCCTCGCCTCCCTGCTGGTCCTGGCCAAGCGGCGGGCCCGGCGGTGGCGGGAACGCACGTCCGGCCGCGCCGACCCCCACGCGCAGGGGTGAGCGCCGTCGGCGTCGCGTCCCGTCAGCGCCGCGTCACGTCGGCGCCGAGCGAGGCGAGCTTGCCGGTGAGGTCCTCGTACCCGCGGTCGATGTGGTGGCAGTCGTGGACGACGGTGGTGCCCTGGGCCGCCAACCCGGCGACGACGAGGCAGGCCCCGGCCCGGATGTCGTGGCTGCGCACGTGGGTACCGGCGAGCAACGGCACGCCCCGCACGACGGCGTGGTGCTCGTCGGTGCGGATGTCGGCCCCGAGCCGCAGGAGCTCCTCGACGTAGCGGAACCGGCCGGCGTAGAGGTTCTCGGTGACGATCCCGACCCCGTCGGCCACGGCCAGCAGCGTGATCAGCAGGGGCTTGTAGTCCGTCGCGATGCCGGGATACGGAAGGGTGGCCACGTCCACGGCGCGCAGGCGCCGCGGCCCGACGATCCGCAGCCCGGCGCCGGCTCCGAGTTCGTCGACGCCGACCCCCATTGCGGCGAACTTCTCGAGCAGGAGCGCCATGTGGTCGGCCCGGGCGTTGCGCAGCACGACATCGCCACCCGTGACCGCCGCGGCGGCGGCGTAGGTGGCGGCCTCGAGCCGGTCGGGCACGACGGTGTGGCACGCCGGTCGCAGGCGCTCGAGCGGCACGCCGGTGATCCGCAGCGTCGAGGTGTCGATCCCGTCGATCCGGGCGCCCATCGCGACCAGGAACCGGCACAGGTCGCCGATCTCGGGCTCGCGCGCTGCGTTGTCGATCACGGTGGTGCCCGCAGCGCCCACGGCGGCGAGCAGGATGTTCTCGGTCGCGCCGACGCTCGGGAAGTCGAGCGCGATCTCGGCGCCGTGCAGGCCGGCGGGCGCCGTGGCCTCGAGCGCATCCTCGCCGAGCGTGATCCGGGCCCCGAGCGATTCGAGGCCGCGCAGATGCAGATCGATCGGGCGGCCACCGAAGTCGTCGCCACCGGGGAGGCGCACCGAGGCCCGACCGCAGGTTGCGAGCAGCGGTCCGAGCAGGACGATCGAGGCCCGGATCCGCTCGACGAGGGCGCCGGGCGGATCGGAGCGGACGATGGCGGGCCGGTGGATGCGCATCCGGCCGGGAGCCCGCTCCACGGTGAGCCCGAGGGCCGTGAGCAGTTCGGCCATCGTGTCGACGTCGCCGATGGCGGGCGCGCCGTGCAGGTCGGTCGTCCCCTCGACGAGCACGGCTGCGGCCATGAGCTTGAGCACCGAGTTCTTGGCCCCGGCGATGCGGACCTCACCCCGGAGCGGCGCGCTGCGCCGCACGACGATCGCAGCATCGGCGATCGTGTCGGGCGTCGGGGCGTTCACGGTGAGGGACACGAGGCCGCCCATTGTTGCCGACGCAGCCTCGGATACGGTGCCCGGCGATGCCGCGACTGACGTCGAGCTTCGACGCGGACGATCCGGTGGCGGCCCGGCTGTGGGTGGCCCGGGACGATCTCGTCGCCGAGGAGCCGGCCGGTGACGGGGTGTTCGTGGGGCGCGACGGCCCGGTGCGCGCCTACCGGCGTACCGTCGAACGGTCCTCGGACGGCCGGATCGTGTCCACCGTGACGTATCGGCTGGCGATCCCGTGGTTCGGATGGGTGTTCGCGCTGCCGTTGCGGCGGGCGCTGCGCCGGCCGCCGCTGCCCGACGGTCGCCGGCCGTGGTGGGCCGCTCGGGACCGTCTCGACGGCCGGCAGGTCCAGGTGCTGGGCCTGCTCGCGGCCGCGGCGGTGGTCGGCGGGTACGTGAACACGCTGTTCACCCAGACCGCCGCCCTCGCCGCCGAGGAGTTCGACGTCGGGGAAGCGGCGCAGGGGGTCGCCGGGACCGTCGTGCGGGCCGGGATCGTGCTGGTGTTGCCGCTGTTGTTCCTCGCCGACCGGGTCGGCCGGCGGCGGGTGGCGCTCGGCTGCGCGTTCGCTGCGCCGGTGCCGACGGCGCTGGGCGCGCTCGCACCGTCGTTCTGGGTGCTCACCGCGACCCAGACGGTCAGCCGCCCGCTCGGGCTCGCGCTCGACGTGCTGATCGCCGTGATGGCGGCCGAGGAGATGCCGCGCGACAGTCGGGCCTACGCGGTGTCGCTGCTGTCGATGTCGACCGGGCTCGGGGCCGGGATGGCCGTCGCCGCCCTGCCGTTGGGCGACCTCGGGGTGGGTGGTTGGCGGCTGGTGTACGTGCTCGCGCTCGTGCTGCTCGTCGTGGTCGCCGACCTCGCCCGACGCCTGCCCGAGACCACCCGGTTCGTGGCGACGGAACGCGCGCCGCGCTCGCCGATCGACCGGCGCCGGTTGCTCTTCCTTGCGTCGACTGCGTTCCTCGGCAACCTGTTCGTGGCGCCGGCGTCGTTCTTCCAGAACCGCTACCTGCAGGACGTGCGGGGGTTCTCGGCCGGCATGGTCTCGCTGTTCACCCTTGCGACGGGCACGCCGGCTGGCCTCGGCGTGATCGCCGGGGGCCGTCTCGCCGACACCTGGGGCCGGCGGATCGTCGGGGTGATCGGCATCACCGGGGGCGTCAGCCTCCTGGTCACGTCGTTCTTCGTCGACGGCTGGCTGATGTGGGTGAGCGCCGCGGCGGCCGGGGTGTTCGGTGGGATCGCCGTGCCGTCGCTGACGGTGTACCGGGCGGAGCTGTTCCCGACCACGGCCCGCAGCGGCGGGGGTGGATTGGTGACGGCATCGGCCCTCCTCGGCGGGGGCATCGGCCTGCTCGGCGTCGGCGCCCTCGTCGACGCCGGCTCGGGCTACGGACCGGCGATCGGCGCGACCGCGATCGGGCAGGCGTTCGTGATCCTGTTGCTGCTCACCCGATTCCCCGAGACCGCCCACCGCGAACTCGAGGAGTTGAACCCGGGCCGAGCGCCGTCGCCGCCGTCCTGACGGGACGGGGTGCCGGTCGGTACGCTTGGATCGGCGTGCCGGGAAGCCGGGTCGGCGGAGCTCTTGGAGGCGCGTCCGTTGTCGGTGATCGTTCTGTCGGTGCTGCTGGTCGTCGGCGTGGTGGTGGCCGCTGGCTGGGGCGACAGCGCGGTCGCGCTCGGTGACGCGACGGGGTCGAACCTCGTCATCCTCGGGGTGATCCTCGGGACCGTCGTGCTCGTGCTCACGGTCGGGGCCGCTCGGGACGAGGTCCGTCGAGATCTGGTCGCCGCCCTGAGCGTCCTGGTGGTCGTGCCGTCCCTGAGCGCCGACGGCGTCCTCGGACGGGTCGACGCGGTGGTGCTGTTCGCGGGGTTCGGGGTGTGGATCGCTGCGACGATCCGCAGCCTGCGCAACCGGCGTGCCGACGGCCGCGTCCGGTAGCCGACGATGGCGGAGCGGGCCCCAGGGTGGGGGCGCGCACGATCGTCGCGCTCGGCGCAGGGCTTGCGCTCCTGGCCCTCGGTGCGCAGGCCGTCGTGCATGGCGCCGCCGGGATCGGCGAATGGCTGGGGTGGGACGAGTTCGTGATCGGCGTGGTGATCGTCGCGGTCGCCACGTCGACGCCGGAATTCGCCACCGCCGTCGTCGCGGTACGTCGCGGTCACGCCGATCTCGGCGTCGGAGCGATGGTGGGGTCGAACGTGTTCAACATGTCGGTCGTCGTCGGTTCCGCCGGTCTCCTCGCGCCGATGGTGGTCCCGGTCCGCTCGACGGTGCTGGCGCTCCCGTTCGCTGCGATGGCGACGGTGCTGGCGTGGCCGACCCGGTCGGAGCGGATCCCGCGGTGGCGGGGTGCCGCGCTCCTCGCGGTCTACGCCGCCCACCTCGCCCTGGTGTTGGTCACACGTTGAGGGCGGCGCACCAGTCGACGACGGCCTGTGCCACCCGGGCGTCGGCCCCGGCGAGGTCGTGACGGCCCCCGTCGATCCAGACGTGGGTGACCGGCCCGGGGATCGTTGCGGTCCAGGTCGTCAGCTCGTCGGGTGTGGCGAACGGGTCCCGGGTGCCGTGGACGAACAGGCAGGGCGCCGTCAGCCGGGGCAGGTGATCGATCCGCAACCGTTCGGGGCGTCCTGGGGGATGCAACGGGTAGCCGATCAGCACCAGGCCTGCGGCGGGGAACCCCTCGGCGACGACCATCGAGCACATCCGCCCACCCATCGAGCGGCCGCCGAGCACCAGACGGTCCGTCCCGAACCCGAGCTCGGCGGCGAAGGCGGTCGCCGATTCCCGGACGCAGGCGAGCAACACCGGGGCCCGGTCCGGTGCCCGGCGTCCGGCGCGGCGGTAGGGAAAGTCCACCCGGGCGGTCGGTATCGGTGCCACCGCGGCCGCGATCGCCCGCAGGGCCGGGTGGTCGGCGTCGGAGCCGGCGCCGGGGAACAGGACCATCCCCGCCGGGCCGCTTGGCTCCCGCCGGGCTCTCACCGCCGGGCGAGCAGGATGGCGCGGGCCTCACCCAGGTCGCCGATCGCCGACGACGCCGTGGTCTCGTTCCCACCGTGGTCGGGGTGCACCTCCATGAGGCGCTGGCGGAACCGGGCCATCACGTCCCGTTTCGACGGCGCGACCGTGCCGGGTGGGAAGCCGAGGATCTCGAGCGCCCAGGTGACCGGGTCGGCGAAGGCCATCACCGACGACGCCCGGGCCCCGCCGACCCCGGCGAGGTAGGCGATGAAGCTCGGCCCGACCGGTCCGGTCCAGGCCATCGCCCGCCGCATCGTCGTGAGCACGGAACGACGGGGCTCCGGGCCGAGTCGCTCCACGGCGTAGATGGCCCCGAGCAACTGCTGCAACGGGGTGCCGTTGCCTTCGAGCTCGAACGCGATCGACTCGCCCTGGCCGACGAGGCGATGGGTCGATCGGCCGAGACCGTGGCGGTCCACCTGGTAGCGGTGGCGCAGGCGGGGCTGCACGATCCGCTCGCCCCGGTCGAGCTGGTTGACGAGGCGGACCAGGTCGGGGACGAGGTCGTCGTCGAGCTGGGGCAGGAACCGGGCGACGACGGCCCCGATGAGCAGGCCACCGAACCCCGGCGGCGGCTCGACCGGCAGCAGGAGGTGCCCGAGAGCGATCCGGCGAGTCGGGGCCAGCGGGCGGGAGTGCCACACCTCCAACTCGGCCAAGAGCACCGGCCAACCCTATCGATCGGGGTGCCGGGCCGGTCCGGTCGGAGGCGCGCCGCGTGACGGTCGCCGCTATGGGCCGGTCGTGCGGTGGCGCCCGGAGCTATACGTACGGGCGGAGCCGGGCGCGCAACGCAGTCGCGAGATCGGCGACCCGCTCGCTGCGCTCGCCGTCGGACAGGTCATCGTCGACGAGCACGTCGGCGATGGCTTCGGCCTCGTCCAGGATCGCCGCCCACGTGCGGCGGTCGAGGCCGTAGGGCGCCCGTTCGGGATCGACCGCATCGAGGACCGCGGCGAGCCCGGACACGCCGTCGGGGTCGAGGCCGTCGGACTTGAGCCGGTCGGCGGCCAGGAACAGCTCGGAGAGGTGCTCGGCGGTGTCGCTGTCGTCGCCGTCCTCGGGCGGGAGCTCGTCGGGGTACTCGACGGCGTCGAGGATCGGCTCGACGAGTTCCTCGTCGTCGGCGCGCACGACGAGCACGGCGTCCTCCCAGCGATGGGCGATGCCGGCGACGACGATGCGCTCGGTCGCGGCGGCCCGATCGGCGGCCGACCAGGTGGCGAGGTCGTACTCGGTCTGGTCGAGGTCGGGGTCGTCGGCGAGCAGGACCGGGATCGGCGAGATCGGGCCGTGTTCGGCCTCGATCGCTTCGAGCACGGCGTCGGCGGCCGCCTCGTGCTCGACGTGGACCACCAGTTCGGTGCCCACCCATCCGTGTGGGATCTCGGATTCGGCCATCGTTTCGGCGGCGAGCGCCTGGAGCTCCACGGGCCAGCTCTGGAGTTCGTAGACCACCTGGAGCTCTTCGGGGAGGCGCAAGGGATCGTTGGGATCGCCGGCGTTCACGAGAGCCACCCCACACGCCGGGCAGGTAGAGGTCCAGGACGGGTACTCGGTCCGGCAGGCCGGGCACAGCAGGAGCATGGTCCGGGACGGTAGCGGTGGTCGGGTCAGCGGGAGGTGGCGGCGTGCACGAGGGAGCGGATCGTGTCGATGAACCCCTCGGCCTGCGCATACCGCTGCGGGGTCTCCCAGAGACCGGTCGGGAGCTGGAGTACCGCGACGAGATCGTCGTCTTCGGAGTAGGCGAGCATGGTCGAGCCGCCGGCATGGCCGATGGCGCTCCAGCGCAGGGCGCCGTCCTCGCCGACCGAGCACGGGCAGAACCCCCAGACCGGACCCAGGAGGGTGCCGGCGTCGATCGCGCTGTAGTAGTCCGGCCAGAGCGGTTGGGGGACCACGGCGCGATCACGGAGGTGCACCGTCCCCCAGCGCAGGAGGTCGTCGACGTCGGTGACGATCCCGCTGGTGGCGAAGTTCGGCTCGTTCACCTCGGGTCCGAGGTGCACCGACGCCGTCATGCCGGCGGCGCGCAGCACCTCGCCGAGCAGGTCGTCGAACGGCCGGCCGGTCACCTGCTCGAGGAGGAAGCCGAGCACGAGGTAGCCGCTCGACGAGTACTCGTGGCGGGACCCCGGCGTGAACAGCAGCGGCTCGGTTGCGCTGAGGCGCACCGCGTCGAACGGCGTCACGACGGCGTCGTTGCGATACCCGGGGGCCTCGCGGAAATTGACCAGGCCGCTCGAGTGATCGAGCAGCTGACGAACGGTCAGGTCGCTGCCGTACGGGAAGTCGGGCAACGCCCGGAGCGCGGGCAAGGGTGCATCGAGCGCAAGGCGACCGGCAGCGACTTCGCGCATGACCAGGGCGCTGGTGAAGGTCTTGGTGATCGAGTTGATGCCGAACGTCGAGGTGGGTGACCACGGGCGACCGTCGAGGTCGGTGCCGACGGCGTCGATCCACACGAACTGGCCGGGGCGCAGCAGGCCGAACGACGCGCCGGGCAACTCGAGTGAACCGGTCCAGGTCGCAAGGGCCTTACGCAGCGAGGCCCCAAGTGCGGCATCCACCGGTGGGGCCAGCTCGGCGTCGGCGGCGAGTGTCGGTAGCGGCGCAGCGACGGGAGCCGCGCCAGCCGAAGGAGCAGCCGGCGGCGTCCTCGCCGTCGAGGCCGGGACCGCGGTGGGCGTCGAGGACACAGCGGCGGCGGTCACGACCGCCGGCGCACGGCTGGTGACCGTCCGAGCGACGGTGCTGGCCGACGAGGTGAAGCTCGGGGTGGGCGGCTGCTGAGAAGGCGCCGGGGGCTTGCGTCGGGCCGGGGTGGTCGCCACGACCGGACCGGTTCCACCGTCGGGGGCGGTGTTCCCGACGCTCGCCACCGTCGTGGCAGGTGTCTCCCCCACGAAGGTGCGGAGCCGTTCGGGCACGTCGAGCGCACAGCCGGCGACGACGACTGCGGCGATTCCGGCGACACCGACCACGACGGGCGCTCGACGGGCGCGAACGGTCGCCATCGGCGCGACGGGCCAGAGCCGTGGTGCCCGCCGGCCCGCCACGTCCTCGATCCAACCGAACAGTAGGACCGCCGTCGTGGTCATGGCAGCGACCAGCCCCAGCAGGAGCAGATCGAACAGGGCTTCCGACAGCTTCGGGTCGGTGACCCGCCACAGCAGCTGGTACGCCGTGATGATCGTGGCCGAGTGCCACAGGTAGATCGTCAGCGACCGCTGGTTGACGACGGTGACGATCCGGCCCAACCGTGGTCGTGATGCCAGCCCGGCCAGCCACCCCCGCGCCACGAACGCGAGACACAACCACGCACCGCCGACGAACAGGTGGGCCGGGTGCGAGTTGTTCACGACGTAGCCCGGCACCGGCTGGCTCAGCACCCACAAGGCCGCACTCCCGCCGCAGAGCGCAGCCAGGTGGCACCACAGGCGCCGGCTCAGCCCGCCGAGGACGCCGTCGCGGTGGGCGACGCCGAGCATCGCGAACCCGCCGTAGAGGGCGAAGTCGCCGAGCAGCCACGGCAGGCGCTCCGCATCTGCGGGTAGCCACGACGGGTCGCGCCCGACGACGTCGAGAACGACCACGGCGAGGATCGGCACCACGATCGACGCCGCCCGGTACCGACGAGCGAACGCGACGAGCACGGGTGCGGCGAGCAGCACCCACACCATGCAGCGGAGGTACCACAGCGGATCGTTGAGCCAGCCGGCTTGCCACGGCGAACCGGCCGGGTCGGCGAGTGGGAACAGCCACCAGATCATCCGAGTCCACGGCACGGCCGTGTCGGGACCGGTCAGGAACACGTCGGCGGCGACCATCACCCCGACGGCGAACACCCCGAAGGCCCAGAACGGCAGCAGTAGCCGGCGCATCCGATCGCGCAGGGTTGCGGTGGCGCCCTTGCGGTCGATCGACTGGGCCAGGAGGCTCCCGGTGACGAAGAACATCGCCGGCACGGCCGACACCACGTAGGTGATGGCCGCGTAGCCGAACGCGTGCCACAGCACCACCCGAAGGATCGAGATCGCCCGCACCGTGTCGAGGAAGCCGTCCCGGCCGGTGCTCGCCCGCGGACGGACGGCGGTGCGGTCCGCGCCGGTCCCGGGGGTCGTCAACACCGCCATAGCATCACAGTGCATCGGCAACCTGTGAGCTACCCGTGAGCAACCCGGGATTTATCTTGGCGGCGCTGCGTCTTTTGTCACTCTCGACATCGTCTTGGAACGAGCAAGTGACCGTGGTCTCGGACGATTGCCTTACGAACGGGGTCAGGAAGCTCTCCGTACGTTCCAGTTCGTCCGCGGTGAGCGCCGGGCGTGACCACCCGTGCCCCTCGCCGTCGTAGGCGACGAGCGTCGCCTGGCCGCCGGCAGCGGACACGGCGGCGACCAGAGCCTCGGATTGGGCGAAGGGCACCACGTCGTCGGCCGTGCCGTGGAACACGAGCAGCGGCAGGGCGAGCGCGCCGGCGCCGCTGAGCGGTGAGCGGGTGCGGTGCCGACCGTCGGCGGGCCCGACGAGCCGGTCGATCGAGTGGGCTTCGAACCGGTGGGTGCCGGCGGCGAGCGTCGTGAGGTCGACCACCGGGTAGGCCACGACGGCCGCGGCCAGCAGCCCGGGATGGCGCACGGCCACGTTCAACACGGTGAACCCGCCGGCCGAGCCGCCCATCCCGACGATCGCGTCGGGCCGGCCCCAACCGCGGGCCACGGCGGCCCGCACGCCGGCGGCGACGTCGTCGGCGTCGTCGATCCCCCACCGACCGTCGAGTGCCTGTTGGAACCGGCGTCCCCACCCGGTCGAGCCGCGATGGTCTGCCAGCAGCACCGACCATCCCCGTGCGACCCAGAACGCGACCCGGGCGTTCCACTCGACGGGCCACTGGCCGGTCGGCCCACCGTGGACCCAGACGAGCAGGCGTCCGTCCCCGCCCCCGGCCGGCCGGTAGAGGCGGCCCGGGATCGTCGTGCCGTCTTCGGCGGGCCACTCGACGAGCTCGGGTTCGACGAGCCCGGCGGCGTCGACGCCGGCGACCGGTCCGCGGGCGAGGACCCGGCGGTTGCCGCCGTCGTACGCCACGAGCTGCGTCGGGGTCCGGGCGCCGGAGCGCACGGCCACCAGGGTGTCGCCCCGCCAGTCGAGGCCGCCGTGCCAGCCCCGCCCGAGTTCGGTCACGGCCCCGGTCGCGAGGCTCGCGACACAGAGTCGGCCGTGCCCATCCTCGTTGCGGCAGAACGCGATCGCGGTTCCATCGGGCGACCAGCACCACGACCGCTGACCCGGGCCCCATGCGGCGGTGCCGTGCTCGTGGCGCTCGTCGACCACCGCGCCGGTCCCGCCGGTTGCGGGATCGAGGGTGTGCACGACCAGCCAGCCGGAGCGATCGTCGAGCCAGCCGAGCCGGCCGTCGGCGGCGAACCGGGGTTGCTGGGTGGCGACCTCGGGCCCGCCGTGCCGGGCCGTGATCCGCCCGGTCGCCGCGTCGGCGACGACGATCTCGGAGCGGTCCCACGGCATGGCCGGGGTGGACCACTCGTGCCAGGCCAACGTGCGCCCGTCGGGCGACCAGGCCGGGTCGAAGGCGAACTCCCCGTGGGGGAGCAATATCCCCGGGGTTGCCGGGTCGTCGTCGATCGAGCGCAGCTCCACGTGGTGCTGGTCGACGACGTAGGCGATCCGGCCGGTCGCCGACACCGCCGGTGCCGACGCCGGTGCCCCGGCGGGTTGGGCGGTGAGGCGGCGGGCCGGTGAGCCGTCGACCGGCTGGAGCCACAGGTCGCCGCCGGCGACGAGCACGAGGGCTGAGCCGTCGGGGAGCCACGCCCATTGTCCGCCCCCGAACGGCCGACCGGACCGGGGTGCCGGTTCGCTCGTGAGCAGCGTCTCGGGGCCGCCGTCGATTCCGAACCGTACGAGCGCGGCGCGACCGTGCCAGCCCACGACGGCCACCACCGCCGTGCCGTCGGGGGTGAGGCGCGGTTCGGACAGTTCTCGGCCGGCGGCGAGCATCGCAGGCGTGATGGCCGGCATGGTCAATGCGCGAACAGCTCGGCGGCGGGGCTCGTCCCGGTGACGAGATCGACGGCGAGGATCACCGCCGCAGCGGTGTACGCCGTGCTCTCGGCCTCCGGGAAGGCGACCTCGTGCGGGTAGACGATGCCCGTGAGGTAGGCACCGTCGTCGCAGCGGTGCAACCGGGTGGTGCGCAGCAGTTCGATCGCGGTCGTGTGGTCGCCCACCGCGGCATGGGCGATCGCGCACTCGGCGGTCTCTGCGGCAGTCACCCAGGGTTCGTCGCTGACGCAACGAACGCCTCGACCGTCGATCACGAAGGTGTCCCAGTGCTGGCGAAGCCGGGCGCGTGCGTCGTCGCCGGTGAGGACCCCGCCGATCACCGGGTAGTACCAGTCCATGGCCCAACGGTCCTTCGGAGCGAAGGCGTGCGGCATCGTCGTGAGCACCTGCGTGAGCCGGTCGGCGGCAGCGGCCCACCGTGGCCGGTCCTCGCCGAGCAGTTCGGCGAGCGCGAGCCCGCTGCGCAGCGAGTGCGCGATCGACGACGACCCGGTGAGCAGCGCGTAGTCCCAGGGGGCGTGGTCGGTGTGGCGGGCCCAGACGATCTCGCCGCGAGCGGTCTGCATCGACGTGACGAACCCGAGGGCGCGCTCGACGACGGGCCAGAGTTCCTCGACGAAGCCCTTGTCCTCGGTGACGAGCCAGTGCTGCCATACCCCGGTGGCCACGTAGGCCGTGACGTTGGTGTCGAGCTTCGGGTCCTCGACCTCGAGCCGGCCGTCGATCTCGACGTAGTAGTTGTGCCAGGCGCCGTCGTCCCGCTGGGTCGCAGCGAGCCAGTCGTAGGCCCGTTCGGCCTCGGCGTACCGGCCCGCAACCGTGAGCGCCATGGCGGTCTCGACGTGGTTCCACGGGTCGCAGTGGCCGCCCGGGTACCACGGGATCATCCCGCTCGGGCGTTGCAGCGCGGCGATCGAGTCGGCCGTGGCCGCCAGCTCGGACGCGCTGAGCACCCCGTCGAGGTGCGGCAGGTCGCCGGCCTCGGTCACGCCGGCTTCCTCGCGTAGACGACGAGGCTCTTGCCCAGCAACGGGTTCAGCAGGCGATCGGCGACCCGGGTGGCCGCCGGAGCGGCCACGATGTCCCACTCGAGGAACTTCCGGTAGGCGGCGACCGCGGGGTGGTCGTCGCGAGCGGGACCCACTGCGCAGCGCAGCCACCAGTAGGGGGAGTGCAGGGCGTGCGCGCGATGCGCGTCCTCGGGGCGCAGCCCGGCGGCGCGCAGGCGGGCGTCGAGCTCGATGCGGGAGTAGATCCGGACGTGGCCGCCCGGCACGGCGGGCGCGTGGTAGTCGTCGGAGAGCCGCCAGCACAGCTTCTCCGGCCCTTCGGCGGGGACAGTGACGGCGAGGACGCCGCCGGGACGCAGCACGCGGGCGAGTTCGGCGAACGCGGCGGCGTCGTCGACGATGTGCTCGAACACCTCCGAAGCGATCACCCGGTCGAACGAGGCCTCGGCGAACGGCAGCCGGGTGGCGTCGGCCCGCACGCCGCCCTGGTAGGCAGCCGCCGTGAGCTCGCCGGCCGCCTCCATGGCACCGAACGTGCCCGTCACCGACACGAGCTCCGCGAGGGCGTAGTCGACGGCGACGACGTGCCCGCCTTGGCGGCCGGCTTCGAAGCCGTGCCGACCGAAGCCGCAACCGAGATCGAGCACGCGGTCGCCGGGCTGCAGCCCGAGACGGTCGTAACGGACGGTCAGCACGCCGCCGTCCTCATCGGCCGAGCGCAGCGAGCTTGCGGCGGTTGGCCGGCATGGCCAGCACCTCCCGGTACTGGTCGACGGTGAGCTTGGCGCAGTGCTTCCACGACCACCGCTCGACGACGCGGGTGCGACCCGCTGCGCCGATCCGGGCCCGCAGCGCCGGGTCGTCGAGACCGCGTCGCAGGGTGGCGGCCAAGGCATCGGCATCGCCGGCCGGGCACGACAGCACGGTCTCGCCGTCGCGACCGGTGACCTCGGGCAGGGCGCCGCCGTCGGTGGCCACCAGGCACGTGCCGGTGGCCATGGCCTCGACGGCCGGGAGCGAGAACCCTTCGTAGAGGCTGGGCACGACCGCGAGTTCGGCCTCGGCGTACAACTCGACGATCCGCTCGTCGGGGACGCCGGTGACGAACGTGACCGCTCCGCCGAGACCCAGCCGGTCGATCAGTTCGGCCGATGGCCCGCCCGGCTTGGCCCGGCCGATGACGGTCAGCGTGACGTCGCGTTCGGTGCGGAGCTTGGCAAGGGCTTCGAGAAGGTACTGCAGGCCCTTGAGCGCCACGTCGGCCGATGCGGTGGTGATGAGCCGGCCCGGGATCCGCGCCACGTGCGGCAGCGGGGTGAACAGGTCCTCGTCGACGCCGACGGGGACGAGGCGCATCCGGTCGAGCGCGACGCCGAAGTCCTCGTGGATGTCCTTGATGGAGTTCTCCGACACCACGACGATGCGCGGCATGCGGCGAGCCACCCGGCCCTGCATCTTCACGAAGTTGTACCAGCGGCCAACCGACACCCGCTTGCGCCAGTTGGGGGCGTGGGCGATCTCGAGTTCTCGGTCCTTCGTGATCGGGTGGTGGAGGGTGGTGATCACGGGCAGGAACCGCTCGATGTCGAGCACGCCGTACCCCAGGCACTGGTTGTCGTGGACGAGATCGAACTCGCGGGCCCGGGCCCTGAGCACCTTGCGGACACGCAGCGAGAACGCGAGCGGCTCGGAGAACGTGCCGAGCGAGAACTGCCCCACCTCGACGAGATCGGCGAGCGACTTGAACTCCCAGTAGGCCGGGAAGCGGCCCGGATACTGGTCGTTGAAAATGTCGAGGCTGGGCAGCTTGTGGAGCGCGACGCGGGGATCGAGCACCGGGTAGGGCTGCCCCCCGAACACCTCGACGTGGTGGCCCAGGTCGACGAGGGCTTTGGTGAGGTGCCGGGTGTAGACGCCCTGCCCGCCCACGTGGGGCTTGCCCCGGTACGTGAGGTAGGCGAGGCGGAGGGGGTCGTCGGGGCCGGGCGACATGGGAAGCCGAGCCTACCGGCGGGTAATCGCCCTCCCCGTACCCGCGGCGCTGGTCGGATGCTCGACCCGCTCCCGCCGTGATGCCAGGTCGTCGAGGATCGGTAGCACGTAGGTCATCAACCGCGGATAGTCCTCCGACATCGGGAAATGGCCGAGGCCGGTCATGATCTCGACCGTCGACCCGGCGATCCGGTCGGCGGCCTCGAGGGTTCGCCCGACCGTGGCGGCGTCGTACTCACCGGTGAGCAGATGGACCGGGCAGCGGGCGGTGTCGAACCGCCAGGTCTGGTCCCGAAGGTCGTGATCCGTGAAGTAGTAGTGCGTGTCTCCCGGGAACACCCCCGGCGCCCCCTGCGCGTAGTGGAGGCGCGTTTCGTGGCGGTACCGCTCGGGCGCCTGCGGTGCCATCAGCGTCATCATCACGGCGGCGTGCCGAGCCGGATCCGACAGGTCCGGGCCGGAGGGGAACACGGCCTCGTTCCGGGGCATCTTGAGCGCAGCCTCCAGCGCGATGACCGCCCGGAACTCGTCCCGGTGGTGGGCGGCGAGGTCCAGGGCCAGGTGGCCGCCGATGGAGGACCCCATGAACACCGGACGGTCGAGCCCCAGCACGCCGGCCAGGGCGACCGGCACCGCCATCGCCGACGCCGTGGTGAGCCGGTACTCCCGCGCCCACCATGCCACGCTCTCCGGGGGCAGGGACTTCCCGTGGTAGGGGAGGTCGTAGACGATCACCCGGAACCGGTCCGTCACGCGCCGATCCTCGAGAAGGTGCCGCCACTGACGGCCGTCGGCGCCTGCGGTGTGCTGGCACAGCAGCCCGATCCCGGCGCCGGCTTCCTCGTAGTAGACGCGGTGGTCCACCCCATCGAGGTCGAGGTGAACGTACCGACCCACGGCCTGGTCGTGGCTCCCGTGCCGGGAGAGGTTCGCCGCCGTCTGCGGCGCCGGGTCGGTCTTGTGCCGCACATGGCGAAGCAGTTCGATCATCCGGCGCAGCGCGCTCAGCGCGCCGGCATCGGGCAGGCCCGGATCGAACCGGGCCTGCCCCGTCAACGAAGGTCCGACCATGTCGGTGTACATCGGCGGCGGCGGTGACCGCAGCACCGTGTCCCATGTGGCGGCGGGCGCAGCGACCCGGAGTTCCGACGAAGCGAGCCCGTCGGCGGCGACGGCCGCCGTCACCGGGCCCGGTGCACCGCACGACAGCAGGATCCGCCAGGCCGGGCCGTCGTCGACGGCCAGGATCAACGCCCCACTCCATGCCGAGGCGAACAGGCGGAACTCGCCGTCGGCCGACGCAGCCTCGACTGCGGCTCGCACCTCCGCGTCGCCGAGCATCGCTCAGCCGTCGAGGTGGTAGATGCGCGCGGCGTTGTCGTGCAGCATCTTCCGCAGGTCGCCCTCGGGGAAGGTGCCCATCAGGTGATCCTCGATGTACTGCCGGGGCTCGGTCGCGTAGGTGGCCTCCCCCGGCGACATGCACGTCGGGTGGGGGAAGTCGGTCTCGTACAGGATGTGGTCGGCACCCAGATGGTGGACGGCGGCCTCCAACGGCTCGCCGCGCTCGAACCAGAAGCACCCGTAGATCTGCCGGGCGAAGTACTCGCTCGGCAACAGGTCGTACTCGGGGTGCTCGTGGTGGATCCCGAAGTTCATCCACTGCCAGTCGAGCGCCTGGAGCAGGAACGGCAACCAGGACACGCCGCTCTCGACCGACACGAAGTTCAGCTTCGGGAACCGGTGACAGATCCCGCCGTAGATGATGTCGGTGACCGCCTGCGCATTCCCGACGAACAACAGCACGGCGAGGCGCGCGAAGTTCGCATGCTTCCCGGCGCCGGGATAGGCGTTGAGATCGACCGGTCCGCTGCCGATGTGGAAGTTGATCGGCAGGCCCATCTCCTGGGCCTGCGCGAACAGTGGGTTCCAGTGCGGGTCGGGAAGCCAGGGCTGACCCCAGGTATCGGGCCGGGACGAGAACACGATGCCCCGGTGGCCCAACTCGGCCGCCCGGCGCATCTCGGCCAGCGAGAGCTCGATGTCCCAGAACGGCAACGCCATCATCGGCACCTGCCGCCCGGTCGGGGCGGAGCCCGCCCACTCGGCCAGGAAGTCGTTGTAGGCCTGGATGCAGGCGAGCATGAGCTCGCTGTCGGCCATGGCCGAGAACCGGCCGGTGCCGAACCCGACCACGTTCGGATACAGGATCTGGGCGTGCACGCCGGCGGCGTCCATCCGGGCGAGGCGGGGTTCGAGCTGCCACGTCTCGGGCCTGGCGTCGGCGAGGGTCTTGGGCGAGTCCGGCGGGAACTTCGGATAGCCGGCCTGCGCCGCCACGGCCACGCCCTGGAGCACCGTCGAGCCCGTCACCCATACGTCCTGCCCCGTCGCCGGGTCGGACACCACGTGCGGAACGGCATCGCCCCACTTGCGGGTCGAGACCCGCGACGTCCACAGGTCGGGCGGCTCGGTGATGTGGGTGTCGGCGTCGATCACCCGGTAGTCGTCGACGGTCGATGGCATGCGGTCCTCCTCGGGGCGGCTGCGCTGGGCGGAAGGGTCAGTCGAGCTGGTAGATGCGGGCTGCGTTGTCGTGCAGCATCTTCTGGAGCTCGGCCTCCGAGAAGTGCGGCATGAGCTCTTTCTCGATGTACTCGCGGGGCTCGGTCGCGACAGTGGCCGGCCCCGGCGACATGCAGGTGGGATGCGGGAAGTCGGTCTCGAACAGGACGTTGTCGGCACCGAGGTACTCGACGGCGGTGGTGAGGGGCGCGCCCCGCTCGAACCAGAAGCAGCCGTAGATCTGCCGGGCGAAGTACTCGCTCGGCAACAGGTCGAACTCGGGGTGCTCCTTGAAGACGCCGTTGTTGAGCCACTGCCAGTCGAGTGCCTGGAGCAGGAACGGCAACCACGAGACGCCGCTCTCGACGGAGACGAAGTTCAGCTTCGGGAAGCGGTGGCACAGTCCGCCGAGGATGACGTCGATGATCGCCTGCGCGTTGCCGAGGAACAGCAGGGTGGTGATGCGCGCCAGGTTGGCGTGCCGACCCGTGTGCTCGAAGTTGTCCGCGCCGACGGCGCCGCTGCCGATGTGGAAGTTGATCGGCAGGCCCATCTCCTGGGCCTGCGCGAAGAGCGGGTTCCAGTGCGCGTCGGAGAGGAACGGCTGGCCCCAGTTGTGCGGCTGGGCCGAGAACACGATGCCTTTGTGGCCCATCTCGGCCGCGCGTCGCATCTCGGCGAGCGAGAGCTCGACGTCCCAGAACGGCAGGGCCATCATCGGCACCTGCCGCGTCGGGGCGGCGCTGACCCATTCGGTGAGGTAGTCGTTGTAGGCCTGGATGCAGGCGAGCATGAGCTCGCCGTCGGCCATGGCCGAGAACCGCCCGGTGCCGAAGCCGGCGACGTTGGGGTAGAGGATCTGCGCGTGCACACCTGCGGCGTCCATGCGCTCGAGCCGTGGGCCGAGCTGCCACGTCTCGGGCTCGGCGTGGGCGAGCGACTTCGGGAAGTCGGGCGAGTAGCCGTCGAAGCCGGCCTGCGCCGTGAGCCCGATGGGCTGCAGGACGGTGGAGCCGGTGACCCACATGTCGAGTCCCGTCTGGGGGTCGGTGACGACGTGGGGTACGGCATCGCCCCACTTGGCCACCGACACCCGTGAGGTCCACACGTCGGGCGTCTCGGTGATGTGGGTGTCGGCGTCGATCACCCGGTAGTCGTCGACGGTCTTGGGCATGTTCGCGCTCCGTGTCGGTCGTGGTCGTCGGTCGTGGTGGTCGGGTCAGTGCGGCGGCGGGTTCAGCCGCGCGGTGCGGGCGCGAGCACGGCGCCGCCGCGGTGGTCGAGCGTCTCGGGTACGAGGGCACCGTCGCGGACCAGGTGACGCCCGTTGACGAACACGTGGTGCATGCCGGGCGGTTGGTCCGCGGTCAGCCGCTCCGAGCCGGCGGGGAAGTCGCGCACCCGGCGCATCGGGCCCGGCCCCACCGTGGCGGGGTCGAACACCACGACGTCCGCGAACGCGCCCTTGCGCACGACGCCACGCCCGTCGAATCCGAACAGGCCCGCCTGCACCGAGGTGAGCTTGCGGATCGCGTCCTCCAACGACAGCACGCCCCGGTCGCGCACCCACGGCCCGAGCAGATCGGTGGGCATCGGCGCATCGCACAGCTGCGAGACATGGGCGCCGGCGTCGGAGAGCCCGAGCGTGCAGCCCTCCTCGTTGAGCAGCAGCCGGATGCCATCCACGTCGTCGTTCGCCATCACGGCCCGAACCCGAAGGTCACGCGGCTCGGGCTCCTCGAGGGCCATCGCGAGGAGCCGGTCGAGCGCGTCACCGGGGCCGGCGACGTCGAGGAACTTGCGGCCCACGAAGTCGGGATGCGTCGTGGACTCCATCACGTCGTAGGTCTCCCAGCGCGGCACGATGCCCTTCCCTGCGGCCCACGCGTCGCGCACCCGTTGGCGCCACGTCGGGTCGGCGTAGGCCGCGCGGCGCTGTTCCACCGAGCCGGAGGAGAGCTCGGCGAACACCGGGTTCGTGTTGAGCGTGAACGGATCCCCAAGGGTTTGGGAGAAGCTCAACGGGCGGCACGACACCTGCGGCCACACCGGCGCCGCGTCGCGGCGCTGGCGATGGATCTCGACCATCTTGAGGTGCCGCTGGTCGGCGGTCGTGAGCAACGCCGAGTACGTGAACGGCACGCCGAGGCGGGCGGCCATGTCGTACATCTGGGCGAAGCCGAGGTTGGTGCCACCGTTCATCGCGACCACCCCACGACCCGACGCGGCCACCGCCGCGCACAATGCCTCGATCTCGGCCACGCTCGCGACGCGGCTCGGGATCGGGCGGCCGTCGGCACCGAGATGGGTGGGGGCGAAGCTCGTCGCGAAACCGGCGGCGCCGGCCGCCATGGCCTCCGACACCAGCGCCGCCATGCGCGCCACCTCCTGCGGCGTGGCTTCGCGCTGCGAGGCGTCGTCGCCCATCACCCAGATGCGCAACGGGGTGTGCCCGATGTAGGCGGCGAAGTTGAGCGCACACCCTCGTCGACGCACGGCGTTTAAGTACTCGGGGAACGTCTCGAAGTCCCACGGGATCCCGGCGGTCAACGTGGCCGGGTCCATGTCCTCGACCTTTTCCAGGGTGTGCACCAACAGGTCGTGGTCGGCCGGGTGCGTCGGCGCCAGACTGAACCCGCAGTTGCCGGCGACCACCGTCGTCACCCCGTGGAAACACGACGGGGTCAACGCAGGATCCCAGAAGACCTGCGCGTCGTAGTGCGTGTGGATGTCGATGAACCCCGGGGCCACGACCATGCCCGACGCATCGACGGCGACGTCGCCGCGAAGCCCGGCACCGATCGCATCGATCCGTCCGTTCGCGAGCCGGACGTCGGCGACGACACCCGGACGGCCGGTGCCGTCGATGAGGGTGCCCCCCTTGATCACCGTCGAATCCGTCACGGTGCCCCCGTTCTCCGTACGGTGCTGCGACAGCGCAGCGCTTCCCCGCCGGAACGGTACCACGGTGATTTTCCCGGTACCGCCCGAGAGGCTGCGGGCCGCACGCCCGGAGAGGTCCTCGGACCGGGCAGCGTTGTCGCCGTGTCGGCCGATGGGTACCTTCCCTGACGCTACGGTACCCCCACCGGCGCAGCGCCCACGGGGCGCAGCGGTGAGGCCGAAACGGACCGAGGGGATCGACATGGGAAGACTGACGGGCAAGGTTGCGGTCGTGACGGGCGGTGCGCGCGGCGTGGGGCTCGGCCACGCCAAGCTGCTCGCCGCCGAGGGTGCCTCGGTCGTGGTGAACGACCTCGGCGGCGAGTGGGACGGCAACGGCACCGACGAGCGCGCCGCGCAGCTCGCGGTCGACGAGATCGTCGCCGCCGGGGGAACGGCCGTCGCCAACTTCGACGACGTCGCCGACTGGGAAGGGGCGCAGCGCCTCATCAACCAGGCCATCGACACCTTCGGCGATCTCGACATCCTCATCCTCAACGCGGGGATCCTGCGCGACCGGATGACGTTCAACATGAGCGCCGAGGAATGGGACGCGGTGATCCGCGTCCACCTGCGTGGCCACTTCCTGCCGGTGCGGTGGGCGGCGGCCTACTGGCGGGAGGAGACCAAGCGCCGGGGCGAGCCCCACGGCGGTCGGGTCATCCTGACCTCGTCGGAATCCGGCCTCTACGGCAACGGCGGCCAGATCAACTACGCCGCCGCGAAGATGGGCATCGCGTCGATGGGGATCGTGCTGTCGCGGGAGCTGGCCCGCTCCGGTGTCACCAGCAACATCATCGCCCCCCGGGCGCGCACCCGGCTCACCGAGAACACCTTCGGCGCGTTCAACACGGCCGAGGGCGAGTTCGACCAGTGGGATCCGGACAACGTCGCCCCGTGGGTCGTCTGGCTGTGCACCGATGCGGCGAGCCACATCACCGGACAGTGCTTCGTCGTCGGCGGTGGTCTGGTGGAGCTCGTCCAGATGCCCGCACCGGTCAGCAAGATTCGCAAGAACGGCCGCTGGGAGCTCGACGAACTGGACGACAAGGCCAAGGAGCTCTTCGGCGATCGGCCGACCACGCCCCGGCGGATGGTCGCAGCGGAGTCGATGCCGACCGGCCCGGCATGATGGCGCCATGGCGGGCGACGGTGAGCTCCTCATCGAGCGGCTGCTCCGGGTAATCGACGAGGGCCGGCGGACCGCCACCTACAAGCTGGCCCTCCTGCTCGCGCTCGTCGACACGTGCGCGTTCCACCCCGGCGCCGACGAGTTGGCCACCCACGACCTCGCCGTTCGGGTCGTCGAGCTTTACTACCCGCAGAGCCGCAGCTACGCGGCGGCCGACGGCGTGGCCCGGGAACTGCGCCAGATCTCGATGAAGGCCTCGTCGCCGTTGCGTCACGTGTTGGCGCTGCGGATCGCCGCCGAAGCGGCGGGCTGCCGTTCCGTGGCCGAAGCCGCCCGCCGGCTCCCCGACCGGTACGCGGCCACCGTCGACGCCGTCGAGGACACCTTCGTGCGGTACCCGATCCCGCTGCTGCAGGCGGTCGGCACCACGGTCGTGCCATTCCTCTACGACCTCGACTGGACCGAGGGAACCTCGGCCCGCACCCTGCGCCGCACCGGGCGCGACCGTGTCCGGCTGCGACCCGGCGTCGCCGAGCGTCTCGTGCAACTCGGTCCGTTGCTGCGGCCCCTAATCGAGCTGCACTGGACGCGCGACGTCGCGCGCTGGTCCCGCGTCGCTGTCGAGGACGACCACCTTCGGGCCCACCTGTTCGGCGCCACCCGCGCCGCGTTCCCCGCCGCCGTGCGCGACGGCCTCGCCGCTCTGCAGGACGGTCGCTGCTTCTACTGCGACGCCCCGCTGCCGCGCGCCTGCGACGTCGACCACTTCCTGCCGTGGTCGCGCTGGCCCAACGACGCCGTGGAGAACCTCGTGGTCGCCGACCGCTGCAACCGGGACAAGAGCGATCACCTCGTCGCCCCGGCCCACCTGGAGCGCTGGGTCGAGCGGTTCGCCCGTTCGACCGAGTTGCTCGGCCTGGCCGGGCACGCCGGGTGGGAGACCGACCCGGCCCGCAGCGCCGGTCTGGTCCGCAGCACGTACGGGCTGTTGCCCGCGGGCACCCCGCTGTGGCGCCGGCGGCGGGAGTTCGAGCGGGCCGACGACACGCTCGGCGCGCTCGTCGGTCGGCTCACCCCGTGACGTTGCGCCGGTGCGAGCTCACCACCGCCAGGTCATCGTGTGGTCCACGGGACGGCCCGGCTCGGCGAGCACCGGGGCGAGGGTGATCGCGTCGGGCGGCCCGGACTGCGGCTCGACGCACAGCGCGTGGGTCGGCTCGTCGTAGATCACCCAGTGGTCGCAACTCGACGAGATCGTGACCGCACACCCGTCGGGCCAGTGCAGCACCGGATCGGCGGGC
>JBJTVH010000081.1:0-15358 GCA_046081125.1 Acidimicrobiales bacterium
GGTCCAATTCTCGGCGTGCTTGCAGCGATCGGGTTCGGGACCGCGGCCGGGTTCCTGTTCGTCGGCGGCATCGCACTCATCGTCGGTGCAGCACTAACCGCGCTTGTGGTCCGTCGTCGTCGCCGCCGCACCGCCGACTGCGCGCCAATGGAGGTCGAACGCACACCCGTCGAGTTCTCCGGTGTGCGAAGCCAATCGAAGACCGACAGCTGAGCCACGAGCCCGTGCAGAACTGCCGCTCTGCTCGGCTTGATGGCTTGCGCGCGCCGCCCGGTCTGGGCAATCTGCAGGGGTGATGGACGAGGCCGCTGTGCCGGTTTACAGGGCGTCGGCTGAGGATCAGATCCTTGCGATCTTGGGTCCAGACATCTTTAGATGGGCCGTGGCATCGCTACCCGAGGGAGTGTCCATTGACGATGTCCGCCACCGCGACCTGATTTCCGTGACGGAACGCGACGTCTCTGCGTACGTACTCGCTCATGGCTTCGACACCCGCGTGGTCGCTGAGGACGCGGTCGTTGACGATCGCATCTGCATCGCGGCGAGTGGCCAAATCTGGCGGGTGTTCTACACCGAACGTGGCGTGGTGTCCGACGAGTCAGCGTTTCCGTCGAGGGAGGAGGCTCGAGCTGAGGTGGTCCGCCGGCTGATGCGCCTGTCCCGAGTGATGTTGAACCATCGTTACTCGCACGCTCATGGCCTTGAGTTCCCATGCGGAGATGAGTGACCGCGCCAGATCTGCCGCTCTGCTCGGCTCGATCCCTTGCTCTCGCCGCCCGGTCCGGGCAATCGGCGCTATCCGGCGTTTCCGAGGCGTGTGGCTGAGCGGGCGGTAGATGGCAGGGCGCCGAATGAGCGATGACGACAGCCGGGCACCGCGTGTGGATGGCGGCGTTTCGTGACGGCTGAAGGTCAGATGTTGCCGACGTCGTTGCCATTGATGTCAAGATTGAACTCCGCTGGCGACGCTGTTCTTCCTGTGCGTGCGGGCACGACGACGACTGCGACTCGGACTGCGGACGAGTTGTCGAAGTTGATGTACGGGGCCGTGTACTCGGTCGTGCCGTCGATGACACTGAGCCGCGTGACCGCAGGGTCGATGGTGCTGTAGGTGAAGACGTAGAGACCGTTGCCTTCGCCTGCGATGCTGCCGCCGCTCGCACCTGCGCTGTCGTTCACATCGAGATCGCCTGAGTAGACCTCGGTATCGTCCACCGCCACGATGATGCGGAGCGATCGTCCGATCGGTTCGAACTGAACTGCCAGGACCTGGTCTTCCGGCAATACTGCGGTCATCGTGCCGCCATCGAGTGGCGTGTAGTCGAGCGTGACGGTGGACCGGTTGGCGCTGTTGGGAAGCTGAGGTCCGGTGGCTGTGGGGTAATCGATGGCCGTGGTTTCGGTGGGCTGAAATCCACCACCGGCGATCGAGGGTGCACCCGAGCGTAGGTTCGCCCACTCGGCGTCGGTCGCCGGGGACAGGCTCAACACGAGGCGGCCCAGTGTCTCCGGGTCGAGAGAACTCGATCGGGCCCAAATCTCGTGGCCGTCACGTTGTGAGTAGATGGACGTGGTCCGATCGTCGGGAGTGGTGGCAGCGATCGTTCCGTTACCGAGGTCGGTCAGCGTGTGGGTGAGGCCCAGCAGGATGCGGGTGTCGGTTGCAAGAGGGATGATCGAGATCGACGTGTCAACGGGACCAGTTGACGGGCCGTACGTCGTCATCGTCATCCCCGTCGGCCAGCTCGCCGGTGCCGTGTCGGCGCCGTATGCCGTGAAGGAGGGGACGAAGAACTGAAAGGTGGTGCTCGCCACAGCCAAGCCGTTCGGCAGGATGCCCTCGAAGTGGCTGGTCGTTCCGTCGACGACGAGTTGTTCGGCGAGCCCGAACAGTTCATCATCCGTCAGACCCGCTGCGGCGTAACCGGCCCATGACCCGGGCGAGATCTCCACGTCGACCCAGCGAGCGACGCCCTGAAAGGCGGATCCGATGACGGTGCGGAGACCGTTCGACCGTCTCCGTTCGACCGTCGGCTGGTTGGTGTCGAGCAGCGAGACCATCTCGTTGGCGATGGCGACAACCGGCCCGAATGGAGCTTGCGGTGTCGCATATGCGACGCCTGCGGGCATGCCGATGGGAGTCGCCGGCGTCGTGTTCTCGACGGCACCCCGTGCTGACCAGCCGTCCGGTAGGTCTCTGGCGATGGACTGAGGAACCACTTCGGTGCCCGCTGACGGCGGAATCTCCCGACCGGTGACTTGGACGAGCGCGACCACGAGCAGGGCTGCCGCACAAGCGAGTACCGGCAGCAACAGTCGGCGAGAACGGTCCGTTCCCGGTGGGTATGTCTGCAGCATCTCGAGCTCGGGGGCCATCGGGGCCATTTGGTCCAGACGTCGCACCAACGTCCGGATTCGGTCATCGAGTTCAACGCGGCCGGCGCTGGGCGACGGAGCCGGCCCGCCATCGCTCCGTGCCTCGACGGCCGGAACGGGCCGGTCTTCAGCGGGGCACGGCGTGCCAGTGCTCGGCGATCCCGAAGCCGGTGCGGCCGTCGGTGTGGAACCGGGCCAGACCCTCGTTCACGAACGTGACCCCGTCCCGGCGCGGGATCTTCGTCGGGCAGATCGTGACCACCTCGCCCGTGACCACCAGCGCCGCCCCGGCGGCGTCGGTGGCCCGCAACTCGACGGCCCGGTGCAGCAACGGGTTCGTCGAGTCGTACTCGGTGGTGATCACCACGTCGGTCAGATCGATCGTGTCGCCGTCGCGCTGGATCCACCCCTTGCCCCGCAGCGTCCCGTCCGCCGTGCGCCCACACGCCCCGCCGAGCGCCAGATCCGGGCCGAAGTTCATCGAGAACCAGTTCAGGAAGCAACCCGACTCGGTCGCGGCCGGGCCTGCCGCCTTGGCCGCCGATCCGCTCGGCCCCTGCCAGGTACGCGGCCCCCACGACTTGTCCCGCACCCCCAGCGCGTCCACCTCCCACTGCTCGCCGTCGAGGCGGATCGTGCCGGTCACGCGCCCGGTCTGCTCGAAGTGCCCCTGGGTGCCACCGACGGCATAGTGCGGGCCCGCGAACGCCTCGAACGTCACGTCCATGTCCAACTGCGACGCCTTGAACCAACCGGCCGGACGGTCCTTCGTGGCCGCCAGCATCACCGTCGGATCGGCCATGTCCTGGGCCTCGCCGTGGTAGGCGATCCCCCAGGTACGGAACGGCTCGCCCCGCCGCAGCACGAGGTTGCCGACCATCGGGTCGGCGGTGCCGAACCCGTCGACCACCGCCGGCGACAGGTCCGTGCGACGGCCGTAGGTGAACGCCACCCGCCCCTCGGGCAGGTACACGGCGTGGAGCGCATCGGCCCAACCGTCGTTGGGCCGGAATCCCATGCGGGTGAACGCCCCCACCCCCGTGCGGTGGTCGACGAAGTTGAAGTAGTAGCTCTCGCTCCATGCGGCGTGATCGCCGACCGCGTGGAAGAACTCGTCGGCAGGGTTCGCAGCGGTGCTCATGGCCCCGGTGTAGCCCGGCGGCGGCCGCCAGGGCGAACGCATCGTCCACCCGGACCGGCGACGGGGCTGCGAGGCTGACCGCAACCCATCGGGAAGGAGCGGGATGCGCGCCACCACCTCACGGTCGCTGCGGCGGTTGCTCCGGTCCCTCATCGCCTGGCGGTGGCGGCCCGCCCAGTCCGCAGTGGTGGCCGTCCGCGTCGGCGCCGTCGTGGCCGGTGCGCTCGTCGTCAAGTGGTCCGCGGCGTCCGGTCGCCCCGCAGCGCTCGGCACGGCCGCAGCGGTTGCGGTCGTCGTGATCGTGATCTGGAACCGAGTCCTCCCGGCTCGCAAGACGATCGCCGGCGCGCTGCTCTACCTCGCGGCGATCGCCATCGGGCTCGCGCTCAGTCGCCGCGACGACGTCACCACGGACCTCGGCCTCCCGACCGCAACGGCGCTGTACGTCGCGGTCGGCCTGCTCCTGGCCGGCGTGGCCGGAATCGCCAAGCGACTCCGCGAAGCACGCACAGCGGCCACCCTCGGCGGCCCACCGCTCATCGTCCTGGCCGCAGTGCTGTGGTGGTGGGGGCTGACCCGCTATCGCGACGACGGCACCCTGGGAGCCGTCGGCGCCGCCGGGTTCGTCACGTACCTCGCCCTCACACTCGTCTCCGGTGCCGTACTGACCCGTCGCGCCCCGGACGACGAACCCACTCGACCGGTGCCGAGTCGGCGGCATGCCTGGCCCCCGGTCGCCTGGTTGCGCGAGCGCGCCGAGCGGTGGTGGGCCTGGTGGGAGCACCGCACCGGTGCCGAAGCAGGCGACGACGGTTACCCCGCGGCCGACCTGTGGAAGCGGTTCCGGGTCGTCGCCAGGCTCGCCCTCGCGGCGAGCACACTGATCGTCGTCGGGGCGGCCGCGTGGGCGGTTCGGCGACTCGAACTCGACGCCGGCCTCGTCGTGATCGGCCTTGTCCTGCTGGCGTTCGCGGTCACGGTGATCGCCGCCAACAACGTCGCCGACACCGTTGCCGCCCTCGCCATCGTGTCGCTCGCCTGGGCGCTCACACCGGGCACCGTGGCGCTCGACGGGCCGCAGGCCGCAACGCTGCTGCGGCCCCTCCGACCGGGGGACACCACGCTGGTCGTGCTCGGGGACTCGTACATCTCCGGGGAGGGCGCGAAGCAGTTCTACGAGGGCACGAACGTCCGCGGGACCAACGAGTGCCGGCGCGCGCCGAGCGCCTACGGGCCGTTGCTCGTCGGGCCGGACTTCGTCGACCGGACCGGGATGGACAGCCTGATCTTCCTCGCCTGCTCCGGCGCCGTGACCGCAGACCTCGACGACCGGCCACAGCATCCGGGCGAGCCGCTCGGCGCCCCGGCCCGGCTGCGCGACGACGGCCGGTGGCGGACGGGGGCGACGCAACTCGAACAACTCGACGAGCGGCTTCGCCTGGCGCGGCCGGCTCACGGTCTGGTGCTGCTCAGCATCGGCGGCAACGACGCCGGGTTCGGCACGATCGCGGGCAGTTGCGTCTCGCTGGGGAACTGCGCCGAGGTGGTCGACGCCTGGGTCGCCGACGTCTCGGCTCCCGATGGGATCGGCGTCGGTCTGCGCCGCTCCTTCGCGCAACTCCGCGCCGTGATCGGCCCCGACGTGCCGGTGCTGATCGTGCCGTATCCGATCCCCTTGGCCGCCGACCGTTGTGGCGCATCGGCCTTGAGCAATCGTGAGCACGAGGCGCTGCGCCGGTTCGTCGGGGAGCTCAATGCCGCCGTCGCCACCGCGGCTCGCCCCCCCGGCTTCGACGTCCTCGACCTGCAGGACGTGTTCGACGGGCACCGCATCTGCGACCGGGTCGGTGCTGACGGCCCGTTCGTACCGGCCGACCAGTGGTACCTCAACTACATCGGCGCCAATCCCGTGTCGGGCGCTCTGCGGGAGATCGCCAACCCCCGCAACTGGTTCCACAACAGCTTCCATCCCAACGCCGCCGGCCACCGGGCGATCGCGCAACGGATCAGCGTTTGGATGGAGGCCAACCGCGACCGCATCGCCGGGTCGTCGTTCGCCCTGTCCCCGAACCCGTTCCGGGCCCGGGGCACCGTCGCCGACACCGATGAGCGCCCCTCGACCCGGCTGGGCGCGATCGGCGTGCCCCCCTGCGTCGCAGCCGGCCCGGGCTGGGAATCGGCATGGTCGGCCTGCCGCACCGGACGGGCCCTGCTGGGGGTGTTGATGCCGGCCCTCGTGCTGCTCGCCGCCGCCTGGGTGCTCTCCATCGGCGCCATCGTCGCCGTCCGCGCCGCCGTCCACGATCGGGCTCGACGGACGCGACGGGCGTTCATGCTCATGGTGGATTGATCACCGCACGCCCCGAGTTCGCTGTGCTTCGGCCCAGCTCAGACCCTTCTCGACGTCGGGCTCGCGCGGCAGGCCCAGCACGTGCTCACCGACGATGTTGCGCTGGATGGCGAACGTGCCCCCACCGATCGTGAGCGCTGGGGCGAACAGCTGCCCGTAGTACCAGACCGGATCCACGTCGGGGAACTGCGAGCGGTCGAACGTCGCCCCCGTACCGATCCCGCGAGCGTTGGGGCGCAACGTCCCCGGGATGCCGCTGCCCTCGAGCATCGCGCCGGCGCCCGCCAACCGGGCCACGAGCGCCATCACCCGCTGGCCGTGCTCGTCGGCCATGAGCTTCTGCACCGAGGCCTCCGGTCCCGGGGCACGGCCTTGCACCCGGGCCGTAACGGTGCGCATCTGGTTGAGCCACAGCACCGTCGCTTCGGCATGCAGCCGAGCGATCTCCTGGCGCAGCCGGTCGTCGCGCACCCCGCCCGCCGCGCGCACCAGACCGACGAGGTCGGCCATGGTCGGGCCGCCGCCCCACAACACACCGCCCGAGGAGAGCCCGACGCGTTCGTTGGCCAGCGTCATCTTCGCCAGCCGCCACCCGTCGCCCTCCTCACCGACCCGCAAGCTCGCCGGGATCCGCACGTCGTCGAAGAAGCACTGGTTGAACGAGTGCACCGTGGTCATGTCCACGATCGGCCGCATGGTGAGACCGGGGAGGTCCGTCGGGCAGATGAAGTACGACAACCCCTTGTGCTTGGGCGCCTCCGGATCGGTCCGGGCGATCAGGATCCCGAACGCCGAACGGTGCCCGCCGCTGGTCCAGATCTTCGAGCCGTTGACGACGTACTCGTCGCCGTCGCGCACGGCCCGCGTGGCCAGGTTGGCGAGATCCGACCCGGCCTCGGGCTCGGAGAACATCTGGCACCAGTGCTCCTCACCGGAGAAGATCGGGCCGAGGTACCGGTCGCGCTGCACGTCGGTGCCGGCGAGGAAGATCGTCGGTGCCGCCCACCCGATGCCGATCCCGTTCTCCGGTCGGCGCACCCCGACCCGGTCGAGTTCGTCGTCGATGATCAGCTGATGGATGGGGTCGGCGCCCACGCCGTACGGGCTGGGCCAGTGCGGCACCACGTAGCCGGCGTCGGCCAACTCGCGCCCGGTCGGGCGGGGGTGCTCGGCGAGCCATCGGCGCACGGCCACACGTCGGGGATCGTCCTCGGGCGGCAGTTCGAAGTCCACCGTTCGACCCTACGAGACCGCTGCCGTGCGCCCGGTCACGCCGGTCAGCCGCGCACCACGCCCCGGGCGACGAGGTCGTCGATGTCGCTTGCGGCGAGCCCGGCGTCGGCGAGCACGGCCCGGGTGTGGGCCCCGACCGCCGGCGCGGGACCCTTGGGCCCCACGGGCGCCGTGTGGAACCGCATCGGGATCGACACCGAGCGGTAGGCGCCGCGGTCGGGGTGCTCGATCGTCGGGAACAACCCGAGCGCCTCGGCCTGCCCGTCGCGGACCACCTCGTCGAGCGACAACGCCGGGCCCCAGATGAGACCTGCCGCGTCGAAACGCCCCGCCCACTCGTCCCGGCTCCGAGCCGACAGCGCCTCGTCGATGAGCTCGACGAGCTCGGCCATGTGGTCGAACCGACCCTTCGTCGTGGCGAAGCGCGGGTCGTCGACCCACTCGGGCCGATCGACCACCGGGCAGAAGCGAGGCCACCAGTGGTCCTCGGGCATGTTGAGCACCACCCACTTGCCGTCCCCGCAGGGGTAACGGTTGCCCAGGGGTGCGATGAGCTGCTTGCGCGTCCGGCGCCGCACCGGAGCGCCGTCGATCGCGGTGACGGCGTAATCCGAGGCCTGCGTCCACACCGCGGTCTCGTACAGCGAGGTCTCGACGACCTGCCCGACCCCGGACCGCTCGGCGAGGCGCAGCGCCGCGAGGATCGCGCCCACGAGCGCGAGCCCCGTCGTGTGGTCGCCCTGGGCGGGGCGAGCCATGGGGACAATGCCGTCGTCGCCCTCGCGCAGCGCGTCGTACAGGCCGGACCGCCCGAAGAACGCCGTGACGTCGTACCCGGGGCGCCACGATTCCGGACCGCTGGTGCCGTAGCCCGTCAAGGTCGCGTGCACCAGCCGCGGGTTGTGGGTGAGCAGCGTGGCCGGATCGAGGCCGAAGCGGGCCTGCCGGGGTGCGAGCAGGTTGCACAAGAACACCTGCGCCCGCTCGCACAGCAGGCGCACGAGGGCTTGGCCGTCGGGGGCCTCGAGGTCGACGGCGATCGAGCGCTTGCCCCGGTTGTCCACGTCGAACGTCGCATCGAACCCCTTCAGCGACCCGGCCGTCTTGACCGGTCGCCCCATCGTGCGCATCGGGTCGCCCCGCAGGGGCTCGACCTTCACCACGTCGGCGCCGAGGTCCGACAGGATCGCCCCTGCGCTCGGTGCCGCCATCCAGTTGTCGATCTCGACGACGCGCACATCGTCGAGCGGTGCCACAGCCCCCCGGTCGCTCACGACGGCAAGCCTTGCAGCGGGACCGCTACCGTCCCAACTGCATGCCCGCCGGACGCGCCTACGACGCCGTGCTGTTCGACGTCGGCGGCGTGCTCACCGTGCCGCTGATCGAGGTGTTCCTCGAGCGGATCACCGCCGCCGGGGTCGACCTCGCCACCGTGGGACCGGTGCTGCTGTCGGCCTTCGCGTCCGACGGTGACGGCCACAGCGACCATGCGGCCCATCGCCTCGAGCGGGGCGAGATCACGCTCGAGGCGTTCTTCGAGACGCTCGGCCCCGACGCCGACGCCGTGCGGACCCTGCTCGACCCGGCCTCGCCGTTCTACGGGCCGGGTGCGCTGCGCGCCCACCCGGGTATGCACGCACTCGCCGCCGAGGCCGCTCGGGCGGGCCTTGCGGTCGGCATCCTGTCGAACACCGTGCGGGAGTGGCAGCCGGCCTGGGATGCGGTCGTGCCCGCCGACGTCGACGTCGCCGTCTGGTCGTGGGACGTCGGCCTGCGCAAACCCGATCCGGCGGTCTACCGCCTGGCGCTCGACCGGCTTGGCGTCGCTGCCGGGCGCACGTTGTACCTCGACGACTTCCCCGCCATGGCCGCCGCCGGCCGGGCGCTCGGCCTGTCGACCGTCGAGGTCGCCGACCACGACGACGCGATCGCGCAGGCGCGCCGGCTGCTCGGTTGGTAGGGCTCAGCCCCGCACGAACCCGAACGCGCCTGCGTCGCGCAGTCGGGCCATGAACGACTCCTCGTAGGCCTCCTCGGGCGTCGTGCGCACGGCGGCGTCGAGCACGTGGGCGTCCTGGCCGACCAGGATGCGCCACCGGCCGTCGCGCACCCCGTCGAGGATGATCGTGGCCGCCTCGGCCGCCGTGGTCGGCGCATCGTCGCGGAAGCTGGTGGCCTGCTGCACGGCGAGCATGCGCAGGTCCTCGTCCGAGGCACTGCGAGTGTCGATCCCGCGGCGACCGAGCCGATCGCGCAGGAGCCGGACGTCGTCGTCGCTGAGCGCCTTGGGGTCCCGGCCGTGGGCGATCCCCGAGTTGAACGCGATCGAGGTGCCGATGTGACCCGGCATGACGACGGAGGCGGCGACGTGCGGGGCGTGCAGCCGCAGGTCGACCACGAGGGCCTCCGTGAATCCCTTCACGGCGAACTTCGCAGCGGCGTACGCGGTGTGCGGCCCCTGCGGGCCCAGGCACGCCCAGAAACCGTTGACGCTGCTCGTGTTCACGAGGTGTGCCTCGGGAGCAGCGATCAGCATCGGCAGGAACGTCCGAGTGCCGAGATACACCCCGCCCCAGCAGACGCCGAAGGTGCGCTCCCACTCCTCCCGGCTGTCGAGCACCATGCTCCCGCCCCCGCCGATGCCGGCGTTGTTGAACAACAGGTGCACGAGGTCGGTCGCGTGCTCGGCACGCACGTGGTCACGGAACGCGAGCCAGTCGGCCTCGGACGACACGTCGGCCCGGAACGTCGACACCCGTGGTCCACCGACGCAGGCCGCCGCCGTCGCGGCGAGGCCATCGGTGTCCACGTCGCAGGCCGCGACCGCACACCCGGCCGCCCACAGTTGAACGACCAGTTCCCGCCCCATCCCGCTGCCACCCCCGGTGACGACGGCCACCTTCTGCGCGAACGATTGCATGACCGGCTCCCCTCCCGGGCGGGTGCCCGATGCCGGGAGTCTTCCCGATGCGACGTTCCATCCGCACCGATCGGACACGACACCGCTATGATCCACCACGGCGTGTGGCCCCTCGTTCGGGTGTGCCCCCTCGGGAGCGCACCGTCGGCGGGAGCGCAGGATCGGGGATCCTGCATCGGGCCCCGCCGGTCACAGTCCCCGAGCGGTCCGCGGCGCGAAGGGGCGCCGCATCCCCCTTATGCCACTGCTGCTTCACGATCTCGAACACGTCGCCTGGGCCGTCGCCGAAGGCCGCGCCAGCACCGAGGATCTCGCCCTCTTCGAGCGCGAGCCCGCCCGAGCCCGCCTCGCCGTCGGTCGCCTGCTCGACGACACCGACGAGCGCATCCTGAACGCCCAACGGCTCCCACTGCGCGAGCGAGAGCTCGTGCTCGCAGATCTCGAGGACGACCGCAACCGCCTCCAAGCCGTGTGGGACGTGCTCACCGCCGCGCCGACGGTGTCGGTCAGCGAGCTCGCCGAACTCGCCGAGATCCGGCTCCAGGCTTCGTGGTCCGACGGTCACGTAGTCGTCTGGGCCGCGGGCCCCGGGCTGGCTCCCGAGGACAACGAGCAGCTCGCCGACCGGCTCGAAGCGATCGGCGGCCCGGCGCTCGGCTGGGATCTGCACCCCGGCGTGCCGCTGCCCGGCGGTTTCCGGGCCGATGCCCTGTCGATTCCGGTCGACAAGATCCTCGGCTGGCTCGTCGAGGTGGGTGGTCGCACGACCCGCTCGGGGGTCGGCGCAAGCGTCGCCTGGCTCGGCCGGGTCGCACTGCTCGGTGTGCGCCACGTGGCCAAGGGCGCCGTCGTCCCCACGCTGCGGACCGTGACCCGACCGAACGGTCGAGCCGCCGACGTGGCCGTGCGCTGGGTGCCGGCCCTCGTCGACGACGAAGAGCTGCAACGCCTCGCCGCCGTCGTCCCGGGCCCCGTCAACGCGCTGCACCCCCAGGCCGATGCGCGTGCAACCACGGCGACGATCCTGTCGGCCGTCGTCGACGCCGTCGTGAAGTTCGGGGCCCGCCAGCTCAGCTTCCCGGCGCCACCTCCGGTCACGCATACGGCTCAGAGCGTCGCCGAGGCCGTCGCCACGCGCCTCGACGGGTCCACCTTCGCCGCCCCGGTCGCCGTCGTCGGCCAGCTCGGCCGGCGGCTCGAGCAGTGGTCGCGCACGGTCACCGCATCGGGCCGCCCTCGTCTGATCGTGCAGCTCGACCCGCCGGACCGGGGTGGGGCCTGGTTCTGCAACGTGCTCGGACCGGGCGCCGACGGCCGTCCCCTCCCTGTCGAGGTCGCGCTCACCGATTCGAAGAACACCAAGCCGATCGCCGACGAGCTCACCCGGCTCGAACGGCTCTACCCCGTACTGCGCCGGCCCGGCGCGCTGCGCCGCGGGCAGGTCGTGCTCAGCCAGGACGAGGCGTGGGAGCTGATGACGGTCGTCGCCGTCGAGCTGACCGCCGCCGGGTTCGACCTCCGCCTTCCGGCGCTGTCGCGGCGCAAGCCCACACCGGTGCTGCGGCTGTTCACGATGCCGACCGGCGAATCGGTCGTCGGTGCCCATCAACTCGCCAACGTCCGGTGGTCGGTGGTGTTCGGCGACCTCGAGCTCAGCGCCGCCGAGATCACCCGCCTCGCCGCCGAGGCCCGCCCGCTCGTGCGGTCCGGTGGACGCTGGGTGGAGCTCGACCGGCTCGACCTCAAGGAGGCGGCTGCCGCCCTCGCCGAACGGTCCCGCACCACCCAGATGACCGGGGCGGAGATCCTCCGCCATGCCATGGGCCTCGAGGGGAGCCGGCTCACCGGCGGCATCGCCGTGGCCGGGTCCGGCTGGGCGACGGAGCTGTTCGAGCGGGCGCGCCATGTCTCCACCGAACCGGTGACCACCCCGGAAGGGTTCCGTGGCGAGCTGCGCAGCTACCAGGCCGAGGCCCTCGCGTGGCTCGGGTTCCTGGACTCGGCCGGCCTCGGCGGCTGCCTCGCACTCGACATGGGGCTCGGCAAGACCCCCACGATGCTCGCCCACCTCGGGCGGGCCCAGGCCGCCGCCCGGGCCGCTACCGACGGCGACGCCGCTTCGGCCGGCAAGGCACTCGTCATCGCCCCGCCCGCCGTGGTCGGCAACTGGGCCCGGGAGGCAGCGAAGTTCACCCCCCGGCTGCGGGTCGTGCTCCACCACGGGGCACGACGCGCCGACGCCGCCGAGTTCGAGGCCGAAATCGCTCGGGCCGACGTCGTGATCACCACCTACGGCACGGCGGTGCGTGACATCGACGTGCTCGCCGGACGCACGTGGAGCCGGCTGGTGCTCGACGAGGCGCAGGCGATCAAGAACCCGACCAACGAATCCGCACAGCAACTGCGGCGGATCCCGGCCCGCTCCCGCATCGCGCTGACCGGCACCCCGATCGAGAACGGCCTGGGCGACCTGTGGGCGATCCTCGACTTCACCAACCCGGGCCTCGTCGGCCCGCGGGCCACCTTCGTGTCCCAGCTTGCCGGCGAGGGCGAAGCGGCGTTGAAGGCGCTCAACGGGATCCTCGTGTTCCGGCGGACCAAGGCCGAGCCGGCGGTCGCCGCCGAACTCCCCGACCGCATCGACGAGTTGGACCACTGCTCGATGACGGCCGAGCAGATCGGCCTCTACCAGGCCGTGCTCGACCGCCTCATCGTCGCCTCGGCCGACGGGGCCGAGCAGCGAAAAGGCGCCGTGCTCGCCGCGATCACGGCGCTCAAGCAGATCTGCAACCACCCGGCGAACTACCTCGACGACGGCCGACCGCTGGCCGGTCGCTCGGGCAAGCTGGCCCGGCTCGAGGAGATCGTCGAGCAGGTCTTCGCCGCCGACGAAAAGGTGTTGATCTTCACCCACTTCGCCGAATGGGGCCGCATGCTCGCGGCGTACCTGAGCAAGACCTTCGGGCGGCGGATCCAGTGCTACGACGGGTCGCTGGCCCGGGGCACCCGCGATGCGATGGTCGCCGAGTTCCAGGCCGAAGCGGGGGCCGGAGCGCTCGTGCTGTCGCTCAAGGCCGGTGGGGTCGGGCTCAACCTGACCGCGGCCAGCCACGTGGTGCTCTACGACCGCTGGTGGAACCCCGCTGTCGAGGACCAGGCCCGGGATCGGGCGTGGCGCATCGGTCAGACGCGCACGGTCATCTCGCACCGACTCGTGTGCCCGGGCACCGTCGACGAGCGGGTGGAGGAGGTCGTGGCCGGCAAGCGCCACATCGCCGACCTCGTGCTCCCTGCATCGAGTTCGCTGTCGGATCTCGATGCGGAGCAACTGCGCAAGGCGCTCGGGCTGCGGCCGGAGTCCATGCTCACCGAGGAGTCCGACACTGCCGCCACCCTCGAGGAGGTCGGATGAACGCGTCCCGCCGTCATGTCGTACCCGGGCGTGGCCCCAGCCGAGGCGGGCGGGGCGTCGACCTGTGGCGTCCCACCGGCCCACTGCCCGATCCCGAACCGGTCACCCCTGCGGCCGACGCCGCCGTGCTCGTCCGTTCCCTCGGCGATCCCCCGCTGCCGGGCTCGGCGACCGTCGCCGGTCACTACGTCGCCGCCGTGGTCGAGAAAGCGGCTCAGGTCGCGCTGGCGTTGGCCGCCAGCGCCGACCTGCTCGTGCTACCGGCCGACGACGACCGCGAATGACCAGCGGCCCGGCTCAGCGGCCGGCTCTGGTGCGCTGGCGGACCGCTCGCGGCGGCCGGGCCCGACCGACCCGGCGATCGCTCGGCTCCGCCGCACTGGTGCGCTCGGAACGGGCCGATCGGTCCGGTCGGGCATCGCGACGCCAGAACTCGGTCGGCACCGGGCCGAGACCGGAGGCGACCGGCGCGACCGGCCGACCCGAGGAGGCCGGCGGGCCCGTTCGAGCGGAGCGCCGCGGCCGGACCTGCTCGGCCAAGGCGTCGAGTTCCCCGAGCGCCGGGGGGCCGATCTCGACGTCGTAGCCGAGCACCTTGGCCATCGAACGGGCCGCTTTGAACTTGCCCTCCTGCACGAAGGTGACCACGAGCCCCTTCGCCCCGGCTCGCCCGGTTCGCCCGGAGCGGTGCTGATGATCGGCGGGCGTCTCGGGCAGATCGATCTGCAGCACGCACGCCACGTCGTCGACGTGGATCCCTCGGCTGGCCACGTCCGTGGCCACGAGCGCCTGGACCCGCCCGGCGTGGAAACCGGCGAGGGCCTCGTCCCGCTTGGCCTGCGAGTGCCCACCGTGAAGTGCTGCGGTCACGAGCCCGGCGGAGGCCAACTGCTTGGCCACCCGGTCGGCGCCATGCCGGGTGCGGGTGAACACGAGTGTGCGCCCCATCGAGCGCACGACCTGCGCTGCGACGGCCTGGCGATCCTGCTGGGTGACGGTCCAGAAGCGGTGCACGAGGTCGGGTTCGGCCTCGGACCCGCCGGCGACGTCGACCCGGATCGGGTTGCGCAGCAGGTCCCGGGTGAGCGACTCGGACGCGTCGTCGAGCGTCGCAGAAAACAGCGCCGTCTGGCGTGACGCCGGGGTCGAGCGCACGATGCGCCGCACCGCCGGCGCGAACCCCATGTCGGCGAGGCGGTCGGCCTCGTCGATCACGACGACCTCGACGGCATCGAGCGCGATCGCCCTCTGCGCCATCAGGTCCTCGAGGCGGCCGGGGGTTGCCACGACGACCGCGACCCCCTTCGCGAGCGCCTTGGTCTGCGGCATCAAGGACACTCCGCCATAGACGGCAAGGATGCGCCGGCGGCGCAGGGCGCCCAGCGGAGCAAGCGTGTCGTGGATCTGGGCCGCGAGTTCTCGGGTGGGTGCCAGCACGAGCCCCGCTGGGCGGCCCGGAGCGCCCCGGCCGACGCGTTCGAGCAGCGGCAGACCGAACGCCAGCGTCTTGCCGGAGCCCGTGGGGGCCCGCCCGACGAGGTCCCGCCCGCCGACGAGGTCGGCGATGGCAGCAGCCTGGATCGGCGTCGGGGAGCTGATCCCTCGCTCGGCCAGGGCGTCGACGAGGTCGCCGCCGATGCCGAGCTCGTGGAACGTCAGGGACACGGCACTCCTCACTGCGCCGGCCGTCGAGGCCGGACGAACTGCGCCGGCCGTCGAGGCCGGACGAACTGCGCCGGCCGTCGAGGCCGGACGAACTGCGCCGGCCGTCGAGACCGGACAAGGGATGCTACCCGGCTGCCGTTGGGTCGGCGCGTTGCATGTCCATGCAGATGCAGCATGTGTCAACATCTCCAGTGAACATCTGTTCACTTGTCTTACCATTCCTTTCATCTTGTGCTGCGAGAATCGCTCGCATCTTTCGGT
>JBJTVH010000082.1:0-2104 GCA_046081125.1 Acidimicrobiales bacterium
GAGGCTCTCGTAGATCGAGCCGAGCTCCTCGGCGCCGAGGTTGGCGTAGTCGACCCGGCGGCGGGTGCCGCCGTCACGGATCTCGCCGACGGCCCGCAGCGCGGTGAGCAGATGCCGGTTGTCGACCGTCGAGTGGTCGAGATCGGGGCAGGCGCGATCGGAACACAGGAACGACCCGAGGCCGGGGAGCGCGAGCGCGGGTTCGCCATCGGGACGGCTGAGGGCGGTGAACACGACGCGCAGCTGCTGCCACAGGTCGCCGTGGGGGCCGGCGCCCCGGCGGGCTTCGGCGAGGCGGCGGAGGCGTTCGAGGCTGTAGTAGCTGCGGTAGCGGGTGGCGGCGGCCGGGTCGCCGTCGGGGTCGATGAGCAGGCCTCGGCCTTCGGCGGCGGCGAGGAACAGCAGCCGGTACACCAGCCGCAGGAGCTGGCGGTACAGGTCCTGGTTCGACAGGGTGCCGGTGGTGAGCGCGTCGCGCAGGGCCCGGTTGTCGGGGTGGGCGACGAACCCGGTGCCGAGCTCGGCGATCGCGGTTTCCACCCCGGCGCGCAGCGAGTCGAGCGCGCGCACGCCTTGGGTGCGGGCCTGGTCCTTCCATTGTTCGAGCAGGCAGACCGCGGGCGGGTCGCCTTCGACGCGGGACTGGTGGCAGACGAGCCAGAGGAGCGCGAAGTCGGCGTACGCCTGCTGTTCGATGATCGCTTCGAGGTCCCATTCGACGTACGCCTGGCGGGTGAGCGCCGCGTTGTCGCGCAGCAGCCGCAGGCGGCGGCCGTTGCTGACGATTCCCCACAGGTGCTCGTCGGAGCGGTTCAACGCGTCCTGCACGAGCCCGTGCGGGGAGATCCGGCTGGCGCCGGCTATCCCGGCGTCGCGGTGGTCGAGATCGGCTCGGGCGGACACGAGATGGATCGGGACGCTGCCCCACCCGTGGGAGACCGCAAAGGTGGCGCCGTCGACGTCGATCGGCTTCGTGGCCGGGAGCCGGCCGAAGCCCAACTCCTGGAACACGACGAGCGTCCACCGGTTGCGGGTGAGGGTGGTGGCTGGATCGGTGGCCGGGAGGCGGTCGAGTTCGTCGGTGAACGCCGCCCACACACCGGTGAGCCGGTTCCAGGAGCGGGTGATCGCCTCGCCGAGCTTCTCGGACGGGGCGAGGTGGTAGCTGACCGGGGTGGTGCCGGGCAGTTGCGGGTCGCCGGCGGCGACCCGGGCGAGGAGGTCGGCGGGTAGGAGGCTGCCGACGGTGCGGACGTTGCCGGTCATGCGCTCACCTTGGGCAGCAGCACGTAGACGCCGAGCAGATCGGCCGGAGGTTGCGGTTGCACGCTCACCCGCACCCCTTTGGCGCGGGCTGCGTCCCGCACCCGGTCGTGCGCCTGCCGGAGGGTGTCGGCGCGGGCGGCGGCGTCGGCGTCGAGGTGGGCGGTGAGGGCGTCGAGCGCAGCGATGACCGGGGTGAGCTGCTGGGTTGCCTGGTCGGGGTGGACGCTGCCGGCCGGGGTGACGTGCAGCAGGGCTTCGGCGTCGGCGGCCGGCAGCCAGACCGGGTCGGTCGGTGGGCCGGTGAAGGCGAGCACGGCGGCGTCCTCGGCGAGGAGTGGGGCGGTGTCGATCACGTTGCGGCCGTGGCGTACGAGTTGGAACCGGTGGCGCACGACGAGCAGCACGGTGCGCCGGGTGACGTCCCCGGTGCGGACCACCCCGCAGCGGCGGGCCGGGGACGGGGTGAGCGGATCGAGGGCGGTGGCGAGGGTGTGGGCGGCGAGACCGGCGACGAGGGGATGGGTGCGGGCGAGAAGCGCTTCGCTGTCGGCGACCGGCGGTTCGAGCCGACCGGTGAGGCGCACGGCGGGGACGGCGTCGCGCAGCGCCGGTGGGGTTTCGGTGAGGTCGATCTGCAGCGCCCCGGCGCGGGTGGTGGACAGGGTGCCGCCGAAGCCGGGGACGGCGGCGGTGAGAAACCGTTCGACGTCGGCCGACGCGCCGAGCGCGACGCGCATCTCGGTCATCTCGCGCGCGACCTCGTCGGGGCGGATGGCGTGCTGGGCGAACAACGCCCGGGACCGTTGCTCGGCTTTCGCGGAACGGTCCCATTCCTGCA
>JBJTVH010000083.1:0-2798 GCA_046081125.1 Acidimicrobiales bacterium
TCGCCCCCGGGGGGAACGTTCCGGATCCTCCCGACCAGGCGCCGCTCGCCCCAGCTCATCGGGGTCCCCGGGTACAGGAGCAGGCTCGTCTGGAGCTCGACCGGTCCGTCGTTGCGGACCACCACGCGCTGGGCGACCGTCCAGCCTTTGTCGTTGGGGAACACCTGCCGCTCGACGCGTACGCCGGGGAGCGGGCACCACCGGTTGAGGATCGTCTCCGACGAGACGTCGACCGGGAGGTCGATTGTGGTGGCGCTCTCGAGCGTCGGGTCCACCCGCCAGAGGTACCCCACGAGGCACGTGCCGACGATGATGAGTAGGGCGAACTCGGCGAGGGTTGCCTTGGCCAGACGAGGGCGCCGCACGGTCTTGCCCGGAAGCGTCGCGGCATGGCGAGCGATATCCGAGTTGGGATCGGCCTGGAGTTGCGCGAGCACGTTGGCCGGCAGCGGGCGATAGCCGGTCACGGCCCATCGGACGCGTGGGTCCGGGTCGGTTGCCGCGTCGATGAGGCGTTCGGGCTGCGCAGTGCGGCGGCCCTGGAGGCTGACGGCGCGGACCATGCCGAGCGCCGACGCCGCGGCAGGGAAGCCCTCGGCCGCGGTGTCCTGCCAGCGCTGCCACGACGGCACCGACCGGTCGCCCGGGGCGACCGTCTGGCTCAGCGGGTCGAAACGGGGATCGTCCTTGGTGGCGCCGAGGCCGAGCCATGCCCGGAGCCCGTCCCGCACGGCGGGATCGACGGAGGGATGGGACGCGGCACGGCGCAATAGCCAACCGGGCTGGTCGAGGTCCTCGGCCACCCGCTGGACCTCGTCGGCGGGTAGTGCGGGGTGGCCGACTGCGTACCCGCTGACCCAGGGCGACTCGTCGTACCGCAGCCGCACGGCTTCCCTGCTCGTGAGGTGCAGGTTGGTGAGTAGGGCCAGGCGTGCCGCCGGGTGGTCGATGGCGAGGCGGTCACGAAGCGCAGCCGGCGTGGCGGTGCAAGCGGCGAGCGCGCAACGGACGGCGAGCGACGGGTCCTTGACCAACCGGTGCCGGGCTTTGTCCGGTGCGTGCACGTTCCCGGCCACCGCAGCGCGGACGCTCCAGTGCCAGTGGGTGGTCAGCCGAAGCCAGCACCAGCGGGGGACGTCGGACCGGGTGGCGACGACCCGGGCGACGGCCGGGTCTGATGCGGCGAGTCGGCCCAGGACGCGCACGGGCGTCGTCGGGTTGGCGGCCACAGCGAGCCGGATGGCGAGTACCGAATCTTGAGCGAGGCTGGTGAGGGCCGCTGGTGTGGATTCGGGCGAGCTCGCGGCCAGGGCGCGGAGCCCGTCGTACAGCTGCGTGGCCAGCAACGTGGCCAGCTCCGTCATCCGGAGCGCTGCCGCCGCAAGTGCCGGTTCGCGGTTGGGCGAATTGTCGGCACATTCGGCGACGAGCACCTCGGCGGGCAGCTGCGGATGGCGGAGCGCCTGCTGTCGGGTCGTGGCGTTCTGGTCGTGGACGAGCCGATCGAGGTCGGCGGGCTCGAGATCCGTTCGGCGCAACACGCGGCGGCGCACTGAGGAGACCGGGTCCTGCGCCAAGAGGCGCCAGACGTCGACTGGCGTGGAGGGATGGCACGCGACGGCAGCGCGCACGCGCCATGACTCGTCGCGCGCCAGCAGGGTCAACTCCTCGGCCGAGGTCGTCGACGCCTGGGCCTGTTCGACCCGCGCCGCGCGCCTCGGCGTTCCGACTTTGCCGCCCACCATGCAGGGTCAGGCTATGGGAATCGGGCCCTCAGCTGGGCTGCTAATTGCGGCTTGAGCACCTCGTCGGGGTAGTACCGCCCGAAGATGGACTCGGCCTCGGCGAACGAGTGGACCCCGCAGGCATCGAGCAAGAGGTCGATGTCGTCGCGGTCGCGTCCCCTCGAGCAGCGAGCAACTTCATGGCCAACAACAGATCGGCCGGCGCGAGACGGATGGTGACGCCGCCGGTCGATGCGAACACGGTGCATCGTACGGCCGAGTCGTAGTGCGACTGGAACATCAGGGCGTCGTCGTTGAGCCAGCTTGGGTCCCAGCCGTGGCGCTCGGCGACGACGGCAGCGATGCGTGCCACCTCCTCTCGCTTCGCCATTGGATACAGCGCGTCGAGGTCGCCGGTGAGCGCTGGCCGATCGAACTGCAGGGCGATCGCTGCTGATCCGACGACGAGGAACTCGATGTCCAGCCCGGCGGCTTCCACCTCCCGGGAGACTTCGATCAGCGCCGCTTGAATCGCAGTGCGATCGAACAGACCTCCAGGGCTCACACGCTCTCCAGTTCGGTTGCCGCAAGGAGGACGCCGTGCCGGACGAACGCCGGCGGGGTGAGTGCGGCGATGTCGTCGGGTGCGTACGGGTCAGGGATCCAAGGATCGGCGAGCGTGAGCGACGGCTGGCTCGTCCATGCCGGGATCGGCAGAGCCTCCTCCGCGGCGTAGTGGTCGACGAGGGCGGCGAGGGCGGCGTCATACCGGACGTCGCCGGTCGGGGATGGTTCCCTGAGGGAGAGCGCCACGCGCAGTGCACCGTGCTCCCGGCGCAGGTTGTCCGCACACTGCATGAGGGCGACCGTCGGTGTGAGCGTGGGGACGGGCACGAGCTGAACACCGGCCGCCGCCGCAATGCGGCGCACCGTCCCGAACCGAGGGTCGGCATCGTCCCGCTCGCAGGCAGTCCGGGAATCTCCAGCTCGAACCCGCTCTTTGCCGATTGGGGGTGCTCGGCGAACAGCTGCGCTGCCGGCGAGGGCCGCGTCGCCTACAGGGTGCGTGCGATG
>JBJTVH010000084.1:0-32190 GCA_046081125.1 Acidimicrobiales bacterium
CCGGGCCCCGGTGGCGTCAGGCCGCCGGGGCCCGGCCGCGCAGGGTGGCGGTGAGCCGCAGGTACAACACGCCCCAGGCGAGCGCGACGACGCACAGCGCCGCCATCGCCCCGCCGGGGCCGACGAGGGCCTCGAGGCCGCCCGCGGCGAGGTAGCTGGCGGTCATCGAGCCGCTCACCAGCGAGAAGTCGGCGGCCATGATCCGGCCGCGGGCGTGATCGGGGGCGACGACCTGTAGCCCGTAGGTGGACAGCGTCCACTGGACCCCGCCGCCGAGGTGGGCGATCAGCACCCCGACCGCCGCCAGCGCGAGCACGGGGGCCGCCGCCACGCCCAGGTACACCGTTCCGTACAGCAGGCAACTGAGCGCGCAGACCCGCAGGATGGCCGGCACGTCGGGCCGGGCGTACCGCTTGGCCAGCAGCGGGCCGATCACCACCCCCACCCCTCGGGCGGCGAGCAGGAGCCCGATGCCGAGGTCGCCGGCGTCGTAGCGGACCTCGGCCAGCACCGCGAGCAGGCCGACCATCCCGCTGGCCAGACCGAAGCCGGCCTTGGAGCACAACAGCGCGAGCAGCGCCGGGTCCCGGCGGGCGATGCCGACCGCCTCGCGGGTGTCGGCGATGGGGCGCATCGGCACCCGGGTTGCGCCCGGCGCCGTCGCGGAGCGGGTCGGGCGGCGGATCCCCGCCACCAACACCGCAGCGACGAGGAAGCTCACGGCGTCGGCCACGTAGGCCGCATCCCGGCCGAACGCCGCGCTGAACACGGCGCCGAGCGAGGCGCCGACGGCGAGCATCGCCCCCCACGTGGCGCCGAACATCGTCGACGCCGTCGGCAGGTCGTCGGGGTCGACCAGGTTGGGCAGCGACGCCGACGACGCCGGCCCGAAGAACGACGCGAGCGCAGCGATCGCGGCGAGCACGACGTAGGCCACCCACACCCGCCCGGTGCCGACCCCGAGGAACCCCAATGCGGCGACCGCCTGCAGGAGCGATGCCACGAGCAGGATCCGGCGCCGGTCGAACCGGTCGGCGACCGGACCGGCGACGGCGCCGAGCAGCAGCGACGGCAGGCTCTGGGCGACGAACACCCCGCCGGCGGCCAGGGCGGAATCGCCGGTGAGGTCGCCGATGTCGCCGAGGATGGCGACGGTGGCGAACCAGTCGCCGCAGTAGTTGACGATGACGGCGAAGAACAGCAGGCGGACGTCGCGGTTGCGTCGCAGCAGGCCGATCACGCTCAGCGCCGGGCGTGCGCGTCGAGCAGCAGCGCCAACGCCGCCGTGATCCGCCGCCCGGTCGGCACGTGCAGATACTCGTTGGGGCCGTGAGCGTTCGTGTCCGGTCCGAGCACCCCGGTGATCACGAACTGCGCGTCGGGGAACCGCTCGCCGAGCATCCCCATGAACGGGATCGTGCCGCCTTCGCCCATCATCCGGGCCGGGCGACCGAACACCGCCTGTGACGCGTCGTCGAGCGCGGTCGACAGCCACGGCGCGAACGTCGGCGCGTTCCAGCCGGTCGAGGCCTCCTTGGCGGTCACGGTGACCCGGGCGCCGTCGGGGGCGTCGTCGCCGAGCGCAGCGACCACCGCCTCACGGGCCCGGTGCGCGTCGGCGGTCGGGGGGAGGCGGAACGAGAGCTTGAGCGTGGTCGACGGGCGCAGCACGTTGCCCGCCCGCTCCACCGGCGGCAGCCCAGCTGCGCCGATGACCGACAGCGTCGGGCGCCAGGTGCCGCGCAGGATCTGCTCCACCCGGTCGTCGGTGGTGGGCCGCATCCCGGTCACGAGCGGCAGCTCCTCGGCCGGGCTGAGGGCCAGGGTCGCAGCGGTGGCGCGGACCTGGGCGAGCCGGTCGGCCGGGATCTCGACGTGCAACTCGGGCAACAGGATCGTGCCGGTGGCCGCGTCCTCCACCCGGTCGAGCAGGCGGCGCAGCACCCGGAACGACGACGACACGATGCCCGACGCCACGCCGGAGTGGACGCCCTCGTCGAGCACCTCGACCGTGACGGTGGCCCCGACGAGGCCCCGCAGCGACGTCGTGACCCACAGATGGTCGTAGTCGATGCAGCCCGAATCGAGGCACAGCACCAGGCTCGGTGTGCCGATCCGGTCGGCGAGGTGCTCGACGTAGGCGGGCAGGTCCGGGCTGCCGGACTCCTCGGAGGCCTCGATCAGCACGACGCAACGGGTGTGGGCGCCGCCGGCGGCCCGCACGGCCTCGATCGCGGTCAGCGACGCAAAGGCGGCGTAACCGTCGTCGGCACCGCCGCGGCCGTAGAGCCGGTCGCCCTCGAGCACCGGGAGCCACGGGCCGAGCCCGTCGCGCCAGCCGGTCATCTCGGGCTGCTTGTCGAGGTGCCCGTAGAGCAGCACCGTGTCGGTGGCCGAGCCGCCCCCGGCGGGCGGGATCTCGACGAGCACCATCGGGGTGCGCCCGGGCAGGCGGTGCACCTCGACCGTCGCGCCGGGCAGCGCCCGGGCCCGGCACCAACCGGCGATCAGGTCGACGGCGGCATCCATGTGGCCGTGCGCGGCCCAGTCGGCGTCGAACGCGACCGACACGTTGGGGATGGCGATGTAGTCGTGCAGCACCGGGACGATGTCGTCGTCCCAGGTGCGAACGGCGTGGTCGAGCGCGATGGCGGCGAGGGGACTCACCGGGCCGATGGTACGGGGCCCGGCGTGCCGGTGCGCCGGACGGTTCAGCCGAACGTCGCGCCGGGCCGGCGCAAGAAGTTGCGATGCCAACGACCGGGCGTGAACGCGGCGGCCCGCGGTTCGTCTTCGAACAGCCACCGGGCGAAGTTGCGCCGCGTCCACGGCGTGGCGCCGGCGATGCGGATCGCCGCACGGGTGCCACGGCGGTGCTGCAGCACCCGGCTCAATGCCACCGACATCCGGTGATCGGGCACGAGGTCGCGGTCGAGCGCGCTCCGGTAGACGGCTTGGACAGCGGCCGGCGTGCCGCCCGCCGCGATCGCCTCGGCCGCCAACGAGCCGGTGAGCAAGGCCTGACCGATCCCCTCGCCGGTCATCGGGTCGGTGGCGGCCACGGCATCACCCACGAGCAGCGCTCGACCGGTGCCCGACGGCATCGTGTCGACGCGCGCCGGGATCGGCCAGGCGGTGTGCCGGTCGATCAGCCGGGCGTCGGGTCCGAGCGTGGCGCGCACGTGCGGCCGCTCGAGCAGGTCGGCCCAGGTGGCCTTCATTTCCTGGATGCGCCGTACCCCGTCGCGCAGCACCCCGAATCCGACGTTGGCCCGACCGCCCGGCAGCGGGAAGCTCCACGCGTAGCCGGGCAGGAGGTCCTCCTCGAACCACACCCACAACCGCTCGGCGCCGTCGCCGGTGACGCCCTCGGCGTACTGGCGGAAGGCGTGCCACTCGCCGAGGTAGCCGGTGGGGGTGAGGCCGAGCGCCTTGCGCAGCGGGCTCCACATGCCGTCGGCGCCGATCACCCAGCGGGCCCGCACCGTTCCGAGGCCGTCGACGGCGACGGTGACCCCGTCGGCGTCGTGACCGATGACCCCGTCGAGCGCATGGCCCTCGTGCACCGTCGCCCCGGACCGGCGGGCGAGGGCGACGAGCGCAGCGTCCAACTCGGCACGCGGTGCGACGGCGCCGAACAGCCCCTGGCCGGTCGGGAAGGGGAACTCGACGGCGTAGCCGGTGGGGGAGCGCACCCAGGCCGACGACACCTCCTGCCACGACGGCACGGTGGACGGATCGAAGCCCAACTGCGCCAACAACCGCAGTGCGCCCGTGGTGAGACCGTCGCCGCAGCACTTGTCACGAGGGAACGAGGCCTTGTCGACGACGACCACCTCGAGCCCCCGGCGGACGGCGGTGACGGCGGCGGCGCAGCCGGCCGGGCCGGCGCCCACGACGAGCAGGTCGGCGTTCATCGGCCCGAAAGGCTACGGCCGGGCCTGGTCGGCGTCGCCGCCGGGCGCCGATGTGCGTCCCCGGTCACCGGCCGGGCACGATGACGGGCCGTCCGCCGTATGCGAGGAGCAGGAATGAGCCGTCTGTGTGAAGGTCGAGTCGCCATCGTCACCGGTGCCGGGCGCGGCATCGGCCGCGAGCATGCGCTGATGCTGGCGTCGCACGGCGCCAAGGTCGTCGTTAACGATCTCGGTGGCAACACCGACGGCACCGGCGCCGACCGGTCCCCCGCCGAGCAGACGGTCGCCGACATCATCGGCATGGGCGGCGAGGCCGTGGTGAACGGCGACGACGTGTCGGACTGGGAGGGGGCGCAGCGCCTCGTCAACCAGGCGATCGAGACCTTCGGCGACCTCCACGCGGTGGTCAACAACGCCGGCATCCTGCGCGACCGGGTGCTGGTCAACATGACCGAGGCCGAGTGGGACGCCGTCATCAAGGTCCATCTCAAGGGCACGTTCGCCCCGTCGCGCTGGGCGGCGGCCTACTGGCGCGAGCAGTCGAAGAACGGCAAGCCGGTGTCGGGCCGAATCATCAACACCACGTCGGTGTCGGGGATCTACGGCAACCCAGGCCAGACCAACTACGGCGCGGCCAAGGCCGGCATCGCGGCGTTCACCAACATCGCCGCGCTCGAGTTGGTGCGCTACGGCGTCACGGTCAATGCCGTCGCCCCGGTCGCGCTCACCCGCATGACCGAGGGTCTCGGGCCGGCGCCGGAGACCGACGAGGAGCGCGAGATGCGCTCGCCCCGCTGGATCGCCCCGATCGTCACCTGGCTCACCTCCGAGCAGTCGGCCGGCGTGACCGGCCGGGTGTTCGAGGCGTCCGGTCAGGTGCTCGCGATCGCCGAGGGCTGGCACCGGGGCCCGACCCACGCCCCGCTCGAGGACCCGACGCAGCTCGGACCGATCGTCGAGCAGCTGCTCGGCGCGGCCCGCCCGGCGGCCGGCATGGACGGCCGCGACGGCTCCTGGCCGCAGAGCACCCTCAAGAAGGGCTGATCGAGCGGCGCTGACGGTCCGGCGGCGGGAGCAGCCGGGCCGTCAGCACCACCGCCCAGACCAGGGAGGCGGCTGCGAGGACGGCCACCGTCGTGGGCATCGCCCGCGCGCCGGCCCGATCGAGCAGCACGCCGATCAGCCACGGGAGCGTGAGGCTGCCCAGTCCGGTGCCGGCGATGATCCACGCGGTGATCGAGCCCGTCAGGCCGAGCCGGCGGTCGGCCACGGCGATCATCGTCGGGAACTGCGGGGAGACGGTCGCGCCGAACAGCCCGGCCCCCACCCACACCGCGACCGGGGCACCGTCACCGACGACGAGCCCGAGGGCGGCCACGGTGGCCAGGCCGCACGACACGACCAGCAGGCGCACCTCGCCGACCCGGCGCACGACGGCGGCGGCGACGAGACGGCCCAGGCAGAACCCGGCCCAGAACGTCGCGGTGACCCCGGTGGCGGCCGCCCCACCGAAGCCGACCGCACCGGCGTAGGTGTGGATCCACCCGGCGACGCCGAGCTCGGCGCCGATGTACAGCACGTAGAACCCCGCCAACCCGCACCGTGCGCTCAGACCGCCGCTGTCCGGCCGCGATGCCGGCCGGGGTGGAGCCGGCGGAGCCGGCTGGCGCCCGAGCACCGCAGCGACGGCGATCGCCGGCAGGGCCACCACGGCCGCCACCGCCCACAGCCCCGAGGTCCAAGCGACCGAGCGGTCGACGAGCACCGGTGCGGCCAGCGCCCCGAGCCCGAAGCACAGGTGCAGTGCGTTGAGCGCCGGGCCCGGGTCGCCGGGGCGCGCCCACACCAGGAGGGTGTTGGCGCCGACGTCGACCACGGCGGCGGCCGCGCCGACGGCGACGGCGACGCCAGCAACCGCCACGACCGTCGTTGACGGCGCCCAACCGAACCCGGCGAGGCCGAGCACCGCGAGCCCACCGGCCAGCAACCGGTGCCCGGCGCCGGCGTCGAAGCGGCGCCCGGCCAGGATCGACGCGACCAGGTAGCCGAGCGATTGGGCGGTGAACGCAGTGGCGAGCGCGGCCACCGTGGCGCCGGTCTGCGTGCGCAGCTGCCCGACGGCGGGGCCGAGCACCGTGGTGGCCAGGCCGAGCGCCACGAACGCCGCCAGGTAGGACGCGATCGGGCGGGAGGGGCCGGACATGGGAACGGCGAGCTTGCCAGGTGCCAGACTCACCGGCGTGCTGCAGGGCTACCGGGTGATCGAGCTCACGGCGTGGGTCGCAGGGCCTGCTGCCGCCGGGCTGTTGGGGGAGTGGGGCGCCGACGTCATCAAGGTCGAGCCGCCGGGCGGCGATCCGCAGCGGCGGGTGTTCGGTGCCATCGGGGTGGCCGACCAGCCGGCCGTGCCACCGTTCGAGCTCGACAACCGCACGAAGCGGTCCGTCGTGCTCGACTTGGCCACCGAAGAGGGCAAGGCCGACCTGGAACGGTTGCTGGCGACCGCCGACGTGCTGGTGACGAACTACCGCACCGAAGCGCTCGCCCGGCTCGGTCTCGGGGCCGAGGAGGTGATGGCCCGTCACCCGGCGCTGGTGTACGCGCACATCACCGGCTACGGCCGCAGCGGCCCCGAAGCGCACCGGCCCGGCTACGACATCGGTGCGTTCTGGGCCCGGTCCGGGCTCGCCCACTCGATCGTGCCGCCGGGCGAGTACCCGCCGCCGATCCGGTCCGCAGTCGGTGACCACACCACCGGCATCACGCTCGCCGCCGGGATCCTCGCGGCGTTGCTGGAACGGCAGCGCACCGGCACCGGCCGGCTGGTCTCGACGTCGTTGCTGCGGGCGGGCATCTACGTGCTCGGTTGGGACATCGGCATCCAGCTCCGGCTCGGCAAGCTCGCTTCCACCAAGGCCCGCCTCGACCGTCGCGAGCCGCTGCTGTCGTGCTACCGGGCCGGTGACGGCAAGCTGTTCTGGCTCATCGGCCTCGAAGGTGACCGGCACTGGCCCGGGTTGCTGCGGGCGATCGAACGCACGGAACTCGCCGACGACGAACGGTTCCGCACCAACCGTGACCGCGCGCAGAACGCCCGGGCGCTGATCGAACTGCTCGACGAGGTGTTCGCATCGCGGCCACGGGCCGAGTGGGCGGCGATCTTCGACGTCCACGACGTGTGGTGGGCGCCGGTCAACTCCATCGCCGAGGTGATCGAGGATCCGCAGGCCGTCGCCGCCGGTGCCTTCGTCGACATGGTGCCGCGCGAAGGCGAGGCGCCGTACAAGGCGGTCGCGTCACCGGTCGACTTCGGGGGCTGGACCCCGCCGTTGCGTCAGGTGCCCACGGTGGGCGAGCACACTGCCGACGTCCTGCGGGAGCTCCGCGCCGAGGGCTGACGGTCGCACAGCAGCGGGCCGGGCGTGCGCCGGTACGATGGCGGCTCCCCCGACCACGGAGCCGTCGTGACCACGCCGACCGACGAGGCCGCCCGCCGGCGCACCTTCGCCATCATCAGCCACCCCGACGCCGGCAAGACCACGCTGACGGAGAAGTTCCTGCTCTACGCCGGCGCCGTCACCCAGGCCGGCGAGGTGCGGGCGCGCGCCGGCCGCCGCCAGGCCACCTCGGACTGGATGGCCATGGAGCGCGAGCGCGGAATCTCGATCTCCTCGACCGTGCTGCAGTTCGAGCATCGAGGACACCGGCTGAACCTGCTCGACACCCCCGGCCACCGGGACTTCAGCGAGGACACCTACCGGGTGCTCACCGCGGTCGACGCAGCCGTCATGGTGCTCGACGCAGCCAAGGGCATCGAGAGCCAGACCCGCAAGCTGTTCGAGGTGTGCCGCGCCCGGAGCCTGCCGATCATCACGTTCCTGAACAAGTGGGACCGCCCGGGGAAAGCCGCGCTCGAACTGCTCGACGAGATCGAGAACACCCTCGTGCTGCAGCCCACTCCCGTCACCTGGCCGGTGGGCGAAAGCGGTGACTTCCGCGGCGTGATCGACCGGCGCACGGGCCGATTCCTGCGCTTCGCCCGCACGGCGCGCGGGGCCGTCGCCGCCGCCGAGGAGGAGCTGTCGGCCGACGAGGCCGCGGCGAGCGAGGGCAACGCCTGGCGGTCGGCGGTCGACGAGGTCGGCCTGCTCGACGAGGTCGGCAGTACCCTCGACGTGGCGTCGTTCCGGGCCGGCGACTCCACCCCAGTGTTCGTCGGGTCTGCGATCACCAACTTCGGGGTCCGGGTGCTGCTCGACGCCGTGGTCGACCTGGCCCCGGCCCCGACGCCTCGGGCCGACGTCGAGGGCAAGCCGCGGCCGCTCGACGAGCCGTTCAGCGGTTTCGTGTTCAAGATGCAGGCGAACATGGATCCGGCACATCGCGACCGGATCGCGTTCGTGCGGGTCTGCTCGGGCCGCTTCGAGCGCGGGATGCAGCTCACCGTCGCCTCGACCGGGAAGCGGTTCGGCACCAAGCACGCGACCTCGACCCTCGGCTCCGAACGCGACACCCTCGACGAGGCCTACCCGGGTGACGTGGTCGGTCTGGTCAACGCCCGTGAGCTGAAGATCGGCGACACGCTCTACGACCTCGGTGCGGTGCGGTTCCCACCGATCCCCACCTTCGAGCCCGAGGTGTTCGCCACCGCCCGCAGCCGCGACACCAGCCGGTTCAAGCAGTTCCGGTCCGGTCTCGCCCAACTCGGCGACGAGGGTGTCGTGCAGGTGCTACGCGATCCCGACATCGGCGACCAGGCGCCGGTGCTCGCTGCGGTGGGCTCGATGCAGTTCGAGGTGTTCGTCGCCCGGCTCGAAGGCGAGTTCAACGCCTCGGTCGAGCTCAGCCCGGCGCCGTACCAGGCGGCGCGGACCACCGATCGCGCCACCGCCGACGCCCTGCGGGGCATCGGCGGTGTGCGGGTACTGGAGCGCGAGGACGGATCGCTGGTTGCATTGTTCGAGAACCCCTACCGGTTGAACCGGCTGCAATCCGAGCACCCGGACTGGGTGCTCGAGCGCATCGTCACCGGCTCGATGTAGCCGGCGCAGCGGCGCTCGGTCAGTCGACGATCTCGGAGATCTGCATCACCGGCGTGATGTTGGTGTAGTTCGCGACGTCGGCCATCACCTTGGCGGTGTCGGGCGAGCCCATCGCCGCCTGCATGGCGGCCATCGACTCGAACTCGAAGTGGACGGCCGCCACGTACGGACCGTTGACGCCCTTGTCGATCTCCGCTCCCGGCAGCCCCCAGGCGGCGACCGCCATCGGGACGTGGGTGGCCTTGTAGTAGTCGTGGTCGAAGGTGGAGCCCTCGGCCGAGGGATAGAAGACGCTGACGCGGAGCATGCCGGCGAGGTTACGCCTGCCGGCGCAGCTCGGCGACGAGGTGGCGCTGCAACGGCTGGCCGACGGCGGCCATGTCGAGCTCGTAGCGCAGCACGTCGCCGTCGACGGTGTAGCGGCGCCGCAGTTGCGACACCTCGAGCGCGCTCGGCGACCGCAGGACCGCGGTCGTCGTCACGTCGAGCACCCCGCCGCCGGCGGTGACGGCGAACGTGCCCACGGAGAGCTCGGCGTGGCCGGTGGGTTGGGCCAGCGACCATTCGACGGCCCCGTCGGCCCCCGGGCGCAGGTAGCCGGTCTCACGGTGCAGCGGGCGGCCGTCGTCGTCGGCCCGGGTGCGCTGCTCGTAGGCCAGGAACGGCTTGCCCGGCACCGCGGTGAACGTCGCGGTCTCGACGTAGCCGAACCCGGAGATGGTGGGGTAGGCGCCGGCTCCCGCACCCTCCCAGGTGCCCACGAGCGCCGACAGGTCGGTGATCGCCATCAGCCGGGGTTCTCGCCGGCGACGGCGCGACGCATGCGCTCCAGGGCGAACGGCGCCATGTCCGGATGGGTGAGGATCCAGAATCGCTTGTCCCGCACGGCGTCGCGCACCGTCACGGCCAGGTCCGCGGGGTCGAGACCGTTGGCGACGGCCTGCTCGGCCATGCTCCGGAACAGCTCCCAGTTCCCCGCCGCGGCGGGGTTGGCCGCGGGGAGTGAGCCGAGCGCGTCGGTGGGCCAGTTGCGCGTGGAGTCGAGGATCTGGGTGCGGACCCAACCCGGGCACAGCACCGACACCCCGACGGCCGATCCCTGCAGGCGCAGGGAGTGGTAGAGCGATTCGGTCAGGCCGACGACCGCGTGCTTGGTCGCGTTGTAGGGCGCCATCCCGGGCGACGCCGTGAGCCCCGCCATCGAGGCGGTGGTGACGACGTGCCCTTCGTCCTGGGCGACGAGCGTGGGCAGGAAGGCGCGGATGGTGTGGACGACGCCCCACAGGTTGACGTTCACCACCCACTCCCACGACGACAGCGGACCGTTCCAGGCGTCGCCCGCACCACCGACGCCGGCGTTGGCGCACACCACGTGGGCACCACCGAGTTCCTCGACGGTGAGCGCGGCGAAATCGGCGACCGCAGCGGCGTCGGTGACGTCGAGTGTCACGGCGAGCACCCGGGCGCCCTCGGCGCGAAGCGACGCCGCGGCGGCGTCGAGCGCGTCGCGCTGCACGTCGGCGATGGCCACCGCCATGCCGTCGGCGGCGAACCGCCGGGCCAGGGCCAGACCGATGCCGCTGGCGCCACCGGTGATGGCCGCGACCCTGCCGGACAACGACTCCATCACCTACCTCCCAACCGGTAGGCGCGCCGGGCCGTGCCCGCGAGCAGGTCGGCCCGCTCCGCCGGGGAGTACCCCGCGGCGATCTTCTTGAAGGCGTTCCACAGCACGACGTAGCCGATGCCCTCCTTGTCGACCGGGAAGTTCGACTCGAACATGCACCGGCCCGGCCCGAAGGCGTCGATGACGGCGCGCAGGTCGTCGCCCCACACGGCGACCACCTCGTCGGACGTGGGCGGCGCGGCGCGCTCGGGCCAGCCGTCGCCGTAGATCCGCATCCCGATCCCGCCGACTTTCACCACCACGTTCGGGCAGGCGGCGAGTGCGGGCCACTGGCCGCGGGCGAAGGCCCGGGTCTCGGCCGTCCGGCCGTCGTAGGCGCCGATGCCGAGCGGGCCGCCCACGTGGTCGAGCACGATCGTCGTGCCCGGGGCGGCCTGGGCGAGGCCGACGAGCTCGGGAAGTTGCGGGTGGTAGAGCCAGGCGTCGAACGAATGGCCCCGCTCGCCGAGGCGGACCACGCCTCGGCGGAACTCGGGGTCCGCCATCAAGCCGCCCGGCGTCGACGCGGCGCGCGACGACGGAGCGGACCCGGTGGGCTCGTGAGCGACGCGGTGGCGGATGCCGCGGAAGCGACCCTGCCCGGCGGCTTCGTGGGCGGCGAGCGCCTCGTCGAGTTGATCGAGCGGCAGGCGCAGGTCGCACGTGGACACGATGCCGGCGATCTCCGCCGCGCCCGCTCGGCGGGCCGACTCGGCGGCGAGACCGGCCACGAACTCGGTCTCACCGACGGTCGACAGGTGGCGGGGGCCGTCGGTGCGGTACGCCCAGCCGCACTCGACGAACACGGTCTGCACCACCCGGTGCCCGGCGCCGGTGTCGGCCTGGAGATCGTCGAGGAGGTAGCGGGTCATGCCCTTGTGCTCCCACAGATGGTGGTGGGGATCGACGATCTCGGCGTCGGGGTCGACGACGTCCTCGACCGTGCGGGCCAGCCAGTCGGCGTCCACGGTGTACATGGCGCGCACCGTACCGCCTGGTGCCCGTCAGTCGATCCGGCGGTCGCGCCGGACTCGTTCTGTGTGCAGCACGGCCGGCCGGAGCGGCCGTGCTGCACACAGAAGCGGGGGGAGGGGTGGGGGGTTCGGGAGGGGTGGGGGGTCCGGGGGGTGTGGGGGGAGGGGTGGAGCCGGCGCTGGGTGACGGGCGGGCTACGTTCCGGACCATGCGACGCTGGCGAGTGCACGAGTTGGGTGAGCCCGATCAGGTGATGGCTCTCGAGGAGATCGACCGCCCCGAGCCCGGGCCCGGACAGGTGGCCATCGACGTCGGCGCCGTCGGCCTGAACTTCCCCGACGTGCTGCAGATCCGAGGCGGCTACCAGGTGAAGCCGCCGCTGCCGTTCACCCCGGGTGGCGAGATCGCCGGGACGATCGGGGCCGTCGGTGACGGGGTCACCGGCTGGTCGGTGGGGGACCGGGTCCTGTGGATGGGCAACGGCGGCCTGTCGGAGCGGGTGCTCGCTGCGGCGTCCGCCCCGTTCCCGCTGCCGGACTCGATGCCGTTCGACAAGGCCGCTGCGTTGTTGACCAACTACGGCACGACCCTGTTCGCGCTGCGCGACCGGGCCCATCTCGCCGCCGGCGAGACGATGCTCGTTCACGCCGGGGCTGGCGGGATCGGGTCCTCGGCGATCCAGATCGGCAAGGCGATGGGAGCCACCGTGTACGCGACGGCGGGCGGCCCGGAGAAGAAGGCGATCCTCGAGCGACTCGGCGTCGACGCCGCGATCGACTACCTCAACGAGGACTTCGTCGAGGTGGTCAAGGACCTCACCGGCGGCAAGGGCGTCGACGTGATCTACGACCCGGTCGGCGGCGACACGTTCGACCGCAGCCGCAAGGTGATCGGGTGGGACGGCCGGATCCTGATCATCGGGTTCACGTCCGGCCGCATCGCCGACTGCCCCACCAACCACGTGCTGCTGAAGAACTACTCGCTCGTCGGCGTCCACTGGGGCGCGTCGCTCGGCCGCAATCCCGGCGCGTTGCGTGCGGCGTTCGACGACCTGTGCGTGTTGTGGGACAACGGCGGTATCGACCCGTTGATCATGAAGACCACGCCGATGGCCGAGGCGCCCCAGAGCCTGATGGCGCTGTCGAGCCGGGCGAGCTACGGCAAGATCGTCATCGCGCCCGGCGCGTGAGCACGACGATGCGGTTCTCGGTGTGGCCGTCGTTCCAGCGGCCCTGGGACGAGGTGCTCGAGCTCGCCCGGATGGTCGAGGCCGACGGCTGGCACGGCCTGTGGTACGCCGACCACTACATGCCCGACACCCCCGACGGCGCCCCGTCGGACGGCGCCGGCCTCGAGTGCTGGTCGGTGCTCGCCGGCCTCGCCGCAGCCGTGCCCCGCCTGCAGCTCGGCTCGCTGGTGTCGCCCACGACCGTCCACCACCCGGCGGTCCTGGCCAAGCGGGCCTGCACGATCGACGTGATGTCGGGTGGCCGGCTCGTACTCGGCGTCGGCGCAGGCTGGCAGGTCAACGAGCACCGGGCCTACGGCATCGATCTGCCTCCGCCGGGGGTGAGGGTCGACCGGTTCGCCGAGGCGCTGGAGATCCTGCGAAGCCTGCTGCGCAACGACCGCACCACCTTCGCCGGCCGCCACTTCCGCGTCACCGACGCGCCGTGCGAACCCAAAGGTGTCGGACCGCTCGAGCTGATGGTCGGCACGGGAAGCCCACGCATGTGCCGGCTCACGGCCCGCTTCGCCGACCACTGGAACTCGTGGGGCAACCACGCCGAGTTCACGGCCCGCCGGGAGCGGCTGCTCGCGGCGTGCGTGCGCGAGGGCCGTGACCCGGCGACGCTGCGGGTGTCGGCGCAGGCGCTGCTGTTCCTCCAGGACGACCCCGATGCTGCGCCCGGCGTGCTCGCCCGGGCCCCGGGCGACCGGTCGCTGGCGGGGACCCCCGAGCAGCTCGTCGAGCAGATCGCCTGGTATGCCGAGCAGGGGGTCGACGAGTTCATCGTCCCCGACTTCACCCTCGGCCCGACGGCGGCCGCACGGACCGAGGCCTACCAGCGCATCCGCACGGAGATCGTCGCCGCCCTGTGACCGGTTGGCGCTGCTGGCGCGGTCGAGGGCCCGAGAGCGCGCTCGTCGTAGCGGACGGATCGCTCAGAACCGGGGCGGGCGACGCTCCCGCAGCGCCGTGACGCCTTCGGCGTACTCGGCGGTGCCCATCGCGGCGTCCATGCGGCCCAACGACTCGCGCACCGACGCCGCCGGGTCGTGGCGGAGCAGGTCGGTGACGAGCTGGCGCTTGGTGGCCGCCACGGCGGCCGGCCCGACCGTCGTGGCCAGCGATCGGGCGTAGTCCTGCACGTGGGCCGTCAGCGCCTCCGGATCGGGGAGCACGGCGTTGAACAACCCGTGGGGCGCCTCGGCCGCGGTGACGATCCGGCCCGACAGCAGCAGGTCGGCCGCGTGGGTCGGACCGACGAGGCGGGGCAGGATCCACGACAAGCCGTACTCGGCGGGCAGCCCGAGCTTGGGTGCCGCGGTGGTGAGCTTGGCGCCGGCGGCCGCGAAGCGCAGGTCGCAGAAGCAGACGAGCGCGAGTGCGACCCCGGCGCACGCCCCGTTGACCGCGGCGATCACCGGGAACCGCAGGCCCCACAGTGCGGTCAGCTCGGCGTCGAGGCGGGCGTCGACGCCGTAGCCGGGGGTGCGGGCGTCGATGGGCACCCCGGTGTCGTAGCTGCCACGCTCCACGTGACCGGCCAGGGCCTGGCTGTCGCCGCCCACCGAGAACGCCGGCGGGGTGCCGGTGATCACCACGACCCGCACCGCCGGATCGGCCTCGAGTTCGGCAAGGATCCAGCGCAGCTCGGTGTGCATCCGGCCCGTCCATGCGTTGTGGCGGTGCGGGCGGTGGAGCCAGATCGTGGCCACCGCACCGTCGAGTTCGTACCGGGTGGCCTTGAGCTCCGTCACGGCATCAGGTTCGCGCCGGGAGCACGAGCGCCACCACGAACGCGGCGACACCGACGGCGATCACGCCGAGCGCGACGGGGAGCAGGTCGACCGGACGGGCGACGGCCCGGGCCAGACCGGGGGCGCGCCGGCGCCGGGCCTGCCAGGCGCCGAGCAGCCAGGTGGCGACGCCGAGGGCGAGCACCGCCAGCCCGGCGATGCGCCGGGTGCGGTCGCCGCCGAGCCACGGCACGTCGCGGAACACCACCGCCCCGCAGGCCACGAGGGCGAGGCCGCTGCGCCCCCAGGCCAGGTCGGTGCGCTCCGAGGCCATGCCGTCATCGATCTCGTAGTCGGTACCCCCGGGTGAGGTCATCAGGAACCCAAGACTGCGAGCACGAAGGCGACGACCGCGACGATCCCGATGACGACCGTGACGATCCCGGCGATCGGCGAGGGTGGCAGCGGTTCGCGCTGGCGCATCGCCCGCTCGTTGCGCTCCCACTGCCGGTAGCTGACGGCGGCGATCAGCACACCGAGCCCGATCAGCGGCAGGCCGATGAGACGCCGGCCGCCGGGCACGTCGAACGGCGGTAGGAGCTGGGTGACGGCGAGGCCGGCGGTGATCAACGCGAGCGCGGTGCGCATCCAGGCCAGGAAGGTGCGCTCGTTCGCGTAGGAGAACCGCGGGTCGGGTTCGGTGCCGACCGAGCGCAGCGGCGGCCGTCGGCCGGGGCGGCGGTTCACACCTGCGGACCGTGGACGCGGGTCGGCACCTCGGCGAGGTCCAGGCGGCCGGTCGGCGCCTGCGGAGCATCGGTCATGCGGTCACCGTAGAGGTGCCGGGGATACCCTCGGGCCCATGGGGACCATCACCGGGGCGGCGCTGCTCGCCCGTGAGCTCAAGCGTCAAGGCGTCGACTACCTGTTCGGGATCGTCGGGTTCCCGGTGGTGCCGATCGCGATGGAGGCCCAGCGGGCCGGCATCACCTACATCGGCATGCGCAACGAGCAGGCGGCGTCGTACGCCGCGCAGGCGGCGTCGTACCTGACCGGCCGCCCCCAGGGCTGTCTGGTCGTGTCGGGCCCCGGCGTGGTCCACGCCCTGGCCGGGCTGGCCAACGCCAAGGAGAACTGTTGGCCGATGGTGCTGATCGGCGGGGCCTCTGCGATCACCCGGGACGGCATGGGCGATTTCCAGGAGGAGCACCAGGTCGAGATCTGCCGGCCGTGGTGCAAGTACTCGGCCCGGGTCGATTCGGTGGGGCGCATCCCCTACCTCGTCGAGCAGGCGGTGCGCACCTCGTGGTATGGCCGGCCGGGTCCGGCGTTCCTCGACCTGCCCGACGACGTGATCTCGGGCCGGGTCGACGACGCCGAGGTCCGCTCGGCGCCGGTGGTGGCCGACCCGCCCCGCACGCTGGCCGACCCCACGTCGATCACCGCAGCGCTCGACACCCTGAAAGCGGCCCAGAACCCGCTCGTGATCGTCGGCAAGGGCATGGCGTGGTCGCGTGCCGACAGCGAGGTGCGGCGCTTCGTGGACCACACCCAGCTGCCGTTCCTGGCCACCCCGATGGCCAAGGGGCTCGTGCCCGACGACCATCCGTTGTCGGTGGGCGGGGCGCGGACCTTCGCGCTGCAGCAGGCCGACGCGATCCTGCTGCTCGGGGCCCGGCTCAACTGGATCCTGCACTTCGGCCTGCCGCCGCGATTCCGGTCCGACGTCAAGGTCCTGCAACTCGATCCGCACGCCGACCAGATCTCCCACAACGTGGCGGCGCACGTCGCGCTCGTCGGCGACGGCAAGGCGGTGATGCAGCAGTTCCTGCAGCAGCTCGATGCCCAGCCCTGGCGGTACGAGGCCGACACGGCGTTCCGGGCCGGCATCGCCGAGAAGATCGCCGAGAACGAAGCGATGGTGGCCGCCCAGGCCGCCGACACCAGCGGCCCGATCAACTACTACAACGCCTTTCGCGAGGTGAAGGCGTTCCTGCGTCCCGACGACCTCGTCATCGGTGAGGGCGCCAACACCATGGACATCGGCCGCACCCAGATGGCCAACGTGCACCCGCGCCACCGGCTCGACGCCGGCACGTACGGCACGATGGGTGTCGGGCTCGGCTTCGCCGTCGCCGCCGCCGTCACCAACCCGGGCCGCCGGGTGGTCGCGGTCGTCGGCGACTCGGCGTTCGGCTTCAGCGGCATGGAGTGCGAGACCATCTGCCGCTACGGGCTGCCGGTGACGGTCGTGGTGATGAACAACAACGGGATCGGCGGCGGCTCGGCCGAGTTCCCCGAGGGCCGGCCCAAGCCGCCCCACATGCTGCTGCCCGGAGCCCGCTACGAGCAGGTGATGCAGGCCTTCGGCGGTCGCGGCTGGTACTGCACCTCGATCGAGGAGGTCGGTCCGGCGCTCGCCGAGGCCGCCGCCGCGGGCGGGCCGGGCCTGGTGCACCTGGCGCTCGACCCGAACGCCGGGCGCAAGCCGCAGCAGTTCTCCTGGAAGACCTGACCGCGGCCCCGGCCCGGCCAGCGGCCCGGCCCCGGCCCGGCCCCGGCCCGGCTTGTCTACAGCTCGGGTACGTAGCCGCGCCGGTCACCCCAGAGGGCCTCGAGTGCCGGGCCGGCGAACTCGGGTCGGCAGATCAACAGATCAGGTGACCAGGCGTCGGCCTTGTTGTAGACCAGCGGGCTGCCGTCGATGCGGCTCACGTGCAGCCCGGCTGCGGTGGCCACCGCCACCGGCGCAGCGGTGTCCCACTCGTACATCCCGCCCGAGTGGGCGTAGATGTCGGCCTCGCCCATCAGCACCGCCATCGCCTTCACCCCGGCCGAACCCAGTCGGACGATCTCGGCGTCGAGGGCGTTCGCGATGATCACCGCTGCGTTCGTCGCCCGGGTGCGGCTCACGATGACCCGGGGCGGGGCGTCCTTGCGGGGCAAGGCCACGGGCGGCAGCGGCTCGGTGGCGAACGTTCGCCCGATCGAGGGCAGCGCCACGGCGGCCGCGGTCAGCGCGCCCCGCTCCCACAACGCCACGTGGACCGCCCAGTCGCTTCGGCCGTCGGAATACTCGTTGGTGCCGTCGAGCGGGTCCACGATCCACACCCGCTCAGCCGACAGGCGCTTGCGGTCGTCGCGACCCTCCTCGGACAGCACGACGTCGTGGGGACGGGCCTCGGCGAGCGCTTGCACCAGGTAACGATGCGCCGTGACGTCACCGGTATCGCCCACCTCCCAGTACGGCGCGCCCCGCCGTTCGAGATCGGTGCGGGTGCTGACGAGCAGCTCGCCGGCGGCGGCGGCCAGGCGCGCCGCTAGACGGTGGTCGTTCTCCGAGACGCTCACTGCGGCGCCCGTCCGGCGGGGATCCGTCCGGTGGCCGCTCGCTGCGGGAGGATTCCGGCTCGCAGCGTCGATGGCGTCATGCGCCGCCCATCTTGCCAGTCCCGGTCCGTCGCGGCCCGCCCCACTGCCGGGCGACGGCCCCGAAGCTGCCGCGCGGGGCCTCCCCGCTGGCCACCTGGTCGAGCAGCCGCTCGAGCTCCCGGGCCGTCTCGCGCGCCCGGGCCCGGTGCCGGCCGGCGAGCAGACCGCCGGCGGCGACGGCCACCGGCGCCGCCACGAACGCCACCGGGGCGACCAGGACGCCGAGCACGACCACGCCGGACAGCCCGGCGGCGCCCAGGGTCGCCCCGCCCGCCACGTAGCCGGACCGCCGGGCGCGGACGTCGGCTCGAAGGCGCACCAGTCGCTCGTCGCCGAGGTCGACCTGCTCCGCGCGGACCTCGGCGAGCTGGCCGAGACCGGCCTCCCCGACGAGCGACCCCACGCCGCGGCGCACCGCAGCCACCGGGTCCCGTCGCCGCTCCCACACCCCACGGTTCGACTGGATCGAGCGCCGCCGCAGCGCATGGGCCTTCTGGAGCCACACGTCGAGCTCGCCGAGAGGATCGCCGGGAATCGACAGCGTCCGCTCGACGTCCACCTCGGCCGGTCCGGCGAGGACCTCGACCAACGACCGTCGTCGGGCCCGGCGCAGGGCTGGCGCAAGGAGCCCGGCGCGCTCTTCGGCGAGGGCACGTTCGAGCGCTCCCGACGGGATGCCGAGGTCGTCGGCCACCCGCCGCAGCACCTCGACCTGGTCCACCCGGGGCAGGTCGTCGAGGGCCGGCTCGGCCAGTTCGAGGGCACGGCGCAGCACGCGGGCCCGGGCCTCGTCGTCGAGGGGGACAGGGGCGGCCACGCCGGATCCTTCAGCGGGCGAGCGGCTTGTACTTGATGCGGTGGGGGGTCTCGGCGTCGACCCCGAGCTGCTTGCGGCGGAACGCCTCGTACTCGCCGAAGTTGCCCTCGAAACAGCGCACCTGGCTGTCTCCTTCGAAGGCGAGCACGTGGGTGCAGATCCGGTCGAGGAACCAGCGGTCGTGGCTGATCACGATGGCGCAGCCCGGGAACGACTCGAGGCCTTCCTCGAGCGCGCGCAGCGTGTCGACGTCGAGGTCGTTGGTGGGCTCGTCGAGCAGCAGCACGTTCCCGCCGGCCTTGAGCACCTTGGCGAGCTGCACCCGGTTGCGCTCACCGCCCGACAGCACGCCGACCCGCTTCTGCTGGTCCGCCCCTTTGAACCCGAACGTGGCCACGTAGGCCCGGCCGTGGATCTCCCGACCGCCGACCTTCAGGTGGTCGACGCCGCCGGTGATCACCTCGTAGACGGTCTTGTCCGGGTCGAGCGCCTCACGGCTCTGGTCGACGTAGGCGAGCTGCACCGTGTCGCCGACCCGCACCGTGCCGGTGTCGGGCTGCTCGTCGCCGACGATCATGCGGAACAGCGTGGTCTTGCCGGCGCCATTGGGGCCGATGACCCCGACGATCCCGGCGCGGGGCAACGAGAACGACAGGTCGTCGACCAGGAGCCGGTCGCCGAAGCCCTTCGAGACACCGCCGAACTCGATGACCGTGTCGCCCAGGCGGGGGCCGGGCGGGATCGCGATCTCGAGCTTCATCGACGGGTCGCGATCGGCCTCGGCCTCGGCTTGCAGCTTCTCGTAGGCGCCGAGGCGAGCCTTCCCCTTGGACTGGCGGGCCTTCGGGGCCATGCGCACCCAGTCGAGCTCGCGCTCGAGGGCCTTCTGGCGGGCCGAGGACTGCTTCTCCTCCTGCGCAAGGCGAGCCCGCTTCTGCTCGAGCCAGGACGAGTAGTTGCCCTCGAACGGGAACCCGCGGCCCCGGTCCAGCTCGAGGATCCACTTGGCCACGTTGTCGAGGAAGTAACGGTCGTGGGTGATGGCCACGACGGTGCCGTGGTAGTCCTGCAGGAACCGCTCCAGCCAGTCGACGGATTCGGCATCGAGATGGTTGGTGGGCTCGTCGAGGAGCAGCAGGTCGGGCCGCGACAGCAGCAGCCGGCACAGGGCGACCCGGCGCCGCTCGCCGCCCGACAGCAGGCGCACGTCGGCGTCGTCGGGCGGGCAGCGAAGGGCGTCCATGGCGATCTCGACGTTGCGCTCGAGGTTCCAGGCGTCGGTGGCGGCGATGCGGTCCTCGAGTTCGGCTTGCAGCGCACCGACCTTGTCGTAGTCGGCGTCGGGGTCGCCCCACATCGCCATCACCTCGTCGTAGCGGTCGCGCAGGGCCTTCACCTCGCCCACGCCGTCCATCACGTTGCCGAGCACGTCCTTGGCGGGGTCGAGCTCCGGCTCCTGGGCGAGGTAGCCGACGGTGAACCCCGGAGTGAGGCGGGCCTCTCCGGTGTAGCCGTCGTCGACGCCCGCCATGATCTTCAACAGGCTCGACTTGCCCGAGCCGTTGGCGCCGATCACGCCGATCTTGGCCCCCGGATAGAACGACAGCGAGATGTTCTCGAGCACGGTCCGGTCGGGGGGGTAGTGCCGGGCGAGCTTGTAACACGTGTAGATGAACTGCGCAGCCATGGGGCCCCCGAGGCTACCGGCCGGTTGTGCGGGGGCCGGGGTCGGTGGTGCTACGTTCCGCCGACAGGCACAGGCAGAGCACGTCCGGGGGAGCCAACCGATGATCCTTGCTGCAGAGTCCTTCTTCAGCCGCGTAGGCATTTGGAACTTCGGGTTCCGGTGGTTGCACATCCTCGCCGGCATTGCGTGGATCGGACTGCTCTACTACTTCAACTTCGTGCAGGTGCCGGCCTTCGCCGAGTACGGCGACGAGGGTCGGGCTCGCAACTTCGCGATCGACAAGGTCGCCCGACGGGCGCTGTGGTGGTTCCGGTGGGCGGCGATCTCCACGTTCGTCACCGGGATCATCATCGTGGGCATCGCGGAGGGCTACTTCGAGGGTGGCCTGAAGATCGCCGGGAACTCCGGGATCCTCGCCGGCATGCTGCTCGGCACGATCATGATGCTGAATGTCTGGGGCGTGATCTGGCGCAACCAGAAAGTCGTGCTCGCCAACGCCGCGAACCTGATCGCCGGCGGCTCGGCCGATCCGGGGGCGGCCGCTGCGGGGCGGCGGGCGCTGATGGCCTCCCGTCAGAACGTCGTGTTCTCGGTGACGATGCTGTGGTTCATGGTGTTCCGGGGCCACTCGCCCTACAGCACCTCCGAGCTGACCGGGGGCAAGCTCGCCCTGTTCTGGATCGTGTTCCTGGTCCTCGTCGCCGTGATGGAGCTCAACGCGCTCGGGTTGCTCCCGTGGAAGACGGAGGCCAAGAAGGGCCTCAATCTCATGTACGACACGGTCCGCAACGTGATCGTCGCGGCCTTTGTCTTCTGGGCGATCAACATGATCCTCTGGGAGATCATCAAGTAGTCCCGGCGCCATGCAAGGGAACGCATCGGGCCACCGGGGGGCACTCGGCCACCTGCGCATCTGCGATCTGTCCGGACAGCTCGCCGGTGCCGGCGCCACCCGGTTCCTGGCCGCCTTCGGCGCCCAGGTCATCCGGATCGAGGATCCGGTCACGCTCGGGTTGTGGGACATCGTGCGTCAGATGCCGCCGCTCATCGACGGCGACCGCACGCACGACGGTGGTTCGGGTTTCCTCAACCACAACGTCGAGAAGCTCGGCATCACGCTCAACCTGCGCACCGAGCGGGGCAAGGAGCTGTTGCGGGATCTCGTGCGGGTGAGCGACGCAGTCACGGAGAACTTCGCTGCCGGGGTGATGGAGCGGCTCGGCTTCGGCTACGAGGATCTCAAGGCGCTGAAGCCCGACATCGTCTACGTGTCGAACTGCGGGTTCGGCCACACCGGTCCGTACTCACGGTTCAAGTCGTGGGGGCCGATCGCCCAGGCGGTGTCCGGCATGACGTTCCAGTCGGGTCTGCCCGATCGGGAACCGGCGGGGTGGGGCTACTCGTACATGGACCACACCGGCGCCTACATGATGGGCATCGCCCTGCTGTCGGCGCTCTACCACCGGGCCCGTACCGGCGAGGGGCAGTGGGTCGACCTGTCGTGCACCGAGGCCGGCGCCTCGCTCAACGGCCCTGCGGTCCTCGACGCCACCGTCAACGGTCGGCCGTTGCGCCGGCCCGGGATGCCGAACTCCAACCGCAGCGCCTCGCCGGCGATGGCGCCACACGGCGTGTACCCGGCCGCCGAAGACGACGCCTGGTTGGTGCTCGCCTGCCGGCACGACGACGACTGGGCCCGCCTGGCGCCGGTGCTCGGTATCGACGAGCCGGCCTGGTCGTCGGCGTCGGGTCGCCTCGCGGACCAGGACCGCCTCGACGCATCCCTGGCGGCATGGACGCAGTCCCGGCCGAGGGATGCCGCCGTCGCCGCAGTGCGCTCCGCGGGCGTGCCGGTGGCCCCGGTGCTGCGACCCTCGGAGCGGTCCGAGGAGCCGTCGAACCTGGCCTGGGGCCTGTGGCCGACCGCGGTCCACGCCCGGCACGGCGCCCGTCGGGTCGACGGGGTGCCGGTGCACCTGTCGGCGACCGACTGGCGCATCGAGCGAGCGGGTCCGATGCTCGGCCAGGACAACGAGCGCGTGTTGTGCGGGCTGCTCGGTGTGTCCGCCGACGAGCTCGAGGAGCTACGAGCAACGGGGGTGATCTGATGGGACCGCTCGCCGGGACGCGCGTCGTCGAGATCGCGCACGAGCGCGTGGCGTGGGCCGGCAAGCTGCTCGCCGAGCTCGGCGCCGACGTCGTCGTCGTGGAACCGCCGGGCGGCAGCGTCCAGCGCACGTACGGACCGTTCGTCGACGACGTGCCCGACCCCGAGCGGTCGCTGTGGTGGTGGCACTACCACACCTCCAAGCAGGGGGTCGTGCTCGATCGGACCACAGCGGAGGGTCGTGCCGGGCTCGACCGGCTCGTCGCCACCGCCGACGTGGTGCTCGAGGGTGAGGTGCCCGGCACGTTCGCCATCGCCGGCCACGACCGGCTCGTGCACTGTTCGGTCACCCCGTTCGGCTCGCACGACCCCCGCTCGGCCGAGCCGTCGGTGGACCTGACGATCCTTGCGGCGGGTCCGGTGTGGATGTGCGGCTACGACGACCACTCCCTGCCGCCGGTGCGCGGCGGGGGCAACCAGGGGTTCCACACGGCGTCGCACTTCGCCGTGATGGGGGTGCTCACCGCGCTGCTGGCCCGGGAGGTCACCGGTGCCGGACAGCACGTCGACGTGAGCGCCTTCGCCGCCGCCAACGTCACCACCGAGGTGGGCACCTACGGCTGGTTGATCGCCGGCATGGAGGTGTTCCGCCAGACCGGACGCCATGCCGGGGCCTCGCTGTCGATGCCCACGCAGCTGCGTTGCGCCGACGGCCGGTACGTCAACTCCGGCCTGGTGCCGCGCAGCGGCAAGGACTTCTCGCTGATGCTGCAGTGGCTCGACTCGACCGGGTTCGGCGAGGAGTTCCCGTTGCGGTTCCTCATGGAACTCGGCACCGAGAAGGGGATCATCAAGGGTGCCGACTTCCTCGAGGACCCGATGCTGCAGGAGATCGTTGCGTCGGCGCGCGAGTTGCAGGCGTTCCTGGCCGGACGGTTGACGGCCTACGAGTTCTTCCGCACCGCCCAGCAGCACGGGGTGACCGCCGGGGTGATCTACTCGCCCGAGGAGGTCCTCGAGGATCCGCACTTCGTCGCCCGGGGCTGGCCGGTGCCCGTCGAGCACGAGGAGCTCGGACGGACCGTCACCTATCCGGGCCAGCCGTACCGGTTCACGGCGACGCCGTGGGAGCTGCGGTCGCGTGCGCCCCGGATCGGCGAGCACCAGCACCTGGTGGGTGAGGCATGATCCGCCGGCTCGGCGGCAACCTCGGTCTGTACCGGGGCGACGCGCCCGAGGCGACCTCGCAGCTCGAAGCCGACGGCTACACCGTGCTGCGCGGGGCGTTGAGCGCCGAGGAGATCGCGGCGCTCAGCACCGAGATCCTCGACTGCTTCGCCGCAAGCGAGCCCGAACGGGGCCGGGTGGACCGCACCGAGTTCCGCTACGAGATGTTGAACCGCTCCGCCGCCTGCCAGGCCGCAGTGGCGCACCCGAGGATCCTCGAGGTGATCGAGCCGCTGCTCGGCGACGACTGCCACGTGATCGCCAACACGGCATGGAACAACCCGCCCACCTTCGGCGGCGGGCCCTGGCACTGCGACGCCGGTCCCCACATCCCGCGGCCCGACGGGGTGCCGTGGGACGACCGGATCCCGTACCCGGTGTTCGCGATCGGCGCCCACCTGCTGCTGCGCGACTGCCCGGAGGCCTGCGGGCCGACCGCCGTCGTTCCCGGGAGCCATCGATCCGGACGCCTCGCGCCCCGGGACCGGATCCACGACCCGGATCTCGACTACGACGGTCGTCCTCCCGTGCTGCTCACCGGCGCCGCCGGTGATGTCGCGCTGTTCGTGTCCGACGCCTGGCATCGAGGGACGCCAGCCGGCCCAGGTGCCACCGGACGGTTGTTCCTCCAGGTCCACTACGGCCGCCGCGACATCGCTCAGCGGATCCGCACCACGGCCGAGTCGCACCAGTTGTCGGGCGAAGCGGTCGATCGGGCGCTCACCCGCCGTGAGCGCACCATCGTCGGGCTGCACGACGCCTTCTTCTACGACGGCTGACGTAGCCGGACGCACCGCCGGTGGCCGGATGGCGCCGCCGGTGTCGGATCAGGTGACGGTGAGCTTTGCGTTCATCGACGCTTCGTGGCCCGGCACGTCGCAGTAGACGTAGTAGACGCCGGCCTTGACCTCGTAGGTGCCCGTCGAGGAATCGCCCGGGCCGTCGGTGAGCTTGGGGCCGACCCGCGGCCCCTGCTTGGAGCCTTCCTTGAGCAGGAGAGTATGGGTCTGGTTGTCCTTGTTGACCTGTGCGATCACCACCCCGCCGGCCTTGGCCGCCACCGTGTACTCGGTCTTGTCGAACTTGAGGCCGCCGGGGTCGGTGATCACGAGGTCCGCCGTGGCGACGTCGGCGCCGGAGGAGGAATCACCGCCACCGCAGCCGGCGAGGGCGCCGACGGCGAGCGCTGCGAGTCCGATGCCGATGAGGGGGGTCCGCATCATGGCCGGCACCCTACTGCCGGAACTCGAAAAGCCGCCGCCCGGGACCCGGTCCGGCCGTTGGTCGTCGGGCACCCCAACCTAGGATCGGGCCGTGCCCGAGCAACGCCCCGCTCCCTTCGGACCGAACGCCTGGCTGGTCGAAGAGATGTACGAGCAGTACCGCGCCGATCCGAACTCGGTCGGGGAGTCGTGGCGCGAGTTCTTCGGCGACTACCGAGCCGGTGGCCTGCTGGCCCCGGCGCCGGGCCAGCCGCCGGTCACGCCGCTCACCCCGGTCACCGCGCCGGTTGCAGCGGCGGCGCTCCCGGCTCCCGCCGCACCGGCGGCCGCGCCGGCTGCCAGCGGCGACGAGCGTGGTGACGCGATCCGCGGGGCCGGCGCAGCGATCGTCGCGAACATGGCCCGCAGCCTCACCGTGCCCACGGCCACCAGCTTCCGTGACGTGCCCGCCAAGCTGCTCGAGGTCAACCGGAAGGTCATCAACAACTACCTGGGCCGCAAAGGGTCCGGCACGAAGGCGTCGTTCACCCATCTGATCGGCTACGCGATCGTGCGGGCGATCGCCGACGCCATGCCGGTGATGAACAACACCTTCGTCGAGGGCGCCGACGGCACTCCGAGAGTGGTGCGCAACCCGCACGTGAACCTGGGTCTCGCCGTGGACCTGGCCAAAGCCGACGGGTCGCGCACCCTGGTCGTGCCGGTGCTGCGCGAGGCCGACACGATGAGCTTCGCGGCGTTCTTGAACGCCTACGAGGAGATCATTCGCAAGGTCCGCACGAACAAGCTGACCGTGGCCGATTTCCAGGGCGCCACGATCACGCTGACGAACCCCGGGACGATCGGCACCGTGCAGTCGGTGCCGCGCCTCATGCCCGGTCAGGGGGTGATCGTCGGGGTCGGCACGATCGACTACCCGGCGCAGTGGCAGGGGGCCGACGAGCGGACCCTGGCCGAGCTCGGCGTGTCGAAGGTCGTGACGGTGACGTCCACCTACGACCACCGCATCATCCAGGGTGCCGAATCGGGGCTGTTCCTCAAGCGGGTCCACGAGCTGCTCACCGGCGGTCACGACTTCTACCGCGACGCGTTCCGCAGCCTGGGCGTGCCGTACGAGGACGTGAAGTGGAACCGGGATTCCACGCCGATCAACCGTGACCTGGCGCTGCTGCAGAAGCAGATGCAGGTCGCCACCCTGGTCCGGGCCCACCGGGTGCGGGGGCACCTCATCGCCGACCTCGACCCGTTGGCCTGGTCCGAACCCCAGATGCACGACGAACTCGATCCGGTCACCTACGGGCTCACGATCTGGGATCTCGATCGCGAGTTCCTCACCGGTGGCGTGGCCGGGTCCGAGACGATGACGCTCGGCGACCTGCTCGGCGTGCTGCGCGACGCGTACTGCCGCACGATCGGTATCGAGTACATGCACATCCAGGACACCGACGAGCAGCGCTGGATCCAGACCAAGCTCGAGGGCGTTCCGTTCCAGCTCTCCAACGCCGAGCTGCGCCACCTGCTCGGCCGGCTCAACGCCGCCGAGGCCTTCGAGAAGTTCCTCGCCACCAAGTACGTCGGCACCAAGCGGTTCGGCCTCGAAGGCGCCGAGTCGGCGATCCCGGTGCTCGACACGATCCTGTCCGTCGCGGCCGACGACGGCCTCGACGGTGCCGTGCTCGGCAGGGCCCACCGCGGCCGGCTCAACGTGCTCGCCAACATCGTCGGCAAGAGCTACGACCAGATCTTCCGCGAGTTCGAGGGCTACGTGGCCCCGGACTCCGTGCAGGGCTCCGGCGACGTGAAGTACCACCTGGGCGCCCAGGGCAAGTACCAGAGCCCCGCCGGCAACCTGGTGGGCGTCGAGCTCGCCGCCAACCCGAGCCACCTCGAAACCGTCGATCCGGTCGTGATCGGCATGGTGCGCGCCCGGCAGGACCAGATCGACCCGCCCGGTTCGTTCTCGGTGCTCCCGTTGCTCATCCACGGCGACGCCGCGTTCGCGGGCCAGGGCCTCGTGGCCGAGTGCCTCGCGATGAGCGACATCACCGGGTACCGGGTCGGCGGGACGATCCATCTGATCATCAACAACCAGATCGGCTTCACGACGGCGCCGGAGCACGCCCGGTCCTCGCCGTACTGCTCCGACGTGGCGAAGATGGTCCAGGCGCCGATCTTCCACGTGAACGGCGACGATCCTGAGGCGTGCGTGCGGGTGGCCCGGCTGGCCTACGAGTACCGCCAGGCGTTCCACAAGGACGTCGTCATCGACATGGTCTGCTACCGGCGACACGGGCACAACGAGGGCGACGACCCGAGCTATACGCAGCCGTTGATGTACAGGGCGATCGATCAGCGCCGCACGGTGCGCAAGCTGTTCGTGGAGCGGCTGGTCAAGCGGGGCGACATCACCATCGACGAGGCCGAGGCCGCGCTCGACGACTTCCAGTCCCGCCTCCAGTCGGCGCTCGACGAGACCCGCGCTCACGCCCCGATCGCCGGTATCAAGGCGGCCAAGCCCCCCAAGCCGATCGGGGTGCTGCCCCACGTGCCCACCGGCGTGGCCCGGGACGTGCTCGACTCGGTCTTCGGGCAGTTCACGTCCTACCCCGACGGGTTCACCCCCCATCCCAAGTTGGCCCGGCAGTTCGAGGCGCGCGCCAAGCTGTATCGAGAGCAGGGCGAGGTCGAGTGGGCCACCGCCGAGGCGTTGGCGTTCGGGTCGCTGCTGATCGAGGGCACGCCTATCCGGCTCGCCGGTGAGGACAGCCGCCGGGGCACGTTCTCCCAGCGTCACGCGTCGCTGATCGACTTCGAGACCGGTGCTGCGTGGACCCCGCTGCAGCACCTGCCCGGCGCGGCTCGGTTCTTCCTCTACGACTCGCTGCTGTCGGAATACGCGGCGCTCGGTTTCGAGTACGGCTACTCGGTGGCCAACAAGGACATGCTGGTGCTCTGGGAGGCGCAGTTCGGCGACTTCGTCAACGGTGCCCAGATCATCATCGACCAGTACCTCGTCGCCGCCGAGGACAAGTGGGGCCAGACGGCCGGCGTGGTGATGCTGCTCCCGCACGGCTACGAGGGGCAGGGCCCCGAGCATTCGTCGGCTCGGATCGAACGGTTCCTCACCTTGGCCGCCGAGGACAACATCCAGGTGTGCAACGCCACGACCGCAGCCCAGTACTTCCACCTGCTGCGCCGCCAGATGCACCGGGAGGTCCGCAAGCCGCTGGTCGTCTTCACGCCCAAGAGCTTCCTGCGCCGGCCTGAGAGCCGTTCGCCGATCGACGAGCTCACCCGGGGCTCGTTCGAGGAGGTGCTCGACGATCCGGTGCTCGCCGATCGCAGCCGGGTCCGCCGGGTCGTGTACTGCTCGGGGAAGGTCGGCCTCGAAGCGCTCGCCGAGCGGGCCAAGCGCCGTGTCGACGACGTCGCCATCGTGCGTGTCGAGCAGCTCTACCCATTCCCGGCCGACCGGATGCGCCAGATCGCCGAGAGCTACCCGAACGCCCAGCAGCTCGTCTGGCTCCAGGAGGAGCCGGAGAACATGGGCCCCTGGACGTTCGTGGAGCACCAGACCTGGCGGATAAAGGCCCGTGGCTACGACCTGTCCCACGTCGCCCGGGTGCCCTCGGGCAGCCCGGCGACGGGCTCGGGCAAGATCCACGAGCAGGAGCACGCCGAGCTGTTCGACGCGATCTTCGCCCCCTGAACGGGCGCCGCTCAGGCGAACGGCAATCCGAGCATCGACGACAGCTCGGCGAGCGCCGTGTCGGGGTGCACGACCTTGATGGTCGTCATCCCCATGGCCTTCGCGGGCTTCAGGTTGATGCCGAGGTCGTCGAGGAAGACGCATTCGGACGGGGTGACACCGAGCTGCTCGCAGGCGATCTCGTAGAACCGCGGCTCGGGTTTGCGGCAGCCGACCTTCGACGACTCCACCACCACGTCGAACCGCCCCATGACGGCGGCGACAGCGGCGCGTCGCTCCGACGGGCCTTCCTCGCCGTTGGCGACGTTGTTGGTCAGGCACGCCGTGCGGTACCCGGCGCTCTTCACGGCATCGAGCGCGGCGACCATCGCCGGGCGGATCTCGCCAGCGAGCAACTCGAGGACCCGGCGGCCCGACAGCTCGCCGCCGAGGGCCCGCGCCTCGATCTCGAACAGCGCGGCGAACCCGTCGTGGTCCACCTCGCTGCGCTCGAGGCGGGCCCATGCGTTGTCGTCGGGGTTCGTGGCGTTCACCGTCCGGATGAAGCCTTCGGCGAGGCCGAGCTCGCGCTCGTACCGGGCGAACGCGTCGAAGGGGCTGCTCAGGATGACACCGCCGAAATCCCACAGGACGGCGGCGAAGGACCGGGTGGTGGACACGGCGCCGAACGGTAGGGGATCGCGGCGACGGTCCGCCCGTTCGCGCCCCCGGCGTGCTTGACTGCACCGCTGATGCCCAGACACGTCGTGGTCGACGGGTCGAACCTGGCCACCGAAGGCCGGACGATGCCGTCGCTCAAGCAACTCAACGACGCCGTGCTGGCCTTCCTCGCCGATCACCCCGACACCGTCCTGACCGTCGTGGTGGACGCCACGTTCGGGCACCGGATCGCCTCGTCGGAGGTGGCCGAGTTCGATGCGGCGATCGAGAACAACGAACTTGTGTGCCCGCCGGCCGGTGCCATCGGCCGCGGCGATGCGTTCGTGATCACGATCGCGAAGAAGGTCAATGCGACGATCCTCTCCAATGACTCCTACCAGGAGTTCCACGGCGACGAGCCGTGGCTGTTCGAAGACGGCCGCCTGATCGGCGGCAAGCCGGTTCCCAACGTCGGGTGGGTGTTCGTGCCGCGCACACCGGTGCGCGGACCGATCAGTCGCAAGGCCGTGAAGGCCACCAAGGGCGGGCACAAGCTGCGCGAGACCCGGCACGGCCACCGGCCCACGTCGCTCGCGAACCAGCCGATGCCCCAGCCCTCGGCACCGCCGCCGCGGCTACGCCAGGCGTCGGCCCCGGCCGCCGGTCGCCCGGAACCGGCCGGCCTGGACGCCGCCCCCTCGCCGGCCGGGTCGTCCGCGACCGGGCCGGCACTCGCCGCGGTCCCGGCCAAGCACGAACCGGTGAACGACCCGATGCCGTTCCTCGTGTTCGTCGACGCACACCCGGTCGGCTCGGTGGTCGACGCCGTGATCGAGGCGTACTCGTCGCATGGGGCCTACGCCCGCGCCGGGGACGTGCGGGTGTACTGCCCGTTGCGGCACATGGCCGTTCCTGCGCCGCGGGCTGCCCGGGGCGTGTTGAAGCTCGGCGAGGTCCACCGGTTCGAAGTGGTCAGTTACAACTCCGAGCGGCGCTCGGTCGACGTGGCCCTGCCGGGGGTCGTCGCCGTTGCTGCGCCGGTCCCCGAACTCGACGAGACCGTCAACCCTGGGGTCGGGCCCGCCGGGGTTGCGTCCAACGCCGTCGAGTCGGCCGAAGCGAAGCCGGCGGGCCGCGGCAAGCGCCGGGGCCGAGGCGGCGCAGCAGCGGCCGAGCCGGTGCCCGCCGAGCGTCCGGCGGCCGGGGTTGCCGCCGTGGAGGTTGCTGCCGGCGAGTCGCCTGCGGCCGAGACCGCAGCGCCGGAGGTGGCCACCGAGGTGCCGGCGCGCGGCGGTCGCAAGCGGCCCCGGGCGACGCCGGTCGCTCCGGCCGCAGCGCCACAGGCCGAGCCGGCCAAGGCAACGAAGGCGCCGAAGGCGCCGAAGGCAACGAAGGCAACGAAGCGGGCCCCCAAGCCCGCCGAGCCCGCTGCGGTCGTGCCGGTCACGGTCGAAACCGCCGCGGTCGAGCCCGTTTCGGCCCAACCTGCGCCAGCGAAGCGTGGCCGTCGCCCGAAGGCGGCTGCGCCGGTCGTGGCGCCGGACGAAGCCCCGGCTGCGGTGTCGGGCGGCGCCGACGGCGCAGCACCGGCGGCGCGCCGCCGGGCGCCTCGGGAGCCTCGGCCCGAAACGCCGGTTGCGGACGTGCCGACCAAGGCGCCGGCCAAGCCCGGTGCTGCCCGCCGGCGCCGGCCGTCGGCCTGACCGCATGCGGGTCGCCACCTGGAACGTCAACTCGCTCAAGGCCCGGCTCGGCCGGGTCGAGGCGTGGCTGGCCGACGTCGCCCCCGACATCGTGATGCTTCAGGAGACCAAGCTGGCCGACGGCGCATTCCCGGCCCTCGCCTTCGAGTCGCTCGGCTACGAATCCGCCCACCACGGGGAGGGGCGCTGGAACGGCGTCGCCATCCTCTCGAAGGTCGGCCTCGTCGAGGTCGTGCCCAACTTCACCGACGGCGAGGCCCCCGACGCCGAAGCCCGGCTGCTGTCGGCCACCTGTGGCGGCATCCGGTGCAGCTCGGTCTACGTGCCCAACGGCCGAGCGCTCGACCACGACCACTACCGGTACAAGCTGGCGTGGATGGCCCGCCTACGGGCCCACGTGCTGGCCACCACCCGGCCCGGCGATCCCGTGGTCGTCGGCGGCGATTTCAACATCGCGCCCGAGGACCGCGACGTCTGGGACCCGGCCGCGTTCGTCGGCGCCACCCACGTGAGCGACCTGGAGCGGGCCGCACTCGCCGAGCTGTGCCGGACCGGCCTGACCGATGCGTTCCGGATCCGCTGCGACGCGAGCGGGATCTTCTCGTGGTGGGATTACCGGGCAGGTGACTTCCATCAGGGTCGGGGAATGCGGATAGATCTCCTCCTCGCCTCGGCCCCGGTGATCGACCGGGTGGAGTGGGTCGTCGTCGACCGCAACGCTCGCAAGGGCACCCAACCGTCGGACCACGCCCCGGTGGTGATGGACCTGCGCTGAGGCCTCGTGCGACCCTCAGTGCACGGGGGGAGCCGGATCGGCCTCGGAGCCGGGTGCACACGCGGTCAGGCATGCCACGAGCGACGCGCCGAGCCGGTCGGCGGCGAACGGGCCGAGGCCGGCAACCGCCCCGAGCGACGCGAGGTCGGTCGGCGCCACCCGGGCCAGTTCGGCGAGCACTGCATCGCTGAGCACCGCCTGCTCGGGGAGGCCGGTTCGGCGGGCGCGAGCGCGCCGCCACGTGGTCAGCGCGGCGAGCCGCCAGTCGACGGCCGGGGCCGCCGCACGCCCGGCGAGCAGGTCGCCG
>JBJTVH010000085.1:0-12313 GCA_046081125.1 Acidimicrobiales bacterium
GGCGCCTGACCGCGGTCGGGACGCCCCTCCCGGCCTCTGCCCCCTCTCGGACCCCTACACGGCGATTCGTTGACGATTCGCCGTGTAGGGGTCGAATTCGTGACGCCCTGGGGAGGCGGAATCGCGCGCAGGGTGCCGGAGGGGCCTCTGCGTTCGTCAGTCCCGCAGGCTCAGGACTCCGCCGAGCACGGCCGGGTCCCCGGCGGCGTTGCGAACGTCGAACCAGACCGCCTCCGCCGTCGCCCGCAGCAGCCGAACCGTGATCGTCGTGTCGAGATCGACCATCGCGACGAAACGACCTGCCACTCGCCCCACCCGGTCGAGCGGCACGCCCGCCAGGGTCGTCGCGATGCTCACCCCTCGTGCGAGCGTGGCGGTGCCGTGCAGGATCGGCGCGTGGAGCCCGGCGCGCTGCGCGTAGGCGAGATCGGTGTGGATCGGGTTCCAGATCCGCGCGCATTCGGTATAGGTGTGCGCGTCGAGCGGGCCGACCACGGAGTCGGACGAGGCGATCGCCGGGGTGTCCGCCGGGACCGGCTCGGGAAGCACCGGCCATTCCCGACCGGTCGCGTCCAACCCGGTCGCTCCCGGGCCGGCCGCCGAGGGCTCTCCGATCACGTCGACCCCGCGGAACACCGAGGTCATCATGGACCGCCAGACCACCTGCCCGTCGCGATCCCGGGCCTCGAACCGCACCCGCTGCTCGGCACCTCCCCGCCGGCGGTCGACGGCGGCGACCCAACCGGAGAGCTCGAGTTCCTCGCCGGCGCGCACCGGTCGTTCGACGATCACGTCATGGGCGGCGTGCACTCCGCGGGACGCCTCGTCGGCACGCAGACCGGACAGCTCGCGCCGGAACCCGATCACCAGGTCCCACTCGGGTGCCACCGGGAACAGCGGATGCATCCCGAGATCGGATCGCGTGTCGTAGAGCTCGGGCCGGGCATCGGGCACTCCGGCGGCGTACGCCATCAACCAGCGGGCGTCGACGACCACCCGACGCGAACCGACGGGCCGACCCACGATCGAAGCATCCAAGGGCATGGCCCGGGATGGTAGGGGCCACCGCTGCCGGGCCCGTCCCGAGGGTGCGGTACCGTCCGGGCACCCGGACCATCGACAAGGGGGACCGCCGTGCAGACCAAGGCTGCCGTGTTGTGGGAAGTGAACGCGCCGTGGAGCGTCGAGGAGATCGAACTCGACGAGCCCAAGGCTGGTGAAGTGCTCGTGCGCCTCGCTGCGTCGGGCATGTGCCATTCGGATGAGCACCTCGTCACCGGCGACCTGCCCTTCGGACTGCCGATCATCGGCGGCCACGAGGGCGCCGGCATCGTGGAGAAGGTCGGCGAGGGCGTCTCCTGGCTCGCTCCCGGTGATCACGTCGTGTTCGGGTTCATCCCCTCGTGCGGGCGCTGTCCCTCGTGCTCGACCGGACACCAGAACCTGTGCGACCTCGGTCAGTACATGGCGCTCGGCAAGCAGATCACCGACATGACGGCCCGCCACCACGCAAGGGACACCGACCTCGGCCTCATGTGCCTGCTCGGCACCTTCGCCCACCACACCGTGGTGAACGAGGCGAGCTGCATCAAGATCGAAAAGGACGTCCCACTCGACAAGGCATGCCTGCTCGGTTGCGGGGTCGTGACCGGTTGGGGCTCCTCGGTCTACGCGGCGCAGGTGCAGCCGGGTGACACCGTCGCCGTCGTCGGTGTGGGCGGGATCGGCGCGAACGCCATCCAGGGTGCCCGGCTCGCCGGGGCGAAGCGGATCATCGCCATCGACCCGTTGGAGAACAAGCGGGAGAAGGCGATGGAGTTCGGCGCCACCCACACCTTTGCGTCGATGACCGAGGCGCTGCCCGGGATCCAGGAACTCACCTGGGGCCAGATGTGCAACAAGGTCGTGATGACCATGGGCGTCGGCTCCGGTGCCGTGATGGCCGAGGCGCTGGCGCTCGCCGCCAAGCGTGGTCGGGTGGTGGTGACCAACATCCATCCGGCGCTCGAGATCTCGGCCACGATGAGCCTGCTCGACCTCACCCTGATGGAGAAGCAGGTGGTCGGCTCGCTGTTCGGTTCGGGCAACCCCCGCTACGACATCCCGAAGCTGCTCGGCCTCTATCGCGACGGCCAGCTCGACTTGGACGGCCTCGTCTCCCGCACGTACCCGCTCGAGGGGATCAACGAGGGCTACCAGGACATGCGCGACGGCAAGAACATCCGGGGCGTGCTGGTCTACGACTGACGCAACGGACGACCGGACCGAAACGACAAACGGGGTCGGATTCCCTCTGAACGGAGGGAACCCGACCCCGTTGCCCGTCTGAGCGTCGGTGAAGGATCAGACCTTGACCGAACGGGTCACCGGCGTGCCGTCGGCCGCCACGTAGACGTCTTCGCCGTAGCCGAGCGCACCGTGCTCGAGCTCGTCGAGTCCGTCGAGTTCCTCCTCGGCGCTCACCCGCAGCCCCATCGTCGCCTTGACGGCGGAGAACAGCAGGAACGAGGCGATACCGACGAAGGCGATGACGGCGAGCACGCCGACCGCCTGCTTGCCGAGCTGGCTCGCCCCGCCGCCGGTCAGCAGACCGTCGGCCTTGTCGAACAGGCCGACCCCGAGCGTGCCGAACGCACCGCAGACCCCGTGGACGGAGACGGCTCCCACCGGATCGTCGATCTTCAGCTTGTCGAAGAGGCCAACGGCGAAGACGACGATCAGGCCGCCAATCGCGCCGAGCACGGCGCCCGCCCACGGCTCGACGAATCCGGCGCCCGCCGTGACGCTCACGAGGCCGGCGAGCACCCCGTTGCCGGTCATCGAGACGTCGGAGACCCCGCTGCGGACCAACGTGACGAGCATGGCGGTGACGCCACCGAATGCTCCGCCGAGCACGGTCACCACGATCGAGTCACCGATCCCCGACGTGCCGAGCATCGATCCGACGTTGAAGCCGAACCAGCCGACCCAGAGCACGAAGGTGCCGAGCACGGCGAATGGAATGCTGTGGCCCGGAATCGCCCGAACCTTGCCGTCGGCGGCGTAGCGCCCGATGCGAGGTCCGAGCAGCGCAGCGCCGACGAGCGCGGCGACGCCACCGGTGAGGTGCACGATGGTCGAGCCGGCGTAATCCTTGAAGCCCATCTCGGCGAGCCAGCCGCCGCCCCACTGCCACTTCACGACGATCGGGTAGATGAGGCCCGACATGAGCACGGCGACGACGAGGTAGCTCTTCAGCTTCGTCCGCTCGGCCATCGCACCCGACAGGATCGTGGCCGAGGTGGCGGCGAACGCGGCCTGGAAGAACCACATCGCCGACACGTCGACCGCGGCGTAGCTCGACAGGGCGCTGTAGCCGTCCTCATAGGACCCGGAGAGGAAGAACCCGGACCACCCGAGGATGCTGGAGCCGTCTCCGAACCCGAGCGCCATGCCGACGGCCCAGAATGCTGCGACACCGATGGCGGCGGTGATGAGATTCTTCATCATCATGTGGGCTGCGCTGCGCGAGCGCGTGAGCCCCGTCTCGACCAGTGCGAATCCCATGCCCATGAAGAACACGAGCACCCCGCAGAGGAACACGAAGATCGTGTTCAAGTCGTTGGTGATTGTCCCCACTTGTTCCTCGACCGTCGGTGCGGCGTCCTGCGCGAAGGCAGGCGCCGCAAGTCCGACAAGCACGAGTCCGGCGACCGCCGAGGCCGTACTGGCCATCCCGATCCGTTTCATGGTCCTCCATTCATTGATGGCGCCGTGAAGGTAGGTAGGCTTGGATGCCCACGTCTCTACCGGGCGATGAAGGGCGTGTGAACGCTCGATTTCGTGCGCTTCGGGGCAGGTTCGGCCCGTCGCTACAGTTCGCTCGAGCGCAGGAGCGCGCACTACGAGGGGGGACGTCATGAAGGCACGCGCAGCGGTGCTGCACGGACTGCACCAGGACTGGCAGATCGAGGAGATCGACGTCGACCGGCCGAAGGCGGGTGAGGTGATCGTCGAATGGAAAGCCGCCGGCCTTTGCCATTCCGACGAACACGTCGTCACTGGTGATCTCACGCCGACGCCCGAGATGCTGCGAATCTTCGGCGTCGACAGCTACTACCCGGCGGTCGGGGGCCACGAGGGCGCCGGCATCATCACCGAGGTCGGGCCGGGCGTCACCTCGGTGAAGGTCGGCGATCACGTGTCGGCGAGCTTCGTGCCGGCATGCGGCCGTTGCCGGTACTGCTCGACCGGCCGGCAGAACCTCTGCGACGCCGGCGCCGGCGCGTTCGCCAAGGGGATGATCACCGACGGCACGAGCCGTCACCGCCTTGGCGGCGAAGAGCTGTCGATGTTCGCCAAGCTCGGCACGTTCGCCGAGCGCACCTGCGTCGCCGAGTCGCAGGTGATCAAGGTCGACGACGACTACCCGCTCGAGCTGGTCTGCCTCGTGTCGTGTGGCGTCGCCACCGGCTGGGGCTCGGCAGCGAACCGTGCGGGCATCATTCCGGGTGACACCGTGGTCGTGGTCGGTATCGGCGGCATCGGCATCAACGCCGTGCAGGGCGCCAAGATGGCCGGTGCCCGCCGGGTCATCGCCGTCGACCCCGTCGAGTTCAAGCGGGAGAAGGCGATGGAGTTCGGCGCCACCCACACCTTCGCCTCGATGGAGGAAGCCCTCGGGCCGGTGCAGGAGCTCACCTGGGGCCAGATGGCCGATCGGGTGATCATGACGCCGGGCGTGCTCTACGGCGATCTCATGGCGGGAGCGAACGCGCTGTGCGGCAAGGGTGGCACCATCGTCGCCACGGCCGTCGCCCCTCTCACTCAGGAGACGGCAGCGATCAACCTGTCCACGATCACGCTGTGGAACAAGGAGATCAAGGGCACGATCTTCGGTTCGCTCAACCCGCGGCGCGACATCCCGAATCTGCTGTCGATGTGGCGGGACGGCACGCTCAAGCTCGAGGAGCTGATCACGCGCCGCTACCCGCTGGCCGAGATCAACCAGGGCTATCAGGACATGCGCGACGGGGTGAACCTGCGCGGCGTCCTCGTCATGGACTGACCCGTTCGCTCAGCTCGGTGGGTACCGGCGCTTGAGCCAGCGGTCGCCGACCTCCCAGATGGCGGCGACCGCAGCGGCGCCGGCCCCACCGACGAGCAGCGACTCGAGGAGCGTCCCGACCGGGATGTCGAGTTTGAAGGCTTCCTTGGCGGCCGGGACGACCAACGCGAGGGCGAACAGCCCGCCCATCGCCCCGACCAACCCGAGTTTCCAGGCGTTCCACGGGCGAGCGAGCTGGACGAGCACACCGAGCCCGACGCACACGATGACGACGGTGGCGGCGGTTCGAGCCTCATCGCGCGTGGCGCCGGTGCGGTCGGCGAGCAGGTACCCGGTGAAGATGGCGATCGCGGCGAGCACCCCGATCGGCATCGATCGCACCGCGACGCGCCGGAGGAACCCCGGCTGGTACCGCTGGTTGTTCGGCGCCAGCGCCAGGAAGAACGACGGGATACCGATCGTGAGCGCCGACACGATCGTGAGGTGACGGGGCAGGAACGGGTAGGTCTGGCCGAACACGGTCGTCATCACCGAGAGCACACCGGCGTAGATGTTCTTGATGACGAACAGGTTGGCCACCCGCTCGATGTTGGCGATGACCCGTCGCCCCTCGCCCACCACGCGGGGCATGTGCGAGAATCGGCCGTCGAGCAGCACGAGCTGTGCCACGGCACGCGTCGCCGGGGCCCCGGATCCCATGGCGACACCGATGTCGGCGTCCTTGAGGGCGAGGGCGTCGTTGACGCCGTCGCCCGTCATGGCCACGACGTGCCCCTTGGCCTGCAGCGCCTTCACCATCGATCGCTTCTGCTGCGGGCTGACCCGGCCGAACACGGCCGAGTGCTCGAGGACCTCGGCGGCGGCATCGAGGTCCTCCGGGAGTTCCCGGGCGTCGAAGATCGACTCCCCGCCCGGGAGACCCACCTGTCGGGCGACTGCGCCGACCGTGCGCGGGTTGTCCCCGGAGATCACCCGCAGGGTGACCCCTTGCTCGTCGAAGAAGGCGAGCGTCTCGCCGGCGTCGGGACGCACCCGCTCGACGAACGTGACGAGCGCCAAGGCGACGAGCCCGGCCGGCAATGCCTCGCCGGCCAGTGGCGCCGACGAGCGGGCGAGCACGAGCACGCGAACCCCGGTCGCCGCAAGGTCGTCGGCTCGCCGGCGGGCCGACGAACCGGGTTGGTCGGCGAGCACCATTTCCGGCGCGCCGAGAACCCAGGACCCGCGCCCGTCGAACTCGGCTGCGCTCCACTTACGGGCCGATGAGAACGGCACGGACCCCATCCGTGCCCAACCCGGTGGCGGGGCGATCGTCGCCGCGATCGCCTGGGCCGTCGCGTTCGGGTTCGGGTCGTCGGCGATCGCGCCGAGCGCGGCGCGGGCCTCGCCTGCGGTCGCGTCGTCCTCGCCGGCGAGCGGGAGGAGCTCACCGAAGTCGATTTCGCCTTCGGTGAGCGTGCCGGTCTTGTCCAAGCAGACGACGTCGACCCGGGCCAGGCCCTCGACGGCCGGAAGTTCCTGCACGAGCACGTTGCGGCGGGCCAGGGTGACCGCAGCGAGCAGGAACGCCAGGCTCGTCAACAGCACCAGACCTTCGGGGATCATGCCGACCAGACCGGCCACGGTGCCGACGACGGCCGCTCGCCAGTCGTCTTCGTTGCGGAGCTGGCTGAAGAGCAGGATCGGCCCGACGACGAGCAGGGCCCAGGTCAGCCAGCGCAGCAGCTTGTTCGTGCCCTCGACCAGCTCCGAACGCGTCTTGGTGAACTGCTTGACCTCGGCGGCGAGCTTGCGGGCGTATGCGTCGGCCCCGACGGCCGTGGCCTGGAACCGGCCGGAACCAGCCACGACGATCGAGCCGGACAGGACCTGGTCTCCCGGGTTCTTGGCGACCGGGTCGGATTCGCCGGTGAGCAACGACTCGTCGATCTCCAGGCCGTCCGCGAGCGTCACGATGCCGTCGGCAGGGACCTGGTCGCCGGCGCGCAGCTCGAGCAGATCGTCGAGGACGACGTCGCCGACGGCGAGGTCGACGACCTCGCCGTCGCGCACGGCCCGTGCGGTGGGGGCGTTGAGCACGGCGAGCCGGTCGAGCACCTGCTTGGCCCGGACCTCCTGGCCGATGCCGATCAGCGCATTGACGACGACGATCCCGAGGAACAGCGAATCGCCCCAGGCGCCGATGCCGATCACGATCCCGCCGAGCACTCCCAGAATCGCGTTGAACCGCGTGAACACGTTGGCCCGCACGATCTCGCGCAACGGTCGACTCGTGCGCTCCTCGACGGCGTTCACCTGGCCACGGGCGACCCGCTCGGCGACCTCGCCGGCGGTGAGGCCCTCGGGGCGGGTCGTCGCTGCAGCGGGCATCGGCTCAGTCTGGTCGACGGCGCAGCGCGTCGATCGCGACGGCCGCCCGGCGGGCGTCGAGGACGGCGTCGAGCACGGTGCGAGGTGCCACACCGTCGCCCGCCCGCAGCACCGCGGTGCCCGGCACCGCCGAGATCGCCTCCCAGAGACCGTCGTCGGGGAGGCGGTAGCCGCAGTCGACGACCGCGGCGGCGAGCAGGGTCCGACGCTCACCGGAGAACCGGTCCTCGAGCTCGACCTCGACCGTCTCGCCGGGAGGTGGGAATCCGGACCGGGCGCGCACGGCCCGCGGGATGGTGCGCCGTTCGATGCGCACGCCGCGCTGCTGGAGTCGTACGTTCGCCGGCGCAAGGTCGCCGGTGCGCGACAACTCGTTGCCGGCGATGTGGTCCTGGGTCACGAGCACCGCACGCTCGCCGAGCTCCTCGGCGAGCGCCACGGCGATCGGTCCGCCGATCGGGTCGAGGAGCACGACGGGCCCCTCGGCCGGGAGCGCTGCGGCACCGGCCCGCACGGCGAGCACGTCGAGCAGCATTGCGCCGCTGTCGAGATCGACGGTCGCGGTCCCAGGTCGGCTACCGGTGGCCAGGAGGATCGCCGTGGTCGCCGGTAGCGCTGCCAACGCCGACGCCGTCGCCGTTGCGTTGGTCTCGATCGTGACCCCGAGCCGTTCGCATTCGGCCACCAGCCAGCCGATGAACGGTCGAGCCGGGCCGGCGACCGCTGCGGCACCGCCGAGGCGGTCGGTGGCTTCGAGCACGCGTACCTGGTGGCCGCGCGCTGCAGCGACCCGGGCCGCCTCGAGGCCGGCCGGGCCGGCGCCGACGACCAGGACGTCGCGTGGTGCGGCGCTCGGCGCCTCCCATGCCGGGTCGGTGGTCTCGTGGCCGGCCGAGGGATCCACCACGCACGACACGATGGGATTGCGGGCGTCGCGCACCTGGCAGGCCTGGTTGCAGCGCAGGCACGGTCGGATGCGCTCGGGCGTCCCGGCTCGAAGCTTGGCTACGAGATCGGCATCGGCGAGTTGCGCACGAGCCATCTCGACGGCATCGGCGACCTCGTCCCCGATGGCCCACTCCGCCTGGTCGGGATCGACGACCGACCCCTGCAGGATGACAGCGACGCCGTCGCCGACCGCGGCGCGCACGGCCGAACGCACCGACCGGCACAGCGACACGTTGCACCCGGCCGGCTGGTGGTGATCCGGCCGCGTCTGCTCGACGCTGTAGATCGAGCCGCGCACCACCACGAGGTAGTCGACGCCCTGCGCTACGAGCGCCGCCGCGAGCTCGAGCGACTGCTCGGGGGTGATCCCGGCCCAGGGCGCCAGCTCGTCGCAGGACAGGCGCAGACCGAGGACCCGGTCGGGGCCGAGCCCGGCCCGCGTCGCCGCAAGGACCTCGGTGGCGAAGCGACGACGATCGGTCCCCCACTCGTCGTCGCGGTGGTTCGTGAGGCCCGAGAGGAACTGCCGCACGAGGCTGTGCTGGCCGGCGTTCACCTCGACCCCGTCGAGCCCGGCGGCGGCTGCGGTCGTCGCTGCCGCCCGGAAGCCGTCGACGACGGCCGCGATGTCGGCCGCCTCCATCCACTTCGGTACCTCGCGGCTGTTCACCTCGGGTACCCGTGAGGGGGCCCAGAGTTCGCGTTGCGAGTACGCCGACGACCCCTGCCCGCCGCTGTGCCCCAGCGCGGCGATCACCAGCGATGGCCCTGCGTCACGCACGGCGCCTGCGATCGCCGACCAGCCCTCGCCGCACCGCTCGGCCAGGGGGCTGCGCTCGTAGGGCCAGTCGGAGGCGTGCACGGCGGCTTCCTCGAGGACGATCGTCCCGCATCCCCCCTCGGCGCGGCGCCGGTAGAACGCCACGTGGCGCGCCGTCAAGGTCCTCGGGGCGTCGTCCCGGCCGAGGTTCGTCACCAGCGGGCCGAACAGCACCCGGTTGGGTGCCGTTCGGGGTCCGAGCTCGACCGGGTCCAAGAGGCGCATCGAGCCGCCGAGCCTACGGGGCGGCGGGTCGACAGCCCGGGTCCGGCGGGCGTCGTTCCGGGGCCCGCTACCGTCGGCGGCCATGGGTTTCCCGGAGGGTCTCGGCATCGTCGATCTCATGGTGGAGCTGCCCCGGGGCGGTCCCGGCATGGGGATGAAGGAGGCGTCACGCCTGATGCGTGACGCAGGGTCCCGGGAGTTCAGCCACCACCCCGCGCAGTACCTGTTCAAGGATGCTCCCGAGCGCATGGCCGACGCCGCCGACCCGGCGCACGTCGTCGCGCTGATGGACGCCCACGGCATCGCGGTGGCGCAGATCGACGTGAACCCCCGCAAGCCCGAGCACGCTCTCGAGCTGTTCGAGCGCTTTCCGGGCCGATTCTTCGGCACCATCGGCGTCGATCCGAACCAGGGCATGGAGGCCGTGCGTGACCTGCGGCGTGCGGCGGGGCTGCATCCGAACATCCGGTCCTGCGCGCTCGCCCCGTGCCTCTACTCGCCCCAGGTGCCGATCGACGACAAGCGGATGTACCCGATCTACGCGACCTGCATCGAGCTCGGTCTGCCCGTCAACGTGCTCGTCGGCGTTCCCGGCCCTCGGGTGCCGTTCGACTGCCAACGGCCCGAACGGCTCGACGAGGTGTGCTGGTTCTTCCCGGAGCTGACCATCGTGATGCGCCACGGCGGTGAGCCATGGGTGGATCTCTGCGTGAAGCTGCTCCTCAAGTGGCCGAATCTCTACTACTCGACGAGTGCGTTCGCCCCGAAGCACTACCCCCGCGAGATCCTCGAGTTCGCCAACACCCGAGGGGGTGACAAGGTGGTGTTCGCCGGCTACTACCCGGGCCTGTCGTGGGAGCGGGTGCTCGGTGAGCTGCGGGCCCTGCCGTTGCGGGATCACGTCTGGGCCCGCTTCCTGCGCGACAACGCGTGGCGGTTGTTCTCGCTCGACACCCTCGTCTGAGCGCGGTCGCGACCCCCTCTCGCGAACCCGTCTTCGAGGAGCCGGTGAAGCGGGCCGGACGGCCCTCGGCGGTGGTCGCCGCCGCCGGTACCGTCCAGGCTCCCGATGGCGCAGGACCCGCACCGCCCGTACGTGTTGTTCGCCGGCGAGGACTGGTGGCACCACAGCCACGCGCACGCCGATCTCCAGATCATGATCCAGATCGCCCGGGTGCGGCCGGTGCTGATCGTGAACACGCTGGGGATGCGTCCCGTCGTCGGCTTGCATCAACCGGACCATTCCTGGCGCCACACCGTGCGCCGGATCGCCCGGCGCGTGTCGACGATGCGGCCGTGGGCGGTGCGGCCGGCTCCCGATGACGTGCCCGACCTGTGGGTGCTCGCCCCCGTCGTGCTCCCGTGGTTCGGGTCGTCCTGGCGGGGCCGGGCCGGCGCAGCGCTCGTCGCGGCCCAGGCCCGCAGAGCGGTGCGCAAGCTCGGTTCCCTTGGGCCCCCGGCGGTCGCCGTGGCGAATCCCGTCGCCTGGCCAGTGGTACGCCGGATGGGCCTCGGGCCCGTCCTCGCGTACCGGATCGACCATCACGGCGCCACGCCCGGGGTCGATCGACGCGAGGTCGAACGACTCGAGGACGAGCTGTTCGCGGCGGCCGACCTCGTTGCGTATTCGTCCTCGGCGCTGCTCGCCGCCGAGTGGGCCCGGCACGGGGGCGTCGCTCGGCACCTGGACCACGGCGTCGACGCCGTTCGGTTCGACCCGGCCCGTCCCGGCCTCGACGAGCCCCCCGACCAAGGACGTCGGGCTGCTGGAGTCGATCGCGACCGCGCTGCCCGAGGTGAACGTGGTGGTCGTCGGCGCCGAGCCCGATGCGGCACCGGCCCTGGCGGCGCTCCCGAACGTGTGGATGCTCGGCCGCCGGCCGCATGCGGCGATCCCGCAGTACCTGCGCCACCTCGACGCCGGGCTGGTCCTGGTGCCGGACCACGAATGGGGTCGCGGATCCAACCCCATCAAGCTCAAGGAGTACCTCGCGATGGGGATCGCCGTAGTGAGCACCGAGTTCCCGGAGCTCGAGCGGTACCGCGACGTCGTGGCGGTCGGCGCCCGGGCAGACGGGATGGCAGACGGGATGGCAGACGGGATGGCAGACGGGATGGTGGACGGGATGGTGGACGCGGTGCGGAACGTGCTCGGCGCTGGCGACCCGGTCCTTCGGCGCGACGATGCCGAGGCCCGGGCCCGACGCCGGGCCGTCGGAGCGGCCCGGACCTGGCAGGACCAGGCGGAGCTGTTGCTGCGCTGGTGGGACGACGCTGACGCCGCCGAGGACCTCGCCGCGCTCGGTCCCCTGGAGGCGGTCATCTGAGTGACCGCCCGGAACGGCGTCCGGGCCCGCCGGTAGGCTCGTGATACGCCGCCGGTCGGGTCTGCCGTCCCGTCGTGCGCTGACTCGATGACCGCCTCGATGACCGTCTCGCTGCCCGCTCCCTGCGCCCGAACCCGATGACCGCCACCGTCGAGCCGAACTCGTCCGGGGCGAAGGCCGGCGTCCGACCGCCCCGGACCCGGCGGTCGTCGGCGGCTCGCGTGCTCGCCGTCGGCGCGGTCGCGTACCTCGTCGGTGGCCTGCTGAACGCCGAGACGCTCCGCCGTCGAGCCGAGTCCCTACCACTCGACAGCGGCTGGCGAGACGTGGCGCTCGCCGTAACCGGCCCCCTCACCGTCGTGGCCGAGACGCTCCGCCTCACGGCCCCCGGGGATGCGCTCGACGCCCTCCGGGGCCGTTCGGACGACGCCGGCTCGGGCTCGGCCGGCCGGTTCTCCTTTCCGTTCGTGTCCACCGCACCCGCAACCGGGCTGGACAGCCGGGCAGCCCCGGGGGCGCCGGCGATCGAGCCGTCGACCGCCACCACGGCTGCGCCGGCCCGGACGGGCGGGTCCG
>JBJTVH010000086.1:0-60273 GCA_046081125.1 Acidimicrobiales bacterium
CCGGAGGAGGTGATCGTCGGGGTGCCGTTCACCGAGCGGGTGCGGGCGCTGCCGGCCCGCACCGTCGTGCTCGTCACCCACGGCCACCCCAACCGTGAGCTCGCCCAGTGGCTGCGCGAGGCCGGCGACCGCCCGGTGCACCTCGTCGGCGACGTGACGGGCACCAACGGGATCCTGCCGGCCATCCACGGAGCCGCCGCCGTCGCCCGGGTGCTGTGACCGTCCAGGAGCGCCGGGCGGTGGCGGGCCGGGTGGCGCTGCACCCGGCCCGGGCGGTCACCCTCGCGTTCGGCGCGCTCATCGCCCTCGGTGCGCTGCTCTTGCGGCTGCCGTTCACCCACCGTCGCGGCGTCCCCGTCGACCTGCCCGCCGCGCTGTTCACCGCGACCTCGGCGGTGACCGTGACCGGGTTGTCGCGACTCGACGTGGCGGCGACGTGGAACCGGGGCGGCCTCGTGGTGCTCCTCGTGCTGGTGCAGCTCGGCGGGCTCGGGGTGATGACCCTTGCGTCGCTGGTGGCCCTCGCGCTGTCGAACCGGCTCGGGATCCGGGCCCGCAGCCTGGCCGGCGGTGAGGTGGGCGCCGTCGCCCCCGGGGAGCTGCGCCGGGTTCTGCGGGCGGTCGCGGTGTGCTCGGTCGTCGTCGAGGTGTGCTCGACCGCCATCCTCGGGGTGTGGCTCTGGCTCCGCCACGGTGAGGCGCCGGCCGAGGCGCTGTGGTGGGGGGCGTTCCATTCGGTGATGGCGTTCAACAACGCCGGGTTCGGGCTCGCGTCCGACAACCTCGTCGCCTACGTGGGCGACCCGGTGGTCAATGTGGTGATCTCGGCAGGTGTCGTGCTCGGCGGTCTCGGGTTCCCGGTGATCGCCGAACTGTGGCGCACCCGGGGCCGCCGGCCCGGACGATGGTCGTTGCACACCAAGCTGACGGTCACGGTGTCGGGCGCACTGATCGTCGCCGGGACCTGCGCCGTGCTGCTGCTGGAATGGGCGAACCCCGGCACGCTCGGTCCGCTGGGGGTGCTCGACAAGCTGCAGGCCGCGATGTTCCAGGGGGTGTCGCCGCGCACGGCCGGCTTCAACACCGTCGACATCGGGGCGCTCACCGAGGAGACCTGGGTGGTGATGGTGCTGCTGATGTTCATCGGGTCGGGCGCAGCCTCCACCGGGGGTGGGATCCGGGTGACGACCTTCGCGGTGCTGGTGTTGGCGTGCTGGGCGGAGCTGCGCGGTGAGCCGTCGGTGACGGTGTTCGGCCGCCGGTTGCCGTCCGCGGTGGTGCGCCAGAGCCTGACGGTGACCGTGCTGAGCATCGGACTCGTCGGCCTCGCGACCACCGTGCTGCTTGCGGTCTCCCCCGTGCCGCTCGATCGCACGCTGTTCGAGGCGGTGAGCGCGTTCGGCACCGTCGGTCTCTCGACGGGCGTCACGGCATCGTTCGACTGGCGGGGCCACGGCGTGCTGATGCTGTTGATGTTCCTCGGCCGGGTCGGCCCGGCCACGCTGGGCGCAGCGCTCGTGCTGCGCCGGCGCGCCCGCCTCTACGACTACCCGGAGGACCGTCCCCTTGTCGGTTGACCGCCTCGCCCGTCCCGAGCCGTCCCGTCCCCGGCGCCGCCGGGCCGCCCCGGGCCCCGCCGCCGACGACGTCCTCGTCGTCGGCCTCGGCCGATTCGGCTCGGCGCTGGCCGACGAACTCGTCGCACTCGGGCACGGCGTGCTCGCCGTCGATGCCGACCCCGAACTGGTCCAGCGCCACGCCGACCGCTTCGACCAGGTGGTGGTGGCCGATGCCACGAACGCCGAAGCGTTGCGCCAGTTGGGCGCCGGTGAGTTCCGGCAGGCGGTCGTGGGCATCGGTGGCGACATCGAGGCCTCGATCCTGACCGTGCTCGCGCTGTTGGACTGCGGGGTACCGAACGTGTGGGCCAAGGCCATCACCGCAGAGCACGGGCGGATCCTCGAGCGGGTGGGCGCGCACCACGTCGTGTTCCCGGAGATGGAGATGGGACGCCGGGTCGCGCATCTGGTCACCAACCGGATGCTCGACTACATCGCGCTCGACGACCGGCTGGTGCTCGTCGAGGTGCCCGTGCCCGCGTCGCTGGCCGGTGCGACGTTGCGCTCGGCGGGGGTACGCGAGCACCACGGGGTCACCGTCGTGTGCGTCAAGCCCGCCGGTGGCGGCTACCGGATGAGCCACCCCGACTGGGAACTGCGCGACGGCGACACCCTGCTGGTGGCCGGCCCACCCGAGGTCGCAGAGGCCTTCGGCCGCCTGGCCTGAGCGCTTGCGCGCCGGTCGGTACGCAGGGTCGACGCACCGGTCGGGCCCGCCGAGGTGGGCGGCGCGTCAGCCCCCGGAATCGTAGGGACCACCCACTACGCTCGGGACCCCTATGCCGGCCACCGAGCTCGACCAGATCGTCAACCTCTGCAAGCGACGCGGGTTCGTGTACCCGTCGGCCGAGATCTACGGCGGATTCCGGTCCACCTACGACTACGGCCCGCTCGGGGCGATGATGCTGCGCAACGTGAAGGACGCGTGGGTGCGTTCGATGGTGCAGTTGCGTGACGACGTGGTGCTCATCGACGCCGCGATCCTGAGCCCACCCCAGGTGTGGGAGGCGTCGGGTCACCTGGCGAACTTCACCGACCCGCTCGTGGACTGCACCGCCTGCAAGACCCGCTGGCGGCTCGACAAGCTCGAGGATCCCGACCGGTGTCCGAGCTGCGGCAAGCGGGGCACGTTCACCGAGGCCCGGCAGTTCAACCTGATGTTCAAGACGCACGCCGGCCCGGTCGAGGATTCCGCAGCGGTGGCCTATCTGCGCCCGGAGACGGCGCAGGGGATGTTCGTGAACTTCCTGAACGTGATCAACACGACGCGCAAGCGGCCACCGTTCGGCATCGCGCAGGCCGGCAAGAGCTTCCGCAACGAGATCACGCCGCAGAACTGGATCTTCCGCACCCGTGAGTTCGAGCAGATGGAGCTCGAGTTCTTCGTACCGCCGGAAGAGTCGGCCCAGTGGTACGAGTACTGGTGCACCGAACGGCTCAACTGGTACCGCGAGCTCGGCATCCCGGCCGAGATGCTGCGCCTGCGGGCCCACGATGCCGACGAGCTCTCGCACTACTCCTCGGGCACCTCGGACGTGGAGTTCGCCTTCCCGTGGGGCTTCGACGAACTCGAAGGGATCGCCAACCGGGGTGACTACGACCTCGGCCAGCACGCCTCGCACTCGGGCGAGAAGCTCGAGTTCTTCGACCAGGCGGCCAACCGGCGTTACGTCCCCCACGTGATCGAGCCGGCCGCCGGTGCGACCCGCACGATGGCGGCGTTCTTGCTCGCCGCCTACGACGAGGACGAGATCGGTGGGGAGAAGCGCACCGTGCTCCGCCTCCACCCGCGCCTCGCGCCCTACAAGGTGGCGGTGCTGCCGCTGTCGAAGAAGGAGCCGCTGTCGGCTGAGGCCCGCGAGGTCTACCGCACGGTGTCGGCCCAGTTCATGACCGACTACGACGACACGCAGTCGATCGGCCGGCGCTACCGGCGTCAGGACGAGATCGGCACCCCGGTGTGCGTCACCGTCGATTTCGACACCCTCGAAGACCGGGCCGTGACCATCCGGGACCGGGATACCACCGAGCAGGTTCGGGTACCGTTGTCGGAGTTGGTCCCCACCCTGCGGGACCGCCTGGGCGTGTAGGGGGTCGCGATGAGCGTCGTGGAGCAGCCGGGATCCGCCGCCGAGGTCGAGGCGGCCGATGTCGTCGCGCTGCGGGCGGGGGCTCGGGCGTGGTTGGCCGAGCACTGGAACCCGGAGGGCGACCGGAAGCGGTTCGTCGCCGCCGCCATCGATGCCGGCTGGGCGGCGCCGTCGTGGCCGTCGGCCTGGTTCGGCAAGGACGCCTCGCAGGACGCGAGCAAGGCCGTGCGCGAGGAGTTCGCCGCAGTGCGGGCGCCGGGCGCCGGTCAGGACCTGCAGAACCTGTGGGCCAACACCGTGCTGGCGTTCGGTTCCGACGACATGAAGCGCCGGTTCGTGCGGGCCCTGCTCCTCAACGATGTGAAGATGTGCCTGCTCTATTCCGAGCCGGGCGCGGGCAGCGACCTCGCCGGGGTCACCACCACCGCCGTGCGCGACGGCGACGAGTGGGTGGTCAACGGCCAGAAGGTGTGGACCTCGGGCGGCCACGTCGCCGATTTCGGGATGCTGATCTGCCGCACCGACTGGGAGCAGCCCAAGCACAAGGGGTTGTCGTTCTTCTTCCTGCCGATGAAGCAGGACGGCGTCGAGGTCCGGCCGCTGCGCCAGTGCACGGGCGACCGCCGGTTCAACGAGGTGTTCCTGACCAACGCCCGGGTGTCCGACGCGAACCGCCTCGGCGCCACCGGTGACGGCTGGCGGGTCCTGCAGACCGCGCTCGCCTACGAGCGGCTGGTCATGGGGGACACCCGGCCGTCGGCCGCGCGGGACGACCGCAGCCCGGAGGAACGTGTGGAGGGCCCGCCGCCGGACACCGTGCTCGTCGGCCTGGCCCGCGAGCGCGGCCGCACCGACGACCCGGTGGTGCGCGATGCGCTGATGCGCCTCCACGTGCTGCGCACCGTCAACTCGTGGAACGGGTTGCGGGCCAAGGCGCAACTCGCCCAGGGCACCTCGTCGCCGGTGGCGTCGCTGGGCAAGCTCGCCATGTCGCGGATCCTGCATTTCGCCGGGTCGCTCCAGCAGCAGCTCCTCGGTGCCGACGGGATGCTCGGCAGCGCCGACGGCCCCGCCGACCGGAGCTGGCACGCGATGTACGACCTGCACAACGCGTTCTTCACCTCGATCGGTGGCGGCACGGATCAGATCCAGCGCAACATCATCGGCGAGCGGCTGCTCGGCCTGCCCCGCGAGCCCGAGCCCGACAAGGTCCTGCCGTTCCGCGACACCAAGCGCAACCAGTAGCGCTCAGGAGCGGTGCCGGGCCACGAGGGCCCGGAAGTCGGCGCGTGCGGCGAGCCGGGCGAGGTCCGGGTCGTCGAGCAGCGAGACGAGACCTCCGTCGGCGTGGGCGGCGGTGAGCCACTCCATGGCCAGGTCGTCCTGCCCGAGCCGGGCGAGCGACCGGGCCACGTCGTGGGCGAGGCGCGCCTCGCGGTGACGGTCGTAGAGCCGGGCGCCGTACGCAGCCGACTGCTCGAACGCGCCGACCTGGTGCAGGACCCCCTGGAACACCCATCCGGCGTGGAACGCCTCGACCGGCGCCGGCTCGGGGATCGAGAGCGCGAGCGCTCGGAGCTGGTCGACCGGCGCGCCCTCCGGAGGCACCCAGGTGCCGGTGTCGCGCTGGAGCATCTCGACGAGCAGCTGTCTCGCCGACGAGTCGCGCCCGGCGGCGGCGAGGCCGGCGGCGCGCAGCCACGGTGACGCCACGAAGCCCGGGGGGAACAGGCCGGGACGCCCGGTGGCCCAGCCCGTGCGCTCGGCCTGCCGGGCCGCGTCGACGCTGCGACGGGCGGCGTCGATGGCGCCGGGCGCCGGGGCCGAGCCGCTGCGCAGTTCCCGGATCGAGAACCAGGCCAGCATCGCCGTGACGAGCACGAACCCGCGCCAGGTGGGGTCGACGAGCACGTACGCGGTGGCCCCACACCACACCGCGGCGCTCAACCACAGCACGGCGCGCATCCCGCGACCTGGAGCGATCCGATCGGCCGCGAGGCCGAGCAGGTGACCGCCGTCGAGGGGCAGGGCGGGCACCAGGTTGAGCAACCCGAGCGCCGGCCCGGCCCACCACAGCGCGATCCACCGGACGTCGTCGAGGATCTGGTCCGACGACAGCGGGTTGACGCCGGCCACGACGAGCGCGGCTCCGCCACCGGCGATCTGCGCGAGCGGTCCGGCGACGGTGATCACCGCCCGCTCGGCCCGGGTGAGCTGGCGTCCCGGGGTGTACTGGGCCCAGCCGACCAGGAAGTTGAGCGAGATCGTGGCGTCGGCTCCGAACGCCCGCGCCGCGCTTGCGTGGCCGAGTTCGTGCACGAGGGTGAGCACCGCCATTGCACCGACCAGCCAGATCGCGAACCGGGTGTCGCTCGCGTTGAGTGCGAACAACAGCAGCAGGCCGAGCAGGAATCCGGCACTCACGTGCACCGGGAACCCGAGCGCGCGGAACGTCGCCCGCTGCGTCGAGTCGTCCGAACCGGGCACGCGCCACATGCCGGTGAGCCTACGACGCCCACCTCGGTACTAACCTTCCCACCCCGTGCCGTACGTCTACGCCTTCGACCACAAGCACCGTCGCCCCCCGATGCAGCTCAAGGACCTGCTCGGTGGGAAGGGAGCGAATCTCGCCGAGATGACGAGCGTGCTCCAGTTGCCGGTACCGCCGGGGTTCACCATCTCCACCGATGCCTGCCGGGCCTACATGGCCGACGGCTGGCCCGAGGGGCTCGACGAGGAGATCGCGAAGCAGGTCTTCCGGCTGGAGAAGAAGATGGGGCGCAAGCTCGGCGACCCGTTCGACCCGCTGCTCGTGTCGGTGCGGTCCGGGGCGAAGTTCTCGATGCCCGGGATGATGGACACGGTGCTCAACCTCGGGCTGAACGACGACAGCGTCAACGGTCTCGCCCACGTCACCTCCGACGAGCGGTTCGCGTACGACTCCTACCGGCGGTTCATCTCGATGTACGGCCGCATCGTGCTCGGCATCGACGGTCATCACTTCGAGCACGCGCTCGACAAGGCGAAGGAGGCTGCCGAGGTCACCTCGGACTCCGAGGTCCCCGCCGCCACGCTGCGCGTGCTGTGCGAGGACTACAAGGCGATCGTCGAGCGCGAGTCCGGAAGCCCGTTCCCGCAGAAGCCCCGGGAGCAGCTGCGCGGCGCGATCGAGGCCGTGTTCAAGTCCTGGAACGGGGCCCGGGCGATCGCATACCGGGTGCGGGAGCGGATCGGCCACGATCTCGGCACGGCCGTGAACGTGCAGGCGATGGTGTTCGGCAACCGTGACGACAACTCCGGCACCGGTGTCGGGTTCACCCGCAACGCGGCGACCGGTGAGAACAAGCCGTACGGCGACTTCCTCGTCAACGCCCAGGGCGAGGACGTCGTGGCCGGCATCCGCAACACCGAGGATCTCGACGCGCTCGGCCGGCACTTCCCGACGATCCACACCGAGCTGCTCGGGATCTTCCACCGGCTCGAGTCGCACTACCGGGACATGTGCGACACCGAGTTCACGATCGACCAGGGCAAGCTCTGGATGCTGCAGACCCGGGTGGGCAAGCGCACCGGCGCCGCCGCGCTGCGCATGGCGGTCGACATGACCAAGGACAAGCACATCAAGCTGTCCAAGGAAGAGGCGCTCCTGCGGGTGGCGGCCGAGCACCTCGACCAGGTGCTCCATCCCCAGTTCGCCGGCAAGGACCTGCAGGTGATCGCGAAGGGTCTGGCGGCCTCGCCGGGCGCAGCGGTGGGCAAGGCGTACTTCAGCGCCGACGACGCCGCCGATGCGGCCGATCGCGGTGAGGACGTGATCCTGGTCCGCCAGGAGACGAGCCCCGAGGACGTCCACGGGATGATGGTGTCCAAGGGCATCCTCACTTCGCGCGGCGGTCTGGTGAGCCACGCCGCCGTCGTCGCCCGCGGCTGGGGGACGCCGGCCGTCGTCGGCGCCGAGTCGGTCAAGATCGAGGGCAAGCAGTTCACCGCCGGCGGTGTCACCGTGCGCGAGGGCGACGTGATCTCGCTCGACGGTTCCACCGGCGAGGTCGTGCTCGGGGAGGTGGCCCTCTCGGCCGCCGAGCCGCCGGCCGAGTTCGAAACGATCCTCAAGTGGGCCGACAAGGTGCGCAAGGGCCACCTGGCCGTGCGGGCCAACGCCGACAACGGCCCCGATGCCACCAACGCCCGGGCGTTCGGCGCGGAGGGCATCGGCCTGTGCCGCACCGAGCACATGTTCCTCGGCGAGGACCGTCTGCCGGTGGTGCGCCGCATGATCCTGGCCGAGACCCCCGAGGACGAGGCGGCCGCCCTCGAGGAGCTCCGCCAGGTGCAGAAGGCGGACTTCATCGAGATCCTCAAGGCCATGGACGGGCTCCCGGTCACGGTGCGCCTGCTCGACCCGCCGCTGCACGAGTTCCTCCCCAACGTGCACGAGCTCGAGGTGAAGAAGGCCACCGCCGGGCTCACCGCCGAAGAGGAGCGCCTGTTCGCCGCGGCCAAGTCGTGGGCCGAGTTCAACCCGATGATCGGCACCCGTGGCGTGCGCCTCGGCGTGCTCAAGCCGGGCTTGTACGCCATGCAGGTGCGGGCGCTCATGGAGGCTGCGGGGGAGCTGCGGGCGGCCGGGGCCAACCCGATCGTGGAGGTCATGATCCCGCTGACCGTCACCCGCCAGGAGCTCGGCCTGGCCCGGTCGTGGGTCGCCGACGCGATCGCCGAGGCCACCAAGGGCCTGAAGAAGAAGCCCAAGGTGTCGATCGGGACGATGATCGAGACGCCGCGGGCCGCGGTGTGTGCCGACGAGATCGCCGAGGAGGCCGACTTCTTCTCGTTCGGCACCAACGACCTCACGCAGATGACCTTCGGGTTCAGCCGCGACGACGTCGAGAGCCGGATGATGCCGGCCTACCTCGAGCAGGGCTTGCTGAAGCGCAACCCGTTCGAGACGATCGACCAGGGTGGCGTGGGTGAGCTGGTGCGCTGGGCGGCCAAGAAGGGCCGGTCGGTGAAGGGCGATCTCAAGCTCGGCGTCTGCGGTGAGCACGGCGGCGACGCCGAGTCGATCGGGCTGTTCTACGCCGCCGGTCTCGACTACGTGTCGTGCTCGCCGTTCCGGGTGCCGATCGCCCGTCTGGCTGCGGCTCAGGCCGTGATCGGCGCGGGCGGCTCCGACAACCGCTGACCCCGGCCGTAGAGCCGGTCGAGGCCGATCAACTCGACGTCGGTGCGCCCCCGGGCTGCTTCGAGCAGCTCGGGGGTGAACCCGCCGGCGACGAACAGCAGCAGCCGGGCGGTGTCTGCCCGTGTGCCGATACGCGCCCGGGCATGCTCGAGCGCGGTGAGATCAGCCGCCGTGCGGGGCCGGCTGCCGGCGTGCACCGTGCCCAGGGCGACCACGTGACCGTCGGCGCCGGTGGCGACGACGTCGAGGTCGTGGACGACGTTGCGGCGCCGGTCCGCGACCTCGGCCGCGCCGACGAGTTCGGCACCGGCGACGCCGAACTCGTCGCCGTGCCGGCCCACGGCCTCCCGGCACAGCGACGACAGGTGGGGTCCGAGCAACGTCGACTGCCACACCCGCCGGGACTGCGCCCACACCTCGGCGGCCCGACCGGCCCGGAGCGCGGCGAGGTTCGGGCGCACGACGGCATCGTGGAACGCGAGGAACGGGTCGGCCGGCTCGTACCGGGACCGCCGGGTGCGCAACGGGTCGGGGATCCGGCGCAGCAGGCCGGCGGCCACCAGTCGCTCGAACGGACCGGACAGCGACGTGACCGGGCGGGCGATCCGGCGGGCCACCTCCGACGGGGTCCGCTCGCCGCGGGCGACCGCAGCGAGCACCGAGCGGTGGACGGTGGCGTCGAGGCCGCAGGCCCGCAGCGCGAGCGCGTCCTCCTCGAGCAGCGGTGACCCGGGCGCGAGCACGGCGGTGACGATCCACCGGTCGAACCGCCCAGGGGATCGGGTGGGGCCCGGGATCAGATCTCGGTAGCCGGGGATCCCGCCGACGACGGTGTGGACCCGCCGCGCCAGCGCCGGGTCGCCCACCCCCCAGTGCCGGGCGGCGGCCCGGAACCCGAGCGGTCCGAGTTCGACGACGAGATCGGCTAGGCCGTGCAGCGGGTGCTCCGGTGCGAACAGCCCGGGTCGTCGGGCGGCCCCCGAGCCGCACAGCAGGAGTCGGGTGCCCCCGGCGGGGCGCTCCGGGCCGGCGGCCCGAGCGAGCGCGGCGGCCAGGTCGGGGCTGGCGTCGGTGAGGTGGCCGAGCCCGTCGAGGACGACGACCGGGCAGCCGGGTGCCGTGAGCAGCCCGTCGAGTGCGTCGGCCCAGGTGAGGAACCCGATCGGGCCCACCCCGAGCCTGGCGCCGAGGGCGGCGCCTGCGTCGGCCAGGCACAGGGCCGGGTCGAGGCGGCCGGGTTCGAGGTGGAGACCGCCGGTGGTCCGGGCGAGTTCGGCGCCGAGCGCGGAGACACCGGATCGCCGGGTGCCCCAGAGGGCGCCGAGGCGGGAGGGGGAGGTCACGAACCGTTCGAGCAGGCCCCACTCGGTCGGGCGGGTCCGGCGCACGTCCGATATGCGCGCGGTCATATGGCTCGGAGCATACGAGAATGACACCACCCAGGGCGCGAAGGAGCCCGCGCGCGCACGGTTCGACGCCCCGGTCGGGCCGCTCAGTCGATGACGGTGATGGCGCCGCTCGGGCAGACCTCGGCGGCCTGGCGGGCCTCGAGGTGGTCGGCGTCGGCGTGCAGTTCGGCGATCCGCACCCGGGGCAGATCGCCCTCACCCAAGGCGAACAGGCGGGGGTGGTTGTAGACGCACTCCCCGGCCATCACGCAGCGCTCCGTGTCGATGGCGATCCGCACGATCACCCCCGCACCGGGTCGAACTCGATCCACAGCTCGCGCGGCGCCCGGAACCCGCCGGAATCGATCGATGGCGCCACGATCCCCTCGTGGGTGGGGTGCAGCGGCCGGGGGTTGCCGAGGGCGGCGGCGAGGCGCTGGCAGGCGATCACCGCCTCCTGACGCGCCATCGCGTACCCCATGCAGAAGTGCTGGCCCATGCCGAAGCCGAGGTGGCCGGCGAGGCCGTCGCGGTAGCGGGCCGATCGGTTCTCTCGGCCCATGTGGAGATCGCTGCGGTGCAGGTCGAAGGTGTCGGGGTCGTCGAACACCCGCTCGTCACGGTTCGCGGCGCCGAGCGACAGGGTGACCATCGCCCGCTCCGGCAGGACCCGGCCCTGTACGACGACCTCGGCGGTCGTGAACCGGGTCTGGGCGTGCACGACAGGGTCGAACCGCATCATCTCGGTGAACACGTTGTCCCACAACGCCGGATCTGCCTGGACCTCGGCGAACTGGTCGGGCCGGGTGTAGAGCATGTGGAACCACATGTTGGCGATCGCTTTGTCGGTGGTGTCCCCGCCGGCCGCCAGGAGCAGCGCGATGAACCCCTTCACTTCCTCGGTCGACATCCGCTGGCCGTCGAGTTCCGCCTGCAGGATCTTCGACAACAGATCGTCGGTGGGGCGGGCCCGGCGCTCCTCGAGCAGCGGGTCGAGATAGCGCCACATCTCGTTGCGGGCGGCGATGCCCCGAGCGAGGTGCTCGCCGCCGAAGCCGAGCCCGGCGATGAGCGCCTGGTACCAGCCGACGAAGCGGTCCTCGTCGGCCCGGGGGAGCCCGAGCATGTTGGAGATCACCCGGATCGGGAACTGGTTGGTGAACTCGCTGACGAGCTCCACCCGCCCCGACCGTCCGACCCGGTCGATCAGTTCGGCCACGATGGTCTCGATGGCCGGGACGAAGGCGTTGAGCGACTGGCCGACGAACTGCCCGGCGACGACATTGCGCAGCCAGCGGTGCCGGTCGCTGTTGCCGTACTCGAGGATGTTGGGCCCGAACACGTGGCTCGAGCCGAACTCGTAGGGTCCGTCGGGCCGGTAGAGCGCCCGGTCGAAGTGCTCGTTGTCGCCGAACGCCGCCGTGACGTCCTCGTAGCGGGACAGGATCCACCGGTTGTGGAACCGGTCCCGGAACACCGGATGATGGTCCCGTAGCCGCTTGTAGAGCGGGAACGGGTTGCGCTGGAACTCCGGGCTGTCGAACTCCCGGGGGTCGATCTCGTTGGCGAGGCCGGGCATCGCACTCCTCCGCAGGACGGCGGGCGGGCGGCGGCAGCGATCGCCGCGACCGGTCCCCCCGGTGATGGTCGCAACGGTTGCCAACTGTACGTTGCCACCGTGGCCGAGCAGAACCGTCAGATCGTGTTGGTGAAGCGCCCGTACGCCGCTGTCGGCGACGAGCACTTCGAGCTGCGGGTGGGCCCCGTGCCCGAGCCGGGCCCGGGCGAGATGCTGGTGCGGGTGTTGTGGCTGTCGTTCGATCCCACCCAACGGGGCTGGCTGAACGACGTGCCGAGCTACATCCCGCCGGTGCAGATCGGCGAGGTGATGCGGGCCGGTGCCGTCGGCCAGGTCGTTGCGTCGAACCACGCCGAGTTCGCTGTCGGCGACCTCGTCCAGGGCACGTTCGGGTGGCAGGACTACCTCGTCACCGACGGCCGGGGGATGCTGCGGGTCGCCAAGGTGCCCTCGGGCGTCCCGCCGCAGGCGATGCTCGGGATCTACGGCGTCACCGGGCTCACGGCCTACTTCGGGATGATCGACGTGGCCCGGGTGAAGGCCGGTGACACGGTGTTCGTCTCGGGTGCGGCGGGCGCCACGGGCTCGGTCGCCGGCCAGATCGCCAAGCTCACCGGTGCCCGCGTGATCGGCTCGGCCGGCGGGCCCGAGAAGTGCGCATGGGTGCGTGACGTCGCAGGGTTCGACGAGGTGATCGACTACCGCACCGAGGACACCTCGGCCCGGCTCGCGGCGTTCGCGCCCAAGGGGCTCGACGTCTACTTCGACAACGTGGGCGGCCCGACGCTCGAAGCGGCCCTCGACAACCTCGCGCTCGGCGCCCGGGTCGCCCTGTGCGGCGGACTCGCCTCGGGCTACACCGCCGAGCCGCTGCCGCCGGGGCCACGCAACTACATGCAGCTCGTCATCAAGCGGGCGACCATGCAGGGCTTCCTCGTCCTCGACTACGTGCCCCGGTTCGGTGAAGGGGTGGCGCAGCTCGCCCAGTGGGTCGCCGAGGGCAAGATCCGCTACGCAGAGGACGTCGTCGAGGGCCTCGAGCATGCACCGGTCACGCTGAACCGGTTGTTCGAGGGCAAGAACCTCGGCAAGCAGCTGCTCAAGGTGGCCGACGCGCCCATCGGCTGACGGCCGACCGGGCTACAGGAGGCGGATCAGCGCGCTGGCGCCGACGACGACGATCACCGCCCGGTAGACGCGGGGGTCGAGCCGGCGGCCGACGGAGGCGCCGATCTGCCCGCCGATCGTGGACCCGACGGCGATCAGGGCCACGACGGCCCAGTCGACCGTGGTGGTGGCGACGAACACGACCGACGCGACGAGGTTGACGGTCAGCGCGAGCACGTTCTTGGTGGCGTTCAGGCGCTGCAGGTCGTCGTCGAGGAAGATGCCGAGCAGCGAGATCAGGATGATCCCCTGCGCGGCGCCGAAATAGCCGCCGTAGATGCCCGCCGCAGCGACGAGCGCGGTCAGCCCGATCGAGACGGGCCGCCGGATGCGGTGGTCACCGGCGGCGGCCCGATGCGCCGCCCGTGCGGAGCGCTGCGCCGACAAGCGCCGTGACAGCACCGGTTGGGTGATCACGAGGGCGAGCGCGACGAGGATCAGGACGATCACGACCCGGCGGAACACGGTGCTCGGCAGCACGAGCAACAGCGAGGAGCCGGTGAGGGCACCGAGCGCGGAGGCGGGAGCGAGGCGAGCCACTCGGCCGGTCTGCCCGCGCAGTTCCCGTCGGTAGCCGAACACGGCCGAGAGCGATCCGGGAACCAGGCCGATGTTGTTCGAGACGTTGGCGACCACCGGCGCGTAGCCGAGGGCGACGAGGGCCGGGAACGTGATGAGCGAGCCGGACCCCACGACCGCGTTGATGGTGCCGGCCCCGGTGCCGGCCGCGACGATGACCAGCGCGTCGAACAACGTCACGGCGGGCTCAGGCCGGCCGGGGCGGGGTGTTGGCCGTCTGCACCGCGATCGGGGTGCCGGCCGGGGGGTTCTTGAACTCGATCAGGATCTCGCGGAAACGGTCGCCGGCGTTGTTGACCGCGGTCTCGGTGGCACCGGGCGGGACGAAGAACACGCTGCCGGACTGCACCGGGATGTGCAGGTGCTTGGTGCCGGCGGCGGTCTCGACCTCGGCGTCGACGCTGCTGCCTTCGAGGACGCACAACAGGTACGGCAGGTCGTGGCGATGTCGGTCGGAGCGCTCGCCGGGTTCGAGCACCATCTCCCACACCCGCACGTGGTCGTTGTCGAACAGCAGACGGTTGGCGACATCGCCGAGCGGTGGGACCTCCGCAGCGGGTTCGGGGTGCGCGTCCATTCGGCGCACCGTAGCCCCGCGGGCTCCGACCTACGCTCGGCGCCCGAGGGGGGACCGATGTCCGACGAACCGTGGCGTGTCATCGACCTGAGCGACAGCCTGGCCGGGGCCTACGCGGCCCGGCTGGTGGCCTCCGTCGGCGCCGACGTGGTGCGCTTCGAGGCTCCCGGCGGGCATCGGCTGCGGCGGTGGCGGGCCGGCGGCGCCCTGCCCGACGGCCGGGACGGCGCGCTGTTCTCGTGGTTGGCCGGCGGGCAGCAGTCGGTCACCGTCGACCCGACCGACCCGGCGTCGCTCGCCGCAGCGTGCGGGTGGCTGGCCGACGCGGACGCCGTGCTCTGGTCGCCCGGACCGCTCGGTGCCGTGCTCGACGGCATGCGCGAGTTCGACGAGGAGCTCGGCGCCGGGGGCCCCGTGGTCGTCACGATCACCCCGTTCGGCGCCGCCGGGCCGTGGGCGCAACGACCGGCGACCGAGCTCACGCTGCAGGCGCTGTCCGGGGGGCCGGCGCTGCGCGGGTCGCGCGAGTGGCCGCCGATGAGCGCAGGCGGTCAGCACGGCGAGTGGATGACCGGGCTCGTGGGCGCCGTCGCCGCGCTGGTGGGCCTGCGGGCCCGGGCGCTCGGGGCCGGCGGCGGGCGGTACGACGTCTCAGCGCTCGAAGCGGTGATCATGACGCAGCTGTTCAACCCGATCACGATGCAGTCGATCGACGGGGGCGTCACGCCGCGCCGCATCAAGGCAACGGTCGGCGACGTGGTCGCGAGCGCGGACGGCTACGTCGGGTTCGCCGTCGTGAACCGGGTGCAGCACTGGCACGACTTCTGCGTGCTGGTCGAACGGCCGGACTGGGCCGACGACCCGACCCTCGACCCGGTCTGGAACCGGGCCGAGCGCAGCGACGAGCTGAACCCGGTGATCGCATCGTGGGCCGGCCGGCGCACGACGGCCGAGATCGTGGAGCTCGCCGGGCTGCTCCGGGTGCCCGTGACGCCGGTCGGCAACGGCTCCACGATCCCGGCGATGGCCCAGGTCGCCGCCGAGGGGTTCGTCGAGCCGGATCCGACCGGGACGTTCCTGCAGCCGGCCCGGCCGTTCCGCTACCACCCGCCGATCCCCGGCGTCGACGGTCCCCACCCCGCCCCGCCGCTCGGCCCGCCGATCACCACGCGGTCCCGGCCGGCCCGGCGATCGCCCCTCCCGAGGGGGACCGGGTTGGCCGCCCCGTTCGCCGGTCTGCGGGTGGCCGATCTCACCTCGTTCTGGGCCGGACCGTTCCTGGGCCAGCTGCTCGCGGCGTTCGGGGCGGAGGTGATCCACGTCGAGTCGACGACCCGGCCCGACGGCGCCCGGCTCATGAACCACCGCCCGCCGACGATGGACCGGTGGTGGGAATGGTCGTCGTACTTCCAAGCGGTGAACACCGCGAAGCAGGGCGTGACACTGGAGCTCGGCACGCCCGAGGGCCGTGCGGTCGCGCATCGGCTCGTCGCCGGGTGCGACGTGGTGATCGAGAACTACAGCCCCCGGGTGGCCGAATCCTGGGGTCTCGGTTGGGACGACGTGCGGTCCCGGCGACCCGACACCGTGATGGTGCGGATGCCGGCGTTCGGCCTGTCCGGGCCGTGGCGCGACCGCACCGGGTTCGCCATGACGATGGAACAGGCGTCGGGGATGGCGTGGATCTCCGGGTTCCCCGAGCACGCGCCCGGCGCGCTGTTCGGCCCCTGCGACCCGGGGGCGGGCTTGCACGCCGCGGTCGGTCTGCTCGGTGCGCTCGAGCATCGGCGCTGCACCGGTGAGGGTCGCCTGGTCGAGGTGCCGATGGTCCTCGGGGCCCTGAACGTCGCCGGCGAGCAGGTCATCGAGCACTCGGCCTACGGCACGCTGTTGCAGCGCAAAGGGAACCGGGGACCGGCCGGCGCGCCGCAGGGCTGCTACCGGGTTGCCGGGGTCGAGCCGGTCACCGGTCAACCGCGCTGGATCGCGCTTGCGGTCGCCGACGACGAGCAGTGGTCGGCCCTGTGCGCCGTGCTCGGAGCGCCGGACTGGGCGGTTCGCGCCGACCTGGCCGAGCGCGCGGGCCGGCTCGCCGCCCACGACGAGCTCGATGCCCGGATCGCTGCGTGGTGCGCGCCGCGGTCCGACGTCGATGCGGTCGCCGCCCTGCTCGCTGCCGGGGTCCCCGCGGCGCCGGTGGTCCACCCGTGGGAGCAGGTGGGGTTCGAGCAGCTGGCGTACCGGGGGTTCTTCGAGACCGTCGACCATCCGGTGTCGGGGCCGTCGCAGCACGTCACCTTCCCGTTCCGGCTGCCGGGGTCGACCGGCGCGTTCCATCGTTCCCCTGCCCCCACCCTGGGGCAGCACAACGACGACGTGCTCGCCCGGGTGGCCGGCCTCGACGCAGCCGAGATCGCCGCGCTGCGTGCGGCCGGGATCATCGGCGAGACGCTGACGCGCTGACGAGACGGACGCTGACGAGACGGACGCAGCCGAGACGGACGCGGCCGAGCCGTGCGCGGCCGGCCCGATGGCCGGTGCAGCGCTACGGTGCAGCCAACAGGGGGGTTTCGCGTGGACGACCTGATCATCACCAACGCCCGCATCGTGGACGGCACCGGCCGACCGGCCTTCGACGGCGACATCGCTGTGCGGGACGGGCGGATCGTCGAGGTCGCTGCGCCCGGCACGATCACGCGCCCGGCGGTGCAGGTCATCGACGCAGCAGGGCAGCTCGTCACGCCGGGCTTCGTCGACATCCACACCCATTTCGACGGCCAGGTGTTCTGGGACAAGCAGGTGACGCCCTCGTGCTGGCACGGGGTGACGACGGTGGTGATGGGCAACTGCGGGGTCGGCTTCGCGCCCGTTCGGCCCGGCTCCGAGGACGCACTCGTGCAGTTGATGGAGAGCGTTGAGGACATCCCCGGCACCGCACTCCACGAGGGCCTGCCCTGGGGTTGGGAGAGCTTCGGCGAGTACCTCGACGCCATCGACACGCCCTACTCGATCGACATCGGTGCCCAGGTGCCTCACGTGGCGTTGCGGCTGTACGTGATGGGGGACCGGTGCCAGGACGACGCCACCGCCGGCGAGATCGCGACGATGGCGTCGATCACCCGTCAGGCGTTGGCGGACGGGGCGCTCGGGTTCTCCACGTCACGCTTCTACGGGCACACCGACAAAGCCGGGAATCTCGTGCCGGGCACGAACGCTGCGGCCGACGAGCTGATGGCGATCGGCGAAGCCTTCACCGGCTTGGACCACGGCACGATCGAGATCATCTCGGATCATCTGAGCAACCCCGACGAGTTGGCGTGGATCGAGCACATTGCCCGGGTCACCGGTCGCACGATCACCACCCTCGTCACCGCCGACCCGACGATCGGGGTGTGGGGTCTGTCGGCCCGACTCGCCGAGGAAGGTGTGCAGGTCCGGCCGCAGGTGGGGGCCCGGCCGGCGTCGGTGCTGATGTCGCTCGACGGCACCCTCAACCCGATGCGGCAGTTCCCGGCGTACCGCGACATCCAACACCTGCCGGTCGAGGAGCAGCGACGCCAGCTCCTCGACCCGGCGTTCCGGGCCCGGGTGCTCGCCGACGCACCGACGAAGTCTCGCTTCGCCGACGCGAACACGATGATCTCGACCTGGCACCGCATGTACGTGTTGCCGGCCGACCTGAGCTACGAACCGGGCTACGCCGACTCGATCGCCGGGGTTGCCGAGGCGCAGGGGATCACCGAACGTGAAGCGCTGATGGACGTGCTCGCCGCCGGGCGACCGATCCTGTTCCTGTTCGGCAAGTACGACGGTGACCTCGACGCCCAGGTGGAGGCGATCGCCCATCCGCAGTCGGTGTTCGGGTTGTCCGACGGTGGGGCGCACTGCGGGGTGCTGTGCGACGCGAGCGTCCCCACGTACATGCTCGCCTACCTCACCCGTGACCGGGCCCGAGGCACGCTCCCCGTCGAGCTCGTGGTGCACAAGATGACCCGCGACACCGCCCTGGTCTACGGCCTCGCGGACCGGGGCGTCGTCGCCCCGGGCTACCGGGCCGACCTGAACGTGATCGACTACGACGCGTTGCGGCTCGAGGCTCCGGAGATGGTCTACGACCTGCCGTCGGGCGGCAAGCGGCTCATCCAGCGGGCGCACGGGTACCGGGCCACGATCTGCAACGGCGTGGTCACCTACGAAGACGGGGTGCACACCGGGGCGTTGCCGGGCCGGTTGATCCGGGGCGGCGCAGCGCCGGCATGAGGGGCGCCGGAATGGCGGGCGGGCGGTGAAGGCCGGAACCCGGCTCAGGGGAGGCGCTGCACCCGCTCGCGATGGTCGGCGCCGTTGTCACCGTTGATCCGCTTCGACCTGGTGCCGGTGACCTCGCTCACCTTGCCGTCGCTGCCGGTGATCGGCTGGCCCTGGATCCGGGTCTCGCGCTCGAAGCTGTGCGACTTGTCGGTGTTGCGGTAGTAGCGCCAAAGCGTGAAGTAGAGGAGCGCGGCGCCCCCGGGACCGGCGAGCAGGAACAGCTCGCCGTTGCTCTGGCTGGCGGCGATCACCCCGGGTGCGGCGAGGACGGGTGCGGTGAGGATGGTCGTGAGCATCACGATGCCGCCAGGAAGGCGATCACGACGGCCTCGACCACGGTGCCCACGGCGAGCGCAGCGACGAGCAACCGGGCGTGGGACACGGGCACGCTGCCCATGACCTCACCGGTGCGGCCGTTGACGGCGATGTAGTGCACCATGCCCTTGCCTCGTTCGACGTGGTGGTACGAGTACAGCCACACGGGGAGGTACATCGCCAGCCAGCGGGTGCCGTGTACGGCGAGCCGCTCCTGCTCCCAGCGCACGCCGCGGTCGTAGGCTCCGAGGCTCGGGGCCACCTGCGACCGGGCGATCGACAACAGTTGGTTTTCGAGCGCCGGCACCATGTGGGAGACGTCCTGGTCCCGCTTCTCCGAGGTGAACCCGGTCAGATAGCTGGCGTTCCACTTGACGGCGTTCTCGGTGTCGAACGGCAGGATCGTGTTGATCACGTTGTTGGTGTTGACCGAGGTGTTCTGGTCGGCCCGTTCGGCCGAGGCCTCGATCGTCAGGTCGTCGACGGTGAAATCGACGTGGCGGTTCACCTGGTAGACGTCGGCGTCGTAGTACGTGACCTTGTTGTCGCCGGTGCCCCGGGTGTACCGGCGCGTCTCGATCTCACCGAAGCCCGAGACGTCGGCGCTCGCCCTGCTGTCGATGACCATGTAGGGCAGATAGACGCCGACGACGTTCTCGGGTCGGAACTCGCGCAGGAACGCCCGGTTCGCAAACATCCTGCGCTTGCCGGCGAACGCGGTGATCTTCGCGACCGCGTCGGCGTGTGTGATCGAGAACGGCAGGACGGCGTCAGGTACGGCGCCGTTGGGCACCTGCTCGTTCACCGTCAGCACGTGCCGGCACCAATGGCAGCGGGCGCTCATCTGTCCGGCGGTGTTGACCACGACTTCGGCGCCGCAGCCGCCGCATTTCATGGTGACGAGCGTGCCGGCACCGGTGTCGATGTCGGCAGCGCCGGAGCCCAAGGTCGTGCCCTGCAGTGCGGAGAGGTCGCCGTCGGCGACGGTCTCGTCGAGGCGGGCCTCGGCCCACTCGTGGCGGCAGAACAGGCACACGAGCATCCCGACGGACGGCCGCAGTTGGATCTCGGTCGAGCCGCACTTCGGGCAGCGGTTGACCCCGTCGTCGAGTCGCTTGTTCTCGGTGTCGACGGTCGGGGGCGGAGGGGGGAGCGGTCGGGGTTCACCCGGCGGGGGAAGGGTCGTCATCGGCGGTCGGGTCCTCGAACGCTCAGAGCCCGAGGACCTTGTTCTTCGCGGCGTCGTAGTCGGCCTGGGTGATGAGGCCGGCATCGAGCATCTGCTTGAACTTCGCGAGCTTCGCCACCGGATCCTCGGAGGCGGGCGCCGCGGGCGCGGCTGCGGCGGCCGGGGGCGGCGGGGGAGGGGGAGGCGGCGCCATCGCCGGGCGGGGGGTGCTCTGGGCGCCGATTCCCGGGACGGGCTGCTGCAAGGCGCCGAGGCCGGTCGCCCCTGCGGCCATGCCGAGGCCGACGAGGCCAGGGGCACCGGTGTTCGAGCCGGCGGCTTCGAAGCCGGCGGCGACCGACGCCTGCAGGTTCGAGTTGCCGCGGGCGCCCGACAGGGCGTCGGCCCGCTGCACGTTGCGCAGCAACTCGCGGGTCGTCTCGTCGTACTCGATCGACACGATGGCCGTGGCGACGATCTCGAGCCCACGACCGGCGCGCCACTGGTAGTTCCGCTCCACGGCGTCCGACAGGCTCTTCGCGAACCCGATCGAATCCTGCTGGATCCGGGAGATGCGGTTGCCCTTCGACGGATCGTTCGTGTACGCCGAGAACGCCGGGGCGAGCGAGCCGACGACTTCGTTGAACAGCTGCTGGGCGGCGTCGTTGTCGAGGTCGGTGAAGTCGAAGACCTCGCCGGGCTGAAGGTATTTCGCCGGCACCCACGCCTTCACGAACAGCAACGGGTCGATGACCTTGAGGGTGTACGTGCCCCGGGTGATCGCGCCGACCTGGGCGTTCATGTAGGCGTCGTCCCAGTAGATCTCCGACTGGGTGCCGAAGCGGTTGTTCGGCAGTTCCTTCAGCGTGACGAAGAAGGCTCGCTGCTGGGCGCCGGGGCGGCCGCCGAACTTGAACCGCTCCCACGACGTCTTGATGAGCGGGCTCACGATGCCGTTCCCGGCGAAGATCGACTGCGACTCCTGCTCGTCGCTGTTCCATTCGTAGCCGCCCGGCTCGGCGGCGAAGCCGGTGATCGCACCCTGCTCCATGAGCACCAAGCCGTAGCCCTCGGGGACGAGGATGCGGCTGCCGTTGGAGATCACGCCGTCGGACCCCCGGGTGTTGGACCCCCGACCGGCGTTCTGGCCTCGAGGGACCGCGGCGAACAGCGCAGCCGTCGGTGTCAGACCGTCGGGGACCGTGAAGAAGTCCTTCCACTGATCGGCCAGTGCGCCACCGATTGCGCCGACCGCCGCCTTGATGAGCCCCATGGTGGTTGTCCCTCTCTCGCCCCGGATGTGCGGGCAGAGCATAGGGACTCCCGGTCCGTCGCCGTCCGCACCGTTGCGGCTTCCCGGCGCGGCGTCAGGGAAGATCGAGCAGAACAGCGATCGTCTCGCGTATCTGCACCAACGCCGCGGCGCCAACGTTCCCACGGACGTCGAGGATCCGACGCGGCGACACCGAGCGAACGTGCTGGCACTGTGCTGCCGATGTCGCGTCCAAACCGTTGGAATCGTCGGGAACAAGCACGATCTCGGTATGAAACCGTCGGATCGTCGGCGTCAACGGCACGACATGAATCACCGAAGGCGACGCGTCGAGGATACGCTGAGCCGTCACCACCACCGCTGGGTGCCGAAAGCCCGCCTCACGGCCCTCCGGAGCGCCGAAGTCAAGATCGACGACATCACCCGAGGTTGGCATCAAGCCACAGCTCTTCGTCGGCATCGAGCGGCGACCGAAGATCCAGACCGATTCGATCCTGCCGAAGCGCGCGCACCGCCAGCGTCACGGTGTTGCCCACCGTGGTGTTCAACTCGGCGGCGAGCCGCTTCAATTCCTCATGCGTCGAAACGTCGATTCGAACGCTCGTACTCTGCATGCGAATAAGCATACAGCGCGACCGTGGCCCAACGGGCAGACGCTCCGTGCCACCGACACACCGCAGCACGCAGCGGGCCGTACCTCTGGTGAGCTGTGGGGTGACGGTGAGCCGGCCTGTAGGCGGGATTCTGTCCAGCGCCGTGCGGCGCCTGGGTGACCATCCATCTCTGCGGTCTACCCGGGGAGTGCTCCTCGCGGAGCGGGCGGGCCGCCCACGTCCCCTGCTCGACCTTGCTCCGGGTGGGGGTTGCCAGCCGCCCGGGTCGCCCCGGACGCTGGTGCGCTCTTACCGCACCGTTGCACCCTTGCCTGTCGCGCCGGGTCGCCCCGGTGCCCATCGGCGGTCTCTCTCTGTTGCCCGATCCGACAGGTCGCCCCGTCCTGGCTTACGCCAGCACCCTGCCCTGTGGAGTCCCGACCTTCCTCGACCGGGGAGACCCCGGCCGCGGCCACCCGGCCGGCTCACCGTCGACTCCTGAGGCTAGTAGCCGGGGGAGACCGTTTTCCCCTCGTTGTACATGAACGAGTTGGGGCCGAGGGGATCGAGGGACAGCTTGCGCTGCCCGATGATGATCTCCGTGGGCGACAACAGCGAGAACGCCCCGGGGATCTGCGACAGCGGGGGCGGCTCCACGGCAGGCGCTGCGGTCGTCGTCGTACCTGCGGCCGACGTGGCGGCCGCGGCGGCGACCTTCGGGCTGATCGGTGCCTTCAGCGCTGCGGCCAGCACGAGCGCGTGGCGTGATTCCACCTGTGCGATGCGAGCCGCCGCCAGGCGGATCGCTTGGGTGCCGAGCACCGGGGCGAGCGTCTGGTACGTCGAGGCGGCGACGCTCTCGAGGCCGTAGGCGAACCAGAGCACGTCCTCGGCCTTGTTGCCTCCTTCGGCGATCAGGGCGAGTGCCGGCGCCACGATGTTCGCCATCACGATCGGATTCGCCGTCGTGTACGGGGTGCCGCCCACGCCCCGGGTGGCGGTCTCGACGGCGATGGCATGTTCGCGGTGCTGCTGCTGGAAGAGTTTCGCGGCATCGGCGGCGGCGCCCGAGAGCACGCCGAGCTTGATCGCCGCCTCGTAGGCCTCGACTGCCACGTACTCGAGTGACGAGGCCGTTCGGAGCAGAACGGCGTCGTCGACCTTGCGCTCAGGGAGCCCCGTGGTGGGAGGCGCCTCACCCGCAACCGGTACACCCGGTGCCGGCGGCACCGACTCGCCGCAGGCGGCCAGCACGGCGGCGGCCGCCACGCCGAAACCCCCGATGCGCAACATCCCTCGGCGAGACAGCCCGCCGATCATCGCCTCGGCCCGGGTGCGACCGTCGACCCGGCTCGCTGCGTCGAACGCTGCCTCGAGCACCCGGGTCGCGTCGCCGACGGTGGCGTCGTGCTCGGTGCGCACGGCGCGCAGCTCGCGCCGGAGTTCGTCGTTGGGGAGATCCATCGTGGTCACCCTCCGATCGGGTAGGCGGTGGGGAGCAGCGCGCCCGAGGTGGGCTCGAGCGACGGGATCATCTCGGCGAGGCTCTTGCCGAGCACCGTGCCGAGGACGACGGCGTGACGGGCCTCGATCGGCCCGATGGCGACGACCTTGTGGACGGCGTCGGCGCTCTTGAACAGCTCCACGACCTTCGCGTAGGTCGCAGCGGCGGCCATCTCGAGCGTGTAGGCGATCTCGAGCAGCGCTTTCTCGGTGCCGGCCGCCGTGATCTTGGGGCCGAACTCGGCGAGCAGCTTCTGGTTGGGTTTGCCCGGTGCCGCCGATCCGGCGAGCCCGCCGATCGCCTGGGCGTGTTCCCGGTGGTGGCTCTGGAAGGTGACTGCGACAGCGAGCACGTCGCTCGAGATCTTCCCGGTGGCCGCCGCAGCGCCGTAGGCGGCGACCGCTGCGAGCTCGACGGACTGGGCGAAGCCCAGGATGGTGAGGTCGTCAGTGGTGGGGCGAGCGGGCAGCGTGCTCGTCGTCGACGACGCCGTCTGCGCGGCCGCCGGCCGTGCCAGGGCGACCGCCCCGGCGCCGGCGACGAGGCCGCTGACGCCGACACGCCGAAGGAACGAGCGTCGGTCCGACGCCGTCGCCGCAGCGTCGGCACCGAAGAAGGTCTCGCTCATGTCCTCGATGACGGTGCGCATCGTGTCGCGATGCTCCTCGTCGACCTCGGCGGCGAGCCGCCGCAGCTCCTTGGGGTCCACTCGATCTCCTCGGGTCGGGTCCAAGCCGTCGGCCACATTAGAAGGCGGCCGGGGCCGCAGCGGGAATCGACGGCGCCGGTCAGGCCTGGGTGGTCGGGCGGTTGCCGAGCCGCCCGCCCACGAGGCCGCCGACGGTGCCGGCGACCAGGCTCACCAAGAGATTCGACAGCGCCCGGGCGAACTCGAGGTCGTCCCCGGCGATCGCCCGGCGCGCCACGCGCACCGCCTGCAGCACGGCGAACAGCACGAGGGTCGTGAGCAGGCCGTGGACGAGCGGCAGCCCGAGCCGTTGGCGGCTGGCGGCGACGGCGGCCCCGAGCACCAGGCCGCCGATCGTGAGCGCTGAGAACACGGCCACGAGTACGCCCGAGGGCGAGTCGCCGCCGGTGAACCAGGTGCCGGCGATCGCAATGGGAACGACGATGACGGCCGCGCTCGCGACGCCGCGTGCCAGGGCCGGACGTTCGACGGTGATCGCCATGCCGGCAGTTTCGCGGGCCCCGGCCCGCGACCGTCGACGGGTGTGACGGGAAGCACCCAATCTTCATGACTTGTTGGTTCGCACGACTGGTCGTCTGTGGTGGGCGCGCCGCTACCGTTCATATCCGTGCGCAGCCCGGAAGCTCTCGTTACCCGGTTCCGGGAACACGGGCTCAAGATCACCCCGCAGCGGCGGGCGGTGTTCGGCGTTCTCGACGGCGACGAGTCGCATCCGTCGGCCGACGCAGTCTTCCGGGCCGTGTCGGCCCGGGTGCCCGGCATCTCGCTGCGCACCGTGTACCAGATCCTCAACGAACTGGCCGAGCTCGGTGAGATCCAGGTCCTCGACCTGGGCACCGGTTCGATCCGGTTCGACACGAACGTCGACGATCACCACCACCTCGTATGCGACGGCTGCGGTGCGGTACGTGACGTCAGCGTCGACCTGTCCGGCCTGGCGACGACGGGGGACGCGTTCGGCGACTTCCTCGTCGAGCGGCCCCAGGTCATCTACCGAGGTCGGTGCCGCGCCTGCGGCGCCCTCCCCGGCGCCCGGTGACCGCCGGGCGCGCGCCGTGCCCCCAGCAATGCCCAGCAGTACCCACGAGCAGTTCCCCGAGCAGCAAAGGATCGACATGGCCGATCTCCATTGCACCAAGACCCACGAGAACCTGAAGGAGGCCTTCGCCGGCGAAAGCCAGGCGAACCGCCGCTACCTGTACTTCGCGCAGAAGGCCTACGTCTAGGGCTACCCCGACGTCGCCGCCCTGTTCCGCTCGGTTGCGGAAGGCGAGACGGGCCACGCCTTCGGGCACTTCGACTTCCTCGCCGCCGCCGGCGACCCCGTCACCGGCGAGCCGGTCGGCCCGACCGAGGACAACCTGAAGTCGGCGATCGCCGGCGAGACCTACGAGTACACCGAGATGTACCCCGGCTTCGCCCGCACCGCCCGCGACGAGGGCTTCCCGGAGATCGCCGAGTGGCTCGAGACCCTCGCCCGGGCCGAGAAGTCCCACGCCGGCCGCTTCCAGCAGGGCCTCGACTCCGTCAGCTGAGCCGGTGCCTCAGGGCCGGGGTGCGTTGCGCCCCGGCCCCGCTGCACCCCGTCGCGCACCATCGAGCAGTACCCCGACGAACCCCGAGTACCCCGACGAACCCCCGGATGTAGCGAGCGCTCCGTGACGATCACCTACGACCCCCACCACCCGAAGTACCTCGACGAGGCCGACGTGCGCGCCGAGCTCACCCGTGTCTACGACCTCTGTCACGGCTGCCGGTTGTGCTTCAAGTTCTGCAGCGCCTTCCCGACGCTGTTCTCCTTCATCGACGCCCACGACGACCAGGATGCCGGCCGGCTGACCATCCAGCAGCAGGACCAGGTCGTCGACGAGTGCTTCCAGTGCAAGCTCTGCTACATCAATTGCCCCTACATCCCGGGGCAGAGCGAGTGGGAGCTCGACTACCCCCGGCTCATGCTGCGGGCCGACGCCATGCGCCACGCCACCGGGCAGATCCCGGCCAAGCGCAAGGCCACCACCACGGTGCTCGCCCGCACCGACCTCGTCGGTCGGGTCGGGTCGCTCACGGCACCGCTCGCCAACGCGGCAACGGCGAAACCGAACTCGTTGGTGCGCAAGGCGATGGCCAAGGTGACGGGCGTGTCCGAGCAGCGTGTGCTGCCGCCGTTCGCCCGTCAGCGGTTCTCCACCTGGTTCCGCAAGCGGCCCAAGGTCCGCCTGGCCAAGAAGCAGGGCAAGGTGGCCGTGTTCCAGACCTGCCTCGTCGAGTACCAGCAGCCGGCCATCGGCAAGGACCTCGTGCGCGTTTACGAGCGCAACGGGATCGAGTGCTCGGTGGTTGACGGCGCGAAGTGCTGCGGGGCACCGTGGTTGCACGCCGGTGACGTCGAGGAGTTCACCAAGCAGGGCGCCGAGAACGTCAAGGCGCTGGCCGCAGCGGTGCGGGCCGGCAACGACATCGTCGTGCCGCAACCCACGTGCGGCTACGTGCTGAAGAAGGACTACGTCGACTACGTCGGTGGACCGGACGCGGAGCTCGTCGCTGCGCACACCTACGACGCCGCCGAGTACCTAATGAAGATCCACAAGGGCGAAGGCACCAGCCTGTCGACCGAGTTCCACGGCGACGTGCCCGAGTCGGTCACGTATCACACGCCGTGCCACCTGCGGGCCCAGAACGTCGGGCTCAAGAGCCGGGACCTCATGAAGCTGACCGGCACCAAGATCAAGCTCGTCCAGCAGTGCTCCGGCATCGACGGGATGTGGGGGCTGCGGGCCGAGAACTACGACCTGTCCCGGCCGGTGGGGGCCAAGCTGGGCGAGGAGATCACCAAGGCCGGCGGCGAGGTGGTGGCGGGGGACTGCCATCTGGCCAACGGCGTCATCGTCGAAACCACCGGGCGCGTGCCCGTCCACCCGATCCAGGTGGTGGCCCGCGCCTACGGCATCCCCGAGGAGTGACCATGACCGCTACCACCGTCCCCGCCTCGCGCAAGCTCACGCTCGCCGACATCGCGGACCTCCGTGCCTATGAGCGCGAACGTTCGGCGTTCCGCGAGCGCGTGATCGAGCTCAAGCGTCGACGTCGCGTCGAGGTCGGCACGATCGTCACGTTCGTGTTCGAGAACCGGGACACGATCCGGTTCCAGATCCAGGAGATGGCCCGCGTCGAGAAGTTGATCTCCGACGCAGCCATCGAGGGCGAGCTTCGGGCCTACAACCCGCTGATCCCCGAGCCGGGCACGCTGTCGGCCACGTTGTTCATCGAGCTCACCTCGAAAGAGGCGCTCATGGAGTGGCTTCCCAAGCTCGTGGGCATCGAGCGGTCGGTGCGGTTGCATCTCGCCGACGGCTCGGTGGTCGCTGCGGTCCCCGACGAAGGCCACGACAGCCAGCTGACCCGAGACGACATCACCGCGTCGGTGCACTACGTGCGCTTCGAGCTGACACCGGCGCAGGTGGAGGCGTTCGGCGCCGGCCCGGTCACGCTCGCCCTCGAGCACCCGGCCTACCGCGACGACGTCGAGCTCGCGCCCTTCACGCAGACGGAGCTGCTGACCGATCTGCGACCCTGAGCGGCGCAACCCGCCCGGTGCCCTGAGGGCCCGGGCGGGTTCGTGCCCGATCGGGCACAGGTGCCAGCCTGAAGGGCCATGGCACATCCTTCGGTCGATCTCGGTCCTGTCGGCATCTGGTACGGCGGCATCGACGCCCTCCCCACGCCGGAGGCCCGGCGCGCCGTGCAACTCGTGGAATCACTCGGCTTCCCGTCGTTGTGGATCGCCGAGGCGGTCGGCCGTGACCCGTTCGTGTCGGCGGCGGTGCTCCTGGCGGCGACCGAGCGGCTCAAGCTGGCCACGGGGATCGCGAATATCTACGCCCGCGATCCCATGACGATGGCCGCCGGGCAGAAGACTCTGGCGGAGGCGTTCCCGGGCCGATTCCTGCTCGGGCTCGGCGTGAGCCACGGTCACCTCGTGGCCGGCGTGCGCAAGCACGACTGGTCCAAGCCGTACAGCTACATGGTCGAGTACCTCGACAAGATGGACAAGGCGCTGTTCATGGCCGTGCGACCCGTCGACGACGGCGGCCGGGTGCTCGCTGCGCTCGGCCCCAAGATGCTGGCGCTGTCGGCCACCCGGGCCAACGGCTCGCACCCGTACTTCACCACCCCGGACCACACCAAGATCGCCCGGGACGTGATGGGCCCCGACGCCCTGCTCGCCCCCGAGCAGATGGTGGTAATGGAAACGGACCCGACCGAGGCCCGCCGCATCGCCCGAGCCGGGATGAAGATCTACCTGGGCCTGCCCAACTACTTCAACAACCTGCGCCGCATCGGGTTCGACGAGTCCGATTGGACCGACGGCGGGTCGGACCGGCTCGTCGATGCGATCGTCGCCTGGGGCACACCCGAGCAGGTGGCCGCCCGAGTTCGGGAACACCATGCCGCCGGCGCCGACCACGTGTGTGTGCAGGTGCTCAAGGCCGACGCCTCGATGCCCGAGCGGGAGTGGCGCGACCTCGCCGGCGTCCTGCTCTGACGGGTCGGCCCCCAGGCGCCGGCGCCGGGCGTCAGTGTCGCCGGGCGTCAGCGGCGTCGGGCGTCGGCGAGCGCCCGGCGCACCCGCTGCTCGCTGACCGGTTCGGCCGTGCCGATCACCGGGGCCCACAACCCGACCCGCAGCTCGTCGAGCAAGCGGCGGATCCGTTGCGCCGCGACACCGGGGTGGACCGCCGCCAGGTCTCGCCAGTCGGCCTCGAGCGCTCGCACGAGCTGCATCCGCTCCCGGTCGCGGTCGAGGTCGCCCGGCAGCTTCTCGACGCGACGAGCGAGGGCGCGCACGTAGCGCAGCACGTCGTCGAGCTGCCCGACCCCGGTCGCGGTGACGAACCCGGGTCCGCACCACCGATCGAGTTGCGCGGTGACGTCCACGGCAGCGTCGTCGAACCGGGGGTCGGTGAGGATCTGGAGCCGGGCGCGCACCGCGGCGGCCTCGGTGAGGACCCGGGCCGCGGCGCCGGCCGCCGCCGTTGCCGCAGGGACCAGGCCCGCTCGGCAGGCGGTGGTCAGCACGGCGAACCCGTCGGCGTCCCATGCCGGTCCGCCGTGCGTGCCGACGAGGTCGTCGACGGCGGCGTCGAGGCAATCCTCCAGCACGTGCGCCAGGGGCCGGTCGGCGTTGCGCTGCAACGCGATTCGAGTGTCCTTGGGAAGTGATCGCTCCGTCGTCGCCCGGGCCTTGGCCGCGCCGGCCCGCAGCAGCCGGCGGGTCCCGAGCGGCATGGCGGCGGCTTGGGCGGCGGCCGAGGCGAGCACCCGCACGGCCACGGCACCGTCTTCGTCGACGAGCGCCGGGTAGCCGACGAGGACGTTGCCGTCCCGCTCGACCTCGACGCGCCGCGGCAGGTCACCACCGGGCCAGCCGGTCAGCCCGCCCTGCTCGCGCACCGGGGCGGCCGCGGCGAGCGCAGCGCGCGTCGCCGGGGCGAAACGGCGTACGAGCGCGGCGAGATCGCGTCCGGCGGCGAGCACGGCGCCGTCGACGATCGCGAAGACCGGCCGCAGGTACTCGGCGAGGGCGTCGGGGCGGAACACGACGGCGTCGGCGTCGGCGAGGCCGGCCCGGTCGAGCTCGTTGCGCACGTAGCGGGCCAGCACGTCGAGCAGGGGGCCGTCGCCGGGGTGGTGACGGTCGAGGAAGCGCTCGGCGTTCACGATGCCGTGAAGCGTCTGGCCCGGCACCAGGTGGCGGCGCACGGCGCGCGGCAACGTGCGCAGCAACGACGTCACGAGTTCGCGGCGGTGGCCCGGGAGGTGCCAGGTGAACTCGGACGGCTCGATCTGGTTCAGCACCGCGAGCGGCACGCGCACCGTGACCCCGTCGACGCTGGAGCCGGGGTTGAACACGTAGGTGAGCGGCAGTGCGAGCCCGGGGTGGGGCCAGTGATCCGGGAAATCCTCGGGCCGCACATCGGCCGCGGCGGGCACGAGGAGGTCGTCGAGGCCGAGACGAAGCGCGTCGCGCTGGCGGCGCGAGGCACGCCGCCACCACGCCTCGAAGGCTCGGGCGGACGTGACCTCGGGGCCGACCCGGGCGTCGAAGAAGGCGATCAGGTCGCCGTCGTCGACGAGTACCCGGCGTCGCGCCCGCCGTTCGAGCTCGTCGGCCTCGGCCCGGACCGCCCGGTTGTGGCCGACGAGCGGGTGGTCGCTGGCCCAGTCGCCGTCGACGAGCGCGTACTGGACGAACCAGCGCCGGGCGTCGTCGGGAGCGATGCGGGCGTAGGGGATCGTGCGGGCCGGCACGAGCGGCAAGCCGTAGAGGCTGACGCGCTCGACGACGGTCGCCGCACCCCGATCCCGATCCCACTGGGGCGGCGACACACTGCGGTGGACGACGTGGTCGCCGAGGCGCTCGGCCCATTCCGGTTGGATCCGCACCGCATGGCGGCCCCACAGCCGGTTGGTTTCGACGAGCTCGGCCGACACCACCCAGCGGGGTGGACGGCGGGCGAGCACCGAGCCCGGCACGAGCGCGAACCGGGACTGGCGCGCGCCGAGGAAGTCGCGCTTGGCCTCGTCGCGCAGGCCGACGTGCGACAACAGGCCCGACAGCAGCGCCTGGGCCACGTGATCGGGGTGGGCGGGCTCGGTGTTGGCGCGCAAACCGAGGTCGGTCGCGACCTGGCGCAGTTGCCGATGCAGGTCCTGCCATTCCCGGATGCGCTGCACGTGCAGGAACTCGGCGCGCAAGCGCTTGCGGAACTGGTTGTGCGACGAGGACTTCTGCACGCCGCGGACGTAGTCCCACAGGCGCAGCAGCACCTCGGCATCGCTCGCCGCATCGGCGCTGAACCGGCGGTGTGACTCGGCTGCGGCCTGTTCTGCGCCCGCCGGTCGCTCCCGAGGGTCCTGGATCGACAAGGCCGCGGCGAGCACGGTGAGCTCGCGCACGCAGCCGAGTCGGTCGGCCTCCAGGATCATGCGGCCCAGGCGCGGGTCGACGGGCAGGCGGGCCAGGCGGCGACCGAGGGGGGTGAGGCGGGCGGCAAGGTCGGGACCCTCGGGCCGTAGGGCCCCCAGTTCGACGAGCAGCGCGATGCCGTCGGCTACGGCGCGCGGGTCGGGCCGATCGAGGAACGGGAAATCGCGAGGTTCGCCGAGCCGCAGCGCAGCCATCTGCAGCACGACCGACGCCAGGTTCGTCCGCAGGATCTCGGGGTCGGTGAACGCCGGGCGCGCCTCGAGGTCGTCGTACAGGCGGATGCAGATCCCAGGGGCCACGCGCCCGCACCGGCCGGCGCGCTGGGCGGCCGAGGCCTGTGACACGGGCTCGATCGGAAGTCGTTGCACCTTCAACCGTCGGCTGTACCGGGAGATGCGGGCGGTGCCCACGTCGACGACGTAGCGCACCCGCGGCACGGTGATCGAGGTCTCTGCGACGTTGGTGGCGAGCACGATGCGCCGGCCCGGGCCGGGCTGGAAGATGCGGTGCTGCTCGGCCGAGGACAACCGCGCGTACAGGGGCAGCACCTCGGTGTCGGGCAGGCCGAGGTCGCGCACGGCGGCGGCGGTGTCGTGGATCTCGCGCTCGCCGGCGAGGAACACCAGCACGTCGCCGGGGCCTTCGCCGCACAGCTCCTGCACGGCATCGCACACCGCTTCCACCGGGTCGGTGGTGGACACGGTCGCGTCCGGTTCGGCGTCGCCGGCGTCACCGGGCGCGCCGCTGTCGAGCACCGAGCCGAGCGGGCGGTAGCGCACCTCGACGGGATAGCTGCGCCCCGACACCTCCACCACCGGTGCGCCACCGAAGTGTGCCGCGAACCGGGCGGTGTCGATCGTCGCCGAGGTGATCAGCAGCTTCAGGTCCGGCCGTCGGGGGAGCAGCCGGTGGAGGTAGCCGAGCAGGAAGTCGATCGTGAGGCTGCGTTCGTGGGCCTCGTCGATGATCACGGTGTCGTAGCGGCGCAGGTCGCGGTCACGGGCGATCTCGGCGAGGAGCAACCCGTCGGTCATCACCTTGAGCTGCGTGTCGGGGCCGACCCGGTCGGTGAACCGCACGGCGTACCCGACGCGACCGCCGACCGGTTCCCCGATCTCCGCGGCGATCCGCTCGGCCACCGTGCGCGCCGCTAGCCGTCGGGGTTGGGTGTGGGCGATCATCGCCCGTCGGGTCGATCCCTCCGGGGCCGCAGCCCGACCCAGGGCCAGGCAGAGCTTCGGGAGCTGGGTCGATTTCCCCGAGCCGGTCTCGCCGGCGACGATCACCACCGGGCTGGTGCGCATCGCCGCGGCGATCTCCTCCAGGCGTTCGGTGATCGGCAGGTCGGCCGGGTAGGTGATCCCGGCCGCGTCGGGCGGCGACACGATCGGGCAACGCTAGCGTCGTCCCGATGCCGGCCGACCCCCTGGACGACCGACCCGCGACGATGCCGCCGCTCGAGGTCGCCGCCCGCGTCACGAAGGTTCGCACCGCGATGGTCGGCGCAGGGCTCGACGCGCTCGTCGTCAGCGATCTCGTGAACCTGCGCTGGCTGACCGGGTTCGTCGGCACGGCGGGCACGGCGGTCGTGCGCGCCGACGAGCTCGTCGTGGTGGTCGACGGCCGGTATGCCGAACAGGCCGCGCAGCAGCTGGCCGACCACGGTGTGCCGGCCCGCGTCGCCGAGGGCCGCACCCGGGCCCGCCTGCGAGAGCTCGGCCTCGACGCCCTGGGGGGTGCGTCGCGCGTCGGGCTCGAGGCCGATGCGCTCACCTGGGCCGAGGCCCGCTCGTGGTGCGACGACCTGGCCGCGTCGGCGGCCGAAACCGTACCGGTTACCGGCCTCGTCGGCGGGTTGCGGGCGGTGAAGGACGGCGGCGAGATCGCCCGCGTGGCCGAGGCCTGCCGGATCGCCGGCGCAGCACTCGAAGCGGTGGTGCCCCTGCTCGGTGCGGAGATCACCGAGGCCGAGTTCGCGGCCGAACTCGAGTACGCCATGCGCCGGCGCGGGTCGCAGGGTCCGAGCTTCGACACGATCGTCGCCGCCGGCCCCAATGCGGCGCTCCCGCACCATCGGCCCGGCGACCGGCGCATCGTCGAGGGCGATCTCGTCATCGTCGACTTCGGCGCCACCGTCGACGGGTACCGGTCCGACATGACCCGCACGGTGGTGGTGGGGGAACCGACCGCCGAACAGCGGCTCTGGTTGGATCTCGTCGAGGCGGCCAATGCCGCCGGGGTCGCGGCGGTTCGGCCCGGGGCGCGGGGCGCCGAGGTCGATGCCGCCGCCCGGGCCGTCATCGACGGCGCCGGCCTCGGGGAGCTGTTCGTCCACGGCACCGGGCACGGTGTCGGCCTGCGCATCCACGAAGCGCCGTGGGCGCTGTCCACCTCGAGCGATGTGCTCGTCGCCGGCAACCTCATCACGGTCGAACCCGGCGTGTACCGTTTCCCCCTCGGCGGCGTCCGGGTCGAGGACCTCCTCCTGGTCTGCGACGACGGATGCCGGCCGCTGACGACGACGCCCAAGGATCTCCCATGCCCGCCATCACCACGAACGACCTGAAGAACGGCATCACCCTCGAACTCGACAACGGGTTGTTCACCGTCGTCGACTTCCAGCACGTCAAGCCGGGCAAGGGCGGTGCGTTCGTGCGCACCAAGATCAAGAACGTTCGCACCGGCCAGGTGCTCGACCGCACGTTCAACGCCGGGATCAAAGTCGAACAGGCGATCCTCGACAAGGCCGACATGCAGTTCCTCTACATGGACGCTGACGACTACGTGTTCATGGACACCGACACCTACGAGCAGCAGAACGTGCCGGCCCGGGCGCTCGGCGACGCGGCCGACTACCTGATCGAGGGCATGGTGGCCGCCATCGCCCAGTACAAGGGCGAGATCGTGTCGGTGGAGCTCGCGTCGGCCGTCGAGCTCACGATCGCCCAGACCGAGCCGGGCCTCCAGGGTGACCGGGTGTCGGGGGCGAAGAAGCCGGCCACGCTCGAGACGGGCAAGGTGGTCCAGGTGCCGCTGTTCTTGAACCCGGGCGAGAAGGTGCGGGTCGACACCCGGACGGGCGAGTACATCTCGAAGGTCTGAGGGTGGCGGCCGACCGGCGGACACGCAACCGCTACGACGACGACCCGAGATCCGAGGCCCGGGAACGGGCCATGGCGCTGCGCTACGAGGCCGAGACCAAAGGCGTCAGTGGCCGGGCCCTGCTCACCACGCTGCCCGTCGAGCCCGACGAACTCGCCGTGGCCCTCGTCGAAGCCGTCGACGACCACGCCGAGCGCATCGACGAGCTGATCACCCGGTTCGCCCGCGGCTGGACGATCGTGCGGATGCCCGCCGTCGACCGGGCTGTGCTGCGCATCGCCATCGCCGAACTGCTCGTGCGGTCCGACACCCCCGTTGCGGTGGTGCTCGACGAAGCCGTCGAGTTGGCCAAGCGCTTCGGGGGCACGGACGAGTCGGGCCGGTTCGTCAACGGGGTACTCGCCTCGGTGGCCCACGAGCTCCGGGGCTGAGGGGCCGTCGTGGCGGGCGTCGCAGCCAGCGTGGTCGTCTCGGAGCTGGCCTACGCCCCACCCGGGGCCGACCAGCTGTTCTTCGAGGTGTCGTTCACCGTGGCCCCGGGCGAGCACGCCGCCATCGTCGGGCCGAACGGGGTCGGGAAGTCCACCATCCTGCGGATCCTGGCCGGCGACCTCGAACCCGACGACGGTGCCGTTGCGCTCGGCGGCACGGTGCTGCGCATGACCCAGGACGCCGGCATGGCCCGGCCCGACGACACGGTGCGCGACCTGCTGCTCGGCGTCGCCCCGCCGGCGCTGCGGGCCGCGGGGCGGGCACTGGTGGCGGCCGAGCGGGCGCTGGCCGACGGCAGCGACGACGGCATGCGCTTCGCCGACGCGCTCGCCGACTGGGGCGATCTCGGCGGCTACGAACTCGAGGCGTCCTGGCAGGCCGCAGCGCAGCGCAGCGTGCGGGGCGGGATCGACGATCCGGCGACGCGGGCGGTGGCGGCGCTGTCCGGCGGGGAGCGCAAACGGTTGCTGCTCGACCTACTCCTGCACGCCGGCGCCGACGTGTTGCTGCTCGACGAGCCCGACAACGAGCTGGACATCCCGACGCGGCAATGGCTCGAGGACGAACTGCGGGCATGCCGGTCGACGATCGTGCTCGTCAGCCACGACCGCACGCTGCTCGAGCGCGTCGCCACCAAGGTGATCGCCGTCGAAGGCGCCGGCTGCTGGGTGCACGGCGGGTCCTACGCCACGTTCCCCGAAGCCCGGGCGCGGCGCCAGGAGCAACTCGGCGACGAGTTGAAGCGGTGGAACGACGAGGAGCGCCGGTTGTTCCACCACATGAAGATCATGAAGCAGCGCGCCGCGCAGAACTTCAAGAACGCCACCAAGGCCAACGGGGCCGAGACCCGCTGGGAGCGGTTCGTCGCGGCCGGTCCGCCCCCGCCGCCGGTACCCGAGCAGACGATCCACGTCCGCCTGCGCGGCGGCGACGCGGCGCGACGGGCGGTCCGCCTGGCGGAGGTCTCGGTGGGTGCGCTGTTCGAGCCGTTCTCCGACGAGGTGCACCACGGCGAGCGCGTCGGGCTGGTCGGCCCCAACGGCACGGGCAAGAGCCACCTGCTCGCCGTGCTGGCCGGCGAGCGGCCGGCCGACACCGGGACCGTCGCGTTCGGGCCTCGCACGTCGGTCGGCCGGTTCACCCAGGTGAACGACCGGGCCGACTTCCGGGGCCGGACGTGCCTGGCGATCGTGATCGAGCGGGTCCACGACGAGTTCAAGGCCATGCAGGCCCTCGCTCGTTACGGCCTGCGGCTCAACGCCCGCCAGGAGTTCCAGACCCTGTCAGGCGGGCAGAAGGCGCGCCTGGAGATCCTCTGCCTCGAACTCGAGGGGCACAACGTGCTGCTGCTCGACGAGCCGACCGACAACCTCGACATCGAGTCGTGCGAGGCCCTCGAACGAGCCCTCGACGGCTTCGACGGGACGGTGATCGCCGTCAGCCACGATCGGGCGTTCCTCGCGCAGCTCGACCGGTTCGTGGTGATCACCGACGACGGCGAGGTGTACGGGTTGCCCGACATCGAGGTGGCCACGGCGGCCCTGGCGGCCCCCGAAGCGGTCGGGCGCCAGCGCCTCGCCAAGCGTCTCAGCTGACCGCAGCGTCGGGCGCGGCCTACGCTGCGGTCATGGGGACTGCGCGAATCGCCGCCACAGAGGGTCGTCCGGGTGTAGACGTGTTCATCGGAGAGGGGGACGCCCCGATCGTGTCCGACACCTGGACCGTCGGCGGGTGGGTGTTGCGCTTCGCCCGCCTCGATGCCGGGCAGTCGCTGCCGATCGAGCAGGGCGGCGGTGAGGTGTGGGCCAAGGTCGTGACCGGCCGGCTCACCGAGCCCGACCGCGGCGCCTATCCAGCGGTCGGCACCGTCGCCACCACCCGGGTCGCCGGCGACCGGATCGTCGCCGGTCCCGACGGGGCGGTCGTCACGCTGATCACCAAGACGGCGGCGGTCGGCGAGGTGGTCGCCGGAACGGCTGATCTTCCCTTCGGTGGGCCGCTCACCGGTGAGTTCTCCTGGTGGAACTTCGGCGACCGGTTCGGGGCGTACTTCCCGGCCTACGTCGGCGCCGACGCGTTCGGTTCGCCTGGTTGGCACCTGCTCGACGCTCGCGGCGAGGAGATCGCCTACGTCTGGACGTGGATCTGCGGGAAGGGCACCGACATGGTCACCCACAACCACGGCAACCCGCCGGGGCCGGGCCGGCCGGCGTTCGCCGAGGTGCACCTGGTGCTCCACAACGGCACCGGCCAGGGCGGCATGTACGAGACGCCCGAACCCGGCTCACCCGAGCGGGTGCGCACCCCTGCCCAGCAGAGCGAGGAACACGGACCGTTCTTCGCAGTCGATGCCGACGGTGCCCCGGTACTGCGCGACAACGGCGCGGTCACCTATCCGTGGCACAGCTGGGAGGCCGGCCCCGACGACGGCCAGGGCCCGGCCTACGACGTGATCCTCCCGTTCGAGATCACCGCGCCGTACTCCCGGGTCACCGCCTGATCACGGGGCGGCCGGCCCGGCGAACTCGGTCGTGGGGTCGCCGGCGATCCGGGCGTGGTACATGACCCGGGGCTCGCGCATGTCCCAGGGGCAGGCCTGGTGCAGCAGGCACCGGTTGTCCCACACGACGGCGTCGCCGGGCGTCCAGGTGTGGTGGTAGGTGCGCGGCGGCTGACACGCCCAGTCCAGTAGTTCGTCGAGAAACCGCTCGGACGCGTCGGCGTCCATGCCGGGGATGCCGTACGCATGGCGGCCGAACAGCAACGACCGCCGGCCCGTGTCGGGGTGCACCTTCACGAGCGGTCGCAGCGGCGGCTCCTGGCCGAAGAAGCCGTAGCCCTTGTGGTTGCCGTCCGACGACGGCCCGAAGCCGGCCTTTGCCTGGCTGTGGTAGAGCGAATGGAATGCGGCGTGCCGATCGACGACGGCCCGACGCTCGTTGTCGAGCGCGTCGTACGCGGCGCGCATGTCGGCCCATCCGGTCTCGCCGCCGTGAGCCGGCACGACGTGGGCGGTGAACACGGCACCTTTGGCCTGCACCGGCATGTACGTCGAATCGTGGTGCCAGCCCATGTTCCCCTTGAGGATCTTCACCACGTCGTCGTGGGCGTCCTCGACGCGGACCGAGCCATCGGCACGCACGTTGCTGATCGGGGCGAGCGCGAACTCGAGCGATCCGAACCGCTGGGCGAACGCGGTCTGCTCGTCGTTGGTCAGGTGCTGCCCGGGGAACACCAGCAGTGCGTACTCGAGCCAGAGCCGGTGGATCTCGGCGAACCCGGCATCGTCGAGTTCGGCGAGCCGCAGGCCGGTGATCACGGCCCCGAAGGTGGCGTCGAGCGGTTCGACGGTGAGGGTCCTGGTGGTCACGGCGTACCTCCGCGGGTGCTCGTCCGCTCCCCCCGAGCGGTCACTCATGACCCTAGTGGGGCTTCAGTGACCCACCCACACGGCGTCGGACACCAGGCAGATCCCGCCACGCTTGGACAGCAGAGGACGAACGAGCGTGACTACCCGCTCGGCCTCCTCGTGCTCGCAGGCGATCAACACGTAGGTGTTGTCGAAGGTGCCGAACGGATCGTCGCCGCGCTGGCCACGGCCGCCTCGCCCCGACACGCCCTTCACCGCCGTGTAGTCGTGGATGCCGAGGGCGTCGAGGTCGGCGAGCAGCGCCGTGACCTCCGGGGCGGGCACGACGAGTTCGACCCGCTTCACCGGACGCATTCGTTCCCCTTCCCCCGACGCATTCGCTCCCCTTCACCCGACGAGCCGCTCGGCGACGGCGTGGTAGAGCGGGATGCCTACCACGATGTTGAACGGGAACGTGATAGCCAGGGCCATCGTCAGGTACCGGCTCGGCCGGGCCTCGGGGATGGCGAAGCGCACGACGGCGGGCACGACGATGTAGCTGCCGCTCGCCGCGAGCACCGCCAACAGGGTGAGGTCGCCGACGGACAGCCCGAGCGCAGTCCCGATCCCGAGCGCCAACGTTGCGTCCACCAGCGGGGTGAGGAGCGCGAACACGACGAGGAACGGACCGATGTCGCGCACCTCGCGCAGTTGGCGGGCGACGAGCAGGCCCATCTCGAGCAGGAAGAAGGCGAGCAGGCCCTTGAAGATCCCGTCGACGAAGGGCTTCATCGCCTTGCCGCCATCGGCGCCCGAGATGTAGCCGACGACCAGGCTGCCGATCAGCAGCAGGTTGGCGCCGTCGGTGAGCGCGTGGCCGATCACCGATCTCGGGCTGGGCGGTACCGCTCCGCTCGCAGCGGTGGCCGGGTCGCGGGTGCGGACCCACGTGGCGAGCACGACGGCCATCACGATGGCAGGCGATTCCATGAGGACCAGGGCGACGGTGAGGTACCCCCCGGCCGGAGTGCCCTGATCGGTGACGAACTGCGATGCGGCCAGGAACGTGACCGCGCTGACCGAGCCGTAGGTCGCCGCGATCGCGGCGGCGTCGTACGGGCTGACGCGCCGGCGCAGCACCACGAAGGCGAGCACCGGGATCGTCAGTGCGAGCACGATCGCTGCGGACAGGACCTTGATCCCGTCGGCGGTGAAACCGGCCTCCCGCATGGCCTGGCCGCCCTTGAACCCGAGCGACAGCAGCAGATAGAGCGAGAGGAACTTCGCGACCGGCGCGGGGATCTCGAGGTTCGAGCGGACGAACCCGACGAACAGGCCCAGGAAGAAGAACAACACCGCCGGGTCGGCGAGGTTCTGGAGCGCGTCGGTGTTCATCGGGTCGATGCTTTACACGATCGACTCCCGAGTTCAGGAATCAGAGAAGGAGCTCATGGAATGCAGGCCAGGCGGTGCGGGCCCACTCGCCGAAGTCTCGGTCGGTCACACACACCGCAGCGGTGCCGTCGTCGGGATCGACCCACAGGAACGTACCGGACCCGCCGAAGTGGCCGAACGTGGCACGGCTGCGGGTCGTCCCGGTCCAGTGGCCGGCCCGGCCGAAGTTCCGCTCGACCCCGAGACCCCAATCGAGCGGGTCGAATCGGCCCACCCCGGGCAGGATCCCGGACAGGCCGGGGAACTGCACCGCCACGGCGTCGGCCAGGGTTGCCGCGGTCACCAGGCGGGGAGCGCGCAGCTCGTCGACGAAGCGGATCAGGTCGTCGACGCAGCTCCACAGCCCGTGCGCCGGCGAGCCGCGCAGCTCGGTGCTAACCATCCCGAGGGGCTCGAGCACCGACTCGGCCAAGTAGGTCGCGAACCCGATTCCGGTCGCGTGCTCGAGGTGCGCAGCGGCGCGCTCGATCCCGGTGTTCGAGTAGATGCGGCGTGCCCCGACGGCTGCGACCGGCTCGTCGCCGTCGAAGCCGTAGCCGGCCGAATGGCTCAGCAGGTGCCGCAGCGTGGCACCGGGCGGGCCGGCCGGGTCGTCGAGGCCGACCGAACCCTCCTCGACGGCGACGAGCAGCGCGTGGGCCGTCAGCACCTTGGCGACGGAGGCGATCCGGGTCACCCACCTGGTCGGCCCGTGACGGTGCAGCGTCCCGGCGCGGTCGTACACGGCGACGGCCGCATGGCGGGCGCCCCAGGCGTCGACGGCGGCGAGGACCGACACGGGCCGCAGACTAGGTTCGGGCGATGCCCGAGGACCGGATGACCGGCGACGGCGCGCCGGGAGGTGGGCCGACGAGCGCCCGCTTCACGCACGTGGCGTTGCCGTGTGGCGACCTCGAGCGCTCGATCGCCTGGTACGAGGCCTACACCCCGCTGCGAGCGCTCGCCCGGTTCGCCGACACCAACGGCACGAGCGCATGGCTCGGCGAGGGCGACGCCGAGGCGGCGGCGCATCCGTTCGTGGTGGTGCTCGTGTGCTTCGCGGCCAAGGCCGGCACCGCCCAGCCCCACCTGCGGCCCTTCGCCCACCTCGGGATCGAGCTCCCCGATCGGGCCGACGTCGATGCCATGGCCGAGCGCGGCCGCGCCGCGGGGTGCCTGGCCTGGGAGCCCGTCGAGATCGGCCCGCCGGTCGGGTACGTCTGCGCGCTGGCCGACCCCGACGGCAACGTCGTCGAGTTCTCCTTCGACCAGGGCGTGTACGCCGCGGTGCGAGGTCGGGTGCACTGATGGGTGTGCTGCGGTTCAGCTTCGGCACGATGGGCTCGGGCAAGTCCACCCTGGCGCTCCAGATCCACCACAACCTCTCCAAGGCCGGCCGGCGGGGGCTCCTGCTCACCCGGCTCGACCGGGACGGCAACCGTGTGTCGAGCCGATTGGGGGTGTCGGCCGACGCGGTCGAGGTGCGTCCCGGCGTGGATCTCTACGACCTCGCGGCCGCCACGCACCGCCTCGACTACCTCGTGTGCGACGAGGCGCAGTTCTTCGAGCCGGCGCAAGCCGATCAGCTCGCTCGCGCCGTGGACGACCTCGGTATCGACGTGTACGCCTTCGGGTTGCTCACCGATTTCCGCGGGATGTTGTTCGACGGCAGCCGCCGGTTCCTCGAAGTCGCCGACGAGCACCAGGCGGTCCAGGTCGAGGCCCGGTGCTGGTGCGGTGCCCGAGCCACCCACAACGCCCGTCTCGTGAACGGCCGGGTCGTCTACGAGGGCGACGTGGTGGTGGTGGGCGACACCGAGGACCCGCCCGACCAACCGCTGTTCGGCGACGCGGTGCGCTACGAGCTGTTGTGCCGGCGCCACTGGCGCGACGGTCGCACCCCCTGATCGTCGCAGCACTAGCGTCCCGGACACAGCGCCCGGCCGGCGACCGGTGGGCCGGGTGCGAAGGGGGATCGTCATGTCGTCGTACGCGAGCGGCACGTCGTCGGTGCCGCTGATCGGCCAGACCATCGGCGCGAACCTCGAGGCAACCGTCGCCCGGTTCCCGGACCGGGAAGCGATCGTCTCCCGGCACCAGGGGATGCGGCTCACCTACGCGGCGTTCGACGCCCAGGTCGATCTCGTCGCTCGGGGTCTGCTGGCTCGGGGCTATGCGAAGGGTGACCGGATCGGGATCTGGGCGCCCAACTGCCTGGAATGGGCGCTCGTGCAGTACGCCACCGCCAAGGCCGGCGTGATCCTCGTCAACATCAACCCGGCGTACCGCACCCACGAGGTGCAGTACGCACTGGCCCAGTCCGGGTGTCGCGGCCTCGTCGCCGCCACCGACTTCAAGACCTCGGACTACGTCGCCATGGTCGAGGCGGTACGGGGTGACCTTCCGGCGCTCGAGCACGTCGTGTTCCTGGGAACCGGGGGATGGGACGACCTGCTCGGCGCAGCGTCGGAGGCGTCGGTCGACGACCTGCGGGCCCGAGCGGCGACGTTGGCCTTCGACGATCCGATCAACATCCAGTACACGAGCGGCACCACCGGGTTCCCGAAGGGGGCGACGCTCAGCCATCACAACATCCTCAACAACGGGTTCTTCGTGGGGGAGGGGTGCCGCTACACCGAGGCCGACCGGGTGTGCATCCCGGTGCCGCTGTACCACTGCTTCGGGATGGTGATGGGCAACCTCGGCTGCACCACCCACGGGGCCACGATCGTCTACCCCGCGCCGGCGTTCGACCCGGTGGCCACGCTCGCCACGGTCGAGGCCGAGCGGTGCACGTCGCTGTACGGCGTGCCGACGATGTTCATCGCGCAACTCGCCCACCCGGACTTCGCCCGCTACGACCTGTCCAGCCTGCGCACCGGGATCATGGCCGGCTCACCGTGCCCGGTCGAGGTGATGAAGCAGGCGCAGTCGGCGATGCATCTCGACGAGATCACCATCTGTTACGGGATGACCGAGACCTCGCCGGTGTCCACCCAGACCGCGGTGGACGACCCGATCGACAAGCGGGTCGGCTCCGTCGGCCGGGTGCACCCCCACGTCGAGGTGCAGGTGGTCGACCCGGCGACCGGGCTGACCGTCCCTCGCGGGGCGTCCGGCGAGCTGTGCACCCGGGGCTATTCGGTGATGCTCGGCTACTGGGGTGATCCCGAGCGCACCGCCGAAGCGGTGGACCGCGCCGGATGGATGCACACCGGTGACCTCGCGACCATGGACGACGACGGCTACGTCAACATCGTCGGGCGGATCAAGGACATGATCATCCGCGGGGGCGAGAACGTGTACCCGCGCGAGATCGAGGAGTTCCTCTACACCCACCCCGACATCGTCGACGTGCAGGTGATCGGCGTGCCCGACGTCCGCTACGGCGAGGAGATCATGGCGTGGGTGAAGGTCCGCGACGGCGCCGCGCTCGGCACCGACGACGTGCGGGCGTTCTGCCAGGGTCGGATCGCGCACTACAAGGTGCCCCGCTACGTGCACGTCACCGACGAGTTCCCGATGACGGTGACCGGCAAGGTGCAGAAGTACCTGATGCGCCAGGCCGCAGTGGAGCTCCTCGGCCTCCAGGACGCAGCGGCGGTGCGCACCGCCTGACCCCTGCCGGGGCGGTGCGCCGTCAGATGGTGAACGCGCCCTCGACGATCACGCCGATTCCGATGGCGATCGTTGCGAGTGCAACGGTTTGCGCAGCCCAGCGCTGCACCCGATCCCCGACCGAGCCCTCGGTGGGGTGCCAGCGTGACACCGCCCATCCGGCGGCCACGGCCACTGCCGTGCCGAGCGCAAACGGCCATCCCCGGCCGCCCGCTCCGCACGCGACGGCCAGCACGAGCACTTCGGCCCGCAACGCGACCGGGATCGCCACGGGCACCAGGGCGTCGCGCCACCCGCCGCTCGCCGCCTCGCGGCGAAGCGCCCGCGGGACGGTCGTCACGAGGCCACCGAGGATCAGCACCACGCCGGCGCCGACGATCGCCGAACCGTCGGAGAGCGACAGCGCGTCGAGGATCGGTCCGCCGAGCGCCGCGGTGAGCACCGCCAGCGCGCCCACGGCACCGAGCCCGGCAGCGGTCGGACCGCCCGCCACGGCCCCGGTGGCCCGCCCGATCCGGAACGGGTTGAGCGCCGCGAACGCAGCGACGATCACCAGCAGCCACGACTCCGGCGCCGGGTGCCGGCGGGCCAGTGGCCGTGAGCCGGGAGGATCCGCGAGCGCCCCTTGGTCGGCGAGGGCATCGCGCGCCGCGAGCACCCCGGACAGGGCGTGCTGCTGGTCGTCCATCCGGCCTTCACCGGAGGTGATCACCGCCCCTTGGACCATGCCCGGGTTCGGGAACGCTGCGGCCTCGGCGGCGGTGACCTGCCGGTCGACGAGCAGACCGGCCCCGCACGCCAGTCGCTCGGCCAGTCGGTCGACCTCCCCGGCGAGGCGCGGCTCGGCCGCAGCGGTGCGGTACCAGCCGCCGAGGGCCTCCGCCACGGTGCCCATGCCGGCCGCGGGTGCACGGTGCCCGCGCAGGAGCAGGAACAGCCCCTCGTCGGTGCGCTGGCTGTCGTAGCGGACCTGGATCGAACCGAGTCCCATCTGGCGGCGGATCCACGCCACCTCCCGGTCCGAGAGGGTGTTGGGGGAGGGGTCGGGCCACGAGCGGATCAGGGCGAACCCGTAGGCGCCCCAGTGCTCGCTCACGTCGGGTACGTACCCCTCGGCGACGGCGCGCCGCTCGACGAGGTAGCGACCGATCCGGCGCACCGGTTCGGCGAACCCGGCGTCGGGGAAGTCCACGTGGAGGCGGGCGAGTGCGTACATCGCCTCACCGGTGGTGAACGTCGAGGGCCGATCGGGGATCAGCGCCCCGGTGGCGATCACCCCGTCCTCTTCCACAGCGCCGTCGGTGCGCACCGCGCCCGCCAGGTACCGGCCCATCGCCAGGAGATCGGCGTCACGGGACCGGTCGCCGGTGGCGGCGCGACGATCGGCCAGCGCGACGGTCAACAGGGCGGTGCCCCCGGTCGTGAGCTCGCCGGGCGGATCGGCCAGGGCAGCGCGCTCGCCGTAGCGGTAGAGGTTGCGGTCGGCCGCCTCCCAGCCGCGCTCGGCGACCGGCCGGGCCTCGGTGAAGCCGGCGAGCGCCGCCTGTTCGAGCGACTTGAGCACCCCGGCGTGGCGCACCCAGTTGTACCCCGCGATCTCGGTGCCCTCGTGCGGTTCGTAGTTGTACAACCAGCGACCGTCGGGTCGCTGGTTGCGGTCGAGCCAATCGAGCATCCCCCGTACCGAGGTGTCGAGCGAGGCGGGGGACGCGTCGCCGCACCGTTCGGGGAGGGCGAACGCCACGCCTGCGGCCACGACCGAACCTACGAGCAGGCCGAGCGCCAGCAGCACTCGGCGAACGGTCGATGGTGCCGCCCCCATGGGCGAAGACCCTACGCCAGCGAGCGCAGCACCAACGCCGCTTCGAGCGCCGCCATCGCCGCCTCGATGCCCTTGTTGCCGACCTTGCTGCCGGAGCGCTCCAGGCACTGTTCGAGGCTGTCGGTGGTGAGCACACCGAACGCCACCGGCATCCCGGTGTCCATCTGGAGGCGCATGAGCGCCGCGGCGCACTGCCCGGCGACGTGGGTGTAGTGGTCGGTCGAGCCGCGGATCACCGCACCGAGCACGATGATGCCGTCGATACCACCGCGCCGGGCGAGGCCGGCGGCGATCACCGGCAACTCCCAGGCGCCGGGGCCCCAGCGGACCTCGATGTCGTCGGCGGCGACCCCGTGGGTCACCAACGCCTCGAGTGCCCCGTCGACGAGCCGCTCGGAGATCAGGTCGTTGAACTTGCCGGCGACGATCGCGAAGCGCAGTCCGGTGCCGTCGAGGCGGACGAGATTGGGTTTCATCGAGTGCTCCCTCAGGCGCCGGCGACGCCGGCGGTGTCGGCGGCGTGCTCGCCGGACGGGTCGGTGTCAATGAGGTGGCCCATGCGCTCGTGCTTGGTGCGCAGGTACGCCTCGTTGTGCGGGTTGGCGGGGATCACGAGCGCCTCGCGCCCGGTGACGGTGAGCCCGAAGCCCGCGAGGCCGCCGTACTTCGCCGGATTGTTCGTGAGCAGCCGCAGGCGGGTGGCGCCGAGGTCGGCGAGGATCTGGGCGCCGGTGCCGTACTCCCGGCCGTCGACCGGGAGCCCGAGCGCCAGGTTGGCGTCGACGGTGTCGAGCCCCCGCTCCTGCAGTTCGTAGGCCCGCAGCTTGTGGCCGAGCCCGATGCCCCGACCCTCGTGGCCGCGCAGGTAGACGACCACGCCACAGCCGATCCCCGCGACGCGGCGCATCGCCTCGTGCAGTTGGGGCCCGCAGTCGCAGCGCATCGAACCGAACACGTCGCCGGTCAGGCATTCGGAATGGACCCGCACCAGCACGTCCCCGCCCGCAGCGCAGGTTGCCGCCGGGTCGCCGGCGACGAAGGCGACGTGTGTGTTGCCGTCGAGCGCCGACTCGTAGGCCACGGCGCGGAACTCGCCCCATTCGGTGGGCATCGCGGCGTCGGCCACGCGCGTGACGAGCCGTTCGTGGCGCAGGCGGTGGCGCACGAGATCGGCGATCGACACGAGCACCAGCCCGTGCTCCTCGGCGAAGCGGGCGAGGTCGGGTACCCGGGCCATCCGGCCGTCGTCGAGCACCACCTCGCACAACACCCCGGCGGGGCTCCGGCCGGCGAGACGGGCCAGGTCGACGGAGGCCTCGGTGTGCCCGGTCCGCTTGAGCACCCCGCCCGGGCGGGCCCGCAGCGGGAACACATGGCCCGGCCGCGCGAGATCGCCCGGTTGCGTGGCCGAGTCGGCGAGCGCCCGGATCGTCGCGGCGCGGTCGGCGGCCGAGATGCCGGTGCTCGTGCCGTGCCGGAGATCGACCGACACCGTGTACGCAGTGCGCATCGATTCGGTGTTCTGCTCGACCATCGCCGGTAGGGCCAAGCGGTCGCAGTCCTCGCCGGTGAGGGCCACGCACACCACACCGGAGCTGTACCGGATCAAGAACGCGAGCATCTCGGGCGTCGCTGCGTCCGCGGCGAAGATCAGGTCGCATTCGTTCTCCCGATCCTCGTCGTCGGCCACGAGCACCATCTCGCCCCGGGCGATCGCGGCGATCGCCTCCTCGACGGGCCGGAACGGGCCCGCACTCATCGGCCGGCCTCGACGAGGCGCTCGACGTACTTCGCGAGCACGTCGACCTCGATGTTCACCGGGTCGCCCGGCTGCTTGTGGCCGAGCGTCGTGACGGCGGCCGTGTGGGGGATCAGCGCCACGGTGAAGCCGTCCTCGAGGGGGGTGACCACCGTCAGGCTCACCCCGTCGACGGTCACCGAGCCCTTCTCGACCACGTAGCGCATCAGCTCGGCGGGGATCCGCACCTGCAGCTCGGGCGGGGTGGCCACGATGGTGCCGACGGCGTCGACGTGCCCCTGCACGATGTGGCCGCCGAGGCGGTCGGCGAGCCGGACCGGTCGCTCGAGGTTGACCGGGTCGCCGACGGCGAGTGCGTCGAGGCACGTGCGCGCCAAGGTCTCCTCGCTCATATCGGCCGCCCACCAGTCGTCGCCGAACTCCACGGCCGTGAGGCAGCAGCCGTTCACCGACACCGACGCGCCGAGCGTCAGGTCCTCGACCACGGTGCGGGCTTCGATGACGATCCGATGGCCGTCGCGGGCGCGCACCCGTCCGAGCTCTTCGACGATGCCGGTGTACATCAGGGGGTCTCCTTGTGGGGGTTGGGTCGGAGGTCGACGACGACGCGCAGGTCGTCGTCGAGGCGGTGGACGTCGACGAGGCGACCGCGGCGTAGCGCCCCGATCGTGGGAGCGCCGGGCCCGTGGAACATCCCGAGTGCGTCGTCGCCCCCGAACACGGCGGGGGCGAGGTAACACACGACGCGATCGACGAGGTCGTCGGCGAGCAGCTGGCAGGCCACGGTCGCGCCGCCCTCGACGAGCACCTGCACGACGCCGTCGCAGCCGAGCCGGTCGAGGAGTGGGCCGACCGGGCCGGACCACTCCAGACACGGGTGGACCTGGGCGCCGACGGGGGCCCGCCCGAGCACCACCCGGCGGGGGTCGCGACCCGGGGCGTGGCGCACGGTCAGCGCCGGGTCGTCGGCCCGGACGGTCCCGGCCCCGACGACGATGGCGTCGGACTCGGCCCGGAGGCGGTGGCCGTCGGCGCGCGCCGCCGGGCCGGTGATCCACTGGCTGGTGCCGTCGGGCGCCGCGGTGCGCCCGTCGAGGGTCGCCGCGAGCTTGAGCACGACGTACGACCGCCCGGTGCGTCGGTGGTGGAGGTAGGCGGCGAGCTGGTCGGCCACCTCGGCGGCCCGCACCCCGACGGTGACGTCGATCCCGGCGGCACGGAGCCGCTCGACGCCCCGGCCCGCGACGTTCGCATCGGGGTCCTCGACGCCGACCAGGACTCGGTTCACCCCGGCGGCGATCAGGGCGTCGGCACACGGACCGGTGCGCCCGTGGTGTGCACACGGTTCGAGGGTGGTGGCCAACGTCGCGCCTCGCGCCGCCGGGCCTGCAGCGTCGAGGGCGACGATCTCGGCGTGGCGACCGCCGGGCGGTTCGGTGGCGCCGAGGACCAGCGAGCCGTCGGGGCCGAGGAGTGCGGCTCCGACCCACGGGTTCGGCGAGCTGCGGGGGCGCGCCAGACGAGCGGCGGCGATCGCCTGTCCCATCAATGCGTCGTCGTCCACCCGTGCTCCTCGGTCGTGCGCGGGCGCGACGGGCAGGGCAGCGGCGCGCGCCGACCTGCTCGGAGCGCCCCTTGCTCTCATCCGGACTGTCACCGTCGGCCCCGGAATTCCACCGGATCGGCCCCCGCCGGAGCAGGGGTTCGCGGGCTGTGACCGCCGGTAGGGAGTTGCACCCTGCCCCGCAAGGGGCCATCTGGTTGTCGGCGCGGATGCTACCGGGACGGTTGTCCCGCCCCTCCAACTGTGAGCGCGGTGGCCGCGGCGTCGACGACCCGGTCGATCTGGTCGTCGGTGATGACGAGCGGCGGGCAGAACGTGAGCGTCGACGGCAGCGCGCGGCAGATCACGCCCCGGGCCAGCATCGAGTCGCGCACGGCGACGGCATCGGTATCGGGATGGAGCGCGAGCGCCCACACGGCGCCCTCGCCGCGGACCGCAGCGACGAGGCCGTCGGCGTGCAGCGACCGCAGGCCATCGCCGAGGCGGTCGCCCACGGCCACGGCCCGGTCGAGGAGCCCGTCGCGCTCGAGCACGTCGAGGTTGGCCAGGGCCGCGGCGCACGCGGTCGGATGGCCGGAGTAGGTGAAGCCGTGCCGCAGGACGTAGGCCGGATCGGCCTCGAGCGGGCGGCACACCGCCGGGCCGACGAGCACCCCGCCGAGCGGCACGTAGCCCGAGGTGACGCCCTTTGCGAACGTGACGAGGTCGGGCATCACGCCGTAGCGCTCGGCGCCCCACCACCGGCCGAGACGCCCGAAGCCACAGATCACCTCGTCGAGGATCAGCAGGCAGCCGTGGCGGTCGCACAGGCGCCGCAGGGCCGGCAGGTAGCCCTCCGGCGGCGGCCACACGCCGCCCGCGCCCTGGACGGGCTCCGCGATCACAGCGGCGACACGCTCGCCGTGCTCGGCGAGCGTGCGAGCCAGCGCCTCGACGTCGTCACCGTCGACGTTGAGCATGTCGGGCAGCAGCGGCCCGTAGCCGGCCTGATTGGCCGGCAGGCCCTGGGCGGACAGCCCGCCGTAGGTGACGCCGTGGTAGCCGCGCGAGCGCGACACCACGATCGTGCGCTCGGGCCGACCGGCGAGGACGTGCGACAGCCGCGCGAGCTTGAGCGCGGTGTCCACCGCTTCGGAGCCCGACGAGGTGAGGAACACCCGGGCGGCGGGCATCGGGGCGAGGTCGGCGAGTCGTGCGGCAACGGCGTCGGCCGGCTCGTTCGTGAACGGGTCGAAGCAGTGGTAGGCGGCGATGCGCTGCATCTGGGCCGTCACGGCCTCGGTGATCTCGCGCCGGCCGTGGCCGGCGTTCACGTACCAGAGGCTCGCCATCCCGTCGACGTACGCGGTGCCGTGATCGTCCCAGACGACGGCCCCCTCGCCCCGCACGATCGTGCGGAACGAGAGGGCCGTCGGGCGGGCGTAGGGATGCAGGAGCGGGCCGGGCCGCTCCTGGGTGCTCATGCCGACTTGAGCGCGCCGAGCACGCCCTTCCAGCGCTCGGGATCGCTGCGGTACGGGGCGTAGAAGCTGATCCGCTGGATCACGTCGCCGTAGCGGCGGTGCAGTTCGGGGGCGATCGCCTCGGGCTCGCCGACCACGGCGAAGGTGTTGAGGATCTCGTCGTCGATCAGGTTGCCCATGTCGACCCACTTGCCCTGCTTGGAGAGCGTGTTCAGTTCGTCCTGCAGGCCGCCCCAGCCGTGGATGTCGAGCACGCCCCGGTAGGCGGGGGTGGAGCCGTAGAACGCGATCTGCTGGCGGGTGCCCGCGGCGGCGGTCTTCATCTCGTCGTCGTTGCCGCCGGTGACCACGAAGCTCGGGCCGACGATCTCGAAGCCCTCCATCGTCTTGCCGGCCTTGGCCCGGCCTCGGGCCAGCGCCGGGATGGTGACCTCGCGCAGGTACTTCTCGGTGGTGAAGCCGTGGCACAGGAAGCCGTCGCACACCTCGCCGGCGACCTCGGTCATCTTCTCGCCGACGCCGGCGAGGAAGATCTTCGCGTCGCCGTAGGGGTTCGGCCCCGGGTTGAAGAACGGCGTCATCAGCGTGTGCGTGTAGAAGTCGCCCCGGAAGTCGAGCTTCGAGCCGGTGTTCCAGCAGTCCCAGATGGCGCGGATGGCGAGGATCATCTCCCGCATCCGTGCGGCGGGCTGGCTCCACTCCATCGAGAAGCGCTTGGTGATGTGCGGCTTGATCTGGCTGCCCAGACCGAGCACGAAGCGCCCCTTGGAGTACGCCTGCAGGTCGTAGCCGATGTTGGCGAGCACCATCGGGTTCCGGGCGAACGCCACCGCGATCGACGTGCCCAGTTCGATGTGCTCGGTGTGCTCCGCGGCGAGCAGCAGCGGGAAGAACGGGTCGTGGCTGGTCTCGGCCGTCCAGATGCCCGAGTAGCCCGCCTCCTCCGCTTCCTTGGCGTTCGCTCCCGCCGTCGTCAGGTCTGTTCCGATGCCCCCGTCAACCTTCATGGAGCGGCACCGTAACGCGCTCAGCGCAGGCCGTGCGCCTTGGCGTCGAGCGAGCCGAGCAGTTCGTCGAAGCTCTTCGAGAACGCCGCGAGCCCTTCGGTCTCGAGGCGGTCGGCGACGTCGGCGACGTTGACGCCGAGCCCGGCGAGCGCCGTCCACGACGCCTCGGCCGCGTCGAGCCCGACGTCGACGGTGCGGGCCGGCCGGCCGTGGTCGGCGAAGGCGGCGAGCGTGGCGTCGGGCAGGGTGTTCACCGTGTCCGGGCCGATCAACTCGTCGACGTAGAGCGTGTCGGGATACGCCGGGTTCTTCGTGGACGTCGACGCCCACAGCGGGCGCTGCACCCGGGCGCCGCGGGCCGCGAGCGCCTCCCAGCGGGGTCCGGAGAACACGGTCCGGAACCGCCTGTAGGCCAGCTTCGCCTGGGCGACGGCCGCTCTGCCCCGCAACGCCAGGGCCTCGGGCGAGCCGATCGCGTCGAGGCGCCGGTCGATCTCGGTGTCGACGCGGCTGATGAAGAACGACGCGACGCTCGCCACGTTCGACAGGTCCGCACCCGGGATCCGAGCGCGGTCCTCGAGGCCGGCGAGGTAGGCCTCCATCACGTCGGCGTACCGGTCGAGGCCGAAGATGAGCGTCACGTTGACGCTGCGGCCCTCGGCGATCATCGCCCGGATCGCCGGCAGGCCGGCGCAGGTGGCGGGGATCTTGATCATCAGGTTCGGGCGGTCGATCGCGTCGGACAGGCGGCGGGCAGCTGCCGCCGTGCCCTCGGTGTCCTGGGCGAGGGCCGGGGACACCTCGACGCTCACGAAGCCGTCGGCGCCATCGGAGGCGTCGTGGACCGGCGCGAACACGTCGAGCGCGCCGCGGATGTCGGCGAGCACCATCGCCCAGTAGGCGTCCTCGATCGCTGCGCCGGCCAGGGTGCGGAACTGCTCGTCGTAGTCGGGCGACCCTTCGATCGCCTTCTGGAAGATCGTCGGGTTCGACGTGAGGCCGCGCACGCCGGCCTCGCGCAGGGCGACGAGCTGACCCGAGGTGAGGTACCCCCGCGTGAGGTTGTCGAGCCATGGGCTCTGGCCGAACTCGTCGTGGAGCCGTCGTAGGCGTTCCATGGTCGCTCCTGTGCTCGGGTCAGCGCCCGAGCAGCGTACGGGCCGCTGCGGCGACGGCGGCAGGGGTGATGCCGAGTTCGCGCAGCACGACGTCCCCGGGGGCGCTCGCCCCGAACCGGTCGATGCCGATGGTCACGTCGGCCCAGCGGTCCCAGCCGATCGTCACGCCGGCCTCGCAGGAGACGGTCGGAAGGTCCGGCAGGGCCGTCCCGGACGCCGCGGCGCGCTCCCAGGACGGCATCGACCAGACGGCCGCCGAGATGCCGTCGGCGGCGAGCGCGTCGGCGGCCGCGGCGCACACGGCCACCTCGCTGCCGGTGCCGACGAGGAGCACCTCGGCCCTGTCGGGGTGGCGCACCGGGCCCGCCCCCGGGCCGACGGCCGCGCCGTCGGTGATGACCGGAACCCCCTGGCGGGTGAGGATCAACGCGGTCGGCCCGGGGTGTTCGATCGCCGCGCGCAGCGCCGCCGCGGTCTCGTTCGCATCCGCGGGGCGCAGCACCTGCAGCCCGGGGACGAGGCGCAGCGACATGAGTTGCTCGACCGGCTGGTGCGTCGGCCCGTCCTCACCGACGCCGACCGAGTCGTGGCTGAACACGAACACGACCCGGTGCCGGCTGAGGGCCGCGAGGCGAAGCGCAGGGCGCAGGTAGTCGCTGAACACGAAGAACGTCCCGACGAACGGCAGCACGCCGCCGTGCGCCGCCATCCCGTTGGCGGCGGCACCCATGGCATGTTCACGGATGCCGAAATGGATGCGGGTGCCGCCCGGGTGATCGCGGTCGAGCACGGTGGCGCCGGCGAGCTTCAGCCCGACGTTGCCGGTCAGATCGGCCGCGCCGGTCACGAGACCGGGCAGCGAGCCGGCGACGGCGTCGAGTGCCGACTGCAGGGCGTTGCGGGTGGCCACGCTCGCGCCGGCGGCGGTGGTGGGCAGCCGGTCGGTCCAGCCGGGAAGCGCACCGCCGGACCAGCACGCCGCCCAGGCCGCGCGATCGCCGGACCAGGTGTCGAGGCGGGCCTGCCAGGCGGCGCGAGCGGCACCGCCGCGCGCGGCGACCTCGGCCCGGTAGCGCTCGACGAGGGGGTCAGGGGCCCAGAACGGTTCGTCGGGCATGCCGAGCACGGCCTTGGTCGCGGTCACGTCGGCGGCGATGAACGGATTGCCGTGCGCCTCGTGCTCGTCGGTCCAACGCGGTGACGGGGCGCCGATGTGACTGCGCAGCAAGACCAGCGACGGCCGGTCCTCGACGGTCATCGCGGTGCGGAGCCCGGCCTCCAGCGCATCGAGGTCGTCGGCGACGTCGCCGAGTTCGAGCACGTGCCAGCCGTACGCCCCGAATCGGGTGACGGCGTCGTCGCCGCAGGACAGCCCGGTCGTGCCGTCGATCGTGATGCCGTTGTCGTCGAACACGACGATCAACCGGCCCAGGCCCAGGTGCCCGGCGAGCGACGCCGCCTCGTGGCTGATGCCCTCCTGCAGGCAGCCGTCGCCGGCGAGCACGAAGGTGCGATGGTCCATCACCTCGGCACCGAAGCGCGCCCGCAGGTGGGCCTCGGCGATCGCCATGCCCACGGCGTTGGCGAAGCCCTGGCCGAGGGGACCGGTCGTGACCTCGATCCCGGGCGTGCCGTGGCCGGCCTCGGGATGCCCCGGGGTGCGTGACCCCCACTGCCGGAAGGCCCGGAGATCGTCGAGCTCAAGGCCGTAGCCGGCCAGGAACAGCGCGGCGTACTGCAGGATCGACGCGTGACCGTTGGAGAGCACGAACCGGTCGCGGTCGGGCCACGACGGGTCGGTGGGGTCGTGGCGCAGGACCCGGTGGAACAGCACGTGGGCGAGCGGCGCGAGGGCCATCGCCGTGCCCTGGTGGCCCGACCGCGCAGCGAGCGGGGCGTCCATCGCCAGACCACGGATGATCGCGACGGCCTGCTGGTCGAAGGGGTCCATGCCGGTGTCCTTGGGGTCGATCGTGGCGGGCGGGCCCTCGGGGGCCGGCCGGGCACTGGGCCGAGCGCACCCTAGGCGGCGGCGTCCCCCGGACCCGGTGTATCCCGGAACAGCGCGACGGAGGCGGTGAACCCGTGGAGGACGTTGCGGCGACCGATCGGGCCGAGCTCGCCGGCGCAGAACATCCCGGCGACCGCAGCCCGGGGGCCGAGCAGCTCCTGGACGAGCGCCGGGTCGTGGTCGGCGGTGCCGAACAGGTGGGCACCTCGACCGTTGCAGGTGAAGACCAGGGCGGCGTCGGCGGTGTGCGGCGCCAGCAGCGCAGCGAGATCCTCGACGGCGGAGGCCGCGTCGCGAACCTGGAACTGGACGGTGGCGCCGACCGGGACGGTGTCGCCGACCGCGACGGCGCCGCGGTCGCGGTCGATGCCGACGATGCTGCGGATCACGAAGTCGCCTCGCTCGTAGTCGAGCTTGGCGTCGTCGACGACGATGCCGCACTGCGGGCCGCGTGCGAACGCGGCGCGGTCGATCGGGTCGAGGGCGTCGAGCACTTCGTAGAGCCGTTCGAGCGCCGGGCGACCCCCGAGCTGCACGACGACGTTGCCCTCGGCGGCGGTGACGGTGAACGGTTGCCCGACCGGGCGGCACCCTTGGGACACGACGGTGGTGGGGGTGGCGTCGACGTCGAGCAGCACGCCCACAGCGCCGTGGTCGACCACCCGGCCGTCGAGGACGAGCCGGTTGATCCCGGGCCCGCCGGGGGCCGACGCAAGGCCGCCGATCACGCGCAGGTCGGGATGGTCCCGGCCGAGATGGGCCAGGATCCCGTCGAGCGGGAGCGAGTAGGGGTCGGCGACGACGAGCAGGGTTCGGGCCCGATCGAGCCGCTCGGGATCGAGGCCCCGCACGGCGTAGCCGCCCTCGCTGCGTTCGGCCCGGATCCAGGTGGTCTCGATCGTGCCGGGGAACCGACCCACCCAAAGCGCCAGGCCGGGCGGGCCCTCGATGCCGTGGCTGCCGCCGAGCACGGCGACGGCGCTCGCGCCGAGGAGGTGCCGGGGTTCGAGGGTGGCCTGGATCGTGCTGGTGATCGCACCGAGCGCGCCGAGGTGGTGCGGGGTGACGAACACGACGGCGAGATCGGGTTCGGGTCCGATGCCTTCGAAGCACTGGCCGATCGCTTCGCCGGCCGCGACCGCGGCATCGGGGTGGTGCGACAGGGCGGCGGCGAACGGCACGGCGATCAGTCGGCGGGCGGCAGCAGGGTGAGCGGTACGGGGTGCCAATCGCCGCGCCCGATGCGGCAGTCGGCGACGATCTGGCCGTACTCGGTGAAGGTGAGCTCGCCACGCACGAGCCGGTAGGTGAACTTGCCCGGCTCGACCGTGAACGGGCTCACGTTGCGGGCGAGTTCGGTGTCGCCCCTGCGGAAGACCACCTCGAACACGCCCTGGCCGGGCTCGTCCGGGGGGCACCAGATCAGCGCGATGAGGTGCGGATCGATGGTGACCGGGACGGGGGCGGGCGCCGCGAGCGAGAACATCACGCCGGTCAGGTCGATACGCGTCGCGGGCCCAGCCGCCTGTCGCATGGCGAAGTTCTCGACGAAGACCGCCGACACCAGGTGCATGCCGGGCACGGTAGTCAGCGAGGCTCGTTGCCCGTCGAGGCGGCTGCGGCGGCGGAGAACTTCACCTTGTCGAGCCGCACCGTGACCTGCCGCAGCACCCGGAAGACCCGGATGGCGAACCAGCCGAGGTCGATCTCGCCACGGTGCAGCGAGAAGCGGGCCGAGGTGGGGGCGGCGTGGTGATTGTTGTGGAGACCTTCGCCGCCGGACAGGAACGCCAGCCATTGCAGGTTCGTGGCCGAGTTCGGGTACGGGCGCCGGCCGAAGTGGTGGGCGAGGGCGTTCACGGCGCCGGACATCCACAGGTAGAAGGCCATGTGGAACACCGAGGCGAGCAGCCCGTAGATCGGGCCGAGCACGAGGCTCCGGAACGGTATGCCGAGTGCGAGGCCCAGCCAGCCCCGGTCGAACAGGACGCGGTCCCACCGGTCCGGTGCGAGGTCCTTCGCGTAGCGGTCGACCGTGGCACGGTCACGAGCGACCCGTCGGTACATGGCGGCGTTCGCGAACTGGACCCGCAGCACCCCGACCTGTACGGGGGAGTGCGGGTCCTGCTCGGTGTCGGTGAACGCATGGTGCTTGCGGTGCACGGCAACCCACTCGCGCGGCCGCATCCCGGTGGTGACCCAGACGACGAACCGGAACACGAACGTGAGCGGGCCACGAACGTTGAGGGCCCGATGCGCGAGGGCCCGGTGCAGCCAGACCGTCGTGGCCAGGGTGGCCAACTGCGAGACCGCGAGGCCGGCGAGGACTGCGACGAGGATCGGCACGGGCCGGGAAGGTAGCAGCCTACCGACCGGCCGGTAGGGCGCGGGGATACACTTTCCGACGTGACCGATGGCGTGCCGCCGACGACGCGTGAGGCGCTGCTCGAGGTCGCGCGCCGGCGGTTCGCCGAGGCCGGGTACGAGGCGACGTCGCTGGCGGAACTGGCGCAGGCCGTCGGCATCCGAAAGGCCAGCTTGCTGCATCATTTCGGCTCGAAAGAAGCGTTGTACGGCGAGGTGTTCGAGCGGCTCTTGTCGGACTGGATCGACCGGGTCGAAGTGGCGGTCGGTTCTACCGATGCGGTCGGCTGGGAGCGGGTCGAGCAGATCCTCGTGGAGGGGTTCCGGTTCTTCGAGCGCAACGCCGATTACGTGCGCCTCGTTCGGCGGGAAGCGCTCGACGGCGGGACGCACCTCGGGATCGACCTGTCCGCGGCGTTGCGGCCGCTGTTCGACCGGGCGGCGGCGTGGTGTCTGGCGGAGATGGACGCCGGTCGGCTGCGCCGGCACGACCCGGCGCAGCTGTTGCTGACCGGGTACGGGGCGCTGCTCACCTACTTCAGCGATTCGCCGTTCCTCGGGGGGTTGCTCGACGACGACCCGCTGTCGGCCGAGTTGTTGGCGCAGCGACTCGACCACGTCCTCGCCTTCTTCCGGGCCGCGCTCGTCCCCTGACCGGCGGGGCCATCCCCTCGCCCGCAGGGCGCCACCGGGTTGGAGCGTCTCACCGCCACTGCCTACCGTCCGCCGGGTGAGTCGAGCCGACCAGCACGCCCCGCTGCCCCCGCACCGCACCGAACGCTGGGGCCGGTTCGGCCAGGCCGAGGGCGACGGCGGCGAGTACTTCATCAACATCGTCGGGATCGAGGTCGAGGAGATCCGCACCGACTACTGCCGGATGCGCCTGCCCTGGCGTCGCCAGATCACCCAGCCGGCCGGGGTGGCCCACGGCGGTGCGCTCGCCACCTTGCTCGACGCCGTCGTCGTCCCGGCGATCGGCTCCGGGTACGACGACCCCATGGGCTTTTCGACCGTCGATCTGCACATCCAGTACCTGAACGCGCTCGTCGGGGAGGATGCCGTCGCCGAGGGATGGATCGTGCAGCGCGGCCGCTCGATGGTCTTCTGCGAGGCCGAGATCACCGGGGCCAAGAGCGGCAAGCGGATCGCTCGCAGCGTGCTCACCTACAAGCTCCTCGGCGCCCGCACGGACCAGCCGAGCGCGTAGCGTTCGGCGCGCATGTCCGGCCCCACCCTTTCCGAGGCCGCGTCGAAAGCCCTGCTCGCCGGCTACGGGATCCCGTTGGCCGCCGAGGCCCGGGTTCCCGACGCCGCCGCTGCCGTCGTCGCCGCCACCGAGATCGGGTACCCGGTGGTCCTCAAGCTCAACGGCGACGCCATCGCCCACAAGACCGAGCGGGGCCTCGTCCGGCTCCGGCTCGCAAGCGCCGATGCCGTGCGCGACGCCGCCGAGGCGCTGCTGGGTGCGGCCCGACCCGACGACGGTCCCGTCGACCTGCTCGTCGCTCAGCAGGTGCGCGGCAACCGGGAGCTGATCGCCGGACTCGTCCACGATCCCGTCTTCGGACCCACGGTGATGCTCGGCGTCGGGGGCATCCTCGCCGAGGCGATCGCCGACGTGGTGTTCCGGGTCGTGCCGGTCTCCCGGCTCGACGCCGCCGAGATGATCGAGGACCTCCGCACCCAGTCCCTGCTCGGCGCGTTCCGCGGGGAGCCGGCCCTCGACCGTGCGCGCCTCGCCGACGTCCTCGTCGGCCTGTCGAACCTCGCCGAAGCCCGGCCCGACGTCGCGTCGGTGGACGTGAACCCGCTCATCGTCGGCGACGGTGGGATCCCCGTCGCCGTCGACGCCCTCGTGGAGCTGCACCGATGACCACCGCACCCCGCCCCACCCTCGAGCAGTTCCGGGCGCTGTTCGATCCTCGCGGCGTGGTGGTGGTCGGCGCGTCGAGCCACCCGGGCAAGTTCGGCTTCGTCAGCCTCCACAACATCCTGGCCTGCGGCTACCGCGGCGCGGTCCACGGCACCAACCTGTCGGGCGAGACGGTCCTCGGTGTCACCACCGTCCCGTCCGTCGACGACCTGCCGGCCGGCGAGATCGACCTCGCCGTCGTGTGCACGCCGGCGGCGACCAACCTCGAGGTGCTGCGGGCCTGCGCCCGCAAGGGGATCCGGGCGGCGTTCATCACCTCGGCCGGTTACGGCGAGGCCGGCGAAGAAGGCCGCCGGGCCGAGACCGACCTGATCGCGCTCGCCGCCGAGTTGGGCATCCTGGTCGCCGGACCGAACGGTCAAGGGCTCGTGTCGACGCCGTCGCAGCTCTGCGCGCAGATCGTCGCCCCCTACCCGCCGGCGGGCGCGATCGGCATCGCCAGCCAGTCGGGCAACTTCGCCTCGTCGCTGCAAAACCTGGCCACTGCCACCGGCGTCGGGGTGTCCCGGGCGATCTCGGCGGGCAACGCCGCCATGGCCGGCGTCGTCGACTATCTCGAGTTCTACGCCGCCGACCCCGCAACCCGGGTCGGCCTCGCCTACGTCGAAGGGATCGGTGACGGCCGGTCGTTCCTCACCCGCATGCGGGCCGTCACCGAGCGGAAGCCGGTCGTGATGGTGAAAGGCGGCAGCACCGCCGGGGGCGCCCGCGCCGCGGCGAGCCACACGGGTGCGCTCGCCGCCGACGACAAGGTCTTCGACGGGGCCTGCCGCCAGGCCGGGATCGCGCGGGCCGCCACCATGGAAGAGGCCTTCGACGCGGCGGCGACCTTCGCCACCCAGCCGCTGCCCGCCGGGCCCAACGTCGCCGTGCTCACCACCGCAGGCGGTTGGGGGGTCGTCACGGCCGACGCGATCACCAACGATCGGGATCTCGTGCTGCTGCCGCTGCCCGCTGACCTGCGGGCCCAGATCGACACGAAGCTCCCGCCTCGCTGGAGCCGGGCCAACCCGGTCGACCTCGCGGGCGCCGAGACCCGTGACACGATTCCTGACGTGCTCGAACTGCTCGCCCGGCACCCCGACGTGCACGCCGTGATCCATCTCGGGCTCGGGATCCAGTCGAACCAGGCCCGCTTGGCCAAGCGCGGGCCGTACTACCCCGAACACGGCCTCGAGCGGATCGTCGCGTTCCACGAGCGCCAGGACGCCCGCTACGCCCAGGTCGGCATCGAGGTCTCCCAGGCCACGGGCAAACCGGTCCTCGTCGCGTCCGAACTCGCGATCGCCGATCCCGACAACCCCGGCCCGGCCACGGTCCGCGCCGCCGGTCGGTTGTGCTACCCGTCGGCGAACCGGGCGGTCGACGCGCTCGGTCATCTGTACCGCTACGCCCGCTACCTGGAGCGGCGCCGCTCATGAGGATGGCGGCCCGGTGGGCCGTCGTCACGCTCGGCGCGCTGGCCCCCGGCGTCGCGCTGTGGCAGGTCGCAGCCGCCACGGAGACGACGATCGAGCGCGGCGAGGTCACCCTCGCAGCGCCGGTGCTGCGCTCGGGTCCGCAGCTCGTGACGCCGGTGTTGTCCGCTCGCCGCGTCCCGGGGCTGTTGCTCGGTCAGAGCGCGACGTCGAAGGTCGTTCCGGCGCTCCAGTCGTACGCGGCGAAGGTGCCCGCGACGGGATGCCTCGTCGCTCGCACCAACGGCCAGGTGCTCGTCGAGCGCAGCGGCACGGCGACGGTGATCCCGGCCTCCACGGCCAAGATCGTCACCGCCGCCGTCGCGCTCGAGGTCCTCGGCGCCGACCATCGGTTCCGCACCACGGTGCGCGGCACCCCCACGGGCGACACGGCGGCGGAGTTGTTCCTCGTCGGCGGCGGCGACCCGAACCTCACCTCCCCGGCCTATCCCGCCGCCGGCGCGCTCGACGCCGACGGTATCCGCAAGGCGCCGGACCATCCGACCTCGCTGGCTGCGCTCGCCGACCAGGTCCGCGACGCCGGCATCCGCCGGGTCGGCCGGCTCGTCGGCGACGAGTCCGCCTTCGACAGCGACCGGACGGTCGCCGCCTGGGGGCGGACGTACAGCGCCGACACCGTCGGACCGCTCAGCGCGCTGCTCGTCGACGACGGCCTGCGCACCTTCCGGCCGGCGGCGCTCACGACCAACCCGCCGCTGCACGCCGCCGGCCGCC
>JBJTVH010000087.1:0-14464 GCA_046081125.1 Acidimicrobiales bacterium
CCGCCGGCGTCGCGGCGGGGGACGCCACCGACCGCAACCGGGACGGGGCGGCGCGACCCGGCGTCGAAGGGCCCGGGGCCGTCGGGGCCGGGGCCGCCTGGGCCGGGGCCGTCGGGCCCGGGGGCGCGACCGCCGTGAAGCCGGACAGGTCGAGCGCGGGCGGCCGGGGCGCGCTCACGCCGCCACCACCGTTTGGGCCGTCACGCGCTCGGCGACCCGGCGCAGCACCGCCGTGCACAGCGCCACGTAGTCCTCGGCGAGGCCGGCGGCGTTGCCGGCGAACCGGTCGCCCGCCGCGTCGGGCGCGGCGTACCACGGCACGGCCGAGGCGGCGGCCTGCTGGTACTCGAAGGCCAACTCGCCCCGGCGGCGCATGTCGCGAGACGCCTTGCGGGCGTGGCGGACCACTGCGTCGAACACCGGGGCCACCCCGGCGAGGGCCGCGTCGAGTTCACTGCGGACCTCGGCGTGGATGCGGGTGTCACCGACACCGACGTTGAACAGGCACACCCCGAGCAGTTCGAGCGTCGGGTTCGTCGCCGCCCGCACCGAAAGGAACCGCCGGGCGACGCGCTGCAGGCCCGACACCGACCCGTCGTCGACCTGGGTGGGGATCAGCACGAACCGCGAGGCGCTCAGCGCCGCATCGAGCAGCACCCGATCGCCGGGCGGGCAGTCGAAGACCACGAGGTGGTAGCCCGCGGCCACCGGCGCCAGCACCTCGCCGAGGCGCAGCAGCCCGGCCGGGCTGCGCAGCCACCCCTTGTAGAGGTGGTCCTGCAACCGTTCGGTGCCCTCACCGGCGGGGATCACGTCGAGGTTGGGGCGCACCTCGCGCACCGGCTCGGGCGGCACCCCGTGCGCCACGGCCGCGGCCAGGCCCTCCCCGCCGTCGCTACGCCCGGCCTGGAAGTAACCGAGGTCCTGACCGAGGTTGCCCTGGGGGTCGAGGTCGACGGCGAGCACCCGCCACCCCGAGGCGGCCGCTGCGCCGGCGAGATGCGCGCTCACCGAGGTCTTCCCCGCCCCACCCTTGCCGTTGCACACCGCGATCGATCGTCCCAACACGGTGTCCTGATCGGCAGCGACCGGTCCGGAGTTGAGCACCGACCGGTACGAGGTCCGTCGCCGGTCGGGCACGGCACCGCCACGACACCGGCACAGCACCGGCATCGCACCTGCCCGACACCGGCACCGCAGCGACACCGGACGCGCACAACACCGACGGGAGCGCCCCGGGAACGGAATCGCCGTTCGGAAAGATCCCGTCAACCTCTGCCCGGGGACCTATGGACCGCGCCCGCACCCGCCGATCGGGACCTCGATGGCCTGGAGTCCACGCACCCACAGCGCGCGCCTTGCGCTCGCCTCGGTCGTGCTCGGCCTGCTCGCCGGCCTGCTGCCGTTCCTCGTCGGCGTCGGCGTCGAGGTCAAGCCGGCCGCCGCGGCGCCGCTTGCGTTCCCGGTCAGCGAGCGCTTCGCCGGCTCGAGTCTCGCCAACCGCTGGCTGTTCCGCGGTGTCGCTGCGCTCACCAACGACACCGACGGCTGGCTGCGACTGAACCCGGCGACCGTGAACCAGAAGGGATCGGCGGTGCTGCTCGACACGGTGTCGACCACCGACGGGATCCAGATCGACTTCGACTACGCCACCTACGGCTCGACCACCCCCCTCGAGGCCGACGGCATGGCGGTGTTCCTCACCGACGGCTCGGTGCCCGAAGCCGACGTGAACGTGGGCGCCTGGGGCGGGTGCCTGGGCTACTCCGGGTTCCCCGCGCCCGCCGACCCGCCGGGGTCCACCGGCTCTCCCGACGGCGGTTGCGCCTCCGGCAAGGGGGTCCGCAAGGGGTACCTGGCCGTCGGGATCGACGAGTACGGCAACTTCGCCAAGGCCGGCGCCGGGCAGCCCGACACCACGGCCTCGGACCTGAGGCCGGGCATCACCGTCGTCGGCTCGGGCGACGGCGACACCGTCGTGTACCGCCCGGGCGGTCAGCTGCCCGGCGAATACAACCGGCTCGCCAACCTCCCGGTTCCCGGCGGGGTGAGCACCGGGAGCCGGACCGGCAACCGCCACGTCCGCATGGTGCTCGCCGGGGGCCGGCTGTCGATCTGGTACGGCGATTCGGCCGCCGCCCTCACGCAGGTGCTCACGGACTTCGACGTCGCGAACGCGCCGGGCCAGGCCGCCCTGCCGTCCACGATGCGCATCGGCTTCAGCGGCACCACCGGCGGCGGCACGAACGTGCACGAGATCCGCAACCTCACGATCAACCGCCCGATCCTGCTGTCGGAGCTGTCGAAGACGACGACCCTCCCGCTCGGCGAGTCGCTCCTCAACCCGGGGGCGGACGTCGGGTACACGATCCGGACCACGGTCGACACCCGGAGCCCGAACCCGGTGATCGCCGGGCGCCTGCTCGACGACGTCTCGACCGCCCTCGACAACGTCACGTGGACCTGCACCTCCCCGAACGGGGCGACCTGCGCGCCCGCCGCCGGCTCGGGCAACCGGATCGACACCCGGATCGACGCAAGCCCCGGGATGACCGTGGTGCTCCGGGTTACCGGCACCGTGGCGAGCGACGCCAGCCTCGACAATGCCGTCGTCGGCAACCGGGTGACGTTCCGCGCCGCGTCGGGCTACGACGCCAACCGAACCGCAGCCGACGCCGACAAGACCTTCACGGTCCGGTCCCGCAGCGACCTCGGGGCCTCGACCGCGGGTTCGCTCACGCTCACGCCGGGCACGGCCGGGTCGTTGCCGATCTCGATCGTCAACACCTCGACGATCGCCGAACCGGCGGCATCGGCCGCCGTCGCCCTGCCGACCCGGGTCGTGCCGGACACCACCGCGCTCCCGGCGGGTTGCGCCACCTACCCGGGTCGCCCCGGCCCGCTCGGCGGGCTCGTCGGCTGGTGGCGGATGGACACCGTCGCCGGCACGACGACGCCGGATTCGAGTGGGTTCGGCCACGTCGGCACGCTGTCGGGCGGGGCCACCGCCGGCGCCGGACGCCTCGGCTCCGGCGTGGAGTTCGCCACCACCGGCGCCCGCCTGCTCGTGGCCGACACCGCGGCCCTGCGGCCGCCCACGGCGGTGACCGCGACGGCCTGGGTGCACCCCACCCTCGCCACCTCGGCGTACTACCAGGCCGTCGTACGCAAGGGCCGCGACAACGCCGAGAGCTACATCGTGCAGTTGTTCGACGGCAAAGCCGCCTTCTTCCTGCGGAACACGACCGGGCAGTCCTTCACCGTGGTGTCGCCCGCCGACGTGCCGCTCAACACCTGGAGCCATCTCGCCGGCAGCTACGACGGCACCACGATCCGGCTCTACGTGAACGGCGCCCTCGTCGCCCAGTCGGCGATCGGTACCCAGACGCTGTCGCAGGACACCACCGGGCTCGGGATCGGCAACGCCCCCGACACCGGGCGCGATTTCCGGGGCCGGCTCGACGACGTGCGCGTCTACAACCGGGCGCTCGGCGATGCCGACATCGCCGTGCTCGCGGCCCCGGACGCGCCGACGTCGATCGCCTGCACCGGTCTCGCCGTCGCCGGCGGCACCACCACCCGGCTCGACGTGCCGGTCTGGCTCGACGCCGACGCCAACCCCTCCACTGCGGCCGGTGCCGCCCTTGTGGCCGCCGTCGTCGTCGCCGGCACCCGCACGAGCGCGTCGACCACGCTGAACGCGACGGTCACCCCCGGGCCGGCTCGCTTCACGCTCGGCGCCGAGGTCGTCAGCATCGGCACGCTGATCGCCGGCGGCGTGGGCGAGCTCACGGTCGTGCTGCGCAACCACGGCCCGGCGAACGCGAACGGCCCGGCGACGTTCACCTACGTGCCGCCGGCCGACACCCGGATCACCGCCCCACCCGTCGCCCCGCCGGGCGTCGTGTGCGCCACCGGGTCGGGGGTCTACCCGACGACCACGGCGATCACCTGCGCGCTCAGCCCGGCTGCGGTCGGGCGGCTGCGCTCGCCGACGCTGCAGGACGGATCGCTCGCCGGGACACCCCTGCGGGTGCGCGTCCCCGTCGACGTGCTCGGCCGATCCCGGGTCCGCGTCGAGGACGCGACGGGTCGGGCGACGATCACGGCCGCCAACGCCAACCTCGACACGGGCCTCACGGCCCTCGCCGACGACTGGCGCCAGTGGTCGGGCACCGTGCTGCGCACCCCGGCGTGGGTGACGACGGCGTCGAGCGTGAACGGCCCGACGACCGACCCGGCCCGGGCGATCGACCGCAACCCGTCCGGCACCGTCACCGCCGGCGCCGACATCGTGCCGAGCCTGTTCCGCTCGGCCGCCGAGACGAACCCGTGGTGGCAGCTCGACCTCGGTCGCATCACCCGCATCGGCGGGGTGCGGCTCCACGGCTCGATCGACGAGCCGGCCGAGAGCACGGGGCTCGTCGTCTACGTGTCCGACGTCCCGTTCACCAACCCGATCATCACCACCCCGGGGCTCTCGACGTTCCGGGTCGCCAACGTCGTCGGCCGGGTCTCCGAGGTGACCGTCCGGCGCAGCGCTCGCTACATCCAGGTGCGCCGCCTGGCCACCAACGCCCGGCTCGCCCTCGCCGAGGTCCAGGTGTTGCGGCCCTCCACCGCGATCGCCACCGACACCGCCACGGTGACGGCGTCGAGTGCCCGCAGCGCCAGCACCGTCGCCGGCCGGGCGATCGACGGCGGTCGGCTCGGCACCGAGGGCTCCGCCGACCTGTTCGTTTCCAACGTCGAGGCCGGCCCGTGGTGGCAGGTCGAGCTCCCGCGGCTCGACACGACCGCGACCGCACCGGTCGAGCGGCCGATGATCGGCAGCATCCGCATCTGGGGCCGCACCGACCAGCTCGTCGATCAGACCGCGAACCTCGAGGTGTACGTCTCCGACGACGGCGTCACCTGGGGGTCGCCGGCCGCCACGTTCCCCGGCGTCGTGAACCGGATGGTCGAGCTGCCGGTCAACCGGGCCGGCCGCTTCGTACGGATCCGCCGCACCGATACCGCAGCGCTCGCCCTCGCCGAGGTGCAGCTCTTCGGCGAAGGGACCGTGCCGATCCGCACCGTCGGCAACCGGGTCGGGGCGACCGCACCGGCGTTGCTGCCCACGTCGGGCTGGGTGGCGTCCCAATCCTCGCTCGACGGCAGCGGGTACACCGCCGCGGTCGCCCTCGACGGCAACACCGACGGCCGGCTCGGCTCCGGTTCGGTCACCCGCACCGCCCCGGACCTCGCCGGGTCGTGGTGGCAGGTCGACATGCAGACCACCCGTCCCGTCGGCATGGTGCGGATCTGGAACCGGTCCGACACGTTCGGGTCGCTCAGGGACCTCCGCGTCTACGTGAGCAACGTGCCGTTCCTCGCCGACCCCGACGGCCAGGACGGTGTGTGGAGCACCACCGTCGACGGATCGCCGGGCGACTACCTGGAAGTGCCGGTGTTCTACAACGCCCGTTACCTGCAGGTGCGCAACGAGTCGGGCCGGTCGATGTCGATCGCCGAGATCCAGGTCACCAACGGCACCGGGCTCACCCGGGACATCCCGACGGTGCCCGGCAACCGGCCCCCGTCGGTCGCGATCACCAGCCCCACCAACGGCTCCACGGTGTCGGTGGCCGGTGGCGTGAACCTCGTGGCGGTGGCCGTCGATCCCGACGGCACCGTGCAACGCGTCGAGTTCTTCAATGGCACCATCCCGCTCGGCGTCGCCAACACCCCCCCGTTCGCCCTGGCGCTGCCGGCCATCGCGCCGGGTACGTACACCGTGCGGGCCTTCGCGGTCGACGACGTCGGCGCCACCGGCCAGTCGGCTCCGGTGACGTTCACCGTGATCGACAACTTCGACCCGACCGTGACCCTGACGATGCCCACCGCCGGGCAGGTCGTCAACGGCCCGACGGTGATGCTCGGCGCGACCGCCGCCGACGCCGACGGCTCGATCAGCCGGGTGGACTTCTACCAGGGCGGCTTCCCGGGCGGGACGCTGCTCGGGTCGGCGACGACACCGCCGTACCGCTTCGCGTGGACGAACGCGCCGAGCGGTTCGGCGACGATCACCGCCGTCGCCGTCGACAACCTCGGCAAGACCGGCACCTCGGCGCCGGTGACGTTCACGGTGAACCTCCCGCCGACGGTCGCGATGACGAGCCCCGCGGGCGGCACCTGGTTCAACGTCCGCACGGTCGAACTCGCCGCCACCGCCAGCGATCCCGACGGCTCGATCACCCAGGTGCAGTTCATGGAGGGCACGACCGTCGTCGCCACCGTGACCACCCCGCCGTACGCGTTCACCTGGAACCCGGCGCCGTACGGCACCCGCACGATCTACGCCCGGGCCACCGACAACCGGGGCGCGTTCACCGATTCGTCCCCGGTGATCTTCTACGTGAACACGCCACCGACCGTCGCGATGACCGGTCCCGGCTACGCGGGCGCGGTCGGTGCCGACCTCCCGGTCGGCTACTGGCGGCTCAACGAGTCCTCGACGTACACGCCGCCGGGCTCGCTGAGCGCACCGAGCACGCTCGACGTCGGCGGCATCGGCCTGTGGCTCGACGCTGCGGACACCTCGACGATCACCGTCACCGACGGCACGATCTCGCAGTGGCGGGACAAGAGCGGCAACAACCGTCACGCCGGCCCGACCGGCACCATCGCCCAGCCGCAGTTGAGCCCGACCGCGTTCGCCGGCCGGCCCGGGGTCACGTTCAACTCCCAGTCGCTCAGCATCCCGCCCTCGGCCACCCCCGGACCGAACGGCACGGTGTTCGTCGTCATGCGCTCGAGCGACACCGGTCAGGGCTCGACCGGCCTCGTCAACCTGTGGTCGTGGTCGTCGGGCTGGTGGAACCCGTTGCTGCGCTTCGGGATCGGCAACACCAACTACGCCCACTGGAACGGGGCGCTGATCAGCGCCCCCGACACCCGGGCCAACGAAGGCTCGCTGCAGGCACTCAGCCTGTCGACGACGGCGGGAGCGACCACGGCCACCTGGTGGCGCAACGGCCAGGCGCGCGACAGCGGCACCCGGGCCGTCACCTGGGGGGCGCTCAACGAGTTCACCCTCGGGTCGTTCACCGGGTACGGGTTGCGCGACGGCGTCGTCAGCGAGCTCATCGTCGTACCGAACGCGCTCAGCACCGCCGATCGGCAGCGCATCGAGGGGTACCTGGCCAAGAAGTGGAACCTCCCGCTGGTGGCCCCGCATCCGTACCCGATCCCGGGCACGGTCATCCGCGACTCGGGTTCCTCGCGCACCGACGGCACCTGGGACGCCGGCACCCGGGTGATCGGCGCAGTCCAGGGCGACGGCGCCGCCGGCACCGTCGAGACCCCGGCAGCGATGCCGCGGGCCACGGCGACGGCGGCCGCAGGGTCGCCGGTCGACTTGACGAGCGGCGTCAGCGTGACCGCCTGGATCAACCCGCGCGTCAGCGGCCAGAACGGCGGCATCGTCGAAAAGACCGTGAACGGCGGGGTGAACAACCAGTATCTGCTGTTCCTCGAAGGCGGTCGCCTGGTGTGGCGCGTCCGGCTCACCACCGGCGCGCTGGTGAGCTACTACACGGACTGGTATCCCACCCCGGGCCAATGGAGCCACGTGGCCGGCACCTGGGACGGCTCGGTGCTGCGCGTCTACGCGAACGGTGCGCCGGTGGCGGTGTCGGGCACGTCGATGCTCGCCGCCAACGCCTTCGGCCGGCTCGCCAGCGGGTCGGGCCCGGTGACCCTAGGCATCCTCGGGAGCAGCGTCTACCAGTTCCAGGGGATCATCGACGACGCCGCGATCTTCCCGAGCGCGCTGACCCCCCAGCGCGTACAGATGCAGTGGGCCGCCGCCGACGCCACGGCCTACCGGGCCACGGTGCTCGCCGACGGCCCGGCGGCGTACTGGAGCTTCGAGGGCGACGGGATCATCGCCCAGGACGCCACCGGCGCCCATCCCGCCTTCATCGCGAGCGGCGCCCGCACCTCCGGCGCGATGAGCGGATCGCAGGGCATCGGCTCGCCTGCGCTCTCCGGCAACCCGGACCTCAACGTCCCGGTGGTCGCCGGCAACCCGCTCGACGTGCGGGACCGCTTCACCGTCGAGGCCTGGATCAACCCGAACACCGACGGCCAGACCGCCGGCATCGTCGACAAGCAGGTCGGCTGGTCGAGCAATACCCAGTTCGCCCTGCTGCTCGTCAACGGGGCCGTCGAGTTCCGGGTGTCGCCGCGCTCGGGCGGCTACGTACCGCTCAACACCGGGTTCCGACCGCCGGTCGGCTCGTGGACCCACGTGGCGGGCACCTACGACGGCACCACGCTGCGGGTGTACGTCAACGGCATCCCGGTGAGCGCCACGGTCAACATGGCCGGGCCGGCCAACGGCGGGCCCGGGCGGATCCGCATCGGCCAGCACGGCAACGGCAGCCCGAGCCCGTACCCGTTCCAGGGCGCGATCGACGAGGTGGCCGTCTACGCGTCGGCGCTGTCACCGTCCCGGGTGAAGGCCCACTACGACGCCGGCCTCGCCGACCAGACCGCCTACAACGGCGGCGGAGTGCTGCTCAGCGCGATGGCCAGCGACGTCGACGGCTCGATCGACCGCGTCGAGTTCTGGGAGGGCTCGACGCTGCTCGCCACCACCACGACGAGCCCGTACCGGTGGCGCTGGGCCGACCCGCCCAAGGGGAACCACGAGGTGTTCGCCCGGGCCTACGACGACCGGGGCCTGATGAGCGAGTCCACCCCGCTCGCGTTCCTCGTCAACGACGCCCCCGTGGTGCGCGTGACCGGCCCGAGCCTGCCGATCGCCGACGGCAGTTTCGAGCAGGGGACTGCGGGCCTCGGTCGCACGGGCACCGTCGGCGGATGGACCGTCGCGGCCGGCGACATCGACGTGAGCACCTCGCACCACGGGGTGAACCCGCTCGCCGGCACGACGTTCATCGATCTCAACGGCTACGCCCCGGGGACGATCCGCCAGGCGATCCCGACGATCACCGGCGCGAGCTACCAGGTCTCGTGGGCCGACCGGGCGAACCCCGGCGCAGGGGGACCGGTCAGCTACAAGCTCCGTTGGAACGACGCCGACGTGGCCACGTTCACGGCCGCCAACGGCTCGTGGACGACGCGCACGGCCACCGTCTCGGCGAACGGCGCCACCAGTGTGCTCGAGTTCGTGAGCACCCAGCCCGGCAACGGCGGCGCGTTCCTCGACGACGTGAAGGCGGGCAAGGCCACGATCCCGTCGTCGTCGGTGGTGCTCAGCGCCGAGGCGAGCGACAGCGACGGTGCGATCAGCCGGGTGGAGTTCTGGGAGGGCACCACCCTCATCGGCACCGCCCGCAGCGCCCCGTACAACGTGGCGTGGCCGATCCCGGGCTCGGGCACCAAGACCGTGTTCGCCCGGGCGTACGACACGAGCGGGTTGCTCGCCGACTCGCCGACGTTCAGCTTCGACGTGAACGACGGCCCGACCGTGGCCGTCACCGCCCCCGAGGCCAACAGCTACATCCTGCGCTCGACGAGCCTCCCGCCGCCCGGGCCGATCCCTGCCTTTCGGGCCGCGGCGACCGGGGCCAACACGGCGGCGGCCCCGTCGTACAACGAGCCCTCGGCGACCGCCGTCGACGCCGGCGGCAACATCTACGTCGCCGACCGCCTCAACCACCGCATCCGGCGCATCGCCCTCGACGGCAGCGTGACCACCTACGCCGGGTCGGGGACCGTCGGCTTCGCCGACGGCTCGGGGATCGCCGCGAGCTTCAACGGTCCGCGCGGGCTGGCCATCGCGCCCGACGGGACCCTGTACGTCGCCGACACCGACAACCATCGGATCCGACGCGTCGGCGTCGGCGGTGTCGTCACCACGCTCGCCGGGACCGGCACCGCCGGCGCCACCGACGGCGGGGTCGCCGTGGCGACGTTCAACCAGCCGTACGGCGTCGCGGTCGAACCGGCGGGCACGCTGCTCGTCGCCGACACCTGGAACCAGCGGATCCGCCGGGCGACGACGACCGGGACGATCACGGTGTCGACCGTGGCCGGCAACGGCACGATCGGCGCCACCGACGCCACGGGGACCGCCGCGACGTTCAACTACCCGACCGAGGTCGCCGTCGACCCGTCGGGCACGGCGTACGTGGCCGACGCCAGCAACCGGTTGATCCGCCGGATCACCGCCACACCGGCCTCGGTGTTCCTGTCGAACCTGACGCCGACGGTCGCTTGGACCGGCTACTACCTGAAGAACGATCTCGCTGAGAACGACGGTCCGCTGCGCAAGAGCGGGGTCACCTACGCCAAAGGCGTGCTGACCCACCCCGGAAGCACGGCGAATACGACCTACACCGTGTCGTACGCCGTCAACGGGGCCGCCACCTTCCGTGCCCGCATCGCCCTCGACGAAGGGACGAGGGACCCCAATACCTGCGGCAGCATCGTGTTCACTGTCGCTCTCGACGGAACGGTCGTCTACACCAGCCCGACGGTCACCGGGACGACCGCCCCGATCGATCTGGCGATCGACACGACCGGGCGCACGACGCTGCGGCTCGGCGTCAACCCGCTGGCGTCGTTCACGTGTGACCACGCCGCCTGGTACGACGCCCGCCTCGAGGGCGCTGCGGTCACCCGCCTCGCCGGTGGCGCCGCCGGCATCGGCGTCGACGGCTCCGCCGACGGCTCCGGCTCGGCCGCCTCGTTCGCCCAGCCGTCGAACCTGCTCGCCACCGCCGGCGTCGTGTACGTCAGCGAGAACAGCGGCCACCGCGTCCGGCGGATCGACACCTCCACCGCTGCGGTCACCACGCTCGCCGGATCGGGGACCGCCGGGGCCAACGACGGGGTCGGCACGGCGGCGCAGTTCTCCCAGCCGCGCGGTCTTGCGCTCGACGGGACCGGTGGCATCGTCGTCGCCGAACTCGGCAACCATCGGATCCGCCGCATCGACATCGGATCCGGCACGGTCACCACCCGATCCGGCACCGGGACCCCGACCTTCGCCGACTCCGGCGGTCGCACCACGGTGACGGTGTCGCGCCCGGCCGGCACCCAACCCGGCGACGTGCTGCTCGCGGCAATCACGACCGCTCCCACCCCGGGATCGGTGACCGTCCTGGAGGCCGAGTCGGCCTCGCGCAGCGTGGTCGGCACCGAGACGCAGTGGTGCCCCTGCTCGGGCGGCTCGGCCACCTCGGCCACCGCGTTCGACCCGACCAACAACTCGGCGTCGATCACGTGGAGCTATACCGCCAACACCCCGGGCCGGTACCGCGTGCGGTTCCGCTACAGCGCGGCGAGCGGCACCCCCGTGCGCCGGCTCGACGTGAACGCCGCCATCCACACCGCGAGCCTCACCTTCCCGAACACGGGCTCGTTCGCCCGCTGGACCTCCACGATCGACATCCCGGTCACCTTCGTCGCCGGCGGCAACACGATCGGGCTCCGCACCGACACCGCCGCCGGCTCCACCCAGCCGCTCGCCGTCGACCGGCTCGAGGTGGTGGCCGACGGCCCGGGCACGCCGACGACGGTCGCCTGGGCGCCGGCCGGCTGGACGCTGGTCGCCACGGCGAGCGCCTCGGCCGGCACCACGACGACGCTCTACCGGGCCGTGGCCTCGAGCGCCGACCCGGCGGCGTGGACGTGGTCGTTGTCCGCCGCAGCCGGGGCCACCGCAAACCTGACGGCCTACAGCGGCGTCGACCTGGTGAACCCGGTCGAAACCTCGGCCACGGGCACCAACGCGAGCGGCACGGCGCACCTCGCCCCGGCGGTCACCACGACCAACGGCAACCGGATGATCGTGTCCGTTCTCGGCGTCGGCACCGAGACCGTCCTCACCCCGCCGTCGGGATCGAGCGAGCGCGTCGACCAGGCGGGCAACGGCCTGACCGTCGGCGTCGTCGACGCGACGCAGGTCACCGCCGGATCCTCCCCGGCCCGAACGGTCGGCTCCGGGGTCGCGGCCGAGTCGTCGGGGATCACCGTTGCGCTGAGCCCGGGAGCCGGCGGGTCGTCCGCGACGACGACACCCGCAGTGCGCGGCTCGGCGGCGGCGACGAATGTGACGGTGTCGGCCATCGGCAACGTGGCGACGCGCACGAAGCTCTCGGACACGGCCGGCAACCTCGCCGCCGTCATCGACAACGGTGACCGCATCGGCCAGGCGCTCACGACGGTCGGCGACGTCGACGGCGACGGCAACCTCGACGCCGTGGTCGGCGTGCCCGGCGACGACGACGGTGGCACCGACCGGGGCGCGGTGTACGTGCTGTTCCTGAACCCGACCGGCACGGTCCGCGCCGAGCGGAAGATCAGTGCGATCACCGGCGGCCTGACCGGCCTGGCGGACAACGACCGGTTCGGCTCGGCCGTCACCGGGATCGGCGATCTCGACGGTGACGGCATCGTCGATCTCGCCGTCGGCGCCCCCGGCGACGACACCGCCAGCACCGACGTCGGCGCCGTCTACGTCCTACGCCGCAACACCAACGGCACGGTCAAGGCACAGCAGAAGATCGTCGGCACCCCCACCGCCACCCCCCCGACCGTCACCGGCCCCGGCCCCCAACCGGTCCGCTACGACCTCTGGTTCGCCGGCACCTGCCCCAGTTGGGCGGGGTGCACCTCCTACGTGCCGTCGAGCAGCCACGCGTCGATCCCCGACGGGATCCCGCCGACCATCACCGGGGGCGGCGTCCCCAATCTGAACTGGGGATGCTGCCCCTACGACCATTACGGGCTCCGGATGCGCACGTTCGTCACCGTGCCCACCACCGGCGCCTACACCTTCTACCTGCGCTCCGACGACCAGGGCACCATCCGCATCTCCCCGGATGCCAACCCGTCACGCGCCCGGGTGATCGCGGTCGAGAACAGCTGCTGCGGCTACCTCGGCGACCCGTCCAAAGCCGGCACCGTCACCCTCACCGCCGGCGTCCGCTACTACCTCGAGGCCTACATGAGCGAAGGCGGTGGCGGCGATTACCTGCAGGTCGGCGTCACCGGCCCCGGCATCACCTCGGTGATCGACGTCCCCACCACCTGGCTCACCGACCCCGGCACCACCGGCGCCGGCGGCTGGTACCCGCGGGCCACGCTCAACCTGGGCGCCGAGCAGTTCGGTTCCGCCCTCGCCGGCGTCGGCGACCTCGATGCCGACGGCGTGCGGGACCTCGTGGTGGGCGCCCCCGGCGACGACGACGGCGCCGACGATGCCGGTGCGCTGTACGTGCTGTTCCTCACCACGACCGGGACGGTCAAGGCCCAGCAGAAGGTCTCCGCCGGCGCCGGTGGGCTCGCGGCCGGCACGACCGCCGCCTTCGATCGCTTCGGCAGCGCGGCCGCAGCGATCGGCGATCTCGACGGGGACGGCATCGGCGACATCGCCGCCGGTTCTCCCGGGGCCGACGACGGTGGCACCGACCGGGGTGCGCTCCTGCTGCTCAACCTGCGCCGCAACGGCACGGTGCGGGCCCAGCAGCGCATCTCGGCCACCAGCGGCGGGCTCGGCGCCGGTCTGCTCGACAACGGTGACGGCTTCGGCATGTCCGTCGCCGGCATCGCCGATCTCGACGGGGACGGCATCGGCGACGTCGCCGTCGGCGCGCCCGGCGACGACGACGGCGGCACCGACCGTGGCGCCGTCCACCTGCTCACGTTGCGCCGCAACGGGACCACGAGCAACCAGCGCAAGATCTCCGCCACCGCCGGCGACCTCGGCAGCGGCGTGCTCGCGGACCGGGACCGGTTCGGCACGGCCGTCGCCGGCCTCGGCGACCTGAACCGCGACGGTGTGGTCGACGTGGCCGTCGGCTCGCCCGGCGACGACGACGGCGGCACCGACCGCGGCGCGCTGTACGTGCTCACCCTCACCGGCACCACCTCCACCAGTGCCGTCACCATCGACCGCCCTACCGGCACCCAGCCCGGTGACGTGCTGCTCGCCGCACTCGCCCTCCCGAACACGCTGTTCGCCGTCACCCGCCTCGAGGCCGAGGCCGCCACCCGGCCCGACAACATCCTCAAGGTGTCGACGGCGTGGTGCCCGTGCTCGGCGGGCGCCGCGGTCGACAACTTCTCGCCGACCAACAACGCGGCGGCGATCACCTTCACCTTCACCGCTCCGGTCGCCGGCAGCTACGGGTTGCGGTTCCGGTACGCGGCCGGCGACGGCGATGCCGTGCGCCGGCTCGACGTGAACGGTGTCCAGCACACCGCCGGCCTCGCGTTCGGCGGCACCGCCTCCTGGGCGGCGTGGACCGACCGCGCGCTGGTGAACGTGAACCTGGTGGCCGGGGACAACACGATCACGCTGCGCACCGACACCGCGGCGGGGTCGAGCCGGTTGTTGAACCTCGACCACCTCGGCGTGGAGAACCAGACCGGTGCGACCGCGACGACGGTGACGGTCGCTCCGGCCGGATGGACCCTGGTCGGAACCCGGTCGGGTCCCGACACG
>JBJTVH010000088.1:0-17754 GCA_046081125.1 Acidimicrobiales bacterium
TGGACGCCTCGTACCTGGCCCTCGGCGCGCCGGAGACGCTTGAGCAGATCCTCGATGGTCTCGGGCGGCAACTCCACGTCGGTCGTCCTCCTCGGGCCGGTCCGGCCGCCCGTCGATGATACCCAACGGGGTATCGACAGCGACCGGGTGAGCGTGGGGGCCTCAGTGCTGGCGGGCCGCGACGTAACACGTCGTCACCGTGCAGGTCGAGTACGTCCGTTCCCGTGGCGTGGTGGGCGACGACCGCCTCGTGCACGTGGACGGCTCCCTTCGGCGCACCCGTCGTGCCGCTCGTGAAGTGCAGCAACGCAGGTTGCCCTGGTTCGGTGGCGGGGATCTCGTAGTTCGCGGCCGCAGCGGCCAACAGCGACGGGAGCGACTCGGTGCCCTCGACGGTTGCGTCGTCGTCGGCGAGGAGCACGTGGCGCAGTTCGGCGAGCGCGGGACGATTCGCCGCCACCTTGCGCTCGTAGAGCGCAGCGGTGGTGACGAGGACGCGACCGTGGCCGAGCGTCAGGCGTTGGGCGATCGGTTCGGGTCCGTACGCCGAGAACAGCGGGCACACGACCGCACCGTGCTTGAGGGCACCGAGCACGGCGACGTACAGATCGAGCCGGCGGGGTAGCAGGACGAACACTGCGTCGCCGGCCGCTACGCCCAATGCGTCGAGCGCACCGGCGAAGCGGTTGCTGGCCTCTCGCAACTCGGCGTAGGACACCTCGCGCCGCTGGCCGCCTCGTGCCAGCAGGCGCAGCGCAGTCCGGTTTCCCCGGCCGTGGAGCACGTGACGGTCCACGGCCTCGTGCGCAAGGTTGAGCCCTCGGCCGCCGGGCAGGCCGTCGAGGCGGGCGCGGGCGGCGGCCCAGTAGGTGACCGGATCGGTCCGGTGACCGATCGCCGGGTTCACGAAGGCCCCGGTTCGGCGACTGCTCGCAACCACCGGTCGAGGTCGGTGTCGACGCCGTCGACGAAGATCGGGAGATCGGGGTGCGTCGTGCGGTGTGCGTCGAGCAGCCGTGCCGTCGCGTCGTCGTCGGGGAGCGCAACGACCACGGCGTCGGCGTCGTAGACGAGCGGGCACGGTGCGCCGCGCAGCACCGGGCAGCCCGGCCCGGGCCGCCCGCCGGGACCGGCACAGGTGAGCACCTCGATCCCGTGGGCGGCGGCACCGGGTTCCCCGTGCCAGTGGGCCCTGCGGGCCTCGACCAGGAGTCGGGGCCGCTGGTGCCGGGGTGGCCAGGCAGGCACCCGACCGACGGTGGCGATGACGAGGCGGGTGGTGGTGCGATCCGGGCGCGCCGCCACGACGGGGCCCCGGCTGCGCAGCAGGGCGTGCATCGGACGGTTGGCCAGCAGCACCTCGGCCTCTATGGCGCCGATGCCCCGAGCGGCCGCCTCGCTCAGCAGGACATCGAGGAGGTACGGGGCCAGCCACCCTCGCCAGCCGCTCGCTACCGTGATCCCCAACTCCCCGTTGCCGTTCGGCAGCAGACTGAACCCGGCCTCGGCGACGAGGGCGGGCGCGGCGCCGGGCCTCGCGCCGGGGGTCGGGCCGTCCACCTCGGCCACGAGCAGCAGCCCGCCACGTTCGGCGACGTGGGTCCACCGATCGAGGAACGGACGCGGTGGACGGCCGGCGGTGAAGAACCGGCGGTAGTGGTCCTCCTCCGGCAACGCGGCGTACAGCGCGTCGAGCGCGTCGGCATCGGCGGGCCCACCCGGGCGGATCGTGAGGACCCGCCCGTGCGGCAGCCGGACCGTGCGCAGCACCGCGCCCGGAGGACCCGCATCGCTCCGATTGGGCTCGGGCACGGCGCACCCCTTTCGACCCGCACAGTGTCGATCGCCGTGCGGGCCGTCGGGCAGGGACCACCGTCCCGAGATGCTCAGTCCTCGGCGAGGATCACGTAGAGCTGCTTGCGGGCGTCCCGCAGGATGGCCGCGGCCCGTTCGACCTTCTCGGGCGAGCGGGCCATCGCCACCTGTTTCGCGGCGAGCGCGATCTGGCCGACGGCGTGGCGCAGCTCGCCGAACTCCTTGCCGCCGCGCATCCACGGCGGGCCGCCGGCGCCCGCCATCCGGTCGGCGGCGGCCGTCCGGCCGGCCTCGGTGAGGGCGTACACCCGCTTGCCGTCCCGTTCGCTCGAGCGGGCGAGTCCTTCGTCTTCGAGGAGCTGGAGGGTCGGATAGACCGACCCCGGGCTCGGTCGCCACCGGCCCCCGGCTTTGTCCTCGAGGCGCTGGATCACGTCGTAGCCGTGACCGTCGCCCTCGGCGAGCACGGCGAGCACGGCGGTGCGGATGTCGCCCCGGCGCATCCGCCCGTCGCCGTAGGGGGGCGGCGGGCCGGGGCGGAACCCCTCGTCGTCATGGCGCCAGGGTCCTGGACCTCGTCGCATGGCACGTCTCCTGTCTTCCGGCCGCAGCTCGGCCGGTGCAGTAACGATATATCGCGATTGCACAAGAACAGTACGCGACTGCTTTCGGACAAAGTTGATCGGAATTGTCGTGATTTCGGTAGGGTGCCGCCCATGTTGGACGAGCTGCACGACGTCAACCGCCGCCTCGAGGGCGCGCACCCGGCCGAGGTCATGCGGTGGGCCCACGAGCGGTTCGGCGCCGGTTTGGTCGTCACGACGAGCTGCGAGGACGCCGTCCTCGTCCACCTCGCCGCGTCGGTGTCCTCGGACGTCGACGTCGTGCTGATCGACACCCAGTACCTATTCGCCGAGACCCAGTGGTACGCCGGGCAGCTCGCGCGGCTCGGTGTGACCCTGCGGGTCGTCACCCCTGCCGCCGACGTCGTGCCCGACGACCGGTGGCAGACCGACGTCGACGGCTGCTGCCACGTCCGCAAGGTGGAACCGCTGAACCGGGCCCTCGCCGGGAAGTCCGCCTGGGTGACCGGGATCCGCCGGGCCGACGGCCCGAGCCGGGCCAACGCCCCGATCGTGTCGTGGGACGCCGGCCGGAACCTCGTGAAGGTGAACCCGCTGGCGACGCTCTCCGACGAGGACCTTGCGCTCTACGAGCGCCTGTACGAGCTGCCCCGGCACCCGCTCATGGATCGGGGATACGCCTCGATCGGCTGCTGGCCCTGCACCCGTCCGGTGGCGCCGGGCGAGGACCGGCGGGGCGGCCGCTGGTCGGGGACGGGCAAGGTCGAGTGCGGGCTCCACGCGTGAGCACCGGAGGAAACGAGATGACGATGACCGACACCGCTCGGGCGACGGACCAGGCGCTCGACCAGCTCGAGGCCGAGGCCATCGGTGTGATCCGCGAGGTGACCGCCGAGTGCCGCGCTCCGGTCCTGCTGTTCTCGGGCGGCAAGGACTCCGCCGTGCTCCTGCACCTGGCGGCCAAGGCGTTCCGGCCCGGCCGCGTGCCGTTCCCGGTGCTCCACGTCGACACCGGCCACAACTTCCCCGAGGTGATCGCCTACCGCGACGAGTTCGTGTCGTCCCTGCGCGTCGAGCTGATCGTGGCCTCGGTGCAGGACTCCATCGATCGGGGTCGGGTGCCGGACCCGGGCCCCACCGGGAGCCGCAACCGCCTGCAGTCCGTCACCCTGCTCGATGCGTTGGCCGAACACGGCTTCGACGCAGCCTTCGGCGGCGGCCGCCGCGACGAGGACAAGGCGCGGGCCAAGGAGCGGCTGCTGTCGTTCCGTGACCGGCGCGGTCAGTGGGAGCCGCGGCTGCAGCGCCCCGAGCCCTGGAACGTGCTGAACGCGCGGATCGCACCCGGGGAGCACCTGCGGGCGTTCCCGCTGTCGAACTGGACCGAGCGGGACATCTGGTCTGCGATCGCCCGGGACGGGATCCCGCTGCCCTCGATCTACTTCGCCCACGAGCGCGAGGTCGTCGAGCGCCAGCGCATGCTGCTCGCCGTTGGAGGGCCGGTGGTCCTCGAATCCGGCGAGCGCTCGGCGCACGAGATCGTGCGCTACCGCACCGTCGGCGATGCGAGCTGCACCGGCGCGATCCGTTCGACCGCCACGACCATCGACGAGGTGCTCGCCGAGGTCGCCACCGCTCGGATCACCGAGCGCGGGGCCACCCGGGCCGACGACACCTTCAGCGACACCGCCATGGAGGACCGCAAGCGCGAGGGGTACTTCTGATGCCGGCCACCCAGCTGCGCGTCGCCACGGTCGGCTCGGTCGACGACGGCAAGTCGACCCTGCTCGGCCGCCTGCTCCACGACACGACGTCGATCTTCGAGGACCAGCTCGCCGCCCTGTCCCGGGCGTCGCGCCGCTACGGCGACGGCGACGGTCTGCACCTCGCCCTGCTCACCGACGGCCTGCGCGCCGAGCGGGAGCAGGGGATCACGATCGACGTCGCCTACCGCTACTTCGCCACGCCGCGCCGCAGCTTCGTGCTCGCCGACACGCCAGGGCACGCGCAGTACACGCGCAACATGGTCACGGGTGCGTCGGTGAGCGACGTGGCGATCGTGCTCGTCGACGCCCGCCACGGGGTCGTCGAGCAGACCCGCCGCCACCTGGCCATCGCCTCGCTGCTGCGCGTCGGTCACGTCGTGGTCGCCGTGAACAAGATGGATCTCGTCGGCTGGTCCCAGGAGCGCTTCGACGAGATCCTGCTCGACGTCGCCGAGGTCCTCGAGCGGTTCGGGGAACGGCCGGCCGTGCAGGCGGTGCCGGTGTCGGCGCTGCTCGGCGACAACGTGGTCGCCCGCTCGGACGCGGCCCCCTGGTACGACGGGCCGCCGCTGCTCGCCATCCTCGAGGACATCGACCCTGCCCCGCCGGCCCCCGTGGGCGCACGGATCGCCGTCCAGTGGACGATCCGCGCCGGCGACTACCGGGGCTATGCCGGCACGCTCGTCGGCGGGCCGTTGCGTGTCGGGGATCCGGTGGTCTCGGCGCTGACCGGGCTGCGTTCGACCGTCGTGCGTATCGAGCGCAACGGCGAGCGGGCCGAGCTCGCCGGCACCGGCGATGCCGTGGCCGTCGAGCTTGCCGACGATCTCGACGTCGGCCGCGGCGACACGCTGGTCGTCGACGACGCGCCGGTCGCCCCGGTCGTGACGAGCTCGGTCGTGGCCGACGTCTGCTGGATGGTGGACCGGCCGCTCGAGCCTGGCGCCACCTACCTGGCCAAGCACGGCACCCGGACGGTGCGCGCGACCGTCGAGGCCGTCGTCGATCGAATCGACCTCGACGCCCTCGATCGCCGACCGGTGGAACGCTTGGGGCTCAACGACATCGGCGGGATCAAGCTCACGCTCGCCTCACCGATCGTCGCCGACCCCTACCACGTGCACCGCGAGACCGGGCACCTCGTGCTCGTCGACGAGCACACCAACGCCACGGCCGGTGCCGCCGTGCTGCGGCCCCTGGGCGCCTGATCGCCCGGGACCGCAGCGGCGGTCCGCTCAGCCGTGGACGCTGGCGACGCCCTTGGGGGCCTGCTGCGACATGAAGCCGAACATGTAGCCGGCGACGCGGCGCATCTGGATCTCCTCGGCGCCCTCGGTGATCCGGTAGCGGCGGTGGTGCCGGTAGATGTGTTCGAACGGCTTGTGGCGGCTGTAGCCGAGCCCGCCGTGCACCTGCATCGCCCGGTCGGCGGCCTCGCAGCACAGCCGGTTCGCCCAGTAGTTGCACATGGAGACCTTGTCCGACACGGCGAACGCGCCGTAGGTGTCCATCATCCAGGCCGTCTTGTGGACGAGGGCCCGCAACATCTCGCACTGGGTCTGCAGCTCGACCAACGGGAACTGGATCGCCTGGTTCGATGCGAGCGGCTTGCCGAACGGGCGGCGCTCCTTCGCGTAGGCGACCGACTCGTTGATGCAGTACTGGGCCGCACCGAGGCTGGAGGCCGCCTGCCGGATCCGGTTCTCGTTGAAGAAGTGCTGGACGACCTGCAGGCCCTTGCCCTCACCGCCGAAGATCGACGCGTGCGGCACCCGCACGTTGGTCAGCGAGATGTGGGCGTGGTCGGTGGGCATGTTGAAGGTCCACAGGAACTCCTCGACCTTGAAGCCCGGGGAGCTCGTGGGCACGAGGAACGCCGTGATCCCGTTGCCGTCGCCGGCCTTCCCGCTCGTACGGGCCATGATCATGTCGTACTGGGCCTTGTGGATCCCGGTGTTCCAGGTCTTCTCGCCGTTGATCACCCACTCGTCGCCGTCGCGCACCGCGTAGGTCTCCATGTGGGTGGCGTCGGAGCCGTGCTTGGGCTCGGTGATCCCGAATGCGAACCCGCGCCGGCCCTCGGCGAGGTCGTCGATCCACTCGGCCTTCTGCTCGTCGGTGCCGTAAGCGATCATCAGCAGCAGCCCGACGTTGTTCCCGACGATCGCGTGCTCGTTCTGCAGGTCGCAGTGCAGGCCGAGGCCCTTGGCCGCGAGGTGCTCACGGATGACGGCCATGCCCAGGTTGGTGCCCTCCTGGCCCCCGAACTGCTTCGGGAACGGGTAGCGGTAGTGCCCGGCGCGGTCGGCCCGGCGGCGGGCTTCGCGCAGCAGGTCCTCCCACTCGTCGTTGGGCAGGCCGCCACGGTCCCAGTCGGTACGGGCGTCCTCGCGGCGGTGGTCGAAGAACCGGATGTTGTCGTTCTCCTGCTCGAGCGGTTTGATCTCGCGCTCGATGAAGTCGTCGAGCACCTTCAGGTACTCGGCGAGTTCGAGCGGTAGGTCGAAATTCACGGTGGTGCTCCTTCGTTGGCGATGGTTCGGTATGGGTGAGGGTCAGGGCGAGGGGACGAGCAGGCCGGACGCCACCTGCTCGCGCAGGTCGCGCTTGAGGATCTTGCCTGCAGCGTTGCGCGGCAGGGGCTCGTCGGTGAAGACGACCTGCTTGGGCTTCTTGTACCCGGCGAGCTGCGAGCGGCAGTGCGCCACGATCTCGTCGGCGCTGACGACGTGTCCGGGGCGTCGTTGGATCACGGCCACGACGTTCTCGCCCCAGTGCAGGTCGGGCACACCGATCACCGCGGCTTCGACGACCGCCGGGTGCTGGTAGAGGACCTCCTCGACCTCCCGGCTGTACACGTTCTCCCCGCCCGTGATGATCATGTCCTTCTTGCGGTCGACGATGTAGGCGTTGCCGTCGGCGTCCCAGCGGCCGAGGTCGCCGGTGTGGAACCACCCGCCGGCGAAGGCCTCCTCGGTCGCCTCCGGCCGGTTCCAGTACCCGAGCAGCACCTGATCGCCCCGCACTACGAGCTCGCCCACCTCGCCGACCGCGACATCGCGCATCGCGTCGTCGACGATGCGAACGCACGACAGCGGGAGTTGCCGGCCGACCGAGCGCAGGACCTCCGAGTCGTCCTCGAGCGCACGGCGGTGGGCGTCCGCGTTCAGGTGGAACACGTTGCCGGACAACTCGGTCATGCCGAACCCGGTCCCGAACCCGGCGTGCGGGAAGCGGCCCATCGCCCGGCGCAACACCTCGGCGGGCATCGCAGCTGCCCCGTACCCGATGCGGCGGACGCTCGAGGTGTCGTAGCGGTCGAAGGTCGGGTGGTCCAGCAGCATGTTCAGCATCGTCGGGGCGAGGGACGTGCTCGTGACCCCGAAGCGCTCGATGTGGGCGAGGAACGCCTCGGGCTCGTAGGCCCGCATCAGCACGACCGGGTTGCCCTTCAGGTGCGAACCGAGGATCGAGTACCCGGCGACGTGGCACAGCGGCCAGGGGAACAGCGCCACCTCGTGCGCGCCCGAGTCCCAACCGATCGCGGTGTTGCACACCGCTGCGAGCAGGCTGCGGTGGCTGAGCATCGCTCCCTTCGGCATGCCCGTCGTGCCGCTCGTGTAGATCAACCAGGCCATCGAGCCCGGGTCGACGGCCTCGGTCGGGGGGTCGGCGGGGGCGGCGCCGACCACCTCGTCGAAGGTGGGCTCGGGCCCGGACCCGCCCATCACGATCACGTGCCGGACACTGGTGAGCTCGTCACGCACGGCACGGACCCGCTCGAGGTGTTCGGGCTCGGTGAACAGCACCGAGGCGCCGGCGTCGTCGATGATCTTCACGAGCTCCCGGATGTTCAGCCGGTAGTTGAGGACAGCCAGCGCCCGGCCCGCTGCGGGGACGCCGTAGTACAGGTCGATGTATTCGAGCCGGTTCTCGGCCAGCACGGCGACGCGGTCGCCGGGTGCAGAGCGAGCCGCCACGGCGCTCGCGACCCGATGGATACGCGCCTGCAGTTCGGCGAAGGTGACGGTGGCCTCGCCGTAGTGCAGCGCCGGGGCGTCGGGTGCCTTGCGGGCCGAGAACGCGACGATGTCGCTCAGCAGCATCGGGGTCGGTCTACTTGAACGCGAGCGGGTTGATGGGCGAGCCGACCGCGCGGGTGAACTTGATCGGCGGGGAGCAGAAGAAGAACTCCCACACCCCGTCGGCCTCGCAGTCGGCCGACAGCTCCTCGAAGTCGAGGATCTCGCCGAGCGTCATGCCCATGTCGCGGATGAGGACCATGTGCACCGGCATCCGCTCGGTGGCCAGCTCGCCCGGGAGCACCTCGATGGCCCAGTTGTCGGAGCCGACGGCGGCGACTTCTCGCTCGTGCAGCCAGGCGCAGCAGTCGATGCCCAGGCCCGGCTCCGACGACATCCATTCGAGGGGGTTGCGCTCCAGAAGGAACTTGCGCCGCCAGCCGGTGCGCACCAGCAGGATGTCCCCCGAGCCGACCTGCACGCCTTGGCGCTCGCAGGCGGCGTCGAGGTCGTCGGGGGTGATCACCTCGCCCGCGCCCATCCACTCGACGCCGCGCAGGCGGGCGATGTCGAGCAGCACGCCGCGCCCGGCGATCCCTTTGGCCTGCTTGTCGATCGAGCAGTGCTTGGCGCCGTGCGGGCTCACGTCGGAGGCGGGGAATCCGTTGTAGAGCTGCTCGTCGTAGAACACGTGGGCCAGGCCGTCCCATTGCGAGGCGGCCTGCAGCGGCATGAAGACGAAGTCGTCGGAGAAGTGGAACGCGCCGGGCCAGTCCTGATCGGCACCGGTCTCGGACATCAGCAGGACCGGGTTGATGCGCCGCCGGCCGGGTTGGGGGCCGTCGGCGCCGAACGGGATGCCGAGGTCGAAGATCCTGCCCGTGCGCAAGAGCGCAGCGGCGGCCACGAGCTTGTCGGGGGTGATGAAGTTGGTCGTCCCCCGCTCGTCGTCGGCCCCCCAGCGGCCCCAGTTGCTCAGCCGGCGCCCGAGGGCGCGGAAATCGGTCTCGTTCGTCCCCATCTCCGCAGGATCGCTGACCGCGCGGACCTGCGGCAAGCGCCGGCGGGGTGTGTCGCTACGGTGCATCCGATGGACGCACCCGCCTGGGTCCTCGACGCGCTCGACCGGTCCCGCGTGGCCCGCCTTGCGACCGTTGACGCCGGCGGCGAGGCGCGCCTGGTCCCGGTGTGCTTCGCAGTGCTCGGCGACGTCGTCGTCAGCGCGGTCGACCACAAGCCCAAGCGCACCGGGCAGCTGCGCCGCCTCGACGACGCCCGGGCCCGCGGTCGGGCCACGCTGCTCGTCGACCGGTACGACGAGGACTGGACCACGTTGTGGTGGGTGCGGGTGCGAGGGGCCGCCGCGGTCCACGAGCCGGGCTCGCCGTTCGCCGCACAGGCACTCGAGGCGCTGTGCGCCAAGTACGAGCAGTACCGGCGCCGGCCACCGGCTGGAGCCGTGCTCGCGATCGCCGCCGGCGAGCTTCGCTGGTGGCGATGGTCGGAACCCGACCCCTGAGATCCGCCGCAGTCGGCACCTACACTGCCTTGCCGCCGGCGACCCACGGGGAGGTGCCGGCCAGGGAGGGGAACAGGATGTTGGTGTCCGCCATCGTGCGTCGCAACGCAGACGTGTTCGCGGATCGCGACGCGTTGGTCGAGCCCGACCGGGGCACCTGGTCGTGGAGCGCGCTGGAGGCCCGCACGAACCAGGTGGGCCGGGCGTTGCTGCAACTCGGGATGCAGCGCGGGGACCGGATCGGTGTCCTGGCCCCGAACGTCGGTGAGCACCTGCAGCTGTTCTTCGCCGAAGCCAAGACCGGGATCATCGGGGCGCCGATGAACATCCGGCTCACCGTCCACGAACTCGCCGCCTACTGCCGTTACGTCGAGCCGACCGTGCTCGTCGTGCACGCCTCGCTCGTGGAGGTGGCCCGAGCCGTGGCGGCGGCCGCGCCCTCGATCCAGCACCTCGTCGGCATCGGCGCCGGCCACGGGCTCGCCCTCGATCTCGACGAGCTGTGCGCGGCGCAGGACCCGTCGGATCCTGGGGTCGGGGTGCGGGACGACGACGTGTACCAACTCGCCGCCACCAGCGGGACCACCGGGGTCGCCAAGGCCGTCGCCCTCACCCATCGCAACGCCTGGGCCGCCATCAACAACTGGCTCGCCGAGATCCCCGTGTACGAGGAGGGCACCAACCTCCAGAACATCCCGCTGTTCTTCAACCCGGGCGGCCCCGCAGGCATCCATCCGGTGCTCGTGAAGGGCGGGCGCACCGTGCTGTTCCCCGGGTTCGACCCCGGCGCGTTCTGCGCCGCGGTGCCCCGTTTCGGCGTGACGCACACGATCCTGGTGCCCACGATGATCCGCATGGTCCTCGATCATCCGGCCGCTGCGACCACCGACTTCTCGACGCTGCGGGCCGTGGTGTGCGGCGGGTCGCCGGTCTCGCGCGACCTGCTCCTGGCCGCCCGGCCGGTGCTCGGCGACGTGTTCTACCCCCACTACGGCATGGCCGAGACCTATTCGTGCGGGCTGGTGCTGCGGCCCGAGAACCAGCACACCGACGGGCCCCCCGAGGTCGTCGCCCGGCTCGGCTCGGCCGGGAAACCCAACGTGCTCATGGAGGTGCGCGTCGTCGCCGAGGACGGCCACGACGTGGCCAAGGACGGCGCCGCGATCGGCGAGGTGTGGCTGCGGGGCGACACCGTCGCCGATGCCTACTACCGGATGCCCGAGGAGACAGCGGCGTCCCGCGCCGGCGACTGGTTCCGCTCCGGCGATCTCGCCACCGTCGACCGGGACGGGTTCGTCACCATCGTCGACCGGGCCAAGGACGTGATCATCACCGGTGGCATCAACGTCCACGGCCGCGAGGTCGAAGAGGTCGTCGTCGCCCATCCGAGCGTGGGAGCGGCCGCCGTGATCGGGCTCCCCGACGATCGGTGGGGCGAGGTGGTCCACGCCGTGGTGGTCGCCGCCCCGGGGGCGACCGTCGATGTCGATGCGGTGCTCGCCTTCTGCGCCGAGCGGCTCGCCGGCTACAAGCGGCCGCGCTCGATAGAGGTCGTCGACGCGCTCCCGCTGTCGGCCACCGGCAAGGTGCTCAAGCGCGAGCTGCGAGCGGCCCGCACCGGGTCGGCCTCGGTCGTCACCCCCGGGGTGGCGTCGTGATCGCCCCCGACCTGGTGCGCACGGCGGCCCGCCGGTTCCCCGACCGCCCGGCCATGATCGCCGAGGGCCGCACCCTGCGGTTCGCCGAGGTCGACGAACGGGCCGACCGGTGGGCCGCCGTGCTGGCCGCCCGTGGGATCGAGCGGGGCGACCGGGTGGCGCTGCTCGCCGGCAACGAGGTCGAGTACCTCGAACTGCAGGTCGGCGCCCAGCGGGCCGGGGTGATCCTCGTGCCGCTCAACTTCCGCCTGGCGTTCAGCGAGTTGGCCTTCATCACCGGTGATGCCGGTTGCCGGCTGGTGGTGGTGAGCGCCGAGTACACCGAGGCGGCCGCAGCGCTCGGCCTGCCGACGGTGGCGCTCGGGGCCGAGTACGAAGCGGCCCTCGCCGGAGCCGAACCCGTCGAGACCCCGGCGCTGGACGCGGGTGCCGCCGCCTGCATCCTCTACACCTCGGGCACGACCGGCCGACCCAAAGGAGCCGTGCTGTCGAACCTCGCGCTCTACGCCCGGGCCGCAGCGCACGGCATCGAGTTGGCGATCACCCCCGAGGACGTGTTCGTCCAGACGCTGCCGATGTTCCACATCGCGTCGAACCTGTCCTACGGGTTCACGTTCTGCGGCGCCGCGAACGTGATGGTGAAGGTCTTCGACCCGGAGGTGGTCGTCGACACCATCGAGCGGGAGGGCGCGACGCGCATCCTGCTGGTGCCCACCACGATCCAGCGGTGTGCGGAACACCCGGGCACCACGCGCGAGCGGCTCGGGTCGTTGCGCACGGTGCTCTACGGGGCCTCGCCGATCGCGCCGGAGGTGCTGCGCAAGGCCCTGGCGGTGTTCGGCTGCGAGTTCACCCAGTTCTTCGGGATGACCGAGACGTCGGGCTGCACGTTGCTGCGTGCCGCCGATCACGACCCCGATCGCCATCCGGAGCGGCTCGCCTCCGCGGGTACCGAGACGGTGTCGTTCGAGGTGCGCGTGGTCGGCCCGGACGACGTGGAGTTGCCCGCCGGCGAGGTCGGCGAGATCACCTGCCGGGGACCGGCGGTGATGACCGGCTACTGGAACCGGCCCGACGCCTCTGCCGAGGCCCTGCGGGGCGGGTGGATGCACACCGGCGACCTCGGCTACCGCTCCGCAGACGGGTACGTCTACGTGACCGACCGTCTGAAGGACATGGTCGTCTCGGGTGGGGAAAACGTCTACCCGCGCGAGGTCGAAGACGTGCTGTTCGCCCACCCGGCCGTGGCCGAGGCAGCCGTGATCGGCGTCCCCGACGACCGCTGGGGAGAACGGGTCCATGCGATCGTCGTCGTGCGGGAGGGATACCCGGTAACCGACGACGAACTGCTGCTGCACTGCAAGGCGCATCTGGCCGGTTACAAGTGCCCCAAGACGCTCGAGCGAATGACCGCCCTGCCCCGCAACGTCACCGGAAAGGTGCTCAAGACCGAGCTCCGGGCCCCGTTCTGGGCCGGGCGGACCCGGTCCGTCGGCTGATCGGCACACGCGCCGATGTCCGAGCGTTCGCCTGCGCCGAGCACAGACGAACTGGAGCGGCTCCGCCCCGGAGCGACATCGGCGCAGGGGGACGCAACGCGCGCGGATGCCGATCGTGTCGCCGCACGTCGAGCGGGAGTGGACCGATCCGGGGTACGCCTGCACCCGCACGGGATGCTCGCCCTGCAGCGACTGGCGGGCAATCGGGCCTTGGTGCAACTCGTCCCCGATCGCGTCGGCGGCGTCGAGCAGGCCGACGAGGAGCCCACGTCCGGGCCCGACCGCGAGGTGTCGGGATCGGGGCGGGCTGTTGCCGGCGCCCCCGCCGGACCCCCACCCCCTCCGCCGACGACCCCGACGCCGCCGGCGCTGCCGACCCCTGGTCCGCCAGCCACCCCGAGCCCGCCGCCCGGTCCGGCGACGGCAGTGCCGCGCCAACCGTCAGCGGCGCAGCCGGCCGACGCACCGCGAGCGACGGGGGGCCCGACCACCACCCGCTCGAGCGCACTGGCTCCGGCGGATACCGCTGCCGCGGGGCGGACCACGGCCGGCCCGGTCGCCGGTCCGGCAGCGCCGGCCGGCAGCGGTGGGTTGCCCGACCCGGCGACCGCGAAGACGGAGATCGACTGGGGGAAGCTGCTCGAGGACTTCGGGCCGCCCACCCGCACCGTGTTGGAGTTCGGTCGCCTCGTGCCCGGCTGGGGTCTGCTCGCCGGACTCGGGGCCGACGCGATCAACTTCGCCAGCGATCTCGCAGCGATCCCGAACTCCCAGAACGCTGAGCTCACGACGAACCTGGTGATGTTCCGCAACGGCGTCAACATCGTCAACAACGGCGTCGGGCACGTGCTGTACGTCAACCAGCTGATCACCGACGGCCTCGCCGGTTCGGTCGTCGGCGTCGAGTTCGCACCGCTGTCGATGGCGGCGAACGAGTTCGTCAGCGGCGCGAAGGTCGCGCTCGACGGCGTGGTGATGGCCACGGACGTGTTCGTCGAGGTCGAGGCGCTCTACCGGGCCGACCATGCACCCACGAGCGACGAGGCCGAGAAGTGGCGCCTCCTCGCAGACGGTTACCAGGCCAACCAGCTCGGCGACGTCGTGAACATCGTCCTGGACGTGATGAGCCTGGCCAGTGCCGGCGCCGCACAGACGGGCATCATCAACGAGGTCCGGTTGCCCCTCACCGCCGGCGGCGCGTTCTTGAAGAACGCAGGGCCCAACATCATCGGCGCGCTCAACAACATCATCGGGGTCTGGCTGGGCGGCCTCGTCACGGCGGGCCGGCATGACCCCTTGGTCCGAGGGCATGCGGCGACGGTGACCCTGGCCAAGGACGCGGTCGTGCTCCACCTTGCGGGCGGGTTCGTCGACGCCGAAGCGGTCAAGGCCCGTGCCGCCTATGACGGCATCGACGCGATCATCGACGTGTTCGCCGAGTACGCCGACCAACAGATCGCCGATCTCGACGCCGTCGTCGCTTCGATCGGCGACGGGCGCTCGACGTTCGAGGTGATCCGTGACGCCGTGCAGTCCGGTATCGACGACATGACCGCCAAGATCGCCCTCCTGCAACGCCTCACCGCAGGTGCGACCGATGCGCGGATGAACGCCGACGTGATCACCGCGACGTGCGCCGGGTTGCTCGCGCAGCTCGACGGAATCACCGTCCCCCCGTACACCCTGCCGGAGGTCGAGCTCGGCGACGGAATGCTTGCCGATGCGGCGGAGGGCGTGGCGAACATCGCAGGCGGGGTCGCGAACGCGACGCTGCGGCTCACGATCGGCTCGATCGAGGTCGCCGTCGACGTCGCGAAGGATGCGGTCCGAGGCCCGATCGAACAGATCCGAAGCCAGGCGGTCGGCCTCGGGGAGTGGGTTGCGATTCTCGCCCAGCAGAGCGACGCCATGGCCGAGGTGGTGCGAGGGCACCTCGCGTCGTTCAGCGCCGGTCTCGCCCGGTGCGAAGGGGCCGAAGACGTTTTGGACCTGATCATCGGTCAGGTCAGCGACATCGCAGGAACACCCCGATTCACCGTGGAGGACATGCGCCAGACGTGGCACGGCGTCGCCGAGCACATCGACGCCTACGCCGAGCTCGGGGCCCGCTTACACCGCCGGGCCGACCTGCTGCTCCAACAGGCGGCAGCCCTCCACGATGGCCGGGATCCGTCCATGGTTGCTGCGGCGGCCGACGAACCGCCCCCGGACGAGGGCGCCGGCCCGGGCAGCTGACGCCGGGTCAGGGTTCGAGCACGGCGGGGTCGCCCGGGCATACGACGCCCGGCTCGGTCACCCGGGCGTACACCCGGCTCACGGCCCCACCGAACGCGGCGGCCCGGTCGTGGTGCAGCCGCCCGAAATCGCCGTCGAGCAGCCATCGGGCGTTCTTCTTGCACGGCACGGCATAGGCCCACACCTCGCACGTCACCGTCCCCAACTGCAGTTGCACGCCGGGGCGCACGGCGTCCCAGTCCAGCCCACCGATCGTGATGTTCTCGCCGGCCGATCCGTAGCCGATCGGGTGACCGTCGGCGCGGAGCCGGTCGATCACCTCGGCCGACCACAGGCACAGGGCCTGGAATGGGCGGCCGTGGTGCGTGCGCTCCTTCTGCACGTCGCCGGTGATCCCTCGCCAGGCGACCCGAGCCTCGGCGACCGGTCCCTTGGGGACGCCACCTGGGCTCGTGTTCACTTGCACCACCGAGCCGATCTGCGTGGGCGGCAGGTGGCCGCCGGCCCGCAACATCCCGGGGGCAGCGGCGACGGTGGACCACACGGCCTCGAGCAGCCAGGGCAGGTCCTCGGGCGCCAGGCGCATCGGGTCGACGGCATCGAGCAGCGCTGCGACCCGGTCGGCGAGCACGGCGATCGGATCCGGATCCCGGCCGGCGGCCATCATCGCCAGCACGACCGGTGCGGCCTGCAACGTCTTTCGGGCGTCGTGTTCGGTGAACCGGTAGGGGCCGATCGCGATCATCGCCGAGCAGCGTAGGCCCGCCGGAAAAGCACGACGGCCGGGCCCGCGGTGCATCTGCACCGTAGGCCCGGCCGTCGCAGGATCACTTGCCGGTGTCGATCGGCGTGTCCTTGACGATGTAGAGGCCCGAGAAGTTCTTGCGCTTCACGGTGAAGTTGGTGCCGTCGAACTGCACGGCGGTCACCTTGCTCGCGCAGACCGACTTGTAGGGCGACGGGGCGGTCTTGCAGTCCAGCGGCGGAGCGCCGAAGGCGTGGAAGTTGGCGACTTCACGCATGTAGGCCACGAAGCTGTCCGACGTGACCTTGTCGGTGCCACCGGCGGCCAGGGCGTGCTCGCTGGTGATCCGCCAGATGTTCATGAGGTTGGTGAACCCGGCACCGGCGAAGCCCTTGACCAAGTCGTCCTTGCCGCCGTAGCTGTTCATCTTCGCCACGTAGGTCTCGCTCTCGAGCTTCGTGAGGCCCTCGAGGAGCTGCGGCTGCGACAGCGGGAGACCACCGACGAGGTACACGCCCTTGGCGTTGTCGCCGGCGTCCTTCATACGGGCCAGGTCGAGGCAGGCCGTCGACAGGGCGATCGGGGTGACGCTGGGCTTCCAGCCGAGCTTGCCGAGCGCCGAGATCAGCGACCAGCAGTCGGCCGACTGGCCGGAGAAGATGATGCCTTCGGGCTTGAAGTCGAGCACCTGCTGGGCCTGCGGGGTGACGTCAGCGGAGGCCGGCTTGATCGGCACGCCGATGTCCTCGAGCCCCGGGACCTTGCCCTTGGCCTCGGCCGGACCCTCGATCTTGCCGGCGAGGATCCGCAGCGGCTTCTTCTCGAGGTCGTGGTAGCAGACCACACCGGGCGGGGTGTCGGCCCACGGCACGGCCACCCGCTTCTTGCCGAGGTCCTTGGTGACGAACTCGACGAGACCGGTGTGGACGCCGACGCAGCCCGAGGTGATGGCGAACACGCCATCGGTCGTGAAGTCGGCGACCGTGATCGGGTTGCCGACGATCACCGGGATCTTCGCGGCCTGGTAGATCGGGAAGTGGTTGCCGAAGAAGTTGAGCGTCGACAGCACGGCGAAAGGCTTCTTCGCAGCGAGCTCGTTGGCGCACTTGGTGGAGTCGGCCGGGTTGATGGCCATGACGCACACTTCGAGCTTGATCGGCCGCCCGGGCTTGCCGGTCTTGTAGTCGGCGCCGATGCCACCGAGCTCGTTGTTCACGAACTCGACGGCGGCCTTGGCGCCCTTCTGGTACTCGGGGAAGGTGCCGGCCGGGTCGCCTTCGGGGTTCTGGAAGCCGAGGACGATCGGGGCACCCTCGGCCTTGAGCGGCTTGTCCGCCGCACACTCGAGGATCCACTTGCCTTTGCCTGCGCCGACGCCGTCGTCTTTGTCGATCGAGGTGTCGATCGGCTTGGCGCACCACGTCGAGCCGCTGCCGGCTGCGGTGGTCGTGGTGGCAGCCGCCGTGGTGGTGGCGCCGGCCGTGGTGGCCGCTGCCGTCGTCGCCGCCGTGGTCGCTGCAGCGGATGTCGCCGAGCTTCCCGACGAGTCGTCACCGCACGCCGCTGCCAGCAGGCCGCTGGCCGTGACGACGGCGACGACACCGATCAAGTGCCGTGTACGCACTGTCCCCCCTGAGTTCATGTGCCGTGGTCGGACGACCACTGGGGCGGTAGTCAAGCAAAGTCGGGCCTTCCCTGCCAAGAACCTCCGACGTCTGGCAGGGTGCGTTCCGATAGGAGGACGAATGCGCTACGTGAAGCTGGGCCGCACCGGGCTCGACGTGTCGAGGATCTGCCTGGGATGCATGAGCTACGGGAGCCCCGACCAGGGCACCCATCCGTGGACCCTCGACACCGAGCAGGCCCGGCCGTTCATCCGCCAGGCGCTCGAGGCCGGCATCAACTTCTTCG
>JBJTVH010000089.1:0-73564 GCA_046081125.1 Acidimicrobiales bacterium
GCAGGCCTTGCTGAAGCTCATCGAGGGCACCATCGCCTCGGTTCCGCCCCAGGGTGGCCGCAAGCATCCCAACCAGGAGTTCGTGCAGGTGGACACGACGAACATCCTGTTCATCTGCGGGGGCGCGTTCGCCGGGCTCGAGAAGATCATCGAGAACCGGATCGGACACAAGGGCGTGGGGTTCGCGGCCCAGATCCGCTCGATGCACGAGCGTGACAACGGCGCGCTCTTCCAGCAGGCGCTGCCGGAGGATCTGCTGAAGTTCGGCCTCATCCCCGAATTCGTCGGCCGCCTACCCGTGGTCGCCGTCGTGCAGAACCTCGATCGCGAGGCGCTGGTGCGGATCCTCGTGGAGCCGAAGAACGCGCTCATCAAGCAGTACCGGAAGTTCTTCGAGTTCGAAGACGTCGAGCTCGATCTCACCGACGACGCGCTCGATGCCGTGGCCGAACAGGCCCTGATGCGCGGCACCGGTGCCCGAGGGCTGCGGGCGATCCTCGAAGAGGTTCTGCTGAACACCATGTACGACCTGCCGGGTCGCAGCGACATCGGTCGGGTCGTGATCGATGCGAAGACCGTGCGGGAGAAGGTGAACCCCACGCTCCTTCCTCGCGAGGCGCAGCGGGCGAACCGGCCGCGTCGCGCGGCGTCGTGAGCGCACGAGCGCTGCGACCGCCGGTCTGAGGGTTCCGAGGCGTGGACTACACGGCCGCTCTCGCGTACCTCGACGAGCACATCAACCTCGAGCGGATGCTGGCCGGGACGCGTCCCGAGGTGCCCTCGCTCGACCGGATGCGCCGGTTGTGCTCGGCGATGGGGGATCCGCAGCACGCGCAGCCGGTGGTCCATCTCACCGGGACCAACGGCAAGGGCTCGACGACGCAACTCGTGACGCAGCTCCTGCTCGCCCAGGGTCTGAGCGTGGGTACCTTCACGAGCCCGCACCTGGACCGCGTGAACGAGCGGTTGTGCCGCAACGGCGAGCCGATCAGCGACGAGGAGTTCGCCGAACAGGTGGCAGCGCTCGCCGATCTCGAGGGCATCACCGGCGTGCGGCCGAGCTGGTTCGAACTGCTCGCCGCCGCAGCGTTCCGGTGGTTCGCCGACGTGGCCGTCGACGTCGCAGTGGTCGAGGTCGGGATGCTGGGCCGGTGGGACGCCACCAACGTCGCCGATGGGACGGTGGCGGTCGTGACCAACATCGCGCTCGACCACACCGAGTACGCCGGCCCGACCCGGGCCCACATCGCGGCGGAGAAGGCCGGCATCATCAAGCCGGGTTCGACGCTGGTGCTCGGCGAGCGTGACCCGGACCTGTTCGAGGTCTTCGCCGCGCAACGGCCGTCGGCGATCGCGTGGGCAGGAGAGCACTTCGAGGTGCTCAACAACCAGCTGGCGCTCGGCGGTCGCCTGCTCGACCTGCGCACGCCGCAGGCGCTGTACCGGGAGCTCTACCTACCCCTTCACGGGGCACACCAGGGCGACAACGCCGTCGTTGCCTTGTGCGCCGTCGAGGCGTTCTTCGACGCGCCGCTGGCGCTCGACGTGGTGCAGGAGGCGTTCGCCGCCGCTCGCATGCCCGGCCGGTTCGAGGTGCTGGGCCACCAGCCGCTCGTGATCGTCGACGGCGCGCACAACCCCGCCGGGGCCGATGTCTGCGCATCGGTGCTCGCCGAGGATTTCGACCCGGCGGGCGAAAAGCACCTCGTGGTGGGGATGCTGCGCAGCCGCGACCCGGTGGAGATGCTCGAAGCGTTGCGGGCCGAGGAGTTCGCGTCGGTGGTGTGTTGCACGCCGCCGTCGCCCCGTGCCCTGCCCGCCGCCGATCTCGCTGACGCGGCGCGCCGACTCGGTCTGGAGTCGGTCGAGGCGCGCGACGACGTGGCCGCCGCCTGCGATGTCGCGTTGCGCCGGGCCGGACCCGACGATGCGGTGCTCGTCGCCGGCTCGCTGTACGTCGTGGCTGCCGCCCGGCAGCACCTTCGGGTCGTGCTGCCCTGACCGGTACGCGACCCGCCGGGTCACGTAGCCTGCCGACCCGCTATGGCCGATCGCACCCTTGTCCTGTTGAAGCCCGACGCCGTCGAACGCGGCCTGGTCGGCGAGATCCTCTCCCGCTTCGAGCGCAAAGGCCTCCGGCTCGTGGCGCTCGACCTGCGTAGCCTCGACGCCGACACCCTCGACCGGCACTACGCGGAGCACGTCGGCAAGGGGTTCTACGCCGACCTGGCCGCGTTCATGTCTCGCGGTCCGGTGGTGGCCCTCGTCCTGGAGGGCCCCGAGGACACGTGGGAGGTCGTGCGGTCGATGATGGGCGCCACCAACCCGCGCAAGGCGGCTCCGGGCACCATCCGCGGTGACCTCGGCATCCTGTTCACGGAGAACCTCGTGCACGGTTCGGATGGGCCCGAATCCGCGCAACGGGAGATCGGGATCTTCTTCCCCGGGCTCTGATGGCCCGTGGGAGGAGTCGGGTAGGATTCTCGGATCCACCCGGGCGGCCGTTCGGAGGGAGACCCATGGCCGGTAGCAATCCACTCAGTCTCGGCCGCGACATGGCGGTCGATCTGGGCACTGCGAACACGCTGATCTACGTGCGGGGCCAAGGCATCGTGCTCGACGAGCCGTCCGTGGTCGCCGTGAACGTGCGCGACGGTCGGCCCCTGGCGGTCGGTCTCGAAGCCAAGCGGATGATGGGCCGCACCCCGAGCCACATCCAGGCCATCCGGCCGCTGAAGGACGGAGTCATCGCGGATTTCGACATCTGCGAAAAGATGCTCCGCTACTTCATCCAGAAGGTCCATCGCAGCCGCTTCGCCAAGCCCCGCATGGTGATCTGCGTGCCGTCGGGCATCACGCCGGTCGAACAGCGCGCCGTGAAGGATGCCGCCGAGTACGCCGGCGCCCGCAAGCCCGCGTACATCATCGAAGAACCGATGGCGGCGGCCATCGGTGCCGGCCTTCCCGTCCAGGACCCGGCCGGCAACATGATCGTCGACATCGGCGGGGGCACCACCGAGGTCGCCGTGATCTCCCTCGGGGGCATCGTCGCCAGCCAGTCCGTGCGCGTCGCCGGCGACGAACTCGACGAGGCGATCATCAACTACGTGAAGAAAGAGCACTCGCTCGCCCTCGGGGAACAGACGGCCGAGGAGGTCAAGTTCGCCATGGGGTCGGCGTGGCCGCTGCAGGAGGAGCTCACGGCCGAGATCCGTGGGCGCGATCTGCTGAGCGGTCTACCCAAGACCGTGGTCGTGTCCTCGCAGGAGATCCGCGAGGCGCTCCTCGAACCCGTCACGACCATCGTCGACGCCGTGAAATCCACGCTCGACCGCACGCCGCCGGAACTGGCCGCGGACATCATGGAGCAGGGAATCACGATCACCGGGGGCGGGGCGCTGCTCACCGGCCTCGACGTGCGCCTGGCCCACGAGACGGGGATGGCGATCCGCATCGCTCGGAACCCGTTGCATTCGGTGGCGATCGGGTCGGGGCAGACGCTCGAGCACTTCGAGGCGTTGAGCCGCGTGCTCTATCGCGGCCAGGACGGGTAGCCGCAGCTCGTGGCGCTGCCCACCCCCGGCCCGAGCCGGCGCACGATCATCGTGCTCGCCCTGCTGTCGGTCACGCTCATCACCGTCGACCTGCGGGGGAGCGAGCTGATCGACGGTTCTCGGGCCGCAACCACCGAGTTGACGTCGCCGCTGGCCGGCTTCTTCCGCTTCCTCGCCCGGCCGGCGGTGAACGCCTGGAACGGGATGCGCTCCTATGAGGAGCTCGAGCTCGAGAACGCGCAGCTGCGCGACAAGGTCGAAGCGCAGGAAGGTGCAGCGATCGCCGCCGAGGCGAAGTCGCAGTTGTACGACGAGCTGAAGGCCGTGGCCGGGCTCGACCTGCTCGGCAACTACCCGTACGTGACGGCACAGGTCGTCGGCGAGCCGGCATCGAACCTGCAGCTCGCCGTGGAGATCGACAAGGGCGCGCGCGACGGGCTGGCCCCCGGCATGCCGGTGGTGACCGCCGGTGGCCTGGTCGGTCGGTTGTCCCAGGTGACCCCGACCCACAGTTTCATCCGGATGCTCTACGACCCGCAGATCGGCGTGCCCGTCAAGATCATCGGTACCCGCCGGCCGGCCCCGGGCGCCACGACGACGACCACGAGTCCGCCGACGGCGACCACGACCGCTGCACCGAGCGGCCCGAAGTCGTCGACCACGGGGGCCGTGACCGGCGACCCGTCGGCCGAGACCACGGTCCCGGCGACGACGACCACCACGGTTCCGCCGAAGAGCGTTCTCGACACCGGATTGCTGAAGGGTCAAGGCTACGACCGGCCCCTGGCGGTCGATCTCGTCGGGGCGGGGGAGAGCGTCGCCGTCGGGGACGCAGTGACCACCTACGCCTCGTCGGGGTCCCTGTTCCCCGAAGACATCCCGATCGGCCGGGTCAAGACGGTTCGACCGCGGCCCGGCTCCACCTATCTCGACGTGCTGGTCGAACCGATCGCTGATCTCAGGCGCCTCAGCTTCGTACGCGTGATCAAGTACTCGCCCACCGCAGGCGGGTGACGGCGGTGGCCGTCGTCGAGCGGCCCCTGATCCGGGCTGCGGTGGTCTTGCCGATCCTGTTCGGGTTGCAGGTGTCGGTCGCCGCGGAGATCCGCCCGTTCGGGGTCGCCGGCGACCTGTTCCTGGCCTGTGCCATCACCGCCGGGTTGCTCGGTGGGCCGGTGCGCGGGGCCCGCTACGGGTTCGGTCTGGGGTTGCTCACCGACCTCGTCACCCGGCTTCCGTTCGGTATGGGCGCGCTCACCGGCGCGCTCGTCGCCTACTTCGTCGGCCTGGTGCCCGTTGGCGCGCAGTCCACCCGGCGCGCCTATGTGACGGTGGTGGCGGTCGCGACCGCTGCGGCATCGCTCTTCGCATCCGTGCTCGCGATCCTGTTCGGACGCGACGACCTCGCCGGGACCGGGCTGGTCCGAATCACGCTGGTCATGGCCCTCTTGCACGCCGTGGTGGCCCTTCCGCTGCGAGCCCTCGGACGCTTCGTGCTGCTGCCGGACGTGATCGACCGGCACTGAGCGACCGCTCGCCGCGCCACGAGCAAGGCCGACCGCCGAGCTCCAGATGACGATCCGATGACGGCGAAGCGGGTACACGGTGGGGAAGAATGAACCCTGTGCGAGCGGAGACCAGCGCCTGGCGGTTGAGCGTGCTCGGATTGGTCGTCGTCGTGTTGTTCGGGTCGCTGTTCACCCGGTTGTGGTTCCTGCAGGTCGCAGCCGATCCGACCCTGGAGCAGCGGCTCGCAGAGGTCAAGACCCGGCGCGTCATCCTCCCGGCCACTCGGGGCCGGATCCTTGACCGCGACGGCCGGATCCTCGCCGACAACCGCCCGTCGATCAACGTCTCGGTCGACCGCGAGGTGTATCGCCGAAGCGCCGACCGAGCAGCGCTCTTCGAACGGCTGTCCCCGCTGGTCGGTGCGACCGTGGAGGAACTCGAGGAGCGCTGGAAGGACGTCAACATCGACCCCCTCCTGCCGGTTCCCGTCGCCGAGGGGGTCGACGAACCGACAGCGATCTGGCTGAAGGAACGTGCCGAGGACTATCCCGGGGTCGAGGTCGAGGAGGGCTTCCAACGCCGCTACCCCTATGCCCCGATCGGCAGCCACGTGGTCGGCTACCTCGGAAAGCTCAACGGAGACGAGTTCCGGGAACTGCGCGTGAAGGGCTACCGACTGTCGGACTCGGTCGGCAAGGCCGGTATCGAGCGGTCCTTCGAGGAGGACCTGCGGGGCAAGCCGGGTTGGGTCGAGTACGAGATCGATGCGACGGGCCGGCCGCTACGGCTAGTCGCCCAGCAGGATCCGGTGCCCGGGAACGACGTGATGCTCACGATCGATCTCCGCTTGCAGCAGTACGCGGAGCAGATCCTGCAGGTCGGTCTCGAGCGGCGGCGGCTCGTGCGGCCGTGCGTGAAGGAGAACCGCTTCGACGAGGATTGCACCGTGCCGAAGAACGCGTTCCGGGCACCGGCTGGCACCAGCGTGGTCCAGGACCCGAAGACCGGCGAGATCCTCGCGATGGCCTCGAATCCGCCGTTCGACAACCGGTGGTTCACGGCACCCCTACCGACGAAGTTGTTCGACGCAGTGTTCAAGGCCCGCGACCCGAAGGACAAAGAGGCGATCCGCAACAAGTACCCGGCGCTGCTGAATTACGCGATCCAGGGCACCTACCAGATCGGCTCGACCATGAAGCTGTTCACGAGCATGGCGGCCCTGAAGTACCTGCCCTCGGGAAGTCCGGGCAAGGTGCCCGGGACGCCCGGGTTCAGCGCCGAGGACACCTATCTCGACGTCGGACGATGGCTCCTGCCGGGCTGCGCCCCTGACGAGCCGGGCGGATGTACCCGCCGCAACGCCGGCGGCACCGTGTACGGGGAACGGAACCTCGAAGAGGCGATGATCGTCTCGGTCGACACGTTCTTCTACGAGTTGGCGTCCCGCATGTACGACGAGACGGTCAAGGGCACCCAGCCCCAGCAGACGGTGCTGGCCGAATTCGGGATGGCCAACCGCCCGCTCGGTATAGACCTTCCCTTCGAGCAGGAAGGTCTGATCCCCACCGCAGCGATCAAGCGGTCGCTCGCTGACAAAGGCGCCATCCCGAAATCGCAGGGCCGGGACTTCTTCCGCGGCGATGCGGTCAACCTGGCGATCGGGCAGGGACTCATCGGGGTGACCCCGCTGCAGCTCGCGTCCGGGTACTCGACGTTCGCGAACGGCGGCACGCTCTACCGACCCTTGATCGCTCGGGCGGTCCTGGCGCCCGGGCTGCCGAAGAAGGGGAGTGGGGTGCTCGACCTGAGCGGCGCAGCGGCCAAGGTGGTGCGGGAGTACAAGCCCGAGGTAAAGGGCGCAGTCGAGATCCCGGCGTCGATGCGCGAGCCGTTGATGATCGGCCTGCAGGGAGCGTTGTTCGACCGGGTCGAAGGCGGGTTCCAGGGCACTGCGCTGGGGGCATGGGAGAGCTATCCCTACCGGGACCTGTTCCCGGTCGCGGGCAAGACCGGTACCGCACAGACCAAGTTCGTCGCGCTCACGGCCGAACAGCTCGCGAACAAGGAGAAGGAGCCCGACTTCTCCGAGTACGACCGGTCGTTGTTCGCCGCCTTCGGCGGTCAGAGCCTCGACAAGCCGGAGTTCACCGTGGTGACCGTGATGGAGGAGGCGGGATTCGGTGGTCAGGCCGCTGCTCCCGTGACCAAGTGCATCTTCGAAAAGCTGGCCGTCGAGTCCTTCAAGAAGGACAAGCCGGCGATGCTCGGCGGCCTGGCCGACGTCAGCCCGACGGCCGGCGAGCTCGACCGGAGCACGCTCCAAGCCGCCATCCTGCCCCGTCTCACCGACGACACGGGCTGCCTCGACTACCGGGACATCTCGGGAAGCCGCGACTGATGGCGATCGTGCACTACGGCCCCGGAAGCGATGCGATCGGGGGGCGCCCCACGCTGTTCAGCCCGTTCCGGCGGGTCGACTGGACGCTGCTCGCCTTGACGTTCGGACTGATCGGCGTGGGTCTCGTGTCGATCTACGGGGCGACCGCTCCCCGTCGTGAGCTGCTGGGGCTCGAGCCGACGTACTGGGTCGAGCGCCAGGTGATCTCGGTGGGCCTCGGTCTCGTCGGCATGCTGGTGGTGATGGCGATCGACTACCGGTCGCTGCGACGGTTGGTGCCGTTGGTGTTCGTCGGTTCGCTGGTGCTCCTCGCCGGGCTCTTCGTCGCAGGAACCGACGTCAACGGGGCTCGAGCCTGGTTCGAGGCCGGTGGCTTCCAGCTGCAGCCCTCGGAGTTCGCCAAGGTGGCGCTCATCCTCACGCTCGCGGCATACGCCGCCGGCGAGCGTGGCGAGCCACTGCCGTACCACCGGTTCGTCAAGAGCCTGTTGCTCGCCGGGCTCCCGCTCGTGTTGATCATCGGCCAGCCCGATTTCGGTACCGCCTCGGCGATGATCGCGAGCGTCATGGGCCTGCTGCTCGTCGCCCGGGCCAAGTTGCTCCACATCGTCCTGATCTCGGCATTGGCCGTCGCGTCAGCCGTCGCCGTGGTCACGACCGACACCCTGGCGAGCTACCAGCAGAATCGCTTGACCTACTTCCTCGACCAGGAGGAGACGAAGGCCAACGCCGATCTCATCCGGCAGGTGAAGTTCTCAAAGCAGGCGATCACCCTCGGCCGGGTGACGGGTTCGGGCTTCGGCGAGGGCGTGCTCACCAACCGGGGCGACGTTCCCGAGCAACGCACCGACTTCATCTTCTCGGCGATCGCCGAGCAGTTCGGACTCGTCGGCGCATCGGCCGTGCTCGCGCTGTTCCTGCTGCTCGTCCTCCGGATCTTGCGCATCGCCCAACTCGCCGAGGACCCCATGGGGGCGCTGATCGCGGGCGGAGCCGTGGCGCTCGTGTCGTGGCACGTGTTCCAGAACGTCGCGATGAACATGGGCATCATGCCGGTCACCGGCATCCCGCTGCCGATGGTGTCCTACGGCGGCTCGTCCACGATCGCGTTCCTGCTCCTGCTCGGCCTGGTCCAGAGCGTCCACATGCGACGGGTCGCATGAGTCCGTCCCGGTGCCGGAACCCTGCAGCGGGTAACCTCTCGCCCCCATGACGACCGCCGCTCCCCCCTCGCTGTGGCCCCGTCTCGAACCGCTGCTCGCTCGTGTCGCCAAGCCGGCCCGGTACATCGGGTGCGAGGTCGGCGCCACCACCCCCCGCCACGACCCGGCCAAGGTGTCCTGGCTGCTGGTGTACCCCGACACCTACGAGATCGGGCTCCCCAATCAGGGTCTGCAGATTCTCTACGAGATCCTGAACGAGCGCGACGACGCCGTCGCCGAGCGCTCCTACGCTCCGTGGCTCGACCTCGACGCCGAGTTGCGCCGGGCAGGCCTGCCGTTGTTCTCGGTCGACACCCATCGGCCGGCCGGCTCGTTCGACGTGCTGGCGTTCAACCTGTCGGCCGAACTCGTCTTCACCAACCTGTTGAACTGCGTCGATCTCGCAGGCGTACCGGTCCGCTCGGAGGATCGCCGGCCCGAGCACCCGATCGTGTGCGCCGGCGGTCATGCCACATTCAACCCCGAGCCACTTGCCGACTACGTCGACGTATTCGTCATCGGGGAGGGCGAGGAGGTCGTCGCCGAGGTCACCGAGGTCGTGCGGGCCTGGAAGGCGTCGGGTCGCACGGAGGGCAGCCGCAAGCAGGTGCTGCGGGCGCTCGCAGCGGTTCCCGGCGTCTACGTGCCGTCCATGTACGACGTCGACTACGACGGTCCCCGCCTCGTGTCGGTCACCCCGCGCTACCCCGACGTGCCGGCCCGGGTGGAGAAGCGGGCCGTCGCCGATCTCGGCGAGTGGCCGTATCCCAAACGGCAACTCGTGCCGCTCACCGAGGTCGTGCACGACCGCCTGAACGTCGAGGTGTTCCGGGGGTGCACCCGAGGGTGTCGCTTCTGCCAGGCGGGCATGATCACCCGCCCGGTTCGCGAACGCCCGGCCGACCAGGTGCGCACGATGGTGCGCGACGGGCTGCGGCGCAGCGGGTACGACGAGGTGGCGCTCACCTCGCTGTCCACCGCCGACTTTTCGGGGATCGAGCGTGTGGTCGCCGACACCGTGTCGGACCCGACGGCATGCGGACAGGTGTCGGTCAGCCTGCCGTCGCTCCGGGTCGACGCATTCACCGTGGGTGTCGCTGCGCAGGTCTCCAAGGCTCGCCGCACGGGGTTGACCTTCGCCCCCGAGGCCGGCTCCTGGCGCCTGCGGACGGTGATCAACAAGCTGATTACCGAGGAGGACCTGTACGGGGCGGTCGAGTCGGCGTACTCCCAGGGCTGGTACCGGATGAAGCTCTACTTCTTGACGGGCCTGCCCACCGAGACCGATGACGACACCCGCGGCATCGTCGAGTTGGGTCGCAACTGCGTGGAGATCGGCCGTCGCCACACGAAGCGGGCGTCGGTGACCGTGTCCGTCGGTGGGTTCGTACCCAAGTCCCATACGCCGTTCCAGTGGTTCGGGCAGAACACGGTCGCCGAGCTCCAGCGCAAGATCGGCGTGCTTCGCGACGCGGCCCGCAAAGCCCGTGGGGTGGAGCTGAAGTGGCACGACCCACGTGCATCCCTCGCCGAGGGGATCGCCTCGCGCGGCGACCGGCGGATCGGTCGGGTCATCGAACGGGTGTGGCGGGAAGGTGGCACGTTCCAGGAGTGGAGCGAGTGCTTCCGCCTCGAACGGTGGACCGACGCCATGGCGGCCGAGGGCCTCTCGGTCGACTGGTACGTCCACCGGCACCGCACCGAGGACGAAGTGCTCCCGTGGGAGCACGTGTCGGCCGGGCTGCACAAGGACTTCCTCTGGCAGGACTGGCAGGCGGCCCTCGCAGGGTCCGGGCTCGAGGACTGCCGGTGGATCCCCTGCTACGACTGCGGGGTCTGTACGGGGTACGGGATCGAGCACGTGGTCGCGTCACCCACGCCGCCGGCGGGTGGCAGCCAGGGCACCGGCCAGGATCTCGGCCGGGGCAGCGAGGTTCCGGTGCGGCTGCAGGTCCGCCGTCCCGACCCGGTCGGCGCAGGCTGAGGTGCGGGTCCGGATCCGATTCACGAAGCTCGGCAAGGTGCGCTTCACCAGCCACCGTGACGCCGCACGGATCTGGGAGCGGGCCTGCCGCCGGGCCGAATTGCCCGTGGCCTACAGCGTCGGGTTCTCGCCCCGGCCCCGGCTGCACTTCGGGCTCGCGCTGTCGACCGGCCACGAAAGCCTGGCCGAGTATCTCGACGTCGATCTCGAGGACGGCCGGGCGGCTGGGATCGACGCGGTCGGATTGCCTGCAGCGGTGAGCGCCATGCTTCCCGACGGGATGGTCGCCCAGCGGGCGATGGTCATTCCGCCGGGGACACCGTCACTTCAGGAGGCCGTGACGGCATGCACGTGGCGCATCGACGTCGCCGACGCCACCCCCGAGGCCGTCGGCGCAGCGCTCGAGGCCTTCCTTGCCGCTGAGGTCGTCCTTATCGATCGCGAGCGCAAGGGCGAGCGCTCAACCGACGACATCCGTCCGGCCGTCCTCGCCGCCGAGGTGGACGGTGCCGTCGAACTGCCCGATGGCCGGGCGGGGACCCGCCTGGTGGTCGAGTTGGCGACGATCGGCCGGTCGTTGCGGCCTGGCGAACTCGTCGGTGCGCTCGTGCCCGACGACCCCGACGTGCGGGTGCTTCGCACCCACCAGTGGATCGACGCCGGTGGCGCGCGACGGGAACCGATCCCGCTCGCGGCGACGCCGGCCGGTGCCGGGCGCGAGGCGCCCGCAGGAGGAGCGCCATGACGGACTTTCCCGACGCCCCGGCGGCCGGTGGTCCCGGGGCCGGTCCGGACACGTCCGAGGAGACCGCCGCTGGCGGAGATGCGTCGGCGGCAGCCAAGCGTCGCCGCCGCGGCTCACGGGGTGGGCGGGGCCGCTCGCAGCGCCGCGCCGGTGGCGAGGTTGCCCCGAGCGACGACCCGCCGGCGGCCGAACCGGGTGGGGAGCAGGATCCCGCAGCCGGCGCTGACCTCTTGGCGCGCCCCCAGCGAGCGGCCCGACCGGCCCGACCGAAGCGGGCGCCGGCGCCCGAGGTCTCCGAACAACCCGAGCTGCCCGACCCGCCGCTCGAAGGCAAGGTCCGCGACGCGGCGGTCGCCGACCAGGTGCTCGTGCGGCGCCCGCGCATCGGGGATTCCCGCCCGGCACCGCCCGTCGCCCGGCCGGCCCCAGAGCCGGAGGTCGCCCCTTCGCCGAGGTCGAAGGACCGGTCTGCGGGATCGAAGCCGTCCCGCCGGGGCAACGCCGCCCTGCGCGCCGCATCGGCAGCGCCGGCCGCACCAGCGGCCCGTTCGGGGCGCGCCCCGCGGCGGGTGGAGGTCGAACCGCCCAAACCGAAGGAACGCAACGGCCGCCCGGTGGGTCGGTACCTGATGTGCGTCCACAGCCGACCCGAACTCACCCAGATCGCCGTGCTCGCGGGCCGCAGCCTCATCGAGCACTACGTGAGCCGTGCCGCCGACGACGTGTCGCAGATCCACGGCAACATCTACGTCGGGCGGGTGCAGAACGTGCTGCCGGGAATGGAGGCGGCGTTCATCGACATCGGTACGCCCAAGAACGCCGTGCTGTACCGGGGCGACGTGCAATACGACGCCGAGGACATCGTGGAGGGCGGCAAGGGTGGAGGGAAGAACCTCCGCATCGAGCAGGTCCTCAAGGGTCGGCAGCTCATCATTTGCCAGGTGACGAAGAACCCGATCGGCGCCAAGGGAGCCCGGCTCACCCAGGAGGTGTCGCTCCCCGGCCGGTTCGTGGTCTTGATCCCGAACTCCCGTACCTATGGCATCTCCAAGCGGCTGCCGGACGACGAGCGTCGGCGGCTGCGCGCGCTGCTCGACAAGGTCAAGCCTGCCGAGCACGGGGTGATCGTGCGTACGGCGGCGCAGGCTGCTCCCGAGGACGAACTGCGACGCGACGTCGAACGGTTGCTCGAACAGTGGAACCGCATCGAGGCCGCCGCCCGGGGCGCGAGTGGGCCGACCCTGCTCTACAAGGAACCCGACATGGCCGTCCGGGTGATCCGCGAGGAGTTCAACGACGAGTACCGGGGTGTGGTCATCGATGATCGAGCGCTGTTCGAGGAGGTCCACGGCTACGTGGCGTCGATCAGCCCGAGCCTCGCCGACCGGGTGGAGTTCTACGACGCGCCGGCCGAGGGTCTCCCGCTGTTCGAGAACCACCACATCCATGAGCAGTTGCACAAGGCGCTCGACCGCAAGGTGTGGCTGCCCTCCGGCGGTTCGTTGATCATCGAGCACACCGAGGCGCTCACGGTCATCGACGTGAACACCGGCAAGAACGTGGGCTCCACGAACCTCGAGGAGACCGTCTACCGCAACAACCTCGAGGCCGCCGAGGAGATCGCCAAGCAGCTCCGCCTGCGCGACATCGGCGGGATCATCGTCATCGATTTCATCGACATGGAGCTGAAGGAGAACCGTCAGGCCGTCGTGGCCCGGTTCCGCCAGGAGCTCGCACGCGACAAGACCCGTACGCAGGTGTTCGACATCTCCGAACTCGGGTTGGTCGAGATGACGCGCAAGCGGATCGGGGAGGGCTTGCTCACCGAGTTCGCCGATCCCTGCCCGCACTGTGAGGGCCGGGGGGTCGTCGTGGATCACTCCCTGATCGCTGGTTCCTGATAAGCTCGCCCCTCGCTATGTACGCAGTGATCGCCACAGGTGGCAAGCAGGAACGAGTCGCCGAAGGTCAGCGACTGAACGTCGAGAAGCTGTCGGCTGCCGAAGGTGAGGAGGTCAGCTTCACTCCGGTGCTCGTGGTGGACGGCGATGTCGTCCTCGCCACACCGGCGGAGCTGGTCGGCGCCTCGGTAGCCGGCCGAGTGGTCGGTGCGGCGAAGGGGCCGAAGATCAACGGCTTCACCTACAAGCGGCGCACGAACCAGCGGCGGCGCTTCGGGCACCGTCAGCACTACACCGTCGTCGAGATCACCCGGATCGCCCGGGGCTGAGGAGGGCGTCATGTCGAAGACCAAGGGCGGGGGTTCCACCCGCAACGGGCGCGATTCCAACGCGCAGCGCCTCGGGGTGAAGGTGTTCTCCGGGCAGGAGATTTCGGCCGGCGGGATCATCGTGCGCCAGCGGGGCACGCGCTTCCACCCGGGCCACAACGTCGGGATCGGCGGCGACGACACGCTGTTCGCCACCGCGAACGGAGTCGTGCAGTTCGGCGAACGAAAGGGCCGCCGGATCGTCGACGTCGTCGCGCCGGCCTGATCGACAGCCTTCGTTGACGGCCCCGGCCATCGGCCGGGGCCGTCAACGCGTCCGGGTTCCGGTGACCCCATCAGGGCGTGCCGATACCCCGGGGCAACTGGGCGCGCGGCCAGTCGAGCAACCGGACCGCCTCCTGGCAGGCGAAGCGGTCAGTCATCCCGCCGACGTAGGTCACCGCCGCCCGGTAGGCCTCCGGGGTGCCGGCGGCGAAGGCCCCCCTGCTCGGGGGCAGCAGGTTCGGTCGGTCGGCAAAGGCCTCGACGAGGGCCTGGAGCACAGCGATGACCGCCCGGGCCTGCGATACCGAGGCAGGCCGGAGGTAGATGTGCTCGTAGTCGAAGCGGCGGAAGGCGGCGAGCGCGTCGGCGAGCTCGGCGCTCATGGCGATCGCGCCGAGTGAGGCCGATGTGTCGACGAGGGAATCGACGAACGCACCGATCTGCTGGCTCCGGCGCCGCCCGCACTGCTCGGCGACGTCGGCGGGCAATTGGGCGAGCGTGACGATCCCGGCAGCGACGGCGTCTTCGAAGTCGTGGCAGACGTAGGCGATGCGATCGGCCCAGGAGACGACCTCACCCTCGGGCGTGGTGGGGGCCGGACGTGACCACGAATGGTTCCGGATGCCGTCGAGCGTCTCGGCGCACAGGTTGAGCGGGGGCAGCACGACGTCGGCACCCCAGACGGCGTGGTCGTACCCGCCCTCCACGTAAGGCGACAGGGCGTCCTCGCTGGCGTGACCGCCGGGGCCGTGGCCGCAGTCGTGCCCGAGCGCGATCGCCTCGGCGAGTGCCACGTTCAGCCCGAGGCCCCGAGCGGCGGCGGACGCGATCTGCATCACCTCGAGCGCGTGGGTGAGCCGGGTGCGCTGGTGGTCATCGGGGAACACGAAGACCTGCGTCTTGCCAGCCAGGCGACGGAACGCCGTGGCGTGGAGGATGCGATCCCGGTCACGCTCGAAGCAGGTGCGGTAGGTGCAGGGCTCCTCTTCGGCGGCCCGGTTGCCGGCGCCCGACGCCGGCGTGGCCCGAGGACCCAGTTGCGCCTCGCGTTCCTCCCGCCGAACCGCGTCGCCCGGCTGGCCGGCGACGGGACTGTCGGCGTGGGCGACCCGGAAGCGGGCGTGGTCGTGACCGTGCATGGTCGAGGCCCAGCGAGCGATCCGATCCGCCACGCGACGCACGCTACCGGCGGGGTGCGGCATCGAACCGGTAGCGTTTGCGGTCCCATGAGCGGGTTCGTCGACGAGTGCGGTCTCAACGTGCGGGGCGGTGACGGCGGTGCCGGCTGCGTCGCGTTCCGGCGGGAGGGGCCGGTCACCAAAGGTGGCCCGAACGGGGGTGACGGAGGCAAGGGCGGCGACGTGTGGGTCGTGGCCGACCGGAACGTCGCGTCGCTGCTGGCCTACCGCGACCATCCGCACCGGCGGGGGTCCAACGGGGTCCATGGCAAGGGCAAGGACATGCACGGCCGGGCGGGGACCGACGAGCTCGTCACGGTTCCCGAGGGCACCGTCGTGCGCGACCTGTACACCGGCGAGGTGGTCGCCGATCTCGTCCGCCACGGCGACCGCTGGAGGGCGGCGGCGGGCGGCCGGGGCGGTCGGGGCAACGCGAAGTTCCTGTCGAACCGGCGCCGGGCGCCGGACTTCGCCGAGCAGGGCGAGCACGGGGAGGAGCGCTGGCTCCGGCTCGAGATCAAGCTGATGGCGGACGTGGCCCTCGTCGGATTCCCCAACGCAGGGAAGTCGACGTTCATCAGCCGGATCTCGGCGGCCAAGCCGAAGATCGCCGACTACCCCTTCACCACGCTCGAGCCGCACCTGGGCGTCGTGCGTGACGCCGACGAGGGCCGCGAGATGGTGGTCGCCGACATCCCCGGGTTGATCGAGGGAGCCGCCGAGGGACGAGGTCTGGGCCACACCTTCCTGCGGCACGTCGAGCGGGCCCGTGTGCTCTGCATGCTCATCGACCTGGGCTCGACCGAGCAGGACCCGGCGACCCAGGAACGGATCCTGTTGCACGAGCTGGGTTCCTATCGGCCCGAGCTGCTCGAGCGGGAGCGGCTCGTCGTCGGCTCGAAGGCCGACGTCGCGCTGCACGAGTTCGACGGGCTGCGCATGTCGGCGGTGACCGGCGAGGGTGTGCCCACCGTCGTCGGGCGTCTGTTCGACCTCGTCGCCGCCGCTCGCACGAGCGAGCCCGAGCCGGACGCCTTCGTGATCCTGCGCCCGGTCCCCGAAGGCGTGCGGGTCGTGCGGGAGGCCGAGCACCAGTGGCGCATCACCGGTCGGGAGGTCGAGCGGGCCGTCGCCTTCAACGACCTCACCAACCCGGCGGCGCTTGCGTTCGTGGACGATCGCTTGCGGCGGCTCGGGGTCGGCAAGTCTTTGGCGCGCGCCGGGGCGGCGCCGGGCGACGTCGTGTGGATCGGGGCATTCAGCTTCGACTACGAACCCGACGAGTGAGCGCGCCGATGTCCACGGTGGTCGTCAAGATCGGCTCGTCCTCGCTCACCCTCGACGGGGGAGCGATCGACGTCGCTGCCGTGGTCAAGCTGTGCGACGACGTGGTCGGCCTCCGTCGTGCCGGGCACCGGGTGCTGGTGGTCACCTCGGGTGCGGTCGCCGCCGGCGTCGCGGCCCTCGGCCTCGACCGGCGACCGGCCGACATGCCCACCCTGCAGGCGCTGTCGGCGGTCGGACAGAGCCGGCTCATGCAGGTGTACACCGACACCCTGGGCCGTCACGGTGCGATCGGTGCCCAGGTGCTCTTGGTGCCGCAGGACTTCTTCGTCCGCCGGCAGTACCTCCACGCTCGCCAGACGCTGCTGCGGCTGCTCGAGCTGGGCTGCATCCCGATCGTCAACGAGAACGACGCCGTCGCCGTCGACGAGCTGCGCTTCGGGGACAACGACCGCATCGCCGCGCTCGTGGCGCACCTGGTGGCGGCCGACACGCTCGTGCTGCTCACCGACACCCCCGGGCTCTACACCGCCGACCCCCGTCTCGACCCCGCCGCCGTGCTCGTCGAGGAGGTTCGGGCCGACGATCCGGTGCTCGACGTGGACGCCGGCGGGTCGGGGACCACCCGAGGCTCGGGCGGCATGGCCTCCAAGCTCGCAGCGGCGCGCATCGCCTCGTGGTCCGGGGTCCAGACCGTCATCGCCCGGGCATCGCGGCCCGACGTGCTCGGCGAGGCCGTCGCCGGCCGGCTCGGGGTGGGCACGATCTTCCGGGCCCACGACCGCCGGCTCCCCGCCCGCAAGCTGTGGCTCGGCTTCGCTTCGGCCACCGCCGGGCTCCTGCGGGTCGACGACGGCGCCCGGCACGCCGTGCTCGACGGAGGGCGGTCCCTGCTGCCGGCCGGGATCCGCAGCGTCGAGGGACACTTCGAGGAAGGGGACGTGGTCGACATCGCCGGACTCGACGGCCGCGTCTTTGCCCGCGGCATGGTGGCCGCCGACGCGGATGGCCTGCGTGCCGCCGCCGGTCGACGCTCGGGGGAGCTGCCTGCGGGCACGCCACCGGAGGCGGTGCACCGCGACGATCTCGTCGTGCTGCCCGGCTGATGCTCCGGTAGGGGGCGGCGCCGGTTCGTGCCGGTACGGTCGGCGAGCATGACGACCTGGACGGTGATCGACGAACAGGCGGTGCACACGGTCGAGGCGGGGGAGACCCTCACGGTCGATCCGGCGCTGCTCGGCTGGCAGCGCAAGCCCGAGGGCCTGTGCCGTGACGAGGTGTGCATCCCGGTGCCCGCTGGTGTCGCCACCGGCCCGATGGACGCCGCACTGCTGGCCCGATTGCTGGGCCGGCCGCTCGTGGTCGATGTCGCCGAGCGGGTGGCCGCCTTCGGTGCGTCGGCTGCCGAGCGGGCCGACGCCCTGCGCTCCGGGTTGGCGCCGGACTTCGCGCTCCCCGACGTCGACGGGGTCGTGCACCGGCTCAGCGACTACCGCGGGCGCAAGGTGGTGCTGTACGCCTACGCCAGTTGGTGAGGCTGCCGAGCCGACCTGCCCGTGTGGCAGGCACTGCACACCGAACTGGCCGCCGAAGGCCTGACGGTTATCACCGTTGCGATCGACGATTCGCTCGACGCGGCCCGCCCCTGGGTTCGCCTGGCCGGGGCGACGCATCCGAGCCTCGTCGACACCGAGCACCGGTTCGCCGACCTGTACCACTGCGTCAACGTGCCGACGGTGCTGTGGGTCGACGAGGTGGGCCGCATCGTGCGCCCCCAAGACGTCCACTACGTGTCGACGGAGTACGCAAGCGTCACCCGCTTCCATCCCCGTAAGCCGATCGCTGCGCTGCGAGCCTGGGTGCGCGGCGAGGCGCCGGCCTACGAGGGGTCGGTGGCGGGGGACACCAAGGTGCCGACCGAGACCGATCAGGAAGCCCGGGCGGCGTTCGCGGTGGCGTGGTGGCTCCACCAGCACGATCGGGCCGGGGCGGCCGAGCGGTGGTTCGTGCGGGCCGGCGAGCTGGCGCCGCACGACTTCACGATCCGGCGGGGCTCGATGCCGATCCGGGGGATCGACCCGGCGGGTCCGGCGTTCTTCCAGATGGTCGCCGACTGGGCCGCCAAGGGGAACGCGTACTACCTCCCGTTGCCCGACACGGCGACCAGCCCGGACGACTTCGACCTCGAGCCGGTCGAGCAGTTCACGATGGAGCAGTTGCAGGCGCGGATCGAGTCGCAGCGAGACGCCGCGGACCGAGCCGGCCACGGCGATTGATCGGCAACGAGTGAGCGGCGCCGGCTGACCGCAATGGTGATCGGGCGGGTCGCCCGCCCGATCACGACGCCGCAGGCGGCGTGGCGGCCGGGCCCGGCTCAACGGCGGGCGCCGGGGTGAGGCCGAGCTCGGCCTTCAACTGCGACAGACGGCTCTGCGCCTCGACGTTGAGCGTCGCCTGCTCGATCTCGAGCATGCGGTTCTCGACCGTGGTCTCCTGCAGCTCTGCGGTCGCGGTGGCCTTCGCGTAGCGCGCCTCGATCTTCTGGCGCACTTCCTCCATCGTCGGCACGTCCTGGCCCACGGTCTCGGTGAGCGAGGCCATCGCCGTGTTCATCTGCTCCTGCATCTTGGCCTGGTCGAGCTGCGACAGGAGCTTCTGGCGTTCGGCGAGCTTGCGCTGCAATTGCGCCGAGTTGTTCTGCACCGCCGCCTTGGCCTGATCGGCCGCCTGGGTGGACTGCAGGACCATCTGCTTCTGCGACTCGACGGTGCGCTCGAGCTCGATCATCCGGTTCGCCAGGGCCTCGGCGGCGACGGTGAGCTCCTGGGATTTCTTCGCATCCCCCGACTTGTCGGCGTCGGCAGCCATGATCAGCGCCTGGCGGGCGTTGCCGTTGACCTTGGTGAGCTCTTCCATCGAACGGTTGAGCGCCAACTCCGCCTGCTTCTGGTTGGCGATCACGTTGGCGGCCTGCTCCTTGAGGCGTCGGTGCTGCTCCTGGGCCTCGGTGATCGCCTGCTCGAGCTGCACCTTGGGATCGGCCGACTCCTCGAACTTCCCGCTCAGCTTGGCGGTCATGTACTTCCACCACTTCGCGATCACCTTGAACATGGGCGGCGAGCCTACCGAGCGTGCAGGCGCAAACGGATCGCAGCCTCCCGGAGCTCGGGGGCGCGCAGCACCGCGAGACAGACGAGATACACCACCACGCCGAGCGGGACCCCGACGACGAGCCGGGCCAGGGCACCACCGCCGGTCGGCCCGCCGAAGCTCGACGTCGTGAGCCAGACGATCTCGGCCATGACGAGCGCAGCCAGGCCGAGGCGGCCGGCGCTGCCGAGGACGCGACGCACCGGCACGCCGGGAAGCTTGCGGGCGAGGATCGCGAGCGCACCGACGGAACTGATCCCGTAGGCGATCGTGAAGGACCAGGCGAGTCCGGGAACGCCGAACGTGCCGACGAGGGCGACGCCGAGGATGATGTTGAGCGCGTTCTCGAACGCGTTGATCACGAACGGCGTCCGGGTGTCGGCGTGGGTGGTGAAGCCGCGCAGCACGAACAGGTAGGCCGCGACGGCGCCGACGCCCCACGCAAAGCCCGTCAGCGTCGCACCGGTGATCTCGGCGTCGGCGGCGTCGAAGGCGCCGGCCTGGAGCAGGGTCGACACGAGCGGTCGGGCGAGCACGGCCAGTCCGAAGCCGGCGGGGAGCATCACGGCGAGAAGCAGGCGCAGACCCTGCTCGAAACGGGCGAGGAACCGGGCCTTGTCGCGAGCGGCGCGGGCGCGCGCGAGCTCGGGCGTGAAGGTGGTGATCACCGACATGGCGAGCAGACCGATCGGCACCTGGGCCAACAGGAACGCCACCTGGTACGCCGTCACCCCGAAGCTGCCGGGCCGGGCCAGGACGGTCATCGCATAGAGGGCGAGCTGGTTCGCGACGACGTACCCGATCGTCCACCCCGACAGGCGCAGCACCTCCCGCACGGCCGGGTGGTGGCGATCGGGGCGGAAGCGGACCACGATGCCGTTGCGCCGCAACGACACGAGCAGCACCCCGGCCATCAGGACGATCCCGGCCGTCGTGGGGGCCGCGAGCAACCAGCGCAGCGTCGGATCCAGGGCGGCAAGGGCGAGATCGCGGGGCGTGGTGCCCACGACGGCCGCCAGCGCCGCCAGGCCGGCGATACCGACGACGTTGTTCGCCACCGGCGCCCATGCCGCAGCGAAGAAGTGGCCGTGCGCGTTCAGCAACGCCGAGGCGAGGAACGTCAGCGAGTAGAAGAAGACCTGCGGCAGGAACACCACGGCGAGGAACGTCATGGTGCCCACGAGGCGGTCCCGGTCCACGGTCTCCGGGCTGGTCACGGTGTACAGCCGAACCAGCAGCGGGGAGACGATCACCGCGACGACGGTCAACACGGCCGACGCGACGGCCGCGACCGAGAACACCGCACTGGTCGCCTCGGAATCGCCGTCGGTGGCGTGCCGGGTGAACAGCGGCACGAGCGTGGCTGCGAGCACACCGCCCAGCACGAGTTCGTACAGCACGTTGGGCAGGTTGTTCGCCGTCGTGAACGCGTCGGCGAGGTCGTTGGCGACGATCTGGACCAGGAACCCGAAGCGGACCAGACCGCTCAGCCGGCTGAGCAGGGTGCCGGTGGCGACGACGAGGTTCGCGCGCGCCAGGCCGCCTCGGGCCGTCACGCCCCACCCGTCGCCGGCCGGCCGCTCGCTTCCTCGAGAGCCTGCCGGAGCGATTCGAGTTCACCGACGAGATGGTCCACGTCGGTGCCCAGCCCGGAGAGACTCGGATCCTCGCCTTGGCCGATCGAGAGTTCCACCGCACGGGCGACGAGCTCGTCGAGTCGGGCGTCGAGCAGCCGCAAGCGGGAACGGCCGTCCTCGGAGGCTGCAGCGAGCCGGGCTGCGGTGGCCAGTTGCGATTCGAGGGCTTCGAGGGTCCGGGTCGTGGATTCGCCGGGCGGCAACGCCCGAGCGGCGGCCAACTCACGGCGGACCCGCGTCGGGTCGAGCCGGCCGAGGGCGACATCGATGCTGTGACCGTGTGTCGCAACCCGGCGGCACTCCTCGACGCTCGCATCGATGCCGTCACCGAGGGCACGCAGCCGGTCCTGCAACGGGCCGGGCACCACGGCGTCGACCGTCGAGCGGTAGCGGGCCGCAGCCGCTGCCGCCTCCACCACGAACCCCCGCCACGGCTCCGACAACGCCCCCGGACCGGGCAGTCGGGGCCGGCGCGGCGCCCGGGGCAACCCGACGAGGACTCGCAAGGACCACGCGCCGAGCGCAGCGACCACGGCGAGGTACACCGGGATCCCGACGGCGAGCGTGACCGCCGCAGCGGCGCCCGCGGCGAGGATGCCGGACGGCGCCATCATCGCCTCGGCGCCGGCGCGGGTCAGCAGCCGGTCCTTCAGTCCGATGCGGGTGGCCACGAATGCCGATCGTGTCAGAAGTTCGACACGACGGCGGTGAACACCTGCTCGATCGTCGCCGGATTCGACGCGTCGTAGGCAGCTGCGTTCGACGCCTCGGCGATCCGGCGCAGGATCGTGAGGTCGGCGTCCTTGCCGTAGCCGATGGTGAACACACGCACGGGGGTGGTGCGGGCTCCCTCCGCACCGACCTGAAGCTCCTGCACGAGCCCGTTGAGCTGGGCGGTGTCGTCGTTGCGGTTGCCGTCCTCGTTCCGGCCGTCGGTGAGCAACACCACCGCATTGATCTTCGCAGCGTTGTAGGCGTCAACCATCTTGGTGTACGCCGACGCCGTCACGTCATACAGCGGGGTGCCTTGCACCGGCACCAGGGCGCGGATGCGGGCACGCAAGGTCTCACGGTTGGCGCCGACCGGGTTGACGGGCACCAGGTCCAGCCATTGCTCCTGCGCGTTGCGGGTCAGGCCCGTAGAGAAGATCCGCAGGCCGACTTCGTCTTCGTCCTTGAACTGTTGGAGCGAGGTGATCGCAGCGCGTTTGGCGAGGTCGAGCTTCGATTCCGACCCACCCGGTACGGTGGGCTCCCCCATGGAGCCCGACACGTCGAGTACCAGCAGGACGCGAGCCGCCTTGCGCTGCTGGGCCCACCGGTCGAGCACCTTGGCCAGCACCGCCGGTTGCGGCACCTCGAGCACCGAACCCGGCCGGCTGGGGTCGACGCCGTTGGCGGTCACGATCGGCGCGCCGAGCGCAACGGCCGGGTTACCGGGCCGGAACCCGCCGGCGAGCACCTTGGTCTGGTTCTCGGGGCGCAGCACGAACTCCTGGAACACGCTGGCGGCCTTCTTGGCCGCCGGCGTCACCCACGGCGCGTCGAGGATGAAGAAGGGGTTGTCGCTGTAGAGCGTCCCCTCTTTCGGGTAGACGGCGACGAGGGGCACCTTGGGGGGACGTGCCACCTCACCGGGATCGAGGATGCCGTCGGGGTTGCCCGAATTGTAGTCGAGGATCGACTTCTCCTCGATGGCGACGGCCGAGGCGTAGGTCAATGCGGTGCCACGGGCGTCGGCGCGGTACCAGTTGTTGAGGAACGTGAGAGTGGTGTCGCCGTAGTGGACCACCGCCGACTCGACCCCGCGGGCGAAGGCGTCGACCTCCGGGCGGTCGAGGTCCTCTGCGGTGAGATCGCGGGACTTGCCGGTCGCGGCGTAGTACTGGGCGACGGTGAAGTTCAGCCCGCTCGTGGAGAAGTTCGGGTTGGTCTTGCCGAGCCGGAACGGGCCCCACTCGGGATGGCCGAACCGGGCCCAGCCCTGCGGATCCTTTGCGAGTTCGACGATGTCGGCGAAGCCGACCGGCGTGCCCGGATACCCGAGCGCATCGGCCATCGGCTTGGGCATCGCGATCACGAGCGGCGTGATCATGAACGGGCGGGCGGGCGGCGCGACGGTCCGACCGGTGCGCTGGTTCACGATCGCGCCCCACCCCGACGCTGCGGGCGACCACACGACCGGCTGGTTGCCGTTGGTGGCCGGGTCGGGCCACCCGTCGACCAGCAGTTGGGCCGCTGCGCCCGACGACTTGCGCTGCGGCCGGGCGACGATGCACCCCGAGGACGGCTTTGCGTCCTTGCTCGCGTTGAACGCTCGGGCGAGCTCGGTCAGGAGCGTGAACTTCTCGGGGCTGACGACGACGTCGAGCGCCGTGCACTTGCCGGCGTCGACCTTCGACAGGTCGCCCGAGCCCTGCACCGTCGCCGTCTCCGAGGTGCCGCTGCAGGCCCCGGCGGCGAGGGTGGCAACGGCGGCCAGGACGGTCCATCGGTGGCGGCGTGATGCGGTCATGGGGTCATCCCTTGGTCCAGGCCAGTTGAAGTCCGTACGCGATGTCACCCGACGGCATACCGGCAGAGGCGCTCGGCGGGCGCCCCGCTGCGGCCGCAGCGCTCAGCACCCGGCCTGGCGCCGGCCCGCTCGAGGCGACCACGACACCGGCGCGCACTGCCGGCGTCGGGACGGCGATCGCAGCGGGTGAGGTCGGCCCGGCGAGGCCAGCGACGGTGCGATAGGTGCCCGGGAACAGCGTGAGGATGTCGACCGCGGCGGCGTCCTGGTTCGGCGGCGAAGGTTTGCGCAACTTGATCCCGGCGATGCCGTCGCGCACCACCGGGTCGGTGGCACCGACCGTTGCGATGTCGGCCCCGGCGAGGCCGGTCGCGAGGGCGATCAGGACCGCCGGCCCGGCGCCGCTGGAAGCAGGGTCGTCGAGGCCGAGGCCGGGAAGGCCGGCCACGCAGGTCCAGGTCGGGGTCGCACCGCACGTCTGCACGGCGCCGAACATCGCCACGTCGAGACCCGCGACGACGGTCGACGTCGAGAGCCGGGGCAGGCGATCGGCGGCGCGGCGTCGTGCTTCGACAATCGCCGGCCACGGTTCGAGCGTCACCCAGACGATCGGGGCGGTCCCGTCGTCAGCGACGAGCCGCTCGGCCGTGGTACCTGCCGGCTCGACGAACACGGTGGCGCCATCGCTGCGCAGCGCGTCGCATGCTGCCATGACCTCGAACGCACACACCACCGGGCTCGACGCCAGCAGCGCGGCCCCTGACGAGGCGTCGGCGCCGTCCCGGCCCCGCCACCACACGGCGCCGGCGATCATGGCCACGGCGGCCAGCACGGCGGCGATGCGCTTGGCGACCACGACGTCAGGTTACGCGCCGGTGCTTACCGCACCGCCGCGGCGCGCACGTCGTCGGCCTCGAGCGTCGTCAGTTGCTCGTCGGTCGGGGCCTCGATCGTGACGAGTCGAGAGGCGTGGGCGGCGATGGTTCGCTCGAACAGGTTGCGCACGAACCGGGCGTTGCCGAAGCCTCGGCCGCGCTCGACGGCGGCGATCGTCGTGCGCACGGCGGCGAGTGCGTCGGGTGTCGGGAGGTAGCGCTGCTTGGCCCCGAGACGCTCGAAGATCGCCACCAACTCGTCGTCGGTGTAGTCCGGGAAGTGGACGGTGCGGTCGAAGCGGCTGCGCAGGCCGGGGTTGGTCTCGACGAAGGCGGCCATCTCCTCCGGGTATCCGGCTGCGATCACGGCGAGGTCCGCGCGATGGTCCTCCATGAGCTTGACGAGCGTGTCGATCGCCTCCCGGCCGAAGTCATTGTCACCGCCACGGGCGAGGGCGTACGCCTCGTCGATGAGCAGTACCCCGCCCACGGCCGACTCGATCACCTCGCGGGTGCGGATCGCGGTCTGGCCGATGTAGCCCGCCACCAGACGCGACCGGTCCACCTCGACGAGTTGGCCGCGCGAGACGACCTCCAGCGACCGGTACATCTGGCCGAGCAGCCGGGCCACCGTGGTCTTCCCCGTCCCCGGGTTGCCGGTGAACACGAGGTGATGGCTGGTCTCGACGACCGGCAGGCCCCGCTCGGCGCGCAGGTGACCGATCCGCAGCAGGTCGACGAGCAGCCGGACTTCCCGCTTCACCGGCGCGAGGCCGACGAGCGCATCGAGCTCGGCGAGAACCTCCTCGAGTGGGCGCACCGGGTCGGCAGGGGACGGGGCCGCCGGCGTCGCAACACCGGCGCCGGTCGTGGTGGTCGAGCCGCCCGGTGCTTCGGGGCGGGGTGGGGGCGCAACCCGTTCCCAGGTGTGACGCATCCGGTCGATCGCGCCGATCTCGGCCGGCGACGGCACCCGGTCGAGCGCTGCCGTGCGGTAGGCGAGCGCGAGCCCCAGGCGCCGGTAGGTCGCTGCGGCGCCGGTCCCGAGCGTGCGGTCGGCCTCGGCCAGCACCGCCAGCAGCGCCGAGGGGGCCGAAGCCCACTCGCTGCGCCCGTCGAACAGCGATCCGGCCCGCAAGTCGGCTGGCGTTGCCCGTTCGAGAGAGCCGCCGAGCCGGCCGGCGAAGGCGCCCAGGTAGGCGAGGAGCTCGTCGTCGGTGAGTCGTCCGTCGGCTGCGAGGACGCAGGCGACGAGGTCGGCGGCCTCGAGGCCGAGGTCGGCCTCGGTGATCGAGCGGCCCCCGAGGTCGGCCAGCTCGGTGCGCAGGCCGCCGACGAAGGCGGCGACCTCGGGTTCGAGCGGGCCGGACACCGACGGTGACACTAGGCGTTTGAACTGCGGTGGAACCCGACCGGTAGGGTCCGGCCATGAGTTCAGTGACCGGACAGCCGTACCGCTTCGAGAACGTCCCGGCGGTCCGCCAGGGACTCCGCGACGTCAACTACCTTGCCGACGACGGCATCTCCGGCGTCGTGTATCTCGCCGACCGGTTGGCCAAGCCGATCCTGGTGGAGGGTCCGGCCGGTACGGGCAAGACGCAGCTCGCCAAGTCCGTCGCCGACATGATCGGCGCCCGGCTCATCCGTCTGCAGTGCTACGAGGGGCTCGACGAGTCCAAGGCGCTGTACGAGTGGAACTACAAGAAGCAGCTCCTGCGCATCCAGGCCGACCGGAACTCCGAGGGCTGGACCGAGCTGCACGACGACATCTTCAGCGAGGAGTTCCTGCTCACCCGTCCGCTGCTCGAGGCGATCCGGGCGGCGGATCCCGTCGTGCTGCTCATCGACGAGGTCGACCGCGTCGAGATCGAGACCGAGGCGCTGCTGCTCGAGGTGCTCTCCGAGTACCAGGTGTCGATCCCCGAACTCGGCACCGTCACTGCGAACCAGGTGCCGCTCGTGTTCCTCACGTCGAACAACACCCGGGAGCTGTCCGAGGCGCTCAAGCGGCGCTGCCTGTTCCTGCACATCGACTACCCGACGATGGATCGCGAGAAGGAGATCGTGCTGGCCAAGGTTCCCGGGATCACCGAGAGCCTCGCCGACCAGATCGCCCGGATCGTGCGCTCGATCCGCCAGCTCGAGCTGAAGAAGGCGCCGTCGGTGTCCGAGACGCTGGATTGGGCCCGCACGCTCGTGCTGCTCGGCATCCAGCACATCGACGCCGCGCAGGCCAAGGAAACCCTTCACATCCTGCTGAAGTACCAGACCGACATCGCCAAGGCGGCTAAGGAGCTGGCGGTCGACGCCAAGTGAGGAGCGGGTCGTGCTCGATCTGATGAGTGGCTTCATCCAGGAGCTGAGGACCGCCGGGCTTCCGGTGAGCCTTACTGAGAACCTGGATGCGATGGAAGCGGTGCAGCACATCCCCCTCGAGGATCGCGAGGCCCTGAAGTACGCGCTCGGCGCCACGCTGGTGAAGAACAACTCGCATTGGCGGGTGTTCGAGACGGTCTTCGAGGTGTACTTCAGCCTGCGCGGCCCGCAGTACAAGCTGAAGCCCGACGCGGATCCCGACGAGCTGATGCAGGCGCTCCAGGAAGCGATGGAGCGCCAAGGCGAAGGCAAGGGCGCCGGCGGGGCGATGGACCAGCTGACGCCCGAAGAGCTGATGCAGCTGCTGATGCGCGCCCTCATGGAGGGTGACGAGGCGCTGATGCGGGCCCTCGCCCGGCAGTCGGTCACCCGCTTCGCCGGCATGGAGCCGGGCCGCCCGGTCGGAGGCACGTACTACCTCTACCGCACGCTGCGGAACCTCGATCTCGAGGGCATGCTCGAGAAGCTGATGGAGAACACCCGTCAGATGATGCCGGACGGGCAGATGACGCCGCTCGAGGAGCGCCTCGAACGCGACGAGTACGACAACCGCATCGAGCAGTTCAAGCGCGAGGTCGAAGCCGAGATCCGCCGCCGGCTCGTCGCGGACCGTGGGGTCGAGGCGATGGCCAAGACGCTGCGCAAGCCGCTGCCCGAGGACGTCGACTTCATGCACGCGTCGCGCGACGAGATGGCCTCGCTGCGCAAGGCGCTCCAGCCGCTCACCCGCAAGCTGGCCGCGCGATTGGCCCGCAAGCGCCGCCACGGTCGCAAGGGTCCGCTCGATTTCCGCAACACCGTGCGCCACTCGTTGTCCTATGGCGGGGTGCCGGCCGAGCCGAAGTTCAAGTTCCCTCGTCCGTCCAAGCCCGAGCTGATGGTGGTCGCCGACATCTCCGGTTCGGTCGCGGCGTTCGCCCGTTTCACCTTGATGCTGGTGTACGCCATCCAGAACCAGTTCTCGAAGGTGCGGTCGTTCGTCTTCATCGACGGCATCGACGAGGTCACCGAGTACTTCAAGGGCTGCGAGGACATCACCGAGGCGATCCATCGGGTGAACACCGAAGCCGATGTCGTCTGGGTGGACGGCCACTCCGACTACGGGCACGCGTTCGAGGTGTTCTGGGAGAAGTGGGGCAAGGAGGTCGGGCCGAAGACCACCGTGCTGCTGCTCGGCGACGCCCGGAACAACTACCACGCGTCCCAGGCCTGGGTGGTCAAGGAGATCCGCAAGCGGGCCCGCCACGTGTTCTGGTTGAACCCCGAACCCCGCTCGTACTGGAACACCGGCGATTCGATCGTCGGCGACTACGGCGCCCATTGCGACGGCGTCTACGAGTGCCGCAACCTGCGCCAGCTCGAGGGGTTCGTCGAGAAGCTCGCATGATCGCCCGGTGCCCCCGGGTCGTGCGGGCCCTCCGGTAGGGTTCCGAGCCGCATGTTCGACGCACTGTCCGACCGGTTCGACGGGATCCTCAAGCGCCTGCGGGGCAAGGGGACGCTGAAGGAAGCCGACGTCGACGAGGCGCTGGCGGAGATCCGTGTCGCCCTCCTCGAGGCCGACGTCAATGTCCGGGTCGCCCGCATCTTCGTCAACCGGCTGCGCGAGACCCTCGTCGGGCTCCAGCTCTCCAAGGCGCTGTCGCCCGGCCAGCAGGTGGTCAAGGCCGTCCGCGACGAGTTGCGCACGATGCTCGGCGGCGAGGTGCTCAAGATCACCTACGCCCCCAAGCCGCCGACGGTCGTTCTGCTCGCCGGCCTGCAGGGCTCGGGCAAGACCACCAACGCCGGCAAGCTCGCCCGCTGGTTCAAAGCGCAGGGTCGCAATCCGCTGCTCGTCGGTGCCGACCTCCAGCGTCCTGCAGCGGTCGAGCAGCTGCGCACCCTCGGGCGTCAGGTCAACGTTCCGGTGTTCTCCGAACCGGGCGACCCCGTCACCACCGCCCGCCGGGGCCTCGAGGAGGCACGCCGGCTCGGCAAGGACGTCGTGATCGTCGATACCGCCGGGCGCCTGGCCATCGACGCCGAGATGATGGCCCAGGTCCGGCGGATCTCCGAGGCGACGGGCCCCCACTACACGTTCCTCGTGATCGACGCGATGCTAGGCCAGGACGCGGTCACCGTCGCAGAGGCGTTCCACGAGACGCTCGCCATCGACGGGGTGATCCTGTCCAAGCTCGACGGCGACGCCCGCGGCGGTGCGGCGCTCAGCGTCAAGGAGGTGATCGGCCGGCCGATCGCCTTCGCGTCGACGGGGGAGAAGCTCGACGCGTTCGAGCAGTTCCACCCCGACCGGATGGCCGACCGGATCCTCGGCATGGGCGACGTGTTGACGCTCATCGAGAAAGCCGAGCAGGTCTACGAGCGCGAGGAGGCGGAGCAGGCCGCTTCGAAGCTCATGGAGGGCGAGTTCACCCTCGACGACTTCCTCGACCAGATGCAGCAGCTCAAGAAGATGGGCTCGCTGCAGAGCCTGATCGGGATGCTCCCCGGCGTGCCCAAGGAGCTCAAGCAGGCCAAGATCGACGACGCCGAACTGAAGCGGGTCGAGGCGATCATCCGGTCGATGACCGCAGAGGAGCGCCGCCGCCCCGAGGTGATCAACGGCAGCCGGCGCACCCGGATCGCCAACGGGTCGGGCACCTCGGTCGGCGAGGTCAACCGTCTCGTCACCCAGTTCCGCGAGATGCAGAAGATGATGAAGCGGATGGGCGGCTTCGGCGGGTCGAAAGCGTCGAAGAAGGCGAAGAAGTCCAAGGGGATGCCTGCAATCCCCGCCGGGTTCCCCGGGGCCGGGATCCCCGGGCTGCGCTAGTCCGGCGTCCGGCCGGGGATCGCGGCTAGCATTCCCGGGTTCTCAATTGCGAGGAGAAACAGCAGTGGCCGTGAAGCTCCGCTTGATGCGGGTCGGGAAGACCAAGCAGCCCACCTACCGGGTCGTCGCCTCGGACAGCCGGTCGCCACGCGACGGCCGGTTCATCGAGATCGTCGGTCAGTACAACCCGCGCTCGGAGCCGTCCGTCGTCGCGATCGACAACGTGAAGGCGCTCCACTGGCTGCGCAACGGCGCCCAGCCCACCGAGCGGGTGCAGAAGCTGCTCGAGACGTCGGGCGCATGGGCCGAGTTCCAGGCGGGCAAGGCCAAGTGACCGAGGGCCGCACGCCGTCTGCGCCCACGGCCGTTGCGGTCGTGGACTACCTGGTCCGTTCGCTCGTCGACGACCCGGAGGCCGTGGTAATCAGCCAGAGCGACCGCCGCCGTCGGGGCCGGGGGGTGCTGATCGAGGTGCGCACCGGGCCGGGCGACATGGGCCGCGTGATCGGCAAGGCGGGAAAGACCGCCCAAGCGATCCGATCGGTCGTGCGGGCGGCCGCCACCCGCGACGGCGTAGAGGTCGACGTCGATTTCGTCGACTGAGCCGACGGGGGGCGCCGCCCTGCTCGAGGTCGGTCGGATCGCCCGCCCTCACGGTGTGCGCGGCGAGGTGATGGTCGACCTCGTGACCGATCGCCCGGAGCGTTCCCGCACGGGAGCGGCGTTGCGGACGTCCGGTGGGCGAACGCTGGTGGTCGAGCGAGCGACCAGGCACCTGAGCCGACCGGGCCACACGCGGTGGATCATGCGCTTCGTCGGGGTCGACGATCGTGCCGACGCCGAGGCCGTCGCCGGCGAGATGCTCTGGGCCGCCCCGATCGAGGACCCCACCGAGCTGTGGGTGCACGAGCTCGTCGGTTCGGAGGTGGCCGAGATCGACGGCACGGTGCGCGGCCGGGTTGTCGCCGTGCTCGAGAATCCGGCGCACGACCTGCTCGAGCTCGACTCGGGCGCACTCGTGCCCGTGGTCTTCGTCCGCTCGTGCGCCGAGGGGCGCATCACGATCGACCCACCCGCCGGGCTGTTCGACCTCGGCACCTGAGTGGGGCACCCGATGCGCATCGACGTGTTCTCGATCTTTCCCGGGCTCGTCGACGCGTTCTGCGCCGAGTCGCTGCTCGGCAAGGCCCGCAACGCGGGCCTCCTCGACCTACGCTGCCATGACCTGCGTGACGCGACGACGGACAAGCACCGCTCCGTCGACGACACCCCCTTCGGTGGGGGACCGGGGATGGTCCTGCGCTGCGAGCCGGTGTTCCGGTCCGTCGAAGCAGTCGATCCGCCCCGCCCACTGCTGCTGCTCGGACCGGGCGGGCGGCGGTTCGACCAGCGCCTCGCCGAACGCCTCGCCGACCTCGACGGGTTCAGCCTGCTGTGCGGGCGGTACGAGGCCGTCGACCACCGGGTACGCGAGCACCTCGTCGACGGCGAACTGTCCGTGGGCGATGTCGTGCTCGCCGGCGGCGAGTCGGCGGCGATCGTGGTCATCGAGGCGGTCGTGCGGCTCCTGCCCGGGGTGATGGGGAACGACGCGTCCGGCGTCGGGGAGTCCTTCGGGTCGGAGGGGCTCCTCGAAGGTCCGCACTACACCCGCCCGGCCACGTTCCGCGGCTGGGACGTGCCCGAGGTGCTCCGCTCCGGCGACCACGGCCGCATCGAGGCGTGGCGGCACGCGCAGTCGCTGCATCGCACCGTGCGGGATCGGCCGGACCTGCTCGAGGCCCGCGGTGGGCTGCGCAACGGTGAGGCCTATGCCTTGGAGTCGACCACGGCCGTGGAGTATCCTTCGACGTTCCCGTGAACCGCCAGGAGCTGTGCGCCCCATGAAGCCCACCGATCTCGTCGACGCCCCCCGCCTGCGAGCCGACGTCCCGGCCTTCGGCCCCGGTGACATGGTCAAGGTCCACGTGAAGATCGTCGAAGGCAACCGTGAGCGGGTCCAGGTGTTCCAGGGCAACGTGATCGGCCGCCAGGGCAGCGGGCTGCAAGAGACGTTCACCGTCCGCAAGCTCAGCTTCCAGGTCGGCGTCGAGCGCACCTTCCCGCTGCACTCGCCGATCATCGACAAGCTCGAGGTCGTGTCCCGCGGCGACGTCCGTCGTGCCAAGCTCTACTACCTGCGCGAGCGCACGGGCCGCGCCGCCCGGGTGCGCGAGAAGCGCGACAACTGACGGTCGACGCCGACGTGGGCGCCGAGGACCTCGACGACTTCGAGGCCGATCGCGAACTCCAACTTGCACACGAGTACCAGGACATCTCGGCGATGTTCCGGTATGCGGTCGAGACCGAACGGCGTTTCTATCTCGCCAACGAGGTCCGGCTCGAGGTGGTCGGCAACGGGGCGAGGCCGCTGCTCGAGGTCGTACTCGTCGACGCGTGGGTGTGGGACATGTACCGGCGCAGTCGCTTCGTGCCGCGCGTGCGGGTGCTGACCTTCAAGGACGTGAACGTCGAGGAGCTTCCCCGGCGGGAGCTGTGAGATGGTCGACCGTTCCCGGCAGGCCCGGGGCCGGTTCGGGGAGGACCTCGCGGCCCGCTGGTACGCCCAGCGTGGGTTCGAGGTCGTCGGTCGCAACTGGCGCGGTGAGGGTGGCGAGCTGGACCTCGTCGTTCACCGGCCCGGTCTGGTGGTCGTCGTCGAGGTGAAGGCGAGAGCGTCGGCGGCTTACGGCCTGCCGGCTGAAGCGGTCGGTCCCACCAAGCAGCGACGCGTGCGCCGTCTCGGGGCGCAGTGGTTGGCCGGCCCGGGTCGGGCTTATGGGCATGTCGAGGTGCGCTTCGACGTGGCATCGGTGCTCGGCACGGAGGTGACCGTCATCGAGGCCGCGTTCTGACCGGCGACCATGGCGGAGGATTCCCGTAGGGTGCCGCGGTGGCAGGACCTCGCACCCTCGCCGGCCGGGCCCGGGCGATCGCCGTCCGGCTCGCCGAGGAGTACCCGGAGGCTCGGTGCGAACTCGATCACTCCTCGCCGTTCGAGCTGCTGGCCGCGACCATCCTGTCGGCGCAGTGCACCGATGCCCGCGTCAACCAGGTGACGCCGGTGCTGTTCGCCCGCTACCCGACGCCGGCCGAGCTCGCCGCTGCGGACCCCGCCGAACTCGAGGCGATCGTGCGCTCCACGGGGTTCTATGCCGCCAAGGCCCGCAACCTGATCGGGATGGCCGCCGGAGTCGTCGACCGGTTCGGCGGGGAGGTTCCCCGGCGGCTCGAGGACCTCGTCACGCTGCCCGGCGTCGGTCGCAAGACAGCGAACGTCGTGCGAACGGTGGCGTTCGGATTGCCCGGTCTCCCCGTCGACACCCACGTGCAGCGGCTCGCCGTTCGGCTCGGGCTCACGGGGGCGACCGATCCGACCGAGATCGAGCGCGAGCTCGGGATCCTGCTCTCCGCTCGAGCCCGGGGTCCATTCGGGCTGCGTCTGATCCTGCACGGCCGCCGCGTGTGCGCGGCGCGCGCACCCCGATGTGCCGAATGCGCCCTTGCCGGGCTCTGTCCGAGCGCAGGGATCCTGGGTCGTCCGCCGGTTGCGCGTCGCGTCGCGGCCAACTAACTTCCGAATTAGATCAGGTTCCCGCCACCTGATCGCAAGGCGCGGCCGGGATCCGCCGCCTGGTAGCGCCGTGCACGAGGGCCCGATGGGCCCTCGTTGCGCGTCTGAGGGCCGTTCAGTTCGCTCGCAAGGGAGCGGGCCGCCCGGTCAGGGGGCCAGGGTGCGGGCGCGCCGGAGCTGACGGACCCCTTGGCGCACCAGGCGCTCGGCGTCGAGGAGCGCGGCGACGAGGTCGTCGTGGCGACCGTCGTCGTGCGCATGGGCGAGGGCAGCCACCCGTTGCTCGATCTCCTCGAGGCTCGACGCGAGCGACGACAGCTCCGAAGCCGCTCCCGCAGGGATCGTCATGGCCGAAGTGTGCCGGACCGGTAGCCTCGCCCGTCGGCATGGAGCGCAACGGATGCTGACCCGACTCGACCTGCGCGGCGTCCGCGGTGACGTGCGCGACCACCTGCCGCGGCCGGCCGCCCCCGGCGCCGGTCCGGTGGAGGCGGTGCGGGCGATCCTCGACGCCGTGCGCGACCGGGGCGATGAAGCGGTGCTCGAGTTCAGTGCCCGGTTCGACGGCCTCGACAGCGGCCCGCTGCGCGTCCCTCCGGAACGCTGCCGGGCGGCGCTCGAATCGATGGCGGCGCCGGTGCGGACCGCGCTCGAGGAGGCCCACGACGCCGTCGCCGCTTACCACCGCCACCAGGTGACGGCGGCCCACGAGTCCTGGCACAACGGCATCCGCCTCCGATCGTTCGAAGTGCCCGTCGACCGAGCCGGCTGCTACGTGCCGGGCGGGCGGGCGGTGTATCCGTCGACCGTGCTCATGACGGCCACCCTCGCTCGCGTCGCGGGCGTCGGCGAGGTGGTGCTGTGCATCCCACCCGACCGATCCACGGGCTGGCCGGCGCAGGCCGCGCTGGCCGCCGCCGCGCTCGCCGGGGTGGACGAGGTGTACCGGATCGGTGGCGCGCAGGCGATCGGCGCGATGGCGTACGGCACCGCCTCGATCCGGCCGGTCGACGTGATCGTCGGTCCGGGCAACGCCTACGTGGCGCTCGCCCAACGCCAGGTGGCTGCCGAGGGCCGCGTCGGTATCCCGGCCTCGTTCGCCGGCCCGAGCGAGGTGGTCGTGATCGGCGACGAGACGGCACCGGTCGAGTTCGCCGCGATCGACGTCCTCGTACAGGCCGAACACGGTCCGGACGGGCTCGCCTGGTTCGTCACGTGGCGCCCCGAGGTCGCCGACGCCGTCACCGAGGCCGTCCGGCGGCTCACCCAGGCCTCGCCGCGCCGGGCCGAGCTCGAGGCGACCTTCGCCCGAAGTGGCTACGCGGTCGTCGTCGACGGGCCCGAGCAGGCGATGGCGGTATCGAACGCCATCGCTCCCGAGCATCTCGAGCTGATCGTCGCCGACCCCGAGGCGCTGCTCTCGCAGGTGCGTCACGCCGGGGCGGTGTTCACCGGGCCGTGGTCGCCGGCGTCGCTGGGCGACTACCTCGCCGGGCCGTCGCACGTCTTGCCGACGTTCGGCTCGGCGCGGTTCGGCTCGGCGCTGACCGTGCGGGACTTCACCAAGCACGTCCACGTCGTGTCCGCCGACGAGGCGTCCTTGCGCCGCGCCGCGCCGCATGTGGCGGCGCTCGCTGCGGTCGAAGGCCTCGCCGCCCACGTCGACTCGGTCCTGCTGCGCACGGGGGGTGCCCAATGATCCCGGTGCGCGAGGACCTGCAGGCCCTCGAGGGGTATCACTCACCCCAGGTGTCGGTTTCGGTGCGGCTCAACACCAACGAGTCGCCGGTCCCGCCGCCTGCGGCCTGGCGCGACGCCTGGGCGGCCGAGGCGTCCCGCATCGAGTGGCACCGGTACCCGGATCGCACCGCCGGTGCGTTGCGCGCCGCGATCGCCGCCCACCACGGGGTCGACGCCAACCAGGTGTTCGTCGCCAACGGCTCCAACGAGGTGCTCCAGACGCTGCTGCTCACCTATGCCGGTCCGCGCCGAACCGTCGCCACCTTCGAGCCGACCTACCAGCTCCATGCCCACATCGCCCGGCTGACGGGGGCAACGGTCGTCGAGGGGGAGCGAGACGCCGACTTCGGCCTCGACCTCGCCGAGGTACGCCGGGTACTGGCTGCCCACCGGCCCGTGGTCACGTTCCTGTGCTCGCCGAACAACCCGACCGGCATGGTCGAACCGGAAGCGGCGGTGCGGGAGGTGGCCGCCCTCGCCCCCGGGCTGTTGGTGGTCGACGAGGCCTACGGTCAGTTCGCGCCGTGGTCGGCGCTGGGGATGGTCGCCGAGGATCGGCCGATCGTCGTCACCCGCACGTTCTCCAAGACCTGGTCGATGGCCGCCGCCCGGCTCGGCTACCTCGTCGGGCCGTCCTGGCTCGTCGCCGAACTGGACAAGGTCGTGCTGCCCTACCACCTCGATGCGGCCAAGCAGATCGCCGGGGTGCTCGCGCTCCGGTTCGTGGGCGAGATGAACGAGCGGGTCGCCGCCCTCGTGGCCGAACGGGATCGGCTCGTCGCTGCGCTGGAGCGGCTCGCCGTACGGGTGTGGCCGAGCGGCGCGAACTTCGTGCTGTTCTGCACGGAGGGCCGCCCGGGTGCCGAGGTGTGGCAGGGGCTGCTGGATCGTGACGTGCTGGTGCGCAACTGCTCGTCGTGGCCCCGGCTCGCCGACTGCCTGCGCGTCACCATCGGCACCCGCGACGAGGACGACGCGTTCCTGACGGCACTGGCGGAGGTTCTGGCATGAGGCGCGCCGAGCGGACACGCACCACGAAGGAGACCTCGGTGCGGGTGGTCGTCGACCTCGACGGCTCCGGGACGGTGTCGGCGTCCACCGGGATCCCGTTCTACGACCACATGCTCGACCAACTCGGCCGTCACGGCGGGTTCGATCTGGTCGTCGAGGCGCGCGGCGACCTGCACGTCGATGGCCACCACACCGTCGAGGATGTCGCCATCGTGCTCGGCGAGGCGTTCCGAGAGGCGTTGGGCGACAAGACCGGCATCCGGCGGTTCGCGAGCGGGCGGTTCCCGCTCGACGAGGCCCTCGTCGAGGTGGCGCTCGATCTGAGCGGTCGACCGTTCGTGGTGTGGGAGGTGGCATTGCCCGACACGGTGCCCCTGGGTGAGCCGCCGTTCAACCCGACGATGGCCGAACATGCCGTGCAGAGCTTCGCGACCGCCGCCGGCATCACCCTGCACGTAACCGGCGTGCGGGCCCGCAACACGCACCACGTCATCGAGGCCACGTTCAAGGGGCTCGCCCGCTGCCTGCGCGACGCCGTGCGCGTCGACGGCGGCGGGGTGCCGAGCACCAAGGGCGCGCTGTGAGCCCGGGGACTCGGTGACGCCCGAACGGCCGCTGGTGGCCGTGCTCGACTATGGCATCGGCAACCTGCGCTCGGCCCAGAAGGCCCTCGAACGGGTGGGTGCCGACGCTCGCCTCAGCGCAGACCCGGCGCTGATCGCCGACGCCGCCGCCGTGGTCCTTCCCGGAGTTGGCGCGTTCGGTGCCTGCATGGAGGCGCTCGAACGCTCGGGACTCGTCGGCCCCACGCTCGACGCCGTGGCGTCGGGGCGCCCGTTCCTCGGAATCTGCGTGGGCTGCCAGTTGCTGTTCGAGGGTTCCGAGGAGTCCCCCGGGGTCGCCGGGCTCGGGGTGCTCGCCGGCACGGTGCGCTGGTTGCCCGACACCGTGAAACGCCCGCAGATGCAGTGGAACACGCTGCAGGTGCGCCGGCCGGCCCCGTTCCTGGCCGGCCTACCCGAACCGGCGTGGATGTACTTCGTCCACTCGCTGCACCCGGTGCCGACGGACCCGGCGGTGGTCGCGGCCACCTGCGAATACGGGGTCACCGTCAACGCTGCGTTCTGGTCGGGCTCGGTGCAGGCGACCCAGTTCCATCCGGAGAAGTCCGGCGCGCACGGCCTCGCGCTGCTCGCCAACGTCGTTCGTCACGCTGCGGAGGCGTGATGGAGCTCTATCCGGCGATCGATCTTCGGGCCGGCCGGGCCGTACGGCTCCTTCAGGGCGACTACGAGCGGGAGACCGTCTACGGCGACGACCCGGTCGCGATCGCCGAATCCTTCGCAGCCGCCGGCGCCCGCTGGATCCACGTCGTGGATCTCGACGCGGCTCGCAGCGGCGAGCCGGTGAACCGACCGGTGGTGGCCGCCATCTGCGCCGCCGTCGCCGGACGGGCACAGGTGCAGACCGGTGGCGGGGTCCGCGACGAAGCGGCCGCCGCGGCCCTCGCCGACGCCGGCGCCGCCCGCGTCGTGGTCGGCACGGCCGCCATGGAGCGGCCCGCCGTCGTCGCCGCGATCGCCGGGAGGCAACCCGTCGCAGTCGGTCTCGACGCCCGTAGCGGCGAGGTCGCGGTCCGCGGCTGGCTGCAGGGATCGGGCACCAACGTGCTCGACGTGCTTCCCCGGTTCGCCGACGCCGGCGTGGCGGCCCTCGTCGTCACCGAGATCGGCGTCGACGGCACCCTCGCCGGACCGGACCTCGCCGGCCTGGCCGAGGTGCTCGCCCGCACCGAGATCTCGGTCATCGCGAGCGGCGGGGTCGGCACGCTCGACGATCTGCGGGCCCTGGCCGTGCTGGAGCGGGCCGGTCGAGGCCTCGCCGGGGCCATCACCGGCAAGGCGCTCTACGAAGGTCGATTCGCGGTTGCGGACGCCCTGGCCGCCGTGGCCGGGCACCGGTGACCGACGACGAGCTGGCATCCCGCGACATCCAGGTGGTGACGGCCGGTCGTCTGGCCAGCAACGTCGGGGTGCGCCTGTGGGGTCCGCTCGTGCCGCAGCTCGCCGCCGGGTTCGGGACCTCGACCGCCGCCATCGGCGCAGCGCTGAGCGCCGGCGAGTTCGCCGGGCTCCTCGCCCCGGTGATCGGGGTCCGCGTCGACCGCTCGCGGCCCGCGCGGGTGATGGCCGGCGCGCTCGTCCTGCTCAGCGTCGGCGCGCTCGTGATCGCCACCGCGCCCACCGTGGTCGTCGTCGGGGCGGCGCTGGTGCTGGTCTCGTCGTCGAAGGTCCTCTACGACACCGCGATGGGCTCGTGGATCGCAGCGCAGGTCCCCTATGGGCGCCGGGCGCGGGTCGTCGGGCTCACCGAGACCTCGTGGGCGCTGTCGCTGCTCGTCATCGTCCCGCTGCTGCTGCTCATCGGGGCGGCATCGTCGTGGCGCTGGGCCGTCGTCGGGGTTGCGGTCGTCAACGTGACGGCCGCACTCGTGCTCCGTTCCCGCCTCGGCGGGGGAGCAACAGCGTCCGGGGCCACCCGGGTGCGCGGTCAGGTGCGGTCCGTGCTCGGAGCCTGGCCGCTGTTCGCCGGGGTCGCCTTGCTGATGACCTCGAGCCAGTTCCTGTTCGTCACGTTCTCGTCGTGGCTCGAGGACGACCACGGCCTCGCCGCCGCCGGGGTCAGCGCGGTGTCGTTCCTGATCGGCGGCGTCGAGTTGGTCGCGTCGAGCGCGACCATGGTGCTGACCGATCGGATCGGCAAGCAGGTGTCCGCCGCGCTCGGGATGGCATGCATGGTGCCCGGCGCGCTCGCCCTCACGCTCGGATCCGGTCACCTGGGCCTCGGGGTGGTCGCCCTCGCCGTGTTCATCGTCGGGTTCGAGTTCGCCCTCGTCTCGACCCTCCCGATGGTCACCGAGGTGCGACCCGATGCCCGGGGGGCGAGCCTCGGGGTGACGATCGGGATGGGGACGCTCGGCCGCGGTCTGGCGACCCTGGCTGCGACGGCGGGCTACGACCGGTGGGGGATGACCGCCCCGTCGCTCGGGGCGCTCGTCACGACCGGGGCCGCCGGTGGCATGTACTTCGCCGGCCGGCATCGACACGGCCTCCGGTAGCGTCGTCGGGGATGCGCACCGCTCGGGTGATTCCCTGCCTGGACGTCGATCGGGGCCGGGTGGTGAAGGGGATCAACTTCGTCGGGTTGCGCGACGCCGGCGATCCGGTCGAGCTCGCCGCCCGGTACGACGCCGAGGGCGCCGACGAGCTGGTGTTCCTCGACATCACCGCGTCGTCGGACGGGCGCGACACCATGGTCGACGTCGCCCGCCGGACCGCCGAGCAGGTGTTCATCCCGTTCACGGTCGGGGGCGGCATCCGTCAGGTGGACGACGCTCGGCGCTTGCTTCGCGCCGGTGCCGACAAGGTGAGCGTCAACACCTCCGCCGTCGATCGGCCGGGCCTGATCGCCGAACTCGCCGCGGAGTTCGGGTCGCAGTGCGTGGTGTGCGCGATCGACGCCCGAGCCTGGGGCGACCGGCCCGGATGGCAGGTGGTCGTCCACGGGGGCCGCACCCCCACAGGGCTCGACGCGGTGGCCTGGGCCGAGCAGGCGGTCGCCGCCGGTGCCGGGGAGCTGCTGGTGACCTCGATGGACCGTGACGGCACCCGGGACGGCTTCGACCTCCCGCTCACTCGGGCCATTACGAGCGCCGTCGGCGTGCCGGTGATCGCGAGCGGCGGCGTCGGAACGCTCGGGCACCTCGTGGAGGGCGTCCTCGACGGGGATGCCGACGGGGTGCTGGCGGCCTCGATCTTCCATTTCGGCGAGTACCGCATCGCCGACGCCAAAGCGGCACTTGCCGCGGCCGGGATCGCCGTCCGGCCGGCCGGTCAGCCGCCGGCCTGAGCGGCGAAGTCGGCGGCCGCCTGCGCGACCGTCCGTAGCCCGCCGGCGAGAAAGTGGTCGGCCATCGGGACGGCTACCACGGAGGCCGCCGGCCAGTCCGCCGCCGCCGCCGTGACCGCCGACGCGGGGCTGAACTGGTCGTGCTCCGGTGAGACGAGCAGGACCGGTCGGCCATCGGCGAGTGCCCGGGCCGGGACGGCGTCGGTGAGTGCGAGCGGCAGTGCGACCGCGACCCAGCCGGTGATCCGGGGATCGACGAGCGACAGTGCCACCGCCGAACCGAACGAGTACCCGGCGACGATCACCGGCCCGGGCGCGTCGGGGCCCCCGGTGTCTGGGTCCTCGGGCCTGGCCGCGAGCCTCGCCTCACGCGTTGCATCGAGCGCGGCGTCGAGCGCGGCCAGGACGTCGGCGTGTTCGGCGACGCCGCCGCCGTGGGCTCCGGTGCTGCGCCCCGTGCCCCGGAAGTCGAACCGCACGGTGGCGAGCCCGGCACCCACGAAGGCATCGCACAGTGCGGTCACCACCGGGTTGGTGCGATCGCCGCCGTAGCGCGGGTGGGGATGGCACACGACGGCGGTGCCCCGCACCCGGTCGGGCACGAGCAGGTCGGCGTCGAGACGTTCCCCGTCGGCCGTGATCACCTCGAGCGGTCGAGCACGCATCGCGGCGACCGTAGTTGAGTCCCTCGACGACCAGGGCGGTACCGTCTCGTCCGTGGCCCAGGACGGCAAGCTCGCCATCAAGATGCTGAATGATCGCTTGCTGGTCCGCCTCCCCCGGGAGGAGGGCGAGCGCCGCTCGTCGGGCGGCATCCTGATCCCAGCCACGGCGCAGGTCGCCAAGCGGCTCGTGTGGGGAGAGATCATCGGCATCGGGCAGAACGTCCGCACCGTGGAGATCGGCGATCGGGTCCTGTTCAGCCCGGAGGACCGCTACGAGGTCGAGGTCGCCGGCACGGACTACCTCATCCTGCGTGAGCGCGACATCCACGCGGTCGCAGCGTCCCGGGTCGAGGGCAGCACCGGGCTCTACCTCTGAGTCGCGGAACCCGCGCAGAGGTACCGCTGCGGGATCCTGAACGTCGATCAGACTAAAGCCCAGCTGTTGTCGTCCGATCGGATCAGGGTGACCGGTCAGGCGATCTTCCTCGGGCGCCAACCGATTCTTGACCGCAACGAGCGACTCGTCGCGTACGAGCTGCTGTTCCGGCACGGCCGCAGCGGGCCGGCGAGGATCGCCGACGACGGCACGGCGACGGCGACGGTGATCGCAAATGCATTCCTCTCGCTCGGTCTCGACAACGTGCTCGGCCCGCACCTCGGCTTCTTGAACGTCGACAGCGAGACGCTGTTCTCACGGACGATGGAGATGCTGCCGCCCGAGCGGATCGTGATCGAGCTCCTCGAGACCGTCACGATCGATGACCGGGTCGTCGAACGCTGCAGCGAGTTGCGCAAGGCCGGGTTCACGATCGCGCTCGACGACGTCGCTGCGCTGGATTCGGCCCACGAGGCGCTCCTGCCGTCGATCGACATCGTGAAGCTCGACATCCTCGAGGTCGGCGACGGTCTCGGCGATCTCGTGGAACGGCTCCGCCCCTATCCTGTGCGGCTCCTGGCCGAGAAAGTCGAGGACCGCGAGCAGGTCGAACGGTGCCGGGATCTCGGCATCAACCTGTTCCAGGGGTATTTCTTCGCGCGCCCGACCGTGTTGGAGGGCCGTGTCGCCGAACCGTCCCGGCTCAACCTGGTGCGCCTGGTGGGCAAGCTCACCCGCGACATCGACGTCGACGAGATCGAGGCGGTGTTCAAGCACGACCCGGCCCTTACGCACTCGCTGCTGCGACTGGTGAACTCCGTCGCGCTCGGCCTGCGGAACCGGATCAGCTCGGTGCGCCAGGCGATCATGGTGCTCGGCCGCCGCCAGCTCCAGCGCTGGGTCCAGCTGCTGCTGTTCGTCGGCTCCGACAACTCGCAGGTGAACGACTCGCCGCTGCTGGCCATGGCGGCTACCCGGGGTCGGCTGCTCGAGCTCCTCGTCGAGGAGCGGTGCAAGTACGTCAAGGGGCTCGACAAGGCGATCGCCGATCAGGCGTTCCTCGTCGGGATGCTGTCGCTGCTCGATGTCGTGCTCGCGCGGCCGCTGACCGAGCTGCTCGAGGAACTGAACCTCGCGCCGGCGATCTACGCCGCACTCCTGCGGCGGGCCGGTGTGCTCGGCGGGCTCCTCGCCCTCATCGAGGAGGTCGAGCGCAACGACCACACGGCGATCGTGGGCCGCCTCGGCGTCGAGCAGTGGCTGACCCCGGAACGCCTGCTGCAGATGCAGGTGGAGGCAGCCCGCTGGGCGTCGCAGCTCGGCGAGGACCTCGCCGCCTGAGTCCACCCGGACGGGCCGGGGCGGCGCGCCTACCCTGGGACCATGCCGACTCCGATCCCGGCCACCGAGGAGCAACTCGCCGCCGTCCGGTACGACGCCCAGGGCCTGGTCCCTGCCGTCGTCCAGGACGATGCCGATGGGACCGTGCTGATGGTGGCGTGGATGAACGCCGAGACGTTGCGCCTCACCCTCGCCGAAGGGCGCACGGTGTTCTGGTCGCGCAGCCGCCAGGAGGTCTGGCGAAAGGGCGACACGTCGGGCGAACGCCAGTGGGTGCAGTCCGCCCACTACGACTGCGATGGGGACACGCTGCTGTTTCGGGTGCGCCAAGACGGTGCCGGGGCCTGCCATACCGGGGCCCGCAGCTGCTTCTACCGGCCGTTCGGGAGCCTGGCGTGAAGATCCGACCCACCCGTGAGGAGTTCCGGTCCCTCGCCGCGCGACACACCGTCGTACCGGTGTGGACCGAGGTGCTCGCCGACTTGGAGACCCCGGTCTCGGCCTACGCCAAGCTCGTCGGAGACGGCGCCGGGTTCCTGTTCGAGTCGGTCGAGCACGGCGAGCGCTGGAGCCGGTTCAGCTTCGTGGGTCGAGCACCGAGCGCCACGCTCGTGCTGCGCAACGGGCGGGTGGACGTCGACGGCACGATCCCCGCGTCCGTCCCGCTCGACCGGGGGATCCTGGCGGCGCTCGAGGCCCTGCTCGAGGTGTACCGGGCGCCGGCCCTCCCGGACCTCCCTCCGCTCCAGGGCGGTGTGGTCGGCTATCTCGGCTACGACGTGGTGCGAGAAGTCGAGCGCCTCGTCGACGTGCCCCGGGACGACCGCGGTCTTCCCGATGCCGTGATGAGCGTGATCGGCTCCCTCGTCGCGTTCGACCACTGGCGCCAGCGGGCATACGCGATCGACAGCGTCGCGGTGCTCGGCCTCGACGCCGACGGACTCGACGCCGCCTACGACGCGTCTGCCCGCCGGGTGATCGAGTTGGCGACCGATCTGGGGCGCCCCTTGCCGTACGCGCCCGTGGAGCCCCCGGATCCGTCCGATCCGCTGCCCGAGATCACCTCGCCGATGGCCGGCCGCTACCAGGACGCCGTGGCCGTCGCGAAGGAGCACATCCTGGCCGGCGACATCTTCCAGGTGGTGCTGTCCCAGCGGTTCGATCTCACGCTCGACGCCGACCCCTACGACGTGTACCGGGTGCTGCGCCAGGTGAACCCGAGCCCGTACATGTACTTCCTGCGCCATCCGGAGATCACGATCGTCGGGTCCTCGCCGGAGCCGATGGTGCAGCTGCTCAACGGCAAGGTGATCTCCCGCCCGATCGCAGGCACCCGCCGGCGGGGCCGCACCGACGCCGACGACCGCCGCATGGCGGCGGAACTGCTCGAGCACCCCAAGGAACGGGCCGAGCACGTGATGCTCGTCGACCTCGCCCGCAACGACGTCGGCCGGGTCGCCAGCTTCGGAACGGTGCATGTCGACGAGCTGATGACCCTCGAGCGCTACAGCCACGTGATGCACCTCACCTCCCAGGTGTCGGGCGATCTGGTGCCCGGCAAGGGTCCGATCGACGTGCTCCGGGCCACCCTGCCGGCCGGCACCGTCTCGGGGGCGCCGAAGGTGCGGGCGATGGAGATCATCGACCGGCTCGAGCCGGTGAAGCGGGGCCCGTACGCCGGGGTGGTCGGCTATGTCGACTTCTCCGGCAACCTCGACACGGCGATCGCGATTCGCACGATGTTCGTCGGCCCGACCGGGGCTGCGTTGCAGGCCGGGGCGGGCATCGTGGCCGACTCCGACCCGGCCGAGGAGGATCTCGAGTGCCGGAACAAGGCGGCGGCGTTGCTCGCCGCGATCCCGGCGGCGCGACGGATGACGGCCAAGCGGCGCGAGGCCGTCGCATGACCGGCGGCGCGTGGGTGTCCGTCGAGCGTGACGTGGTCGAGGTGCGCGGCCCCGACGCGATGTCGTTCCTGCAGGGGCAGTGCAGCCAGGACCTGCTGCGGCTCGGGGCCGGCGACAGCGCCTGGAGCTTCGTGTTGCAGCCCACCGGCAAGCTCGACCACCTCGTCCGGGTGACCCGGCAGGCCGACGACGTCGTGCTGCTCGACGTGGACGCAGGCTCGGGCCCTGCGCTGGTCGCCCGGCTGCAGCGGTTCAAGCTGCGGGTGCGCGCCGAACTGGTGCGGGACGACGGCTGGTGGGCGTCCCGGCCGCCCGCGACCGACGCCGAGTCCGCCGGTCCGCAGGGAGCGGTGCGGGTCGTGGGCTGGTGGGGGCAAGGCAGCTGGTGGTTGGGTCCGGTGGCCGTCGCCGGTGCGGTCCCGCTCGACGAGCGGGACCGGATCGAGGCCGGCTGGCCGGCGGCCGGGGCCGAGCTCACGCCGGAGGTGATCCCGGCGGAGTGCGGTCTGGTGCCCCTGGCCGTGTCGTTCACCAAGGGGTGCTACACGGGACAGGAGCTCGTCGCCCGGATCGACAGCCGCGGCGGCAACGTGCCGCGCCGGCTGTGCCGCCTCGTCCCGCTCGACGGTGCCACGATCAGCCCGGGCGACCACCTCCTGCTCGACGGGGCGGAGGTGGGCTGGGTGACCTCGGCTGCATCGCCAGCCGAGCTGGTCGGCGAGCTGGTGGCCGGGCCGGGCGCCGGCGCCATCCCGACGGCCGGCGCCGTAGGGCTCGGCTACGTCGGCCGGGCCGTCGAGCTCGGGGCTGTCGTGCACGCCGGCCCCGTGCCCGTCACCGTCCTGGCCCAACGGTCGGTGCCACCGGAGGTGGCAGCGGACCGCTCGTCGGCAGGCTGACGACGAAGCGGGCCCCGCCTGCGGGCGCAGCCTGCGCCTCCACCGTCCCACCCATTGCGCTGACCAGTTCCCGCACGATGGCCAGGCCGAGGCCGGAGCCGGCCTCCGCCCGGCGGGGCGCGGTGCGCGAGGTGTAGAGCCGGTCGAACACCCGGCCTAGTGCATCGGGGGGAATGCCGGGCCCGTCGTCGTCGACGACGACCTTGGCCCGGTCGCCGGTGGTGTCCACCGAGACGGTGATCTCGTGGGCGGCGTACCGGCAGGCGTTGTCGAGCAGGTTGGCGATCACTTGCGCCATGCGGTCGGGGTCGACGACGACGGGCACCGCCGGACCGGGACCGGGCCCGACGACGCGCCGCCCGGACGGCTCGAATCCGGCGCTGACGTCGCCCGCCAAGGCCCGAAGGTCCGTCGGCCGCAGGTCGAACGTGAAGCTGCGAGCGTCGAGCTTGGCGAGGTCGAGCAGGTCGTGCACCAGGCGCTCGAGGCGCCGGGATTCCTGCAGGATCACCTCAGCGGCCCGCTCGGGATTCTGCGCCGTGCCGTCGGTGATCGCCTCGGCGAACCCGCGGATCGACGTGAGCGGTGTGCGCAGGTCGTGGGACACCGACAGCAGGAACTGCTGCTCGAGCAGCTTCGAGCGCTCCAGCGTGTCGGCGAGCGCGTTCACGTTGCGGACCAGGTCGGACAACTCGTCGCGCCCGGTGGGAGGGTCGACGACGCGAGCCGACAGTTCGCCGAGCGCGAGGCGCCGGGTGACGGCGTCCGCATTGCGGATCGGCGCCGCCAACCGGCGGGACAGCACCAGGGCGACGAGCACCCCGACGGCCAAGGCGAGCAAGGAGGCGAGCACGAACCAACCGAGGGCGACATCGAGAGCGCTGACGGTTCGGTCGGTGGCGACGACCACGACCGTGCTGGCCGGGAAGGTCCGGGCGCCGGCCACGAACACCGTGCGGCCCTGGGAGCCCGACACCGTCTCGCTCGCTCGGAGCCGGGCGACCGCGGCGGGGTCCAGGCGGACGTTGGGTGGTAGCGGCGGGACGAACGTGCCGTTCGGTCGCAGGATCGACACGCTGACCGATTCGATCCGCAGGAGCCTGCGGATGCTGTTGAGGCGGTTGGCGAGCGCCGCAGGGCGCTGGCCCGAGGCCGACGCCTCGTCGACGTCCTCGAGCAGGATCTCCACCTGGCGCGTCAGCTCGGCCGTCGTCGACCGCTCGGCACGGACGGTGGCGATGACGAGGGTGCCCACCCCGGCGACGAGGAGGGCGACGACGACGGTGCCGCACAGGGCGAGAGCGAGCCGGAGACGCACGATCAGCCGAGCCGGTAGCCCGTGCCCCAGACCGTCGCCAGCGGCAGGTCGTCGCCGATCTTCTTGCGTAGCTGCCGGACGTGCACGTCGACGGTGCGGTCGTCACCTTCCCACTCGGGTCCCCACACGCCGTCGATCAGCTGCCGGCGCGTGAGCGCCTGTCCCCGATGCTGGGCGAGATAGACGATCAGGTCGAACTCGCGTGCGGCGAGCGGTACGGCGCCGGTCGCGGTGCGGACCTCCCGCCGGCTCAGGTCGACCACGATGCCCTCCCCGGCGCTCAGACGCTCGCCGGTCGGCGGCGGTTCACCCCGTCGCAGGATGGCCCGGACCCGAGCGACGAGCTCCCGGGGGGAGAACGGTTTGGTCACGTAGTCGTCGCCGCCGAGCTCGAACCCGAGCACCCGATCCGTCTCGCCGTCGCGGGCGGTGAGGAACAGCACGGGAACGCGCGAGCGCATCCGAAGTCTGCGGACCGTCTCGAACCCGTCGATGCCGGGCAGGCCGACGTCGACCACGACCAGGACCGGATCGTCTCGTTCGACCAGGTCGAGGCCCCGCTCGCCGGTCGGGGCCAGCAGGACCCGGAACCCGGCGTCGCGCAGGTAGAGGTCGAGCAGGTCGGCGATCGCCGGATCGTCCTCGATCACGACCACGGTCTGTTCGTCACCCGACGTGCGCACGTCGCCCATCCTGGCGCCGGAGTGTGAGGGAGTTGTGTGCAGGCGTGCGCCGGGAACCCGGACGGGCCCGGGCCGATCCGGGATGCTGCAGTAGCGTCAAGCCACCGTGGCGACCTACCTCGACCGGATCCTGGCGGCCCATCGCGCCGCCGCCGACGCCGACCGGCGTGCCCTCGACCCGCTGGTGCACGCCGCGCAGGCGGCCCCGGCGGTCCGGGGGTTCCGAGCGGCGCTGGCCGCGGCCGAGGGCCTGGCCGTGATCGCCGAGGTGAAGCGGCGGTCGCCGTCGAAGGGCGACCTGGCGGCCGGCCTCGACCCCGCTGCGCTGGCCCGGGACTACGCCGCGGGCGGCGCCTCATGCCTGTCGGTGCTCACCGACCGAGAGTTCTTCGGCGGGTCGCCCGAGGACCTCGCCCAGGCCCGCGCCGCATGCTCGCTACCTGTGCTGCGCAAGGACTTCACCGTCTGCGCGCACGACGTGTGCGACGCCCGCCTGATGGGCGCCGATTGCGTGCTGCTGATCGCCGCTGCGCTCACGGCGGCCGAACTCGCCCGCCTTCACCGGCTTGCGCTCGAGGTCGGACTCGACGTGCTCGTCGAGATCCACGACGAGCGGGAGCTCGACGCCGCCCTCGCCGCCGGCGCAACGCTGATCGGGGTGAACCAACGCGACCTCGTCACCTTCGCCGTCGACCACGAGCGGGCCGTGCGCATGGCCGGGGTGATCCCCGATTCGGTGCTCAAGGTGGCCGAGTCCGGGGTCCGCGGGCCCGAGGATGCGCGTAGTCTCTGGGCCGCCGGCTACCAGGCCGTGCTCGTGGGGGAGACGTTGGTGACGGCGCCCGATCCGGCGGCGGCCATCCGATCCCTGCGCGGGAGCTGAGACGTCGCCACTTCCGGGGAGTACCTCGCCATGCGCTTCAACCTGCCCTTCGACAAGATCCCCACGGCCTGGTTCAACGCCCTGCCGCGGATGCCCGAGCCAATGGAGCCGCCGCTGCATCCCGGCACGCGGGAACCGATCGGTCCGGCCGACCTTGCGCCGCTGTTCCCGATGGCGCTCATCGAGCAGGAGGTGTCGGGCGCACTGAGCATCGACATCCCCGGTGAGGTCCTCGACGTGTACCGGCTCTGGCGGCCCACCCCGCTCGTGCGCGCCGTCCGGCTGGAAAAGGCGCTCGGGACCCCGGCCCGCATCTACTTCAAGGACGAGTCGGGCTCGCCGGCCGGCTCGCACAAGCCGAACACCGCAGTACCCCAGGCGTTCTACAACGCGAAGGAGGGGATCACGCGCCTAACCACCGAGACCGGTGCCGGGCAGTGGGGCACGGCGCTCGCGTTCGCGACGGCGCAGTACGGCCTGGAGTGCAAGGTCTACATGGTGCGCAACAGCTTCGAGTCGAAGCCGTACCGCCGGGTGATCATGGAGACCTGGGGTGCCGAGTGCGTCCCGTCGCCGGTGGCCGACCCTTCCTCGCCTGGTTCGCTCGGCATGGCGATCTCCGACGCCGTCGCCGACGCCGTCGGTCGGGAGGACACCCACTACGCGCTCGGGTCGGTGCTCAACCACGTGCTGCTGCACCAGACCGTCATCGGCCTCGAGGCCAAGGAGCAACTTGCCCTGGCCGGCGAGGTCCGGCCTGACGTGGTGATCGCCCCCTGCGGCGGCGGTTCGAACCTCGGTGGGGTCGCGCTGCCGTTCATGGAGGACCCGGCCGTGCGGCTCGTCGCCGTCGAGCCGGCCTCGTGCCCGACGCTGACGGCCGGGTCGTTCGGCTACGACTTCGGCGACACCGCCGGGATGACGCCGCTGCTGCCGATGTACACCCTCGGCAAGGACTTCATGCCGCCGACGATCCACGCCGGCGGCCTGCGTTACCACGGCGACGCCCCGATCGTGTCGCTGCTCGTCAAGGCCGGCCGCATGGAGGCCGTCGCCTACCCGCAGGGCAAGGTGTTCGAGGCCGGGAAGCTGTTCGCCGTCGCTGAGGGCCGCGTGGCGGCTCCGGAGGCGTGCCACGGCATCCGGGCTGCGATCGACGAGGCGTTGGCCTGCAAGGAGACCGGGGAGGAGAAGGTGATCCTGTTCAACTACTGCGGTCACGGCTTCCTCGATCTCGCGGCCTACGACGACTTCAACCACGGCCGGTTGATCGACGCCTGAGCCCGGTCCCCGGGGCCCGTGGGCCCCGGGGTCAGGCCGCTTCGAAGACCGTGACGAGGACCTTGTCGCCGTTGCAGTCGTAGACGAGCCGGTGGACCGGGGTGGTGCGGGGCATCGTCACCACGTAGCCGGTGCCCTCGGTGACGGCGGGGATCCCGAGCTTGGTCGACACCGGCAGCAGGTTCTTGATGTTGCCGCCGGTCATATTGGTGAGCTCGGCCGCTGCATCGCGGATCTCGTCGGGAGACATCGTGTCGGGGTCGTCGGTGAGGAACATGGCTGCGGCGAAGCGCCCGGCGGCAGCGATCGAGGTCTGGACGGCGATCGCGCCGATCCAGTCCCCGTTCACTGTGACCAGACCGGTGATCGTCGGGACGCCGGGGGGGAACAGTTCGGTGGGGACGATGCCGAGCGGATCGAGTTCGAGGCTCAGCATCATCTGCCAGATCTCGGGCGCGACGGCCACCAAGCTGCCGCGGTCGATGTGCGTCGTCATCGTTCCCCTCATCGGCACTCACCGGCTGCGGCGGAGCGAACCTCGGCGAGATCCATCACTCTTCGCGCTTGCTTGACTACAATTTGACGCAATGTCTTGGCGTGACGTTGCCGCAGCGTTGGCCTGCACCGACCAACCGTCGGTGATTGCCGGGCCGTTCGGCGTCGTGCGGTGGAGCCACCGGAGCATTCCCGAGGACCTGCTCACCCCGGGCCGGCCGCCCGAGTGGTTGGCTCGTGTGGTCCACGACGCCGGCCCGGAGCCGACCGACGTTCCGCTGAGCCTCCCGCTGCCGAGCGGTGGGGTCTCGGGCACCGCACGCGTCCGTCGGCTGTCCGACGGCCACGTGGTCGTCGTCCTCGGGGGCAGTGCGTCCGTGAGCATCGGGACCGACCCGCTGACCGGCCTCGCCGACCGGCGGGCGGTGCACGGGGCCCTCGACCGAGCCCTGCAGGTACCCGGTCGGCGCATCGCCGTGCTGTTCATCGACCTCGATGGGTTCAAGGCGGTCAACGACACCTACGGCCACGAGGCCGGCGACGACCTCTTGATCGAGGTCGCCCGCCGGCTCACCCACGAGCTGCGCCACGCCGACGTGGTCGCCCGCTTCGGCGGCGACGAGTTCGTCGCCGTGCTCGAAGGCGTCGACGACCTCGGGGTGGCCGCAGTGGCGGAGCGGGTGTGCGAGGCGGTCCAGCGCTCGGTCGCCGTGGCCGGTGGGACCGTCCAGGTGTCGGCGTCGGTCGGGATCGCCGTGGGTACCGGCGGGGTGGTGAGCCCCCGCTCGCTCCTGCACCAGGCCGACCTGGCGATGTACACGGCGAAGGCCCGAGGGCGCGGGCGGGTGGCGCGCTACCACCCGTCGATGTCGCGTATCGCTCCCCGGCATGGCCGGCCCGCCGGGCGCCAGCCGGTAGCGTGACGCCCGGTGTTCGTGAAGATCTGCGGCATCACCAACGAGCAGGACGCCCTCCTGGCCGTCGCCCTGGGGGCCGATGCCCTCGGGTTCGTCTTCGCGGCGTCGACACGCCAGGTCACGGCGAGCCGGGTATACGACATCACCCGCCGCCTCCCGCCGGAGATCCTGACGGTCGGGGTGTTCCGTGACGATCTCCCGCCGCGGGTCGTCCAGATCGCGGGCGAGGCCGGGGTCAAGGCGGTGCAGCTGCACGGCCGGGAGACTCCCGCCCAGGTCGCCGAGGTGCGCGCCGGGATCCCGCGGGTGATCAAGGCGGTCGCCGCCGGATCCGACACGTTCGACCGGGCGGGCACCTACGACGTCGAGTGGCTGCTCGTCGACTCCCCGAACCCGGGCTCGGGGCAGATGTTCGACTGGTCCGTCGTCGACGCGGTGCCAACGAACGCCAAGCTGATCCTTGCCGGCGGTCTCACCCCCGACAACGTGGCGGCCGCGATCGCCACCGTCGAACCGTGGGGGGTCGACGTGGCCAGCGGCGTCGAGGCGGCTCCCGGTCGCAAGGACGCCCGCCGGCTACAGGCCTTCATCGAGGCCGCCCGCGCCGCCGGCCGCCGTCTGAGCGATCTGCACCCGTCGATCGACGGCCAGCGCAACGGTGAGTCCCCGTACGACTGGGCCGACGAGTAGCGCCGGTCACCCAACCACGGACCGACCCGGGGCCTTCTTCACGTGCGGGTCGCGTCCCTGGCAACCTGAGGGGATGACGACGACCACGCTGATGGGGGAGCCGACGGCTCGCGGACGGTTCGGGGACTTCGGTGGGCGGTTCGTCCCCGAGACGCTCGTGCCGGCGTGCGAGGAACTCGAAGCGGCGTTCCGCAAGGCGTGGGCCGATCCGGGGTTCCGCGGGGAACTCCATGCGCTGCTCGTCGACTACGGCGGCCGGCCGTCGCCGGTCACCGAGTGCCGCAATCTCGGCCGCCAGCTCGGCCTTCGGCTCCTGCTCAAGCGGGAGGACCTGAACCACACCGGCTCGCACAAGATCAACAACGTGCTCGGCCAGGCGTTGCTCGCCGTTCGGATGGGCAAGACCCGGTTGGTCGCCGAGACCGGCGCCGGTCAGCACGGCGTTGCGACGGCGACGGCCGCGGCGCTGATGGGCTTGCGCTGCAAGGTCTACATGGGGGCGGTCGACGTCGAGCGCCAAGCGCTCAACGTCTTCCGAATGAAGCTGCTCGGCGCCGAGGTCGAAGCGGTGCAGTCGGGAAGCCGAACCCTGAAAGACGCCGTCAACGAGGCGATGCGCGACTGGGTCGCGACCGTCGGCGACACCCACTATTGCCTCGGATCGGTGATGGGTCCGCACCCCTACCAGTGGATGGTGCGGGAGTTCCATCGGGTGATCGGGGAGGAGGCGCGCGAGCAGTGCCGGCGCCTGCTCGGCGGGGCCGATCCCGACGTCGTGGTCGCCTGTGTCGGTGGCGGTTCCAACGCGATCGGGATCTTCTCGGGATTCGTCGACACCGACGCCGAGCTCGTCGGGGCCGAGCCGGCCGGCGGCGCAGCGATCGGCAGGGGGGTGCCCGGCGTCGTCCACGGCATGCGGTCGTTCCTGCTCCAGGACGAGCACGGCCAGGTGCTCGAAGCGCACTCGATCTCGGCGGGCCTCGACTATCCGGGCGTCGGGCCCGAGCACAGCCATCTCGCCTCGATCGGCCGGGCCCGCTACGAGCCGGTCACCGACGCCGAGGTGATCGACGCGTTCCAGTTGCTGTCCCGCACCGAGGGAATCATCCCCGCCCTCGAGCCGGCCCATGCGCTTGCGTGGGTGGTGAAGGCGGCGCCGTCGCTCGCCGGTCACACGGTGCTGTTGAACCTCTCCGGGCGTGGCGACAAGGACGTGGCCCAGATGATGGCGCTGCTCCAGCCATGAGCGGTCTGCCGACGACGGGAGGCATGGACGCCACCTTCCGCGATTCCCGGGCCGCCGGCCGCAAGCTCCTCGTGCCGTACGTAACCGGCGGGCTGGCGGGTTGGCAGGACGCGATCCGGGCTGCGGTGGCGAACGGGGCCGACGGTATCGAGGTCGGGATCCCGTTCTCGGACCCGGTGATGGACGGCCCGGTGATCCAGGAGGCCTCGGAGCGCGCCCTACGGGACGGCGCCACGCCGATCGGCATCGTCCAGGCGCTCGCCGATCTCGACGTGGACGTACCGCTTGCCGTGATGACCTACTACAACCCCGTGTACCGGGCGGGCCACGAGCGGTTCGCACAGCGGCTCGCCGAGGTCGGCGTAGCGGCAGCGATCATCCCCGATCTCCCGCTCGAGGAGGCCGGCCCGTGGTGCGAGGCGGCGGACGCGGCGGGGATCGAAACCGTGCTGCTCGCGGCGCCCACGGCCTCCGACGAGCGACTGCGTCGGGTGGTCGCCCGGGCCCGGGGGTTCGTGTACGCCGTCGGCCTGCTCGGGGTCACCGGCGAGCGCGAACGGCTTGCGGCGACCGCGGTGGAGATGGCCACCCGGTTAAAGGCGATCACCGACGTGCCCGTGCTCGTCGGGGTAGGGGTGTCGAACGCGGTGCAGGCGGCAGAGGCCTGCGCGGTCGCCGACGGGGTGATCCAGGGCGCGTCGGTCGTACGGCGCCTGATGGATGGGGGGCCCGATGCGGTCGGTGCGTACATTGCTGACGTGCGGCGGAGTATTGACGCAATCATCGTCCGTGACGAAGGACACGCAAATTAGCGTTAAAAAAGTTCGTCCCGTTCGCGCTCGGCACCGTAGAACAGGGAAACGGCCCGCCGGGCCGCCCACTCCTCGGAGGTTTCCAATGCGTACCCGCTCGCTCGTCGCCGGTCTCGCCGTCGGTGCGGTCTCCCTCGCCGCCTGCGGTGAGGACAAGAAAAACACCGCTCCCGTCACGACGGCGGCCACCACCGTCAAGGCGACGGCCGCTCCGGCGCCCACCGGGGACATCGTCGACGTCGCCGTCGGCGCCGGATCGTTCAAGACCCTCGCCGACCTCCTCACCAAGGCCGGCCTCGTCGAGACCCTCAAGGGGGCCGGCCCCTTCACGGTGTTCGCCCCCACCGACGACGCCTTTGCGAAGGTCGACAAGGCGACGCTCGACAAGCTCGGCGCCAACCCCGCCGCCCTCAAGCAGGTGCTCACGTACCACGTGGTCGCCGGCAAGGTGATGGCCGCCGACGTCAAGGCCGGCAAGGTGAAGATGGTGTCGGGCGACGAGGCCACGATCGCCGTCGAGGGGGGCAAGGTCACCATCGACAAGGCCAACGTCACCAAGACCGACATCGCAGCGAAGAACGGCGTGATCCACGTGATCGACGCCGTGATCATCCCCAGCACCCTCAAGCTCTGATCGCTGCGCTGGTCTCCGCCAGCGTTCGATTCACGAAGCGCTTGCCTTCACGACGCCGACTCGGGTTCGCCCGGGTCGGCGTCGGCGCGTCAACGGCGGCGCAGCCCGTGCCCGTAGAACGCCCCCCGGGGTCGGGCGTGGGCGTGGTAATGGTCGGGGATGTTGCGCATGTTGTCGTCGACGTAGTGCTCGAAGGTGAAGTGCGTCTCGACGACCACGGCGAGCTTGGCGTGGAGCATCGCTTTCACGGTGTCGTCGGGCTTGTTGTCGTGGTTGCGCCACACGACCATCGGCACCGAACAGATCTCGCACTCGGCGATCCAGCAGTCGTCGTCCTCGTAGAACCACTCCGTGATCCGAGCCTCCTCGCACAGGTCGCACGACGGGTCCACGATGCGCTCGACAGCCATGTGGGCATCATGGCGCACCGGTGTGGTTGGCTTCGACCATGCTCAGCGCTGGAGACAAGGCCCCCGCCTTCGCCCTGCCCGACCAGGACGGCGCCACGGTGCGCCTGTCGTCGTTCAAGGGTCGCCGGGTCCTCGTGTTCTTCTACCCGAAGGCCGACACGCCCGGCTGCACGCAGCAGGCGTGCGGGGTGAACGAGATCCTCGACCGCATCGGCGACACCGCCGTGGTGGGGATCAGCCCGGATCCGGCGGCCCGGCAGAAGAAGTTCGCCACCAAGTACGGCCTCGGCTTCCCGTTGCTCGCCGACACCGAGCACGCCGTGGCCGAGGCGTACGGCGTGTGGAAGGAGAAGTCGATGTACGGCCGGACGTATTTCGGCATCGAGCGTTCCGCGTTCCTGGTGGGGCCCACCGGCAAGCTCGAGCGGGTCTGGTACAAGATCAGCCCGAAGGACACCCCGGCGAAGCTGCTCGAAGCGGTCGCATCGTGAGCGGCGGATTCCCGGCCCCGACCGAGGTGTTGCCGCATCGGCCCCCGTTCCTGTTCCTCGACGAGGTGACCGCCCTCGAGCCGGGGGTCCGGGCGGCCGGGCGCTGGCATCTCACCGGCGACGAGTGGTTCTTCGCCGGACACTTCCCGGGTCGGCCCACGTTGCCGGGCGTGCTCATGTGCGAAGCGATCGCCCAGGTCGGCGCCTACGCCGTTCTGGCCGGCGGCACCCTTCGTGGGAAGCTGCCGCTGTTCGGTGGTCTCGACGGCGCTCGGTTCCGCCGCCAGGTCGTGCCCGGTGACGTGCTCGAGCTCGATGTCACCCTCGGCCGGATGTCGGCCCGCGCCGGGAAGGGCAGCGGGCGCGCCCTGATCGGCGGGGCCGTGGCCTGCGAATGCGAGTTGATGTTCGTCCTCGTCGACGCCTGAACGCCGCCGAGCCCTCAGCCGGCGTAGGGCGCGAGGATCACCGAGCCGTTGTGGCCACCGAAGCCGAAATTGTTCGAGATCGTCGGCCCCGGCATCCACGGCCGGGGGCCGCCGACGACGAGGTCGATGTCCATGGCGGGGTCGAGCGTCGTGGTGTTCGCCGTTGGCGGGATCGCCCGGTGATGCATCGACGCCAGCACCGCGGCGGCCTCGAGTGCGCCAGCGGCACCGAGCGCATGGCCGGTGACCCCCTTGGTGGAGGTGACCGCCGGACCGGGCCGGCCGAACACGGCCCGCACGGCCTCGGCCTCGGCTGCGTCGTTCAGCGGGGTGGAGGTGCCGTGGGCATTGACCTGGGTGATCTGCTCGGGCTCGAGGCCGGCGTCGTGGAGCGCCAAGCGCATGCAACCGATCGCCCCGGCCCCGCCGGGGGAGGGGGCGGTGATGTGATGGGCGTCGGCGTTGGATCCGGCGCCGAGCACCTCGGCCAGGATCGTGGCGCCGCGGGCCTCGGCGGCACGGGCCTCTTCGAGCACGAGCACGGCGCCACCTTCACCGAACACGAAGCCGTCGCGCCCGGCGTCGAACGGCATCGAGCGGCCCGAGCTGGACAGGGCGGTCATGTTGGCGAAGCCGGCGACGGCGGTGATCGTGATCGCCGCCTCGGCGCCGCCGGTGATGACGGCATCGCACAGGTCCCAGGCGATCAGGCGGGCGGCGTAGCCGATCGCGTGGGTGCCGGCGGCGCAGGCGGTGGCGATCGTCTCGCACGGTCCCTGCCAGCCGTACCGCATCGAGATCATCGCCCCGGCGGCGTTCGCCATCATCATCGGTACCAGGAACGGCGACACCCGTTTCGGGCCCTTCTCGACCCGGACGACGACCTGGTCCTCGAGGGTGATCAGGCCTCCGACGCCGGTGGCGAAGATGACGCCACGCCGGGCCGGATCGGCGGCGGGCTCACCGGACTGCTCGAGTGCTTCGGCCGCGGCGGCGAGTGCGAACTGCTGCACTCGGTCGGCCCGCCGGACCTCCTTGGGGTTGTCGAAGTACGGCGTTGGGTCGAAGCCCTCGACGGGCCGGGTCTGGCCGCCGGTGGCGCCAGGACCGAGCAGCCCCGTCCAGAACGCGTCCCGGCCCAGCCCGCACGGGGCGACGACGCCCCATCCGGTGACGACGACCCGGCGACCCGTGCCCCGCATCAGAGCTTCGACACCACGAGGTCGTAGGCCTGCGACACGGCCTTGATGCCCTCGAGTTCCTCCTCGGGCACCTCGACACCGAACTCCTCCTCGAGCGCCATGACCAACTCGACCAGGTCGAGGCTGTCGGCGTCGAGATCGTCACCGAAGGTGGCCTCAGGGGTCACGGCCGAGGCGTCGACCGACAGCACCTCGACGCAGCACTTCACGAACCGGGACCAGTTGTCGTCGCTCACGATGGCTCCTTGCGAATCGGGACCTTTTGTCTACCAGAGGGGCTCGACAGCTCAGTGACCCATCCCCAGGCCGCCGTCGACCGGGATGACGGCACCGGTGATGAACGCGGCGTCGTCGGACGCGAGGAACGCGACGACGCCGGCGATCTCGTCCGGGGAAGCGAACCGCCCGAGCGGGACGGTGGTGCGGATCGCCTCGGTGCGGTCGTCGCCGAGCGCGGCGGTCATGTCGGTGGCGACCGGGCCGGGGGCGACGACGTTGACGGTGATCGACCGGGACGCCAACTCGCGTGCGAGCGAGCGGGCGAGCCCGACCATCCCGGCTTTCGACGCCGCGTAGTTCACCTGCCCGGCCGATCCGGACAGCGCAACGACCGAGGACATGAGGATGATCCGGCCCCTGCGGGCCCGCAGCATGCCCTGCGCAGCGCGCTTCGCGACCCGGTAGCTGCCGGTCAGGTTGGCGTCGACCACCGACGTGAAGTCGTCCTCGCTCATCCGCAGCACGAGCGTGTCCTTGGTGACCCCGGCGTTGGCCACCAGGATCTCGACAGGACCGAATTCGGCCTCGACCGATTTGAACGCTGCGTCGACCTCGGCGGCCGAGCGGACGTCGCAACGGACCCCGAACAGCCCCTCGGGCGGCGGCGAGGAGTGGTAGGTGACCGCAACCCGGTCACCGAGCGCAGCGAACCGCTGTGCGCAGGCGAGCCCGATGCCGCGCGAGCCGCCGGTGACGAGCACGACCCGTCCGGTCACGTGCGTCCCCAGCGGATCAATGACGCTGCGCCGGTCATCCCGGCTCCGAACCCGACGAGCAGCACCAGGTCACCGTCCGCGACGCGCCCGGCGTCGACGGCGTCGACCAGCGCGAGGGGGATGGACGCCGAGGAGGTGTTGCCGGTGCGGTCGAGCACGATGGCCGTGCGGTCCCGCTCGACGCCGAGCCGCTGGCACGCAGCGTCGATGATCCGGATGTTCGCCTGGTGCGGCACCACGAGCGCGACGTCCTCGATGCGCACGCCGGCCTCTCGCAGCACCTGCTGACCGAGGTCGACCATGATCCGCACGGCCCGCCGGAACACCTCTTTGCCCTCCATGACGATCGTCGAGCCGATGTCGGCGTGGAGGATCATCTCGGCGGTGCCGTCGGCGTCGATCGCCCAGGACAGGATGTTGCTGGGACCCTCCTTGGCCTCGAGCACCGCCGCCCCGGAGCCGTCGGCGAAGAGCACGGCGGTGTTCCGGTCATCCCAGTCGGTGATGCGCGACAGGGTGTCCGTGCCGATCACCAGCGCCCGCCGTGCTCCGGTGGCGATCATCCCCTGTGCGGCCACGAGGCCGTAAACGAATCCCGAGCAGGCGGCGTTCAGGTCGAACGCGCCGCACCGCAGCCCGAGCGCCGCCTGCACCGCAGCCGAGGTGCCGGGCACCTGGCGATCGGGCGTGGTCGTCGCAAGGATCAGGACGTCGATGTCCTCTGGGGCCAATCCGGCCACCTCGAGCGCCCGGCGTCCCGATTCGACCGACAGGCTCGCCGTGGAACCGCCGACCCGCCGCTCCCGGATGCCGGTGCGCTCCCGGATCCACGCGTCGTTGGTGTCCATACGGGCAGCGAGGTCGTCGTTGGTGACGATCTTGTCGGGCAGGGCGATGCCCCAGCCGGTGACCGCGCAGCCGGTGACCCCGTCGGGAACCCGCGGCATTCAGGCCGTCCTCAGCCAGGCGAGGGGTTGCCGGGCGGTGACCCGCTCCCCGTCGACCGCGATGTAGGCCTGGAACACGCCCTCGAACGGGGAGCGGACCTCCTGACCGGCCACGGTGCCGATCACCTGTCCGGTGATGATCGGGGCCCCGTCGCCGAGGCCCGCCAGCGGGGTGAACACCCCGGCCGCCGGCGAGACGACCAATCGCTCGGACGCGAACAGGTGCTCACCGACGGGCCCCGCCGGCGTCGGCGCCCGGCGCACGGCCACGAAGTCCAACAGCTTGTCGAGATCCTCGGGCACGGCGATCGACAGCGTGCGGGCCTGCGGGAGGGTGCGCTTGGCCATCCCGGTGAGCACCCCACCCGGGCCGAGTTCGAGCAGTTCGGTGCAGCCGGCCTCGCCGAGGGTGAGCAGGCAGTGCTTCCATCGCACCGGCGACGAGAGCTGCGCCGACAGCAGCGCGGCCCATTCCTCGCCGCGGGCGTGGGGGAGCGCGTCGACGTTGGACACGACCGGGACCTCGGTGTCGCGGGGCGTGGCCGCCGCGATCGCCTTGCGGAGACGGTCACGGGCCGGGGTCATGAACGGCGTGTGGAACGCACCCGCGACCTGCAGCGGCATCACCTTCTTCGCGCCGAGCTCCTTCGCGTGGCGCGAGGCTCGCTCGACGCCGTCGGCGGAACCGGCGATCACCACCTGTCCGGAAGCGTTGAGGTTGGCGACCCAGACATCGGCGTCCGCGAGGCGGCACGCGATCTCGACCTGGTCGTCGTCTAGGCCGAGGACCGCCGCCATCGTGCCCGGCTGATCGCGGCCTGCGACGTGCATGGCGTCGGCCCGCTCGCACACGAGGCGGACCCCGTCGTCGAAGCCCAAGGCGCCCGTCGCGGTGAGCGCGGTGTACTCGCCAAGGGAGTGACCGGCGCAGAAGTCGGGCTCCACCCCGAGGCGCTCGACGGCGTCGAGGACCATCAAGCTGGTGACGAACGTGGTGAGCTGGGCATTGCGGGTGTCGCGCAGCTCCTCGGCATCGGCGTCGAGGAGCAGTCGGGCGACGTCGCGGTCGGCGACCGCCGACGCCTCCTCGACGAGCTCCCAGCTGTCGTGGTCGGCCCACGGGCGGCCCATGCCGGGCCGCTGTGAACCTTGTCCGGGGAACATGAACGCGAGCATCGGCGGGAGTGGCCTCCTACGGTCCGCTGTCAGGTTAGGCCCCGGGGGATCGGGGGCACGACCTTCGGCGCCCGCAAGGCCTGCGGCGGTGCGCGCTACGCTGCGGCGCTTCGAGCCCCGGTATCCCAATCGGCAGAGGAAGCGGCCTCAAAATCCGTCAAGTGTGGGTTCGAGTCCCACTCGGGGCACGCTCGACCATCTCCTGGTAGTACTCCGGCGGTTGCGGGCGGCCGAAGAGCCAGCCTTGCGCGTCGTCGCATCCGAGGACTCGGAGCCGTTCGGCCTGTGCCTCCTGCTCGACCCCCTCGGCGACCACCGAGAGACCGAGCCCGTGAGCGAGTCGGGTGATCGCCGCGACGATATTGCCGGCGCGTCCGCCGTCGAGCATCCCGGCGACGAAGCTGCGGTCCACCTTCAGCTGCTCGACCGGGAAGTGGCTGAGGTGACCGAGCGAGGAGTAGCCGGTGCCGAAGTCGTCGATCGACAAGTGCACACCGAGCTCCCGGAGCCGATGCAGGACCTCGGTGACGTGGGAGGTCTCGTCGGCCAGCGCGGTCTCGGTGATCTCGAGCCACAGGCCGTCGGGATCGACGCCGGTCTCGGCGATCACCCGCGCGACGTCGTGGATCAGCGTCGGGTGCCCGAGCTGCCGAGGCGACAGATTGACCGCGATCTCGACCTGATGGCCCGCGGCCTGCTGGCTTGCCAACCATGTGCACGACTTGTGCAGCACCGCCAGACCGAGCGGCACGATGAGGCCGCTGTCCTCTGCGATCGGGATGAACTCGCCCGGGGTGATGGGGCCGGACTCCTCACGGTTCCATCGTGCGAGCGCTTCGAAGCAGAGTCGTCCCGGGCGTGACAGGGGCACGATCGGTTGGAGGTGCACCTCGATCTGGTCGCGGTCGATGGCGCGGCGCAGCGCCTCGCGAACCTCGAGCAGGCGTTGGGCGTCCTCTCGCTGCCCGGCGTCGAAGAGGACGACCGACCCTCGACGCTGCTGCTTGGCCGTGTACATGGCCACGTCCGCGTCTCGCAGCAGCGAGGCCGCGTCCGTCTCGTCGCCCGGCTTCACCGCGGCCACACCCACCGATGCGCCCACCACGAGATCGACGGTCCCGTGGCTGGTGTCGATGAGCAGGGGCTCTTTCAGCGACAGCACGATCCGCTCGGCGAGATCCACGGCGTGCGAGCGGTCCTTGAGGTGCTCGCAGATCACGACGAACTCGTCGCCGGCGAGCCGGGCGATCACGTCGATGGCGCGCAGCGAGGTGCGGAGGCGCTCCACGACGGCCCGCAGGACCCGGTCGCCCACCTCGTGGCCGAGCGAGTCGTTGATCACCTTGAACCGGTCGAGGTCGATGAACAGCACGGCGGCGAGGTCCCCGTCGTTGCGCCGGGTCCGCCCGATCGCCTCGCCGATCCGCCACGTCGCAAGCCGGCGGTTCGGCAGACCGGTGAGGGCGTCGTGGGTGGCCTGGTGCGACAGCAACGCCTGGGTATCGCGCACCTGGGCCAGGGTTTCGCCGACCTGCCGTTCGATGGCCGCGAGCTCGTCGGAGCCCTCCAGGTGCAGCACCGAGCCGCTCAGGTCGCCGCGCCCGGCCGCCTTGAGCGCGTCGAGGATCCGCTGCACCGGGTGGAGCACCGAGGTGGCGAGCGAAGCGAACAGGTACGCCGCAAGAACGATGCACAGCACGGCCACCCAGATGGCGGCCGACCGCTCGGTCGGCAAGCCGTCGATCCGTTCCACGAGGAGTCGGTCGAGCAGCGGGGCGAGGGTCCGCCACTGCGCCTCCACCGCCCTCACGTGGGCCGCTCGTGCGTCGGACGGCTCGATCGGTGGTTCGGCCACCGGCTCGACGGCCAGATCGGCGCTCTGGGCGGCAACCTCGGCGACGACGGCACGACGCGAGTCGTGATCGGCCCGAAGCGCCGCTTCGGCCCGTCCGAGCGATTCACTCAGGCGATGGCGCTCGGCCGCGACGACGCCGTACACCCCGGACGTGTCGTCGCGGGCCCGGTCGAGAGCGTCGGCGCCGAAGATCGCGATCGAGGGGAGCCGGAACTGCAGCGCGTCCATCAGGTAGTAGGTCTTCACCTCGGGGTCGAGGGTCAGGTTCGACCGGTCGCCGACGGTGACGATCAGATGGCTCAGCTCACGGGCGAGTGTCGAACGCTCGGCCTCCTGGGCCCGTAGGCGGCGCTCGAGGCCCGACCAGTCGTGCTGCAGGTCGAGCGCTCGCAGGTCGACGGGATCGACGCCCCGCAGCGCTGCGTCGAGATCGCGGCCGGGATCGAGCACGGCGAACAGCACGCCGACGAGGTCCTCCTGGGCGCGCAGACCGACGCGCTCACGATCGGAGAACCGAATCTGGTCGAGCTTGTCGGAGGCGTAGGCCTGCGCGAGCCAGACCAGCGGTGAGGCCAGTACGGCCGCCACGATCAGGAACTTCGTCGCCGAGGAGAACCGACGCAGGAGGCGCTCGCCCGGGCGCACCACGGCAGCCGCCACCCGACGCACCACCTCGGGTTGCCGCGGAGAAGGGACGCTCGGTCGGCGCAGCATCGACGGCTGTATCGGACGACGTGAACCATGGATAAAGGCCACGACGTCGGCTTCTGCTTCGCGTTCCGCCCGGTTCACGCCCGGACTGCGCCCCCGTGCAGCCCGATCTCAGCCGGCTGCGTCCGGGAGGGCCGGCGCGTCCCGGCGCCCCGACCCGCGCAGGGCGGCCAGCGCCCGGCGGGCCACCGGATGGTCGGGGAGGTCCTCGAGGGCCACCGGGAGGTGCAGGCTCCAGTTCGGGTACTGCGTCGTCGTGCCCGGGAGGTTCACCCGGTCGGGTGTCGCGACGAGGTCCTCGACGCCGGTCGTGACGAGCAGGGCCGGCCCCGCTCCGAGCTCGCCGTGGGCGGCGACCACGGCGTCGACGACCGCCGCCGTCGGGGCCAGACCCGTGCGGGCGGCGAACCGGTCGCGCAGCGCTCGGGTGTGCACCGCAGTGGCATGGTCGCCGGCCGCAGTGCGGTCGGCGGCTTCGCGCCCGGTCCAGATCCCGGCGACCGTCGGCAGGTCGTGGGTGGTGATCGTGCCCAACACGCCGGGTCGAGCGCCGTCCGGGCCGGCGTCGTCGAACCAGGCGACGTGCGTCCCGAGGATCCGGCGCTCGGCGAGTTCGGCCCGGACCCGAGGTTCCACCGTGCCGAGGTCCTCGCCGATGACGAACGCACCGGCCCGGTCCGCTTCCAGGGCAAGCAGGTCGAGCAGGTCGTCGGCGGGGAACGCCACGAACGCCCCGGCGGTCGCCGGTGCCTCCGGGGGGATCCAGTACTGGCGGAACAGGCCCATCACATGGTCGATCCGTAGCCCGGCACCGTGGGCGAAGGAGCGCCGGAGCAGCTCCCGCCACGAGGAGTAGCACTCGGCCCGCAGCTTCCACGGCGTGAACGGCGGCAGCCCCCAGTCCTGGCCGTCGGCGGCGAACTGATCGGGCGGCGCGCCGATCCGCACGCCGGGCGCCAGCAGGTCCTGGAAGCGCCAGGCGTCGGCTCCGCCCGCGGCGAACCCGACGGCGAGGTCGTGGACGAGTCCGGCGCCCGCGACGGCAGCGCGGCCGAGTTGGCCGTCGAGGAGCCACTGGCACCAGGCGTGGAACCGGACCCGTTCGGCCAGGGCGGCGGCGATCGCCTCGACCGCAGCGCCCCGTGGCTGGCGCAGCTCGGCAGGCCAGGTCCGGTAGTCGGGGCCGTGGCGCTCGGCGAGGGCACAGAACCGGGCGAAGCTCTCGAGCCCGTTGTCCTGCTCGGCCCGCCACCGGTCGAAGTCCTCGCCCGGCGGGGCGGCGTCGAAGATCGCGCCGAGCGCGTCGAGCTTCAGGCGGGCGACGGCGTCACGTTCGAGGCGGGCCGTCGCGTTCAGTGCCCGACCCTCCCGGTCGAGCGCCGTGATGCGGTCCCCGAGCCGCTCGGCGCCGGGCACCATGGGGATGCGCAGGTACAGCACGCTGCGCCACAGCCGGCTGGAGGGGTAGTACGGGCTCGGCTCCTGCGGCAGCACCGGGGTGCTGGCGTGGAGCGGATTGAGCACGCAGACCGACGCCCCTTCGGCCCCTACCCACGCCGCCAAGCGGCGGAGGTCCTCGAGGTCGCCGTGCCCCCAGCTGGTCGTGGACCGCAGGGCGTAGAGCTGGGTGGTGACACCCCAGCCCGCACGCGCCTGCGGCGCCCGGCCGGGCGTGACGACGAGTTCGGTGACCGGGCCACCGTCCGTGGGCGCGAGGCGGTGGTAGCCGAGCGGCAGGTCCGGGGGCAGTTGGGCGACGACTCCGAGTTCGGTGCCGTCCTCGAGGGTGAGCGCACAGAGTCCGAGCAGGCGGTGCGCCTCCCCCGGACGGACGAACCACAGGGGTGGGGGAGCAGGGGGTCCGTCGCCGTGCGCGCCCATCGCTGCGTGGAGTGCGGCTGCGGTCGCCTCGGCGGTCCGATGCCAGCGACCGGCGAGGTCGGCGTACCCCTCGGTGACCGACCAGGCGTCCACCCCGCCATCCTGACCCATACGATGACCCCCGTGTTCGCCCGCTCCCCGCAGCGCCGGTTGCGCCGGGTGGCCGAGCGGCTGGTGCGGGTGCGCGCCGAGCTTGGCGAGGTCGAGGCCCAGTACCGCCAACTGGCCGACGACGCCGACGACGCCGGGCGCGATGCACTCGTCGCCGGTGACCGCTGGTCGGCGCATCTCGCCGCCGAGGACCGTCGGCACGCCGATGCCCTCGACCGGCGGCGCCGGGACCTCCTCGGTGAGCTCGCCCGACTCGAGGCCGACCAGGACGAGTTGCTCGACCGGTTGAACCAGCTCGACCGGCCCGGACCGGGTCGGTGATTGAATGCCTCCCGGTGAGGGCCGCGCGGTCCGTCCCGGTCCCCCCCGAACCCGCAAGGAGCGCATCGTGCCGATCCGCGTCGTGATCGCCGAGGACGAAGGGATCATCCGCCTCGACCTTCGAGAGATGCTCGAGGAGGAGGGCTACGAGGTCGTCGGCGAGACCGGACGGGGTGACCAGGCGGTGGCGCTGTGCCGGGAGCTGCAGCCCGACGTCGCCGTGCTCGACATCAAGATGCCCGGACTCACCGGGATCGAGGCCGCCCGCGAGCTGTCCGCGGACAAGGTGTGCGCCGTCGTGATCCTCACTGCGTTCAGCCAGCGCGACGTGATCGCCCAGGCCACCGAGGCGGGCGCCCTCGCCTATCTCGTGAAGCCGTTCCAGAAGAACGACGTCGTGCCGGCGATCGAACTGGCGCTTGCGCGCCACCGTGAAGTCGTCGAGCTCGCCCGAGAGGTGCAGAGCCTCGAGGAGGAGCTCGAGACCCGCAAGGTCGTCGACCGGGCCAAGGGTGTCCTGATGGACCGCCACGGGATGAGCGAGGCCGACGCGTTCGCCTGGATCCAACGGCGGGCGATGACCGAACGGGCCCGCAAGCGGACCGTGGCCGAGCGGATCGTCGCGGGCGAGTTGCAGCCGTGAGCCGCCGGGTGTTGCTGCTCGACGGCAACTCGCTCACGTACCGGGCGTTCTTCGCCCTGCCGGCCGACATGGCGACGGCGTCGGGGCAGGTCACCAACGCGGTCTTCGGGTTCACCTCGATGCTCATCAACCTGTTGCGGGACCACCCGAGCGATGCGGTCGCCGTCGCCTGGGACCGCCCGGAGCCGACGTTCCGCCACGAGGCCGACCCGGCCTACAAGGCCCAGCGGGAGCAGGCCCCCGACATCCTGCGCCAGCAGCTCGGGCTGGTCCGCCAGGTGCTCGACGCACTGGGGATCGCGCAGCTCGAACTAAGCGGATTCGAGGCCGACGACGTGATCGCCACGCTCGCCGACCGGGCCGTCTCGCGCGGCGACGACGTGCTGATCGTGACCGGCGACCGGGACAGCTACCAGCTCGTGGCCGATCCGCACGTGCGGGTCCTCTACAACCGCCGGGGAGTCAGCGACTACGCGCTCTACGACGAGGCGGGGATCGTCGAGCGCACCGGGGTCCACCCGTCGCAGTACGTGTGGTACGCCGCGCTGCGCGGCGACCCGTCGGACAACCTTCCCGGGGTGCCCGGGGTGGGGGAGAAGACAGCAGCGAAGCTCGTCAGCACCTACGGGGACCTCGACGGGATCTATGCCCATCTGGAGGCCCAGACCCCGAAGCTGCGGGCGGCCCTCGGCGAGCACGAGGAGCGGGCCCGGCGCAACGCCGAGATGATGGTGCTGCGGCGCAACGCCCCCTTGCCCGAGGGGGCCGATGCGGCGGCGTGGGGTCCGCAGGATCCGGCCGAGCTGAAGCAGCTGTTCGATTTCCTGGAGTTCCGCAGCCTGTACGACCGGCTGCGCGAGGTGATCGCCACCCCGCTCGTCTCGGAACCGGCAGGCCAGGTCCTCGAGGCGGAGCTGGTCGTGCTCGACGATCCTTCGGCGGTGTCCGCAGCGATCGAAGGGCTTGCCGTGCTCGACGTCGCCGGCGCCTGGGTGGGCGCCGCAGGCCGCAGCCTGCTGCGCGCCATCGCCGTCGTGGTCGACCCGGCCGGCGCCGAGGTGCTCGTCGTGCCGGTCGCGGCCCTGGCCGACGGAGCGGTCCGCAGCTCCCTGACCGGCCGGATGCTGCGTTCGCACGATGCGAAGCCGTTGCTGCGGTCGCTGCTCGATGACGGGATCGACGCCGGGGGTGCCCTCGCGCTCGACACGGCGATCGCCGCGTACCTGCTCGACCCGGCCGAGGCGTCGTACGGGATCGCCGAGGTGCTGTCGCGCTACACCGGCGATCGTCTCCCGGACGACGGCCCGCCCGCCGGGCAGCTCGACTTCGGTGCGGGCGGCGGCGACGATCACGAGCTGCGGCGGGCCGCCCGGGCGGCGCTCGCCGTGGGCCGGCTCGCTCCGGCGTTGCTCGTTGCGCTCGAGGCCCGTGGGCAGCGATCGCTCTACGAGGAGGTCGAGAACCCGCTCGTGCCGGTGCTCGCCCGCATGGAGCACGTCGGGGTCGGCGTGGACGTCGGCGAACTGCGACGGCTGCGCGACGAACTCACCGCCGAGTGCCGGCGCCTCCAGCAGGAGGTGTGGGCCGTCGCGGGGCGCGAGTTCAACGTGAACTCGACACCGCAGCTGCGCCAGATCCTGTTCGAGGAGAAGGGGTTGGCGCCGTCGAAGAAGACCAAGACCGGGTTCTCCACCGATGCGCAGTCGCTGGAGAAGCTGCGCGATCAGTGGCCGGCGTTCATCGATCCTCTGCTGTCCTACCGCGAGGTCGAAAAGCTCCGCTCCACCTACGGCGAAGGCCTTCTGGCGGAGGTCGCCCCCGACGGGAGGATCCACGCGACGTTCAACCAGACCGTCGCCCGTACCGGTCGGTTGTCCTCGGATCAGCCCAACCTGCACAACATCCCGGTTCGGTCCGACGAGGGCCGCCGGTTCCGGCGTGCGTTCGTGCCCGCCCCAGGGTTCGAATTGCTCGTGGCCGACTACAACCAGATCGAGCTCCGTTGCATCGCCCATCTCGCCCACGATCCGGGGCTGATCGAGGCCTTCGCCGCCGACCGTGACATCCACACTGCGACGGCGTCGCGCGTGTTCGCCGTCGCACCCGCCGAGGTGACCCACGAACAGCGAGCCAAGGCGAAGATGGTCTCCTACGGCCTCGCCTACGGCATGGAGGCCTACGGTCTGGGCCAGCGCCTCAACATCCCGACGTCCGAGGCGGCCGGGATCCTGGAGGCGTACTTCGCAGCCTTCCCGGCGGTGCGGTCCTACATGGAACAAACGGTCGAGGAGACCCGCCAGCGGGGGTACACCGAGACCCTCTTCGGTCGGCGCCGGCCGATCCCGGAGCTGTCGAGCCCCAACCTGCGCATCCGCCAGGCCGGGGAGCGTCAGGCGATGAACGCCGGCATCCAGGGCCTGGCGGCCGACATCTTCAAAGTGGCGCTGGTTCGCCTCGATGCCGCCCTGCGGGCGTCAGGGTTGCGGAGCCGGATCGTGCTGCAGGTCCACGACGAGGTCGTCGTCGAGGTGGCCGACGGTGAGCACGACGAGGCCGAGCGGCTCACCGTGGCCACCATGCAGGGGGCGGCCACGTTGTCCGTCCCGCTCGCGGTGAATCTGGCGTTCGGTCCCACCTGGGCCGACGCCAAGGCATGAACGCCCCGGCCGCGCCTCCCGGGTTGACCGGGCAGTCGATGGTGGCGCCGCTCACCGCCGTCCTGGTGAAGCGGCCGGGCCGGGCCGGCGCGTCGGATTGGGCCGAGGCCGGCTGGCACGACCGCCCCGTTCCCGACCGGGCCGAGGCTGAACACGCCGCCTTTCGGCAGGTCCTGCTCGAAGCCGGCGCAGCCATCGTCGAGCTGCCCACCGACGCCCGCACCGGAGCCGACTCGATCTATTGCCACGATCCCTGCCTCGCGACCGACGACGGCCTGTTGCTGCTGCCGATGGGCAAAGCGTCGCGACGATCCGAGTCCGTGGCGCTCGCCGATGCGGCCGAGGCGCTCGGTATCCCGATCGCCGGCTGGCTGCCGGGATCGGGCACTGCCGAGGGGGGCGACCTGGTGTGGCTCGACCGGTCCACGCTGCTGGCCGGCCGGGGGTTGCGCACCGATGCGGCGGGGATCGCGGCCCTGCGGGGCTGGTTCGAACCCCGGGGGGTGGAGGTGGTCGAGGTGCCCCTGCCGTGGGGCGAGGGCCCCTCCGCCTGCCTGCACCTGATGTCGCTGCTGTCGATGCTCGACGACGACCTCGCGGTAGTCCACCTCCCGCTGCTCCCGGTGCCGCTCGTCGAGTTGCTCGAAGCCCGCTCGGTACGCCTGGTGCCGATCCCGGTCGAGGAGTACCCGACGCAGGGCTGCAACGTGCTCGCCGTGGGCCCCCGAAACGTCGTGCTGCTCGACGCCAACCCCCGCACGGCCGACCGGCTTGCGGCCGCAGGGTGCCGGGTCCACACGATCGCCGGGGCAGAGATGTCGATGAAGGGAGATGGCGGGCCCACGTGCCTGACCCGGCCGGTCTGGCGCTCGGTCGGACCGCCGGCATGACCGCCGACCATTGGTTCGAACCGGTGGCCGAGCACCTCGGGGCGGCCTACCTGCGGTATTCGTTCACGAAGGGGACCGTGCAGGAGGTCGACGCTCTCGTCGAACACCTGGACCTGCGTCCCGGGATGCGGGTGCTCGACGTCGGGTGCGGCCCGGGACGCCACGCACACGAGCTGACCCGCCGCGGCCTGGTCGTCCACGGGATCGACATCAGCGCCCGATTCGTGGAGCTCGCCCGGGCGGGCGCCCCCGCAGGGGCCACCTTCGAGCGGGCCGACGCCCGCCGCTGGCGTGGCGACGGATCGTTCGACGCAGCGATCAGCCTGTGCCAGGGGGCGTTCGGACTGCTGCGTGCCGACGGGGAGGACGAGACGGTGCTCGCGGCGATGACGGCGGCCGTCCGACCGGGCCACGGCCGGGTCGCCGTGAGCGCGTTCAGCGCCTACTTCAGTGTCCGCTACCAGACCGAGGCGGATTTCGACGCCGACGCCGGCATCGCCCACGAGCACACCGAGGTGCGGTCCGAGACCGGCGCCGTGCTGCCCGTCGAGCTGTGGACCGGGTGCTACACCCCTCGTGAGCTGCGGCTCCTCGCCGAGCGGGTCGGCCTGCGGGTCGACGCACTCTGGTCGGTCGAGCCCGGGGCGTACCGCCCCGCCCCGCCGACCATCGAGTCGCCGGAGTTCCTTCTCCTCGCAACCCGGATCTGACCGGTGCGCCGGTCGCTGCGGTGTCGACCGGCGCATTCCGACGGTGGGTGCCCGCACCGCTACTGCGCTGGGACGACCCGGTGCTACGCTTGCGTGTCCCCGGTGCGCCCGGGGCCGTTCCTGTCCCTTCCCAGAACGCCCGAAAGCAGTTCCCTTGTCCGACTCCACGCTCGCCCCGTCGCTCGGTACCGTCGCCGAGGACGGCTCGTACATCCCCCGCCAGATCATCGCCGACGATCTGGGCATGTCGTTCGCCGAGGCGATCGACGGAACGCTTGTCGACGTGGAGGACGGCCAGATCGTCAACGGCCGGGTGGTGAAGATCGACAAGGACGAGGTGCTGCTCGACATCGGCTACAAGTCCGAGGGGGTCATCCCGTCGCGCGAGCTGTCGATCCGCAACGACGTCAACCCGTTCGAGGTCGTGAAGCTCGGTGAGGAGCTCGAGGCGCTCGTCCTGCAGAAGGAAGACAAGGAAGGCCGCCTCGTCCTGTCCAAGAAGCGGGCCCAGTACGAGCGGGCTTGGGGCACGATTGAGAAGAAGAAGGAGAACAACGAAGTCGTCGAGGGTCCGGTGATCGAAGTCGTCAAGGGCGGCCTCATCATCGACATCGGGCTTCGCGGCTTTCTCCCGGCCTCGCTCGTCGAGCTGCGGCGTGTCCGCGATCTGGCCCCGTACGTGGGCAAGGTCGTACAGGCCAAGATCATCGAGCTCGACAAGAACCGCAACAACGTCGTGCTCTCCCGGCGGGCCTACCTCGAGGAGACCCAGAAGGAAGCGCGCGACGAGTTCCTCGCCAACCTGCGCCCGGGTGAAGTCCGCCGCGGTGTGGTGTCGTCGGTGGTGTCGTTCGGCGCCTTCGTCGACCTCGGCGGCATGGACGGCCTCATCCACGTGTCGGAGCTGTCCTGGAAGCACGTCGATCACCCCGGGTCGGTCGTGCAGGTCGGCGACGAGGTCACCGTGCAGGTCCTCGACGTCGATTTCGACCGGGAGCGCATCAGCCTGTCGCTCAAGGCCACCCAGCAGGATCCGTGGCAAGAGTTCGCCTCGACCCACCGGGTCGGCGAGCTCGTCTACGGCCGGGTCACCAAGCTCGTCCCCTTCGGTTCGTTCGTCCAGGTGGGCGAGGGCATCGAGGGCCTGGTTCACATCTCCGAGATGTCGGCCCATCACGTCGACGCGCCCGAGCAGGTGGTCACCCCGGGCGAGGAGCTCTGGGTCAAGATCATCGATCTCGACACGCAGCGGCGCCGGATCAGCCTGTCGATCAAGCAGGCCGCCGAGGGTGGCGAAGTCGCCGAGGAGTACCGCGAGGCGTTCGGCGCCCATGCGTACGACGACCAGGGCAACTACATCGGCGGTGCCGACGACGCCGAGCGTGAGGCTGCCTGGCGCGAGTACTACGAGCAGTACGGCGACGGGACCGCCCCCGAGGCCTGAGTCCCTTGGGCCGGTGCGACCGGCCTGACAGACTGACCCTGCACGTTCGCAGGGGGGTCCCATGATCGATTTCACGTTCCCGCCCGAGGTGGAGGAGATCCGCCGCAAGGTGCGGACGTTCATGGACGACGTCGTGCGTCCCCGTTGGGCCGACGTGCCCGACGGGGATCGGCGCGAGACGGTGCGGGCCATCGTCGAACTGCGCCGGGCCGCACGGGAGGACTGGGGCCTGTGGCTGCCGCACATGCCACCCGAGTGGGGAGGCATGGGCCTTGGCCCGACGGCGATGGCGGCGGTGTCGGCCGAGGCCGCGAAGGTGTCGATCGGGCCGTTCGTCCTGAACGCACAAGCTCCCGACGAGGGCAACCAGCACACCCTGCTGCACTGGGGCACGCCCGAGCAGAAGGAGAGGTACCTCCGACCGCTCTGTGAGGGCACCGCCCGGTCCTGCTTCGCGATGACCGAACCGGAGGTCGCCGGTTCGGACCCGACGCTGATCAAGACCTTCGCCTACCCCGACGGCGACGAATGGGTCATCAACGGGCACAAGTGGTTCATCTCGGGGGCGCGCGGGGCGAAGTTCGCGTTGCTGATCGCCCGGACGGAACAGGATCCCGACGTCCCGCAGGCGAGCAACTCCTGCTTCATCGTCGACCTGCCCGCCGAGGGCTGGAACATCGTGCGCGACGTGAAGACGATGTCCGGCTCGCACAACCACTGCGAGATCCTCATCGAGGATCTACGGGTTCCCGCAGCGAACCTGCTCGGTGGTCGAGGCCAGGGCCACCTGCTCGGCCAGTACCGGCTCGGCCCCGCCCGTCTGGCGCACTGCATGCGGTGGATCGGGCAGGCGGAGATCGCGCTCGACATGATGGTGCAGCGGGCCCTCGAGCGTTACAGCCACGGCAGCGTCTTGGCCGAAAAGCAGGGGATCCAGTGGTTGATCGCCGACTCGGCCGTCGAGCTGTACCAGTGCAAGCTGATGGTGCTGCACTCGGCCTACAAGATCGAGCACGGAATGGATTTCATCGCCGAGGTGTCGATGGCCAAGCACTTCGTGGCGAACAGCCTGTGGCGCATCATCGACCGGGCGATCCAGGTACACGGGGCGCTCGGCTACTCGACGGACACCCCGCTCGCGCACATGCTGCAACAGGCGCGGTGGTCGCGCTTCGCCGACGGCGCCGACGAGATCCATCAGATGCGCATCGCCCAGCGGACCATCGCCGCCTGGAAAGACACCGGCTCCACGAAGAAGGCCACCGGGGAGCTCCCGCTGTGATTCCCAAGGGGCGCAAGGAGGAACCGTCGTGAGCGACGTCTTCCCGGACCGCTCCATGGAGCACCGGGACAAGATCGCCTGGATGATCGAGACCGAGGGCTGGGCGATCGAACCGGTGCCTGCGCGCCTCGACATGACCCCACCCCAGCCGCCCTACGCCTACACGATCGGGATCGAGGACAGCTTCGGCTTCCCCGAGATCGTGGTGTTCGGCTTGAAGCCCGTGGCGGCCAGGGGGTTGATCGGGCTCGTCGTCGACGTGCTCCGCCAGGAGGTGGAGATGCCCGTGGGGGAGTTGTTCACCGGGCTGCTCGACCACGATCTGCGCGCCGTGCTCCTGCCGATCGATCTCGATCGGTACGGCGGGTTGTTCGCCTCGGCGGCGGGCTGGTACGGCGAGGTCGGCTTCCGGGTCGTGCAGTTCGTGTGGCCGGACCGCAATGGCTGGTTGCCGTGGGAGTCCGGGTTCGATCGTCAGGTGCTCGGAGCGCAGCCAGTGATCGGGGCCGGGTCGGCCTGATCGTTTGGCGGGGCCCCGACCAGGGCGTCGTGGCGCCGCTGGGCCCACAACAGCACCGTCCAGGTGGCCAGGCTCAACACCGTCTCGCTCACCAACGTCGCCACCGCTGCACCCTGCCAGCCCCAAACGGGGGATGAAGGTCAGGTAGAGGATGAGGCTCAGGCTCGCGCTGAGGGTTTGCAGGATGGCCCGCAGGGCGAGCCGGCCGAGACCGAGCAGGCCGGTCGTCGGCCTCGCGGACGCCGGTCGGTCCGATCACGGCTGGGCGGAACAGGCACGAGCAGATCCACGTGTAGTCGCCCATCGTGAACAGCTGCCGGATGAACGAGGTGCCGGACTGGACCTCCGGCGGACGCCGCACCGGGCACCGAGGCGGGCGCCTTGACGAAGGGTCGCAGGCTGCCCGGCAGCAGTTCCTCGTCGTCGAACAGCACGAGGAGGTAGTCGGCGTCGGTGCGCTCGAACGGCCGGGAGATTTTGCGGAATCGACCCTGTTGGCCGGGCCATCGGTCGAGGCGAACGCCGTACCGGGCACGGACGGCCTCCGGCAACCAGTCGAGCGCCGGACCGGCGAGGGGCGTTCAGCCCAGGGCAATTCGGGCAGGAGCGTGTGCTCCGGCACCCTGCGCGCGATTCCGCCTCCCCAGGGCGTCACGAATTCGACCCCTACACGGCGAATCGTCAACGAATCGCCGTGTAGGGGTCCGAGAGGGGGCAGAGGCCGGGAGGGGCGTCCCGACCGCGGTCAGGCGCC
>JBJTVH010000090.1:0-26793 GCA_046081125.1 Acidimicrobiales bacterium
GGTGCGAGGCCGATGTCTTGCCGGTCGTGCTCGGCGGGGATGGTGTCGCGTTGGATGCGGGACGCACCCGACGGTTGGCGACCAAACCGCAGCGGCGGGCGTTACGGGCGATGCACCGCAGCTGCGCCTGGCCGGGGTGCACGACCCGGTTCGACCTGTGCCACATCCACCACACCGACCCGTGGGGCCGTCACGGCCCCACCGACCTCGAGGTCCTCGCCCCGGTCTGCTCCCATCATCACCACCAGATCCACGACCTCGGCTGGAACCTCACCCTCGACGACCATCGCAACGTCACCATCCACGCCCCCGACGGACGCACCGTGCAACGACAACGATTCGAACCGATCGTCGCGTGCTCAACCAGCCGGCAGACGGTGCAGGCCGCCGTCGGCGGTGGCAACCACGGCGTCGCCGCCGGGCAGCACCAGGGCGGCTGCCGTGATCGGGCCCGGCAGCCGGAACACCTCGACCGTGGTCCCGTCCGCAGCATCGAGACGATGGACGGTTCCGTCGGTCGCCGGCTGCCACAACACCCCTGCGTCCCCGAGCGTCGGTCCGCAGGCCAGAGCCGCACCGTTTCGCCGATAGGGGCCGAAGGGGAGCGGTGGGGAACCGTCTAGGAGTCGACGCCAGCGGACCGCGCCGGTGTCGCCGTCGAGCCGGTACAGCTCACCCGCACCGGTCGTCACCACCACGTCGGTGTCGGTGTCGGGCGCAGCGAGGGCGCCGCTGACCGGGACGAGTGCGGGCCGCCCCCGTAGGAACAGCGAGTCGAGCCGCGCCTTCCAGCGCACGGCGCCCGTTGCCCCGTCGAGTCGGTCGAACCGGCCGCCCATCCGTCCGATCACGACATCGCTCGTGCCCTCGATACCGACCGCATCGGTGAGCGGGCAGCGGTGCTCGGGTTCGGTTCCCGCCCACAGCGTGGCGCCGGTGTCCGGATCGAGGCCGTAGAGGTTCGGCTCGTACATACCGAACCCGGCGACCAGCACCCCGCCGGCGAGTGCGGGCGCGGACACGGTCACGTAGTTCTCGGGCCGGCCGAAGTCGTCGCGCTGCCAACGTACCGACCCGTCGCCGAGGTCGAGCGCTGCGAACGTCCGGTACTCGCCGACGTAGACGGCCTTGCGATCGTCGTCCACGAGCGGGGTGGCGTGCACCCACATGGCCAAGGGATCACCGACCTGGGCGCGCCAGCGCACCATGCCGTCCCGGGCATCGATCGCAACGACGCCGCCGTTGACCGTCACCGCCACGACGAGATCGCCGCTCGTCGCCGGCGTCGCCCAGACCGGCGCACCCAGGGGCACCTGCCAGCGCGTCGACCCGTCGGCCGGGTCGATACCGGCCAGACCACCGACGGCCCGGTCGTCGTCACCCCAGGCGCACACCACCGTGACGGCGCTGCGCCCCGCGAGCACCGGCGCGGCGAGATGGACCGCTCCCGGCAACCGGATCGACCATCGTCCTGGCCCCCGCACCTCGCCGGTCCCGGCCCGGAACGTCGCACCGCGGTCGTGCCCGGCCCCCCACGCCACCGTGTGGATCGCCAGGTCGGTCCCGTCCCAGCGGTAGAGCCGGCCGTGGGCCGGCGACCAGTCGTAGGAGCCGAACGTGGCATTGCCCGTGTTGACGTGCAACTGCCCGTCGACGCTGACGACACGAGAGGTGTGCCAGTGACCCGACAACGAACCGACGATCCGCACGTGGGGGGCGGCCGCCCGGACCCGGGCGAAGAACGACGACGGCATGTGGTCGTGCGTCAGGAACAGCACCGGCGTCCCCGCCGGCGCGGTCGCCAGGTCGCCGGCCAGCCAGGTCTCCTGGCGTGCCCCGTCTCCCCCGACCCGCCATGCGAACCAGTCGATCGCCACGAGGCGCAGCCCGCCCCAGGTGCGCGACCACCACCGCGGCCCGACGTAGTGCTCGTACCGCCAGGTGGTCATGGTGCCCATGCCGGTCGATTCCTCGGGCCGGTCGGCCGGGTCGGCGTCATGGCCGTGGCCGTAGTGGTCGTGGTTGCCGGGCAGCACCAGCAGCGGCACCGGGGCGGCGGCGGTCAACTCGGCGAGCAGGCCGAACTCGGCCGCCGTGCCGTGATCGGTGAGGTCGCCGGTGGCGACCGCGAACGACGGCGCCGGGAACCCGGCCGCCGGCGCCCCGGCCAGGATGGCCTCGAGCGCACCGAGCACGTCGGCCGGAGCACTCAGCGGCTTGGACCGCAGCGCCCCGGCCTCGTCCCAGCCGTACAGCCCGTCGGGGTGGGTGAGCCGCACCGGCTCGGGCCCGGCGGACAGGTGCAGATCGGTCACCTGCGCGAACGAGAACGGCACCGACTGGGCCGTCGTCTGCAACGCGAACCGGACCTCGCCGGACCACGGCGCCCACCACGGCCCGACGGCGTCGTGGCCCGACGGCACCGAGACCTGCGCGAACGGACCGTCGGCGGCGGTGACCTCGACGGTGCCGTCGGGGCCGGTCACCCACGTGGACACCCCGTCGCTCACGGCCACCCCGACCGCGGGCCGGCCGTCGACGGTGACGACGACCCGGGCCGTTCCGGCCCACCCTGCCGAGCCCGCCACCGGGCCCACCACCGGAGCCATGACCTCAGTCCACGCCCTTGCCGGCGGCGATGGCGTCCTGCGTCATCCCCGCGAACTTGGCCGCCGAGAAGTCGACGACGAGGCGGGCGGGTGTCTCGACGATCACCCGGTGCGGCGAATCGAGGAAGGCACGGAAGTTCTTGGTGTAGGTGTCGTCGGGCCGTTCGGTGATGCCGGAGAGCGCGTCGTAGAACCACGACTTCAGCTCGTCCCAGCCCGGCTCGCCGGCGGCGTGCACGACCGAGTCGCCCTTGTAGCTCGCCGTGATGCCGGCCCGGTTGACGACGATCGCCGACTGGGGCCGCTTGCGCAGCGCAGGAACCCGCTTGCGCCGCTCGGCGCAGGTCGTCCAGAACGTGCCGTCCTTGTAGACGTAGGCGACGACGACACCGACCGGGTAACCCTCGGCGTTGGTCCAGCTGAACACACACTCACCACGCGAACCGATGAGGGCGTCCCGCTCGGCCTCGGTGAGCTGCATGCCGCTCAGGTCCTCGTAGTCGTGGCTCATGGTGCTACCCCTCCGACTCGGCCGGGCCCCTCGACCCGTGCCGACCCGAGACGCTACGCCGTGGGCTTCGACGGCGCGTACGGTGCAGGTCATGACGACCATCCTGGGGGAGGTCGCCGCCGGCTGGGAGCCGGTGCGCGACGCGTTCGCAGCCAACTTCACCGAACGGGGCGACGTCGGTGCCGGCGTCGCCGTCGTCCACCACGGCCGGCTCGTCGTCGACCTCGTCGGCGGGCACCGCGACCGGGACCGCACGGTGCCCTACGGCCCCGACGCGCTTCAGCTCGTGTTCTCGACCACGAAGGGCCTCACCGCGGTGTGCGTCGGGTTGTGCCTGCAGCGAGGCTGGCTGTCGCCGACGCAACCGGTGCGCGAGCTGTGGCCCGAGCTTCCCGCCGAGGTCACCGTCGAGCAGCTCATGAGCCACCAGGCCGGGCTCGTCACCGTCGAGCCGCCCCTCACGCTCGCCGAGGCGCTCGACTGGGACACGGTGGTCCGTGGTCTGGAGGGAACCACCCCGCTGTGGGAGCCCGGCACCCGGCACGGGTATCACGCGATCACGTATGGCTGGCTCGCCGGCGAACTCGTCCGCCGTAGCGACCCGCAGCACCGCTCGCTGGGCCGCTTCTTCGCCGACGAGGTCGCCGGCCCGCTCGGCCTCGATACCTGGATCGGACTGCCCGCCTGGCAGGAGCCGCGCGTCGCCCGGCTGTTCGGCTCGGCACCGCCGAGCGATCCGGCGCTGATCGAGCAGCTGCTCGCCACCATGGGACCGGCGACGCTGGGGGGCCGGGCGCTGTCGATGAGCGGCGCGTTCGCCATGGGCGGCAAGGACCTGCCGTGGAACAAGCCCGAGGTGCGCGCCGCGCAGATCGGGGGTGCGAACGGGGTCACCAACGCCCGCAGCCTGGCCCGCCTGTACGGCAGCCTGGTCGGCACCGTCGACGGCGTCGGGCTGTTCGATCCGGCGACGGTCGAGCTGATGCGGGCCCCCCGGGTGGCGGGCCCCGACGCCTGCCTGCTCGCCGAGACCTCGTTCGGGATCGGGTTCATGCTCGACACTGCGTTCAACCCGCTGCTCGGCCGGGGGTCGTTCGGGCATCCGGGCGCCGGTGGGTCGCTCGGGTTCGCCGACCCCGAGACGGGGATCGGGTTCGGCTACGTGATGAACCAGATGCAGCAGAACCTCTCGGCCGACCCGCGCCAGGGAGCGCTGCTCGACGCCATCCGCTCCTGCGTCTAGCCCGGGCTGGGGTGCGTGGGCCGCATGGACGGTCGGCGACGGGACGCACTAGTGATGCCGTCCGTGATGGAACACCTGAAGGCTGCGTGGGACGAGCTGACCGGCCCCGGCGGCCAGTTCGAGATGGTCGACGCCGAGATCCTCGGCAACCCGATGCGGGTGTTCAAGAACGCGCCGCCGTCGATGCGGTTCGTCTGGGAGCTGGCCCGGGGCTACGGCGAGCGGGACTACGTCGTCTACGAAGACGAGCGGTACAGCTACGCCGACATCGACGTGCGCATCCGAGCCCTCGCCCACGCCCTGGTCGACCGCTACGGCGTCGGCCGAGGCGACCGGGTCGCGATCGCGATGCGCAACTACCCCGAATGGGTGATCGGCTACTGGGCGACGGTGTCGATCGGTGCCGCCGTCGTCGGCGTCAACGCCTGGTGGACGTCGGCCGAGCTCGAGTACGGCCTGACGGACTCGAGCCCGAAGGTGGTGATCGCCGACCGCGAGCGCCTCGAGCGCCTCGCCCCGGTGGTGGCGGGCCTAGGGACCCACGGCCCGCTCGAGGTGATCGCCGTGCGGGCCGACACCGCCCTCGTCGACGGCGCCGTCGCCTGGGACGACGTCGTGCGGCCCGGCGACGCCCCGGCCGATCTGCCGGCCGCCACGATCGACCCCGACGACGACGCGTGCATCTTCTACACGTCGGGCACGACCGGCTTCCCCAAAGGAGCCCAGCTCACCCATCGCGGCTCGATCAGCAACCTGATGCACCTCGCGTTCTGGGCGACGGCGGCGACGCTCGCCAGTGCCAAACAGGCGATCGCCGAGGGCCGCACGCCGGAGGCCCCGCCGGCACCCAAGGCGGGGCAGCCGGTGTTCATGGCGCCGACGCCGTTGTTCCACGTCACGGCCAACAACTGCCTGTTGCAACCGTGCACCTTGAGCGGTGGCCGCCTCGTGCTCACCTACAAGTGGGACCCGGCCCGGGCGCTCGAGCTGATCGAGCGAGAGCAGGTCAGCAACTTCTCGGGGGTGCCGACCATGAGCCGGGAGTTGTTGGCGCATCCCGATTGGAGCCGCCGGGACACCTCGTCGCTGCAGGGTATGGGTGGCGGCGGCGCCGCGCTGCAGCCCGACCTGGTCGACAAGATCGACAAGTCGTTGGCCGGCGGTGCACCGTCCACGGGGTACGGGCTCACGGAGACCAACGGGATCGTCACGGCGAACTCCGCAGCGTTCTTCCTGGCCAAGCCGGCATCGTGCGGGCCGGCCATGCCGAGCTTCGACACCCGGCTCGAAGACGAGCAGGGAGAGCCGTTGCCCGCCGGGCCGGACACGATCGGCGTGCTGGCGGTCAAGGGCCCCAGCGTCATCAAGGGCTACCTGAACCGTCCCGACGCCACGGCCGACGCCATCCGCCAAGGCTGGTTCTCCACGGGCGACATCGCCCGGATCGACGCCGACGGGTTCATCTACATCGTCGACCGGGCCAAGGACATGGTGCTGCGGGGCGGCGAGAACGTGTACTGCTCCGAGGTCGAGACGGTGATCTACACCAACGACGCGGTCGCCGAGGTCGCCGTGTTCGGGATCCCCGACGAGCGCCTCGGCGAAGAGGTTGCGGCCGCGGTCGTGCTGCACCCCGGTGCATCGCTCACCGACGACGAACTGCGGGCCCACCTCGCCGACCGGATCGCCAAGCACAAGATCCCGGCCCGGATCTGGTTCCTCGACGAGCCGCTGCCCCGCAACGCGAACGGCAAATTCGTCAAGCGCGACCTGAAGGCCAAGCTCCTCGCCAAGTGACCGGCTCACGCTGAGCGTCGGCCTGCCCGGCGCAGCACCCCGAGCGTCGTCGGCGGCGCGCCGCCGGCGCGGCTAGAACCGCGCCCATGCCCGAGGCCTACCCGCTCCCGTACCGCTCCACCGATCTGACCGGCCAGGTCGCGCTCGTCACCGGCGCCTCCTCCGGGCTCGGGTACCGCTTCGCCCGCACGCTCGCCGCCGCCGGGGCGTCGGTGGTCGCCGCGGCCCGCCGGGTCGACAAGCTCGAGGGTCTCGCCGCCCAGATCGCCGCCGACGGCGGCACGTGCCATGCGGTGGCCTGCGACGTCACCGATGCCGAGCAGCTCGCCGGGGTCTGCGACGCCGCCGAGGCCGCCTTCGGCACGATCACGATCCTGGTGAACAACGCCGGCATCCCCGACGCCCAGCGCGCCCACAAGATGTCGCTCGAATTCACCGACCTCGTGCTCGATACCAACGTGCGGGCCCCGTGGCTGCTGTCGTGCGAGGTGGCCCGACGGCTGATCGCCGCAGGCTCGCCGGGCCGGATCGTGAACATCTCCTCGATCGGCGCGTTCCACTACGCCGGCACGGGCGCCGCGCTCTACTCCGTCACCAAGGCCGCCGTGAACCGCATCACCGAGGCCCTCGCCGTCGAGTGGTCGCGCTACCGGATCAACGTCAACGCCATCGCACCGGGCGCGTTCTCGTCCGAGATGATGGACGGCATGGTGTCGCGCATCGGTGACTTCACGAACACCCTGCCCCGCAAGCGGATCTGCGATCCGGCGCTGCTCGACTCGACGCTGCTGTACCTGGTCGGCCCGGCCTCGGAGGCGGTCACCGGCACCGTCATCAAAGTCGACGACGGGCAGGGATCGCGCTAACGCACCCCGGCGCCGACCCGGTCCGCAGCCCAGGGCAGCATGCGGCGCACCAGGTCGTCGAACGCGGCGACACCCAGTTCGAGGTCGGCCTCGGTGGTGTCCTCGATGTGGGTGTGGGACAGGCCCTGCAGCGAGGGGACGAACAGCATGATCGTCGGGACACCGCACCGGGCCATCTCGGCCGAGTCGTGCATCGGCCCGGACGGCATCACCTGACGGACCCCGCTGCGGGCCTCCACCACGTCGGCGGCGAACTCGACGAGTTCGGGATGGAACGCGATCGGGTCGATCGACCACAGCGTGTCGATCGTCGCGCCCACCTGCTCCTGCGCCGCGATGCCGGCGACCAGCTCTTCGAGCCCGGCGACGAGCGCATCGAGCACGTTGCGGTCGAGGTGGCGCATGTCGACGCTGAACTCGGTGCGGCCGTTCACTGCGGTGGGCACCCCGGGGTGGACCCGCCACACCCCGACCGTGGTGAACGCATCGTGCGCGAGGCCGAGCTCACGCACAGCGACGGCCATCCGGGCCGCAGCGACCGTGGGATCGCGCCGCAACGGGATCGGGGTGGCCCCGGCATGGCAGGCCTGGCCCTGCAGGCGCACCAACCGGCGCTCGACGCCGAGGATGCCGTGCAGTGCCGCGAGGCGTCGACCGGCCGCTTCGAGCAGCGGACCCTGTTCGATGTGCAGCTCGGCGGAGCCGACGAGCAGGGACCGGACGTCGGACGCCGTGAGGATGGTCTCGAGCTCGACCCCATGGGCGGCGACCACGTCGGCGAGCAGGTTCCCGTCGTTGTCTCGCAGGTGGCGCACCGCGTCGATCTCGAGCGTGCCCGACACGGCGGCCGACCCGAACAGTGACCGGCCGAACCGGGCGCCCTCCTCGTCGGCCCAATCCACGACGCTCACCGACACCGGCAGGCGGACCCCGTCGCGGTGGAGCGACCGGAGCACCTCGGCGCCGGCGAGCACCCCGAGGGCCCCGTCGAGCCACCCGCCGTTGGGCACGGAGTCGAGGTGGCTGCCGAGCACGATGCGCTCGGTCCGCTCCCCGGGCAGGGTCACCCACAGGTTCCCGGCGGCGTCCCGGGTGGTCTCGACGGGCACCCCTTCGAACGTGGACACGAACCACTCCCGCGCCCGCACCCAGGCGTCGGTCCAGGCCAGGCGGGCCGAGCCGAGCGGGGTGGTGCCGGTCGGGCGCCCGCCGAGGGTCTGCGGGAGCCCGTCGACCGGGCGCGAGGTGAGCTCCCGGAGTTCTTTCAGGTCGGCGACGACGCGAGCAGGGTCGGCAGGCATGCCGCCGACGGTACCGGCCGCCCGGGCCGGCGCAGGAGCGACGTCGCTGCTCGGGCCGGCCCAAGCGGTCGGTAACCTCCGGCCGGGGACGATCCTTGGGGAGGTCACGACATGTCCGTCGAAGAACTCGACTGGCGCAGCCGCTGCACGCCGGAACTCGCCGAGCAGTACCGGCGCGACGGCGTGGTGTTCCTCGAGCAGGCCATCCACCCGTTGTGGTTGCAGCTCGTCGAGATGGGGATCTCCCGCATCCTCACGAACTCGAGCCGCAAGCAGGTGTTCTTCCCCGACGACGAGGGTCGCTTCATCGACACGGTGCGGAACTTCGATCTCACCCCCGAGTTCCAGCGCCTGCTGTTCGACTCGCCGATCGCCGACCTGCTCGGCGCGATCATCGATTCGCCCCGCGTGTGGCTGCTGTTCGACCACGTCTTCGTGAAGGACGGCGGCAGCTGCAAGCGCACCCCCTGGCACCAGGACCTCACCTACTGGCCGGTGGCGGGCACGCAGCTCGCGTCGATGTGGATCACGATCGACCCGATCCCCAAGCACGAGTGCCTGGAGTACGTCGCCGGGTCGCACCGGTCCACCCAGTACGACGGCTTCGACCCGCCCCGGGCCGGTGAGGATCCGACGCTGCCGTTTTACGGCGAGGGATTTCCGCGCCTACCCGACATCGAGGCCGACCGCAGCGCGTGGGACATCCGCTCCTGGGACATCACCCCAGGCGACGTCGTCGTGTTCCACCCCGGCGTGCTCCATGGCGGCGGCCAGACGAGCGAAGGGCGCCGGCGCCGCACGCTGTCGGTGCGGGTGTTCGGGGAGGACGTCGTGTTCGCCGAACGGCCCCGCACCCGGCCGACCGCGCCGCGCACCCCGGGCCTCGAGCTGCAGCTCAAGCCCGGCGATCCGCTGCGCCACCCGTATTACCCGCGCCTGCGGCCGTTGCCGGCCAACCAGCGTCCCGAGTTCTACGAGTGAGCCGCTAGGGCATCGGTCGGCCCGGCTGCGCCGGCACCGGCCCGGCTGCGCCGGCACCGGCCCGGTGCCCCTCACGCACCGGTGAGCCCGGCGTGTTCGGCGACGAGCGCCACCCAGCGGTCCCAGTAGGCCGGCGGGTAGTCGTGGCCCATGCCCTCCAGCAGCACGAACCGGGCGCCGGGCACCAGCTCCGCAGTGCGCCGCCCGCCGGACGCGTCGATGAGGGTGTCCCGGTCGCCGTGCAGGACCAGCACCGGCACCTGCACCTGGCGAAGCCCGTCGGCCCTCGATCCGGACCGGCCGACGGCCATCGCCTGGCGGCCCCGGCCCGCCGGATCGAACGACCGTCGGAACGCGGCGATCGCCGAGGCCCGGATCGCCGCTTCGTCGTGGTGGGCCGGGCTGCCCCAGCAGCGCAGCCCGGCGAGTTGGCGCTGCACGTAGGACTCCTCGTCGGTCGCCGGCGGGCCGAACAGCAGCCCGATCGCTTCCTCGGTGGGCTGCCCGAACTCGGGCTCGCCGGTGTTCGACATCACCGACGTGACCGTGAGCAGCCGGTCGGGGTGCTCGATGGCGAGGGTCTGCACGATCATCCCGCCCATCGACAACCCGCACACGTGCGCCCGGGCGATGCCGAGTTCGTCGAGGACGGCGATCACGTCGCCGGCCATGTCCGACAGCGTGTACTCGGCGCCGGGATGATCGTCGGCGAGGTGGGTGGACAGCCCGACGTCACGGTTGTCCATGCGCACCACGAAGAACCCGGCTGCGACGAACCGCTCGCACCACGCCTCGTCGTAGTTGGTGCACTGGCTCCCGAGACCGTTCACGAGCACCAGGGGTGCGGCCTCGGCCGGGCCGAAGGTCTCGTAGTAGAGCTCGATGGTTCCGTTGTGGGCGTGCGGCATGGGCGGAGTTGTAGCAGCCCGGCGGCGGACCCGGACCGGACGGTAGCGTCCGGCCGCAGGCGCGCTCGCTACGGCGAGTCGCACCGTCGAAGGGGGACGTGATGACGACGTACGTGTTGGTGCACGGGGCCTGGAGCGGCGCGCACGGGTTCCGGCTGGTACGGCGTCGGCTCGCCGCAGCGGGCCACGAGGTGTTCACTCCGTCGCTCACCGGGCTGGGGGAGCGGTCCCACCTCGTGAGCCCGGAGATCGGGCTGGGCACCCACGTGCACGATCTGGTGAACCACGTCTGGTACGAGGACCTGCACGACATCGTGCTCGTCGGGTTCTCCTACGGCGGCATGGTGATCAGCGGTGCGCTCGCGCACATCGCCGATCGGGTGCGCCACCTCGTCTACCTCGACGCGATCGTGCCCGGCGACGGCGACTCGGTCAGCTCGCTGCTCGGGTGGCCGGTCACCGAGTCGTTCGGTCCGCAGGCGTCGTGGCTGGTGACGTCGGTACCGCGCACCTTCGACGACCCCGACGAGGGCGCGTTCATGGTGCCCCGCCGGGATCCGCACCCGGCCCGGTGCTTCGTCGAACCGGTCCGGCTCGCCCGACCACTCGAGTCGTACCCGTTCAGCCGGCTCTACATCCGGGCGACCGCCGACGCGCCCGACGCGCCCGGGCGCGACGCGTTCGAGCGCTTCGCCTGCCACGCCCAGGAGTCCCCGGCGTGGACCTACCGGGGCATCGCCACGAACCACATGATCGCGAGCAACCGTCCCGACGAGCTGACCGCAGTGCTGCTGGAGTTGGCGTGAGCGCCCCGTACGCTGCGGGCATGGTGCCGTTGTCCGTGCTCGACCTGTGCCCCGTCGCCGAAGGCTCGACCCCCGCCGATGCGCTGGCCAACAGCCTCGCCCTGGCCCGCCACGCCGAGGCGCTGGGCTACCGCCGGTTCTGGGTGGCCGAGCACCACAACATGGAGGGGATCGCATCGGCGGCCACGGCCGTCGTGATCGCCCACCTGGCGGCCGGCACGTCGACGATCCGGGTCGGCTCGGGCGGGATCATGCTGCCCAACCATTCCCCGCTCGTGATCGCCGAGCAGTTCGGCACCCTGGCCTGGCTGCATCCGGGTCGGATCGATCTCGGGCTCGGCCGGGCGCCGGGCACCGACCTGGCGACGGTGACGGCGATGCGCCGGCGTCCCGAGGCCAGCGACCGGTTCCCGCAGGACGTGCTCGAACTGCAGGCGCTGCTCGGCCCGGCCCGGCCGGGCCAGACGGTGCGGGCCGAGCCGGGCACCGCCACCGAGGTACCTCTGTGGATCCTCGGGTCCAGCCTGTTCGGGGCGCAGCTCGCGGCGGTGCTCGGGCTGCCGTTCGCATTCGCGTCGCACTTCGCGCCGACGCAGCTGTTCCAGGCGTTGGAGATCTACCGGGAACGCTTCGAACCGTCCGCGACGCTCGACGCGCCCTATGCGATGGTGGCCCTCAACGGGGTCGCTGCCGAAACCGACGCCGAGGCCCGCCGGCTGTTCACCACGGTGCAGCAGGCGTTCACGAACATCCGCCGGGGCAAGCGGGGCAAGCAGCTCCCGCCGATCGACGACATCGACGCCTACTGGTCACCGATGGAGAAGGCCCAGGCCCAGCACATGCTCGGCTTCGCCGTCGTCGGCGGACCCGAGACGGTGCGCGACGGGCTCGCGCGGGCGCAGGCGGCGACGCAGGCCGACGAGATCATGATCACCTCGTCGATCTTCGACCCGTCCGCCCGCCGCTACTCGTACTCGATCATCGCCGAACTCGCCGGACTCGCGGGGCCCGACCCGGTGCTGGCGGGCGCCGGGCTGGCAGCCGCTGCGCCGGTCTGAACCCGCCCGCGAGCGGCCCGCGACGCTCGCACTACGTGGCCGCGAAGCACGCCGTGCTCGGCCTCGACCCGACCGGTTCGCTCGTGCCGCCCGAGGAGATCGGCCGCACCGTCGTGTTCCTGTCCAGCGACGCCGCCGCAATGATCAACGGCCACGACATCCCACTCGACGGCGGGCAACTCGCCCGCCTCTGACCGCAGGAGGTCCGCTCCCATGGCCTACACGCTCCAACAGCTGTCCGACCTGCAGCAGATACGCGACGCGACGTTGCGCTACTGCCGAGGCGTCGACCGGCTCGACGAGGAGCTCATGAAGTCGGCGTACTGGCCCGAGGCCGTCGACCATCACGGGAACTTCGTGGGCAACGCGCACGAGTTCTCCGCCTACTGCATGCCTGCGCACCGCCGGTGGCGCTGGACCATGCACTCGGTCTACAACCACACGATCGAACTCGACGACGACGGGATCCACGGCCGGGGCGAGCTCTACAACATCACCTCGATGGCCCGGGCCGACACCGGTGCGATCGACACCTGGTACGGCCGCTACCTCGACGCCTACGAGAAGCGAGGCGACGAGTGGCGGATCATCGACCGGGTCTGCGTCCACCACGGCACGCAGACCGTGACCGACCCCGTCCCCATGGAGATCACGACGACCACGTTCCGCCAGAACGATTTCGATCGTCCGAGCAGCGGCCGGCGGGTGGGCCCGTGAGCGCGCCCGCCGGGGCCGTGCCCACCTGGCTCGGTCCGATCCGTCAGACCGCGTTCCTGGCGCAGTGCGGAGGTCAGCAGATCGAAGGGTTCCCGTACCTCGAGTTCGTCGACCCTGCGGGCGGGATGAAGGTGTTCTTCGACCGTGTCGCAGGCGCAGCGCAGGATTGGGACGGCAGCGACCCGTTGCGCTGAGCCGGCTCTCGCCGCCGGGCTCCGGCTCAGCCCTCGAACCGGGTCGCGTTGTCGATCAACTGCCGCAACAGCTCCGCGAGCAGCTTGCGGTCGCGGCCGCTCATGCCGAGGTGCAGCGCATTGCGGATCTCGGTGTGCCGGTGGTCGAACCGTGCGGCCATGCGCGCCCCGTCGACGCTGAGCGTGACGCGCCACACCCGGCGGTCCTCGGGGTCGGCGACCCGCCGTACGATCCCGCGGGCTTGGAGTGCGTCGACGAGCGTGCCGGCCGACGCCCGCCCGATGTGCAGACGGCGGGCCAGGTCGGTCTGGGTGAGCGGACCGTGGGCGGCGAGGTTGGCCAGCGCGCCGGCTTCGGACATGTTCAGATCGAGCTCGACGAGGCCTCGGTCGAACGCGCTGCGCAGCTCCCGGGCGGCGACCACGACCAGCGCCTCGAGCTGATCGGCGTCGCCGTAGGCCGCGACGGACGAGCGGGGTTCGGCAGCGCTGCGCACGATGCACCTTCCCACGGTCGGTCGCTTGGGACCCAACTGTATGGCGCCATACACTCCGAGAAGGTCGGGCCCGCCGTGCGCCCGCAGTCGAGGGGAGCGGTCGTGGGTGACGCCGACATGGTTCGTGGTGCAGAGTTGGTCGGCCGGGCGTTGGCCGATCAGGGCGTGACGGACCTGTTCTTCATGATGGGGATCGGCGGCCCGCACTCGCCGGCGGTGCGGTCCTGCCTCGACGCCGGGATCACCGGCTACTACGTGCGTCACGAGGAGGGCGCTGCGATGGCCGCGCACGCGTACAGCCGGCTGGCCAAGCGCCCGGGGGTGTGCTGCACCCCGCTCGGCCCGGGCACCACGAATGCCGTCACCGGGTTGATGAACGCGCTGCTCGACGCGTCGCCCGTCGTCCTCATCGCCGGTGGACCCAACCGCGGCGACTGGGGGCTCGAGGCGTACCAGGAGCAGGACCAGATGGCGGTCATGCGCCCGGCCTGCAAGCGGGCGTTCCGGGTGGAGCTCGCCCGCAAGATCCCCGAGACGCTGGCGATCGCCCTCCACGAGGCCAACACCGGCCGCAAGGGCCCCGTCTACGTGGAGATCGCGGGCGACGTGCTCACCGAGAAAGTCGACGCGTCGCGCCTCGCCTGGCCGAAGAAGATGCCGGCCACCGCTCGGCCCGCGGCCGCCCCCGACGACCTCGACGCCATCGCGCAGCTCGTCGCGCAGGCCGAGCGGCCGTTGTTGCTCACCGGCAGCGGGATCGTGTGGGCCGACGCTGCGGACACCCTGCAGGACGTGGTCGCCAGCACCGGGTTGCCGATCGTCACCACCCCGCAGACGCGCGGGGTCGTGCCCGAGGACCACCCGCTCGCGCTGGTGGCGTCCCGCAACCGGGCCCAGCGCGAGGCCGACGTCGTGGTGGTGATCGGCACGCGGGCCAACTGGCTCAACGGCCACCTTCGCCCGCCGCGGTTCTCTCCCGACGCTCGCTTCGTGGTCGCCAACGTCGACCCGAACGAGATCGGTCGCGGGGTGGTGCCTGCGGTCGGCGTCGTCGCCGATGCCGGGGTGTTCCTCGGCCAGTTGCGGGACAAGCTCACCGAGCTCGGCGGGATCAGCGACGCCGCCCGCGCCTGGATCGGGCAGCTCGTCGATCTCGACGCGAGCAAGGAGCCGGATCGGGTCACGCTGAGCGACCGGGTGCCGATCGATCCCAACCGGTTCTGCGAGGAGATCCGCCGCGTGCTCCCGCGCGACGCGGTCGTGATCGTCGACGGCCACGAGACCCTCGAGTTCGTCCGCCGGTGGATCCCGAGCCTGTCGGAGGCGAACTACCTCACCTCGGGACCCAACGGCTGCATGGGGGTCGGTGTGCCGTTCGCGCTCGGCGCCGCGGTCGCCGTGCCGCAGCGGCCGGTGTTCGTGATCATGGGCGACGGCGGGTTCGGTTGGCACGGCATGGAATACGACACCCTGATCCGCCACAAGCTCCCCGCGGTCGGGATCGTGTTCAACAACGCCGGGTTCACCGGGCGGCCCGCCGCCATGGGCACCGGGCGCGAGCTCGGCTTCCAGCGCTACGACCTGATGGTCGCGGGCTTCGGCGGGCACGGCGAGTTCGTCGAACAGCCCGGCGACATCGCCCCGGCGCTGCAGCGGGCGATCGCCTCGGGCAAGCCGGCGCTCGTGAACATCTGCGTCGACCCCGACGCGCAGGCCGCCGGCGGATTGCTCGGCGCGCTCGGCTCGGAGAAGGCCGGCAAGCAGTAGCCCGGTCCCGGCGCACCGGTCCGGCCGTCCGGGTACGGCCCTGCGGCCGGCGACCGGTACCGTCCCGGCCATGTCCAACGATCGAGTCTCCGCCACCCGCCGCATCGCTGCGCCGGCCTCGGCCATCTACGCCGTCGTGCGCGACCCGGCGGGACACGTCCGCATCGACGGCTCCGGGATGCTCGAAGCGGCCCCGGAGGCCCGACCGGTGAGCGCGGTGGGCGACACCTTCGACATGGACATGGACCGGGCGCCGCTGAACGACATCCCCGGCCTGGGGAAGTACCGGGTGCGCAACACCGTCACGCGCATCGAGCCCGACCGGCTCGGCGAGTGGACCATCGGCGCCGTCGACCAGCCGCCGCTCGGCCACGTCTACGGCTGGCAGCTCGACCCGGTCGACGCCGAGCACACCGACGTCACGAACTACTGCGACTGGACCGACATCGTCGACGCGCTGCGCGCCAGTGGCCGCACCTGGCCGATCGTGCCGGTGTCCATGCTCGAGCAGAGCGTCGCCAACCTCGAGCGGGTCGTCACCGGCGGCTGATCGGCCCGGCGTGGTCGAGCACGATGCGAGCGATCCGCTCGCCGTGCGTGTCCTGCAGGAAGTGGCCCGCGTCGTCGAACGCGTCCCAGGAGGCGTGGGGGAGCCGGGCATGCCACCGGCGACCCCACTCGCCGGTGAACACGTCGTCGGCGAGGCCCCACACCAGATGCATCGGGAGCGGCAGCGTCGAGAGCTGCGCGAAGTGCCGGGCCTGCGCGTCGCCGTCGCCCCGGGCGTGGTCGTGGAACGGGATGCTCAACGGGAACTGGCGGGGCCCGGTCACACCGACCTCGCCGAGCCCGGCGAACGGCGCGTCGTACGCGGCACGGACCGCCTCAGCCTCCGGCGACAGCGTCGCCGTGCCGCCCTGCAGCAACGGCATCAACGCGTCGGCGGGTGACGCCCGCCGGGTGCCGATCGCCATGAGCGTCCCCCACCCGAAGCGGTCCGGGACGGCGTCGCGAAACAGCCCGCCGGGCAGGTTCTGGCGGATCCAGTGCTGGATGCCGGGGGAGTACTCGAAGCCGTCGTGATGCAGCCAGGTGTTCATCACCACCACCCGCTCGAAGCGCTCGGGCGAGGTGACCACCTGGGCGAGGCCGGTCGGGCCGCCCCAGTCCTGCACGAAGATCGTGATCCTGCGCAGCCCGAGCGCCTCGATCAGCCGGGTGAGGTTCGCTGTGTGGCGGGCCGTGCCGTACCACGCCGGCTCAGTGACCTTGTCGCTGCGTCCGAATCCGATGTGGTCGGGGGCGACGCAGCGGTAGCCGGCTCCGAGGAGCGGGGGGATCATCGTGCGGTACAGGTAGCCCCACGTCGGCATGCCGTGGACGAGCAGAGCCACGGGCGCGTCGCGTGGGCCTTCGTCGACGTAGTGCATGCGCAGTCCGTCGAGGTCGAGGTAGTGCGGTTCGTAGGGGAACCCGGCGAGGTCCGCGAAGTTCTCGTCGGGGGTGCGCACGAACGGTGGTGCGGGGCGCGAATGCGCGTCGGCCACGACGTCTCCTTCGGGGTCGGTCCGGGGATCCTCGCAGAGCGACCGCAGCACGCCGCGTAGGCTCCGGCCGCCGGCCGGGTGGAACCGCCGCTCAAGCAGCCCTGAAGGAGTCCGTGGTGTTGAGGCGCCCCACCCGAGCCGTCACCATCGAGCTGAGCCAGTCCCGTCTCGAGGACATCGATCCGGCCCGGACGGTCGAGTTCTTCGCGCAACGATCGTTCAACACGCTCGTGGTGTTCGCGCTCGGATACCTCCACGGCGAGACCTACTACCCGAGCCGGTACGCACCTTCGCGTGACGGGCTCGGCGACCGCGACGTCTTCGGCGAGTTCGTCGTGGAGGCCCGACGGGCCGGGCTGGGTGTGGTCGCCTACGTCAACAGCTTCTTCGGCGGGCCCGATGCATGGGAACCCCATCCCGACTGGACGCAGCGATGGGTCGACGGGACCGAGACGACCCAGGGTCGGGCCAAGGGTCTGTGCATCAACTCCCCGTATGGCGAGCGCATCGTGTCCGTCGTCGGTGAGGTGGCCGGGCGCTACGACATCGATGCGCTCTATCTCGATGAACCCAGCCTGCAGAGCTGGTGCGCCTGCCCGAACTGCGTGGCCCGGTACCGCGCCGACACCGGGCGTGCGCTTCCGCTGGCCGTCTCCGCCGGCGACCCGGCCTTCTCGGCGTTCCTCGATTGGCGGAGCCGGGTGGTGGCCGAGTTCGTCGGGGCCGCCGGCGCCGCAGGGCGCGCCGCTCGGCCCGGGCTGTCGATGATCGCCCAGCACGCGTTCCCGTTGGCGTCCACGTCGGACGACCACTTCCGGCGACTGTTCTGGGGACGGACGTCGGGTCGGCGGCCCCCGCAGTTCGAGGGGTGGTACCGGCCGAGCTTCTACGGCCAGGACATCCGGCTCGTCGCCGACGGGTTGGACGTCGTCGCGATCGAACCGTGGCGGCGCTTCGTGGGCACCCCGGCCTGGTGGGTTGGTGCGGCCGTCTCCTACGCCCGCTCCGCCGGCGGGCACAAGCCGGTGCTACCGCTGCTCGAGTACCCGCACTTCCCGTGGGGCCTCAGCCGGCTTTCCGACGACGAGTTCGGCGTGGCGTGTGCCGACGTCGTGGCCAACGGCGGGGAGCTGTGGTGGCCGATGTACGCCCCCGGTCAGGCCGACACCGCCGGCTGGGACCGCATCGCCGAGGTGATCGACGCGCTCGACGGCGCGCGACCCCTCGACGCGCAGGAGGCCGCGGAGACCGCGATCCTCGTGTCGCGTCGGACCGCAGAGCGCGTCGCGCTCGACGACGTCGACGCCGGGTACCTCGATCACCTGCTCGGGGCCGTGCTGCTCGTGCGCCAACTCCACCGCCCGTACCGGCTGCTGTCGGCCGAGGCGATGGACGCCGAGTCCCTCCGCGGGTGCCGGGTGCTCGTGGTCCCGGGCGCGGCGGCGTTGGAGGACGCCGAGGCGGATCGGCTGCGCCGCTGGGTGGCCGACGGCGGTCATCTCGTCACCATCGGCTCGACCGCCACCCACGACGCCGACGGCCGTTGGCGCACCGACGGCCTGCTCGACGACGTCCTCGGGGTGCACCAACTCGCCGAGACCGTCGCCGCCGGGCTCGGCTATCTCGTCGGCCTGCCGGTCGAGGGCCGCCGGGTGCTGCCGGCGCGCACCCCGGTGCGCGACGACCAGCATCGGCTCGAGGTGCGGTCCGCCAACGTGCTCGCGGAGATGACCCCGATGTGGGACCTGTTCACCCCCGCACCCGACGTCGTCGGGGTCCCGGCGATCACCCGCAACCGGTTCGGCGCCGGCATCGCCGACCACGTGGCGCCCGGCCTCGGGCGATTGCGCTACCGGTTCGAGTTGTTCGAGGCGCTCGACGTGCTCGACGCCCTGCTCGCTCACACCCTGCTCGATCACGGACCGGCGACGATCCGCGGGCGCCACCTCGGGCCGGAGGTTGCGCTGCACTGCTGGGCGAGCGGCGCCGTGCGGCACCTGTTCCTGGTGAACGGCTCCTCGCTCGACACCACCGGCCGGGTCGCAGTGCTCGCCGAGCAGTCGGTGGTGGTGCCGGCCGGCACCAAGGTGCGGTCGCTGCGGGGAACCGGGCTGAAGATCGAGGCCTTCGGCCCCGACCGGCTCGTCACCCTCGACCGGCTCGCCGACTGGGAGTGCCTGATCCTCAGCTGACCACCCGCGGCCACGGGGCGACCTGCTCCCAGATGCGGGCGAGCCGCAGGCACAGATCTTCGCGATGGCGCGGGGCGGTGACCATGAGTCCGACCGGGAGGCCGTCGTGGCTGAACCCGGCCGGCAGCGTGATCGACGGGAGGTTGACGATGTTGGCGAGCATCGTCAGGAGCGCGGCATGGCCGCCGTGGCAGGGCCGGCCGGCGATCTCGTTCGGCATCGGCCCTTCCGCGGCGAACGGGGTGCAGGCGTTGGTCGGGGTGAGCAGGACGTCGGTGTGCTCGAACAGCTCGGCGACCTGGAGCTCGAGGACACGCCGGGCCCGTTCCACCGACGCGAACGCCGGGAGGGTTTGCGCGCTCGTCGCACGCCAGCCGTCGACGACGAGCGGATCGAGCTCGTCGAGGCGATCCGCCCAGCCGTCGGGGAGGTCGACGAACTGGTCGGCGCCTTCCATCGCCACGTACACCCGGATGTAGTCGCGCAGACCCACGTCGAGGCCGGTCGTGTGCAGATCGGCGGCGGCGATCAGCCGCTCGGCCGCCCGTGCGGTGATCGCGGCGACCTCGGGGTCGACCACGACGAACCCGAGATCGGCGGACCACGTGGCTCGCAGACCGGCCACGTCGAGGTGCTCGATCACGTCCGCGTAGCGGATCCCCGACGCGGGCAGGCAGGTGCGGTCACGGGGGTCGGGCCCGGCCGTCACGTCGAACAGCAGCGCCGTGTCGGTGACCGTGGTCGCCAGCGCGAACACCACGGCGTTCTGGGCCATGCGGGTGACCCCGAAGGTGGGCACCCGCCCGTAGGTGGGCTTGAGCCCGGGGAGGCCGCAGCAGCTGCCCGGGCCCCGGATCGAGCCGCCCCCGTCGCTCGCCGTGCCGAACGGGACGATCCCGGCGGCGACGGCCGCCGCCGTGCCACCGCTCGATCCGCCCGGGGTGCGGGTGGGAGCCCACGGGTTGCGGGTGACCCCGAGCAGCGGGCTCGCCGTGTAACCCCAGGCGCCGAACTCGGGTGCGGCGGTCTTGCCGATCGGGATCGCACCGGCCCGGCGCAGGCGGGCGACGTGAATGTCGTCCCGGACCGCGGGCGGGGCCTGCGCGAACCACCGCGACCCCCGGGTGGTCGGCATCCCGGCACAGTCCTCGAGGTCCTTCACGCCGAACGGGACACCGGCCAACGGCGCCAGCGCCTCGCCGCGGCGTCGGGCGGCGTCGACGGCGTCGGCCGCCGCGAGTGCCCCGTCGGCGTCGAGATGGACGAAGGCGTTGAGGCGCTCGTCGCCCGCTGCGAGTTCGAGGCTGCGCGCCACCAGTTCCCGGGCGCTCGCCGCGCCGGTGCGCACCAGGGCCGCCGCCTCGACCACGGTCAGGGCAGGGGCACGCTCGCCGTCGTCCGGTCGCTCATCGTTCACTTGAGGTATCTCAGCGCATATCGGACGATGACACCAGTGCTCGCACCGATCCCGTCGGGGTCGTCGAGTGCGAGCGGAAGCGACGAGAGGAGACGACGATGACGACCAACTCGCTCGCCGGCGCCGTGGTGCTCGTGACCGGAGGTGCCCGCGGCATGGGCGCCGAACATGTGCGGCGCCTGGTGGCGCTCGGGGCCAAGGTGCTCGCCACCGATGTCCTCGACGACGATGGCCTCGCACTCGTGGCCGACCTCGGCCCGAACGCCGCCTATGTCCACCATGACGTCACCGAGGAAACCCACTGGCGGGATGCCGTGGCCCTGGCCGAGGACCGTTTCGGGCCGGTGCAGCACCTCGTGAACAACGCCGGGATCGTCACCTTCGGCACCATCGACGGCATGGATCCGGCGGTGTTCCGCCGGACCATCGAGGTGAACCTGACGGGGTGCTGGCTCGGGATGCACGTGACGGTGCCGTCGATCCGACGCGCCGGGGGCGGCTCGATCGTGAACATCGCCTCGACCGCCGGGCTCCAGGGATACGCCAACCTGGGCGCATACGTCGCCAGCAAGTGGGGGCTGCGAGGACTCACCAAGGCCGCAGCGCTGGAGCTCGGCCCGGCCGGGATCCGGGTGAACTCGATCCACCCGGGACCGATCCGCACGCCGATGATCGCCGGGCTCGACGCCGCAAGCCTCGCCGCCGCGCAACCGATCGCGCGGGTGGGGGAGCCGGCCGAGGTGACCGATCTGCTGCTCTACCTCCTCGCTGACGCGACCTACTCGACCGGTCACGAGTTCGTGGTCGACGGCGGCGCGATCATCGGGCAGGTCATCCCCACCGTGAGTGATCAGTAGCGGCGGGCGCCCGCAACGGTGAGCGGCCGCCCGGCGCAATACACAGGCGCCGAGCGGAATTCCACAAGTCGTCCACTTGTGGTCCACAGCGCACCGATGTTCGAGTGCAACCGTGGCCCGGGACGGCGCTCGATGGGAGTGGTTCGACGTCGAACGCGGCGTGCTCGGCGAGTTCGCCGGGCGGCCCGTGCTATCGGTGCGCCGCCGGGCCGACGGCCTGCGGCTCTCGCTCGAGCTCGCTCCAGCCGGGCGGGTCGACGTCTCGGCCCAACCGGGCGCCGTCGTCGCCGTGGTCGCCGACCGCGCCCGTGCCCTGGGGCTACCCGTACCGCAGGTCGGCTCACCGCTCGCCAGCGAGCTCGTCGCGGTCGCCGCCCGCCTCGGCACGCCGGTGACAGCCACGGGTGGCCTGCTCGGCGTCGCCGGTTCCCTCACCCACCCCTTGCTCGGGCACCTCTACGGCCGCGGTGCCGACCCGCTCGAGGAGCTGCCCCGATGGGCCTCCCCGATCCTGCGCGCGCCCGACGTCGCCGGCGCCGCCCGTGCCGCGTTCGGACCCAAGGCCACCCGTCGGGTGATCCGAGCGCTCGCACGGTCCCTGCAGCCGCCGCTGTCGCTCCACCCGCTCGCCGTCACCCTCGCCGGCCGCGACGTCCTCGAGCCCGACGTGCTCGCCGGGCTCCTCGAGCTCGAGGCCCCGCACCGGGGCCCGCAGTGGTGGCCGACCGTCGACGACCTCGACACCGCTGCCGAGGCCGTCCGCGCCCTCGGCGCCCGGCGGGCGGCCGGGTTGCTGAGCGACGGGTTGCGCGGTGAGGCGCTGCTCGAACCGTTCCCCGTCCTCGGCAACGTCCGGCGCCTGCGCGACCGGTCCGATCAGCTCACCGGCACCACCGTCGCCGCCGTTGCGGCCGAATGCGTCGCGCTGCTCGGGCGGCCCACCCCGCAGGCCGAACCGGCAGCCGCATCCGTGGCCCCGCCCCGACCCCTGCCGGCGGCCCCGGCTCGGCCCCTGCCGCCGGCGCCACAGCGGGCCGGCGCCGCTCGCCATGCCCGACCGCCCGACCTCGACGGCTGCCACGCGGGCCCCTACCGGTTGCGCGTCGCCCGTCATGCCGGCCAGCTCACGACGTGGGCCGGAGCGCTGCGCAACTGCCTCGGTTCCTACGCCGCGAACCTGGCTAATGGCACGTCGTGGATCATCGGCGTCGAAGCCGACGACGCGCTCATCGGGTGCCTGGAGATCGACCCGACGACCCGCCGGATCCGCCAGTTCGTCGGCCCGTACAACCGCCGGCTCCCGGCCAATGTCACCGAGCCGGTGATCCGCGCCCTGGTCGCCACGGGCGCTGCGGCCCACCCGCCCGTCGGAGCACGAGGCTGAGGCCTCTGCGCCGCAGCCAGGATCCGTGACACCCTCAGGTACTCATCGATCCTCGGTGCGTCCGAACTCGTCCTTCGAGGTGAGGCGACGAAGGAGATGGTGCTTCTTCGTCTGGTGATCGGCCATCCGACCCAGGATCGAGGTGATCGACCGGATCACCTCGACGATGTGTGGACCCTTGTTCAGCATCACGCACTCGGCGCGATGGGCTCGGGCTGCATCGGTGATCTCGGCGCGCGACGGACGGCCGTTGCGCGCCATGATGTCGAGCACTTCGGTCGCCCAGATGACCGGCACGTGCGCTGCTTCGCACAGCCACATGATCTCCTCCTGCACCTCGGCCAGCCGCTCGAATCCGATCTCGACCGCAAGGTCGCCCCGGGCGATCATGACGCCGACGCGCTCGTGCCGCATCGCCTCGAGGAGCAACGCCGGAAGCTGTTCGAACGCTTGGCGGTTCTCCACCTTCAACACGATGCCGATGCCGTCACCCCCGAGCCGGGCCAGCTCCGCTCGGAGCACCTCGACGTCCCTCGGCGTGCGAACGAACGACACGTCGACGAGGTCGGCGATCTCTACCACCGTCGCGAGGTCCTCGATGTCTTTCGGTGTCAGGGCCGGTAGGTCGAGATCCGAGTCCGGGAGATTGATGCCCTTCGCCGCGCGCAGCTTCACCCCGCCCTCGGACGCATCCTCCACTGCGGCCACGATCTCGCCTGCGAGGCGATCGACCGAAACGATCCGGCCGCCGATCTTGCCGTCGTCGAACAGCACCCGCTCACCTGGGCGACAGTCCCGGAACGCCTCCCGCAAGGTGCACCCGATCCGATGCACGTGCGAGCCATCCGGGGTGACCGGGGCCGGTCCGTCGTCGTCGACCAACACCACCGTGTCACCGACGCGCACCCGGTGCGCCTGTTCGGACTCGCCCAACGGTCCGATCGCCGTCACGTCCGAATCGTCGGCGTACAACGCGAGCCCGGCCACGACGAACGCCGTCGAGATCGCCTCCACGATGCACCAACCGGTGCCCCTCTCCACCACGGTCCACCGACGGTTGGCATTCCTGGCATCGCGGAGATGCAGACGCTCGCCGACCCGCCGACGCGAGAGCCACCCGGCGGACACCACCGGCAGCACCACGGTCGTCGACCCAAGCTCCGCCACGGCAGCGCCGGCGCTGACGAGGCCGACGATCGCAGGCTCGATCACCCGACCGCTGCGATCACGATCCGGCGAGATCTTCACGACGCGCAGTAGCGACTCGATCGGACCGGTCCGGAGCTTCGGGCCGGCAAGGTCCATCACCACCAGGGTCCCCTGGGCACTGGCCCGTACCTGTGCCGCCATCGATCGCCAGGCGACAAGGTCGTCATGGGCACTGTTGATTCGAGCGATGTCCATGCCGGCGTCGACGAGGGCCGGGACGAGGGCCCGGTGCTGCGCCGCCTCCGACGGCAGCGTCACCATGATCCGGTTGCGCGACGACGGGTTGGCGGGCCCGAGCAGACGATCCGCGTTGCGTTCGAGGATCTGCGTGCCGGAGTTGCTCACCATCGATGCCGCCACGTCCTCGCCGAGAAGACGGGCGAGCACCGAGCGCACCGTGCGCAGCGTGGACATCACCGACTGCTCGAGATGGCTGACGCTCGACACGCCCAGCGATGTGAGGTCCGCTTGCAGTCCCCGGATGTCCCGGCGACGCACGGCCACGTAGTGCACGAGGTTGACCGCACCCGGGAGATGGAGTTGGTGCACGCCGTCGATCGCCGGTTGGTGCTCGCGCTCGCCCTCCTCGGCGGCGGCGGTGAGCGCGTCCAACTCGCCGAGGCAACGCTCGACCACCGCTCGAAGCCCAGGTTCCAGGAGCTCCACCGTTGCGAACCTAGCCACCGATGGTGAATCGCAGCCGGTGCCCCGGTGAACGCCAGGGAACCTCAGGCCGTGGCGGCGCGCAATGCGGCCGACACCTCGCCGCTCAACGCTGCGAACGCCGGGTCGTAGCGAAGCTCGTGGGGCCTCGGAAACGCGAAGGGCACCGGGAACTCGGCGACGATCCGGCCGGGCCGAGCGCTCATCACGAGCACCCGCGTCGACAAGAAGCACGCTTCGGGGATCGAGTGGGTGATGAACAGCCCGGCGAACCCTTCGGTCACGAACAGCGAGAGCAGTTCGTCGTTGAGGCGCTCCCGGGTGATCTCGTCGAGCGCACCGAACGGCTCGTCGAACAGGAACACCTCGGGCCGGCGGGCGAGCGCCCGGGCGAGCGAGACCCGCATGCGCATCCCGCCCGACAGCCGCCGCGGCAGGTGATCCTCGAACCCGGTGAGCCCGACGAGCTCGAGGTTCCGTCGGGCGATCTCCCGGCGATCGGCCTTGGGCACGCCGTCGAACTGCAACAACAGCTCGACGTTGCGCCGCACGGTCCGCCACGGCAACAGGGTCGGATCCTGGAAGACGTAGCCGAGCCGATCCCGGTCCACCTCGCAGTGGCCGGCGCTCGCCTCGACGAGGCCCGAGGCGACCTTCAGCAACGTCGACTTCCCGCAGCCCGAGGGCCCGACAACCGACACGAGCTCACCCCGGCCGACGTCGAAGGACACCTCGTCGAGCGCATGGGTCCCGTCGGGGTACGCGACACCGACCCCGTCGAAGCGCAGCGCCGGGGCTCGGGCCGTCGGACCGGTGGCGAGATCGTCGGCGGTCGTGGTCATCGTGACCTCACAGCAGGTGCAGGGCACCGGGAACGGTAATGGCGGTGGTGGTCCAGGCCCACGTCGAGACCACCTCGCGTTCGGGGTCGTCGTAGGGGTCGCGTCCGTGGGCCACCCGGTAGTTGTCGACGCACAGCAGCTCACCGCGCGCGAGGCGGAACCGGGGGACCGACGCTGCCGCCCGAGCGCACGCCCGGGCCCAGGCGGTTGCGAACGCAACGACCTGGGGTGGAGCGCCGGGACCGGCCCACTGATACGGGTTCTGGCGGACCAGGCAGCGGCCGGTCGGCAGCCGCCGGGCGACCGGCCCGACCACGGTTCCGTATGCCGGGTCCGAGTGTTCGATCGACGTGGTCCACGCCTGGTCGGCCACCCACGCCGTCGACGGGTCGCAGCGGAGTGCGTCGATGAGGGCGAGACCGTCGACGAGCCAGGACGCCCCGCCAGTGGCGCACGGCTGTAAGCAACAGAGGAACAGGTGATCGGGCAGCTCGTCGCCGAAGGCGAAGCCGTCGTTGTGCGGCGGCAGCGGCGTGGTCCGGTCGTAGGTGTTCCGGCGCTTGGCCGGTGCGTCGTCGGGGAGCGCGGCGAGGTAGGCCCCGAGTTCCTCGGCGCGCCGCTGCGTCGCCCGGAATTGGGCCCGGACGTCGAGCGCTTCGTCCCCGAGGACAGCGCGTGCGCCGGCCTCGGCCCCGGCCTCGTTCGGCTCGACGCCGACGAGGACGGCCGCGCCGAACTGAGCGGCGAGCACCCGCACCTCGCCGGGATCGCTCGACCGGGACGGCACCACCCCGACCGTGGCCGTCACGGTGTCGCCCCGGCGTACCGGCTGTCGGAGTGGAGCAGCCCCTCGGGGACCCCGGCGCCGTCGGTGGTCCACACCCAGACCCGCCACATGAGCCGATCCGGATCGGCGTAGGCCTCACGGGCGTGGAACATCCGGTAGTTGTCGACCACGACCGCTTCACCCGGGCCCAGCTTGAACCGCGGCGAGAACAGGCTGACGTCGTCGATGAGCTGGTGCCACGCAGCGATCATCGATGCATCGGCGTCCGGGGTGTCGGTGTCGTCGGCGGGGCGCTGATCGGGGAATCGCCGGAACATCCGACGGCCGCTCGGGCTCCGGCCCACCAGCGGGCTCGTGGCGCGACGCATCCCGGTCTCGGTCTGCTCGACGGGCACCGTCTCGAGCCGGTGTGCGAACGAGGCGGTCACGGGATCGGTGACCAGCCACTCGAACAGGGCGTCGCCATCCACGAGGAAGCTCTCGCCGCCGTCGGGTGACGAGGCGGCACACAGCAGCAGGAAGTGATCCGGGTAGGCGTCGCCGTAGGCGAAGCCGTCGGTGTGGGAGCGCAGGCGGGTATGCCGGGACAACCCGACCGGCCGGCGGTCGCGCACCCCGCCGTCGCGCACCTCGGCGGCCG
>JBJTVH010000091.1:0-3013 GCA_046081125.1 Acidimicrobiales bacterium
CTGGCGGACCCTGCCCCGGCGGAGCAGGGCCGAGGCCCCCCTCGAACGTCACACCTCCTTGTCCTGCCTCGCCCGGGTCTACGCCGTCACCCGCATCGTGGTAACCGATCTCGACCCGACCGAGGCCGTGGCGCTCGCACGCGAGGCGGAGGGCGCCGACGACGACGTCGCCCTGCGGCAGTTCGCGGGTGCCGCGACGCTCGCCTTCCTCGGTCGGGGCGACATCGATGCCGCCGAGGAAGCGCTCGGGCAGGTCGTCGCCGTCCTCGCCCGGCACGGGCTTGCGTTCGACGGCGCCACCGGGCAGCAATCCTTCGGGTACGCCGCCATGATCCTCGACTACCGAGGGCGACTGGCCGATGTGCTGGCGCTGGTGGCCGTCCGGGACTCCCCTCACCCGGTCGGGCGGTTCCTGCTGCTGTTCGCCCTCGCCGAGGCCGCCTGGGCCGCCGGCGATGTCGAAGCGATGCAAGCGGCCAACGACTGGCACGACAACGAGCCGCCGTTCATCGTGCGCAGCCTCGGGCACCGCATTCGCGGTCTACGCAGCCGCCTCGACGGGAACTCGGCGGACGCACTCGCCTCGTTCCGCCGGTCGGCGACGGTCAATGCGTGGTCTGCGGCGCTCGAGGCGGCACTGTCGATCCACCTCGTTCCGTTGCTTCTCGACGCCGACCAGGTCCCCGACGCCACGGCGTTCCTCGACAAGATCGACGCCGACGTGGCCCGGGTCGGGCGGCCGTTGCGGCCCGCCTCCGCGCTCTCGTTCGGTCGAGCCCTGGTGGCTCGCCACCTCGGCGACCTCGACGCCGCTGCTGCTGCCGCCGACGAAGCCCTCGACCTCGCCCACCGCAGCGGCGAAGTCCTGCGCTGCATCGAGGCCGTCGAACTCGTGGCCGACATCGCCCACCAGCGCGGCACCGGGCGCCACGCACCCCGCCTGCTCGCCTGGGCGGCCGCCGAGCGCGACCGGCTCGGCTACCGGGGTCGACTCGTGGCCGACGGCGACACCCTCGATCAACGGGCGCTGATCCTGGCCGAACTCGGCGACGACACCGGCGACGACCGGGCCGCCGTGCCGACCGATGCCGCCGCCGCCGTCGAACTGGCGCGGCGCGCCCGTGGGCAGCGGGGCCGGCCGAGCTTCGGCTGGGACAGCCTCACCACCACCGAACGAGCCGTCGCCGCCAAGGTGGCTGACGGACTCACCAACGCCGAGATCGCCCGGGAGCTGTTCATGCGCCCAGCGACGGTGAAGAGCCACCTCACCCGGATCTTCACCAAGACCGGCGCTGCGAACCGGACCGACCTGGCCACACGGTTCGCCCGCCCCACTGACTGACGGCATCCCGCCGCTGTCGCAACCGGCCGACCGGGCCTTCACCCGGCGCGCCCGACCACAGGAGCACCCATGACCACCGAGACCACGAACATCGCCTCGCGCGCCCAGGCCCACCAGGCCCGGATGTTCGAGCGGATCAACCTCCACCTCGAGCGCGTCTCGTGGGACCGAGCGACGATCGAAACCCACCAGGAGCAGGGCCTGCGGGAACTGCTGGCCCGGGCCACGACGCGCTCGCGCTTTCATGCAGAGCGGCTCGCCGATGTGGATCCCGCCACGTTCCGCCTCGCCGACTTGCCCAGCCTCCCGGTGATGACCAAGGCCGACCTGATGGGCCGGTTCGACGACGTCGTGACCGATCCCCGGCTCGATCGGGACCTGGTCGAGGCCCATATCGCGAGCATGACCGCCGAACCCCACCACCTCCTCGACGAGTACCTGGTGGTCACCTCCGGCGGCTCGTCGGGGGTGCGGGGCGTGTTCCTCTACGACTGGGACGCCGCCGCCGACCTCACGCTGGCGTCGATCCGCGCCGGCCTCGCCGGGCCGCCAGGTCCCGAGCGCGCCGGGCGCCGACCCGGCCGACCGCGCCTGGCAACCGTGAGCGGTTCTGCCGGCTACCACGCGTCCCAGGCGCTCACCCGGATGATGGCCCCGGCGATCTACGACGTCGTCGGGTTGTCGATCACCACGCCGATGCCGGAATTGACCGCCCGGCTCGAGGCATTCGACCCCGACAACCTGTTCGCCTACCCCTCGGGTCTCGCACTACTCGCGAACGAGCGGCTCGCCGGGCGGCTGTCGATCGCGCCGAGCCGGATCCGAGCGATGGGCGAGCCGTTCACCGACGACCTACGCGCCCTGGCTGCGCGGGCATTCCCCGAGGCCGCGATCGTCGACTTCTTCGGTTCCTCCGAGGGGCTGTTCGGCCAGAGCGCGCCCGGCGAGAAGCCGATCGAGCTCGCCGAGGATCTCGCCATCGTGGAGTTGGTCGACACCCAGGGCCGCCCCGTGCCGGCGGGGACCCCGTGCGCCCGGGTGTTGCTCACCGTGCTCGTCAATCCGGTCCAACCGTTGATCCGCTACGAACTGACCGACGTGATGGTGGAGCACCCAGGGCCGGGCGCCTACCGCTGCGTCACCGTCGCCGGCCGCAGTGATGACCCGTTCCGCTACGCCGACATCGTCGTGCATCCGATCACGTTCCGCGCCGCGCTCAACGCCCGGGCGGCGGTGATCGAGTACCAGGTTCACCAGACCGAACGGGGCGCACGGGTGGACGTCGTGACGAGCGGCGCGTTCGATCCGCCCACCATGGCCAAGGAACTCGAAGCGGCGCTCCGAACCGCCGGGGTACCGGACCCCGCCGTCACGGTGCGCCCGGTGGCGAGCCTCGCCCGCAACACTGCGACGGGCAAGTTCCGTCGGTTCGTGCCGCTCCCCTGAGCGGTAGGGATCGCCGCCGTCAGCGGGGCAGGCCGAGGATGCGCTCACCGAGGATGTTGTGCTGGACCTCGTCGGTGCCGCCGGCGATGCGCAAACCCGGTGACGAGCACAGGAAGTGCGACCAGGTGTAGGTGCCCCACTCCCCGCTGTCGGCGGTGGCCGCCATACCCGCCAGCTCGCACGCCAGCCCACCGATCGCCCGGTTCTGCTGGTTGGCCAGCAGCT
>JBJTVH010000092.1:0-29726 GCA_046081125.1 Acidimicrobiales bacterium
CTCTCGCTCGACCAGTTGGCGGAGCCCTTCCAGCGCAGGCCGTCCCAGTTGGTCCCCTTCCAGCGCAGGCCGTCCCACGCAACTCCCTTCCAACGGAGGCCCGACCAGGTCTCGCCCTTCCAACGAAGGCCTGACCAGTCGTCGCCCTTCCAGCGCAGGCCGTCCCAGGTGCCGGCGAACCCGGCGACCTGCGACCACGGCACTCCCGCCCACGACGAGGCCCACGGCGCCGCCGGCACGCCCGTCGACGTCGGCGTCCCCGTGTACACCCGGCCCATCCACGAGCCACCCGACCACGACGTGAGGTTGGCCGACGCGGTCGCCCAGGCGGTCAGGGCTCCGCCCTGCACGTCGACGTTGCCGGCCAGGACGGCGCCCCCGAGTTCGATGGAGCCCTCGGAGCGCAACGTCTGCACGCTGGCCGAGCCGTCGGTCGCCGTCGTCGTCACCGCCGCGGTGGGAAGGGCGGCGCGGATCACCTTGTTGGCGACGAGCGCCTGCCCCGTCGTCTTCTTCCCGGCCGTGATGGCCCAGGTGTTGGTGCGCAGCAGTTGCTTGATCGCTTCGGGTGTGGCGGTCGGGTAGCGGTGGACGAGCTGGGCCGCAACGCCGGCCACGATCGCCGTCGCCTGCGAGGTGCCACTGCCCCGGATCAATCGGTTGCCCTGCGAGGTCGTGGACGTGTCGAGAAGGCTGCCGGGCACGCGCAGACCGGGCACCGAGACGGCGGGCACGAACACGTCCGAGGCCCGGGTCTTGGTGTCGCCGCGATCGGAGAAGCTCGCAACCGTCCAGCTCGCCACGTTGGTCCAATTCGCCGGGTTCGTCTGCACGGCCGGATCGGCCGCGCCGACGGTGACCACGTCGGGGTTGCGGGCCGGGAACGCGAGATCCACCTTGTTCGGGTTGCCGTCGTTGCCGGCCGCAGCGACCACGACGATCCCGGCCTTCACCGCCTGGGTGACGGCGTGGCTCAACGGGTCGACGCGAACGCACTCCGCCTCTTTGGTCCTGGACCGGCCGTTCAGGTCGCAGGCTGCGTCGGCACTCACGCCGTAGGGGATCGCCAGCACCCGGATGTTGAGCCCGTAGCGGTTGCGGCTCTGGGTGGCCCAGTCGATCTGGGCGATCACCTGGGTGACGTCGACGGCGCCGTCCGCTGCGCCGGCCTTCAGGTTGACCACGCGTGCCCCGGTGGCCATGCCGGCGAACGCGGACGCCGACGGGGTGTTCGCGGCGATCGTCGCACGGTTGGGGTTGGCCGTCGCCGATCGGCAGGCCCCCGACACCGCTGCGCTGGGATCTCGCCCGTTGATGAGCGAGGCGAGGTGCGTGCCGTGGCCGTAGGCGTCGAGCGAACGGGTGCCGCCGGGCGTCTGGGCGTCGAAGGACAGGTCGGGTCCGTTGTACACGGCGCCCGAACCGGGCACCGGGGTCACGCCGGTGTCGATCAGGGCCACGTCGACCCCGGCCCCGGTGAACCCGCACGCCCACAGGTCGCGCGAGCCGATGGCCCGGGCGAGCGCGTTGAGGTCCGAGACGCCGGCTTCGTCGTACGGGGTGAGGGTGGACGCACTGCTGACATTGCCTAGGGCGGCACCGGCGGTCCCGACGGTGGCCAGCATCGTTCCGATGGCGGCCATCGTCCGCACCCGCCGCCATCCCTGCACCGGAAGTGGTTGTGATGTCACGCTGAGCACTGTGCGTCCTGACCTTCTTGACCGGGCGCAGGACCCGTCAAGGTCACGTCAATTCGTGACGACCCGACCGCTCTGAGCGTTGTGGACCGCAGTGACCGGTGCATTCCGGTGCGCGATTCGGCGTTCGCCGGAGCGCGATCCAGGCCCCGTACGGCAAGAAGGTCTCTCGAACCCGCCGGCGTCAGCCCCCGTCGGCGTCGAGTGACTCGGCCTCGTCGACGCGCGTGGCCCGCCCGATGTCGAGCGCCATCCGCCCCCGGGGGCCGTCGACTTCGACGATGGGGTCGTCTCGGTCGTCGAACTCGAGGCGAAGCGCCCGGCTCATCGTGGCGTGCATCTCATACATGCACGTGATGTAGGTGAACTCGAGGATCTCCTCGTCGCTGAGATGGTCCCGCAACGCCGCGAACACCCCGTCGGCCACCCGCCCACCCTGGAGCACGAGCGCGTCGGTGTAGGCGAGCACCGCTCGCTCGGCCGGGGAGAAGCAGGTGGCCACCTCCCAGGCCGGGATGGCCTCGATCTTCTCCTCCGCCAGCCCGGCCGATCGGCACGCCTTGCAGTGCTGCGAGAACACGAACTGGCTGCCGCGAGTCCAGCCCGCTCGGGTCTGGCCGAGTTCGCGCAGGGCTGGGTCGAGGCGTCGTGCCGGGCTGCGGTAGAGGCCGAAGCCTGCGGTTGCGTGTTCGAACACGTCGGGCACGAGGGCGAACACGGTCCACCAGTCGCCGGGCGTGCCGGTGCTCGTGCCGGGTTCGGCGACCGGGTCGCGCCCCCCGAACAAGAAGTCGTAGTAGCGCACGACCGACGGGGCGGCGTCGTGCCGGGGGACCTGGCGCAGGCGGGGCATGCCCCGACCGTACGCGCCGGTCACCCGCTGCTCAGACGATGCGGGAGTCCTTGTTCCCCCAGTACCGGTCGCGCAACAACCGCTTGTAGAGCTTGCCGGTGTCGAGCCGGGGCAACTGTGCCTCGAAGTCGATCGAGCGGGGCACCTTGTACGGCGCGATCGTGGCGCGGCAGTGGGCGAGCAGCTCCTCGGCCAGCGCGTCGGACGCCGCGATCCCCGGTGCGGGCTGGACGACCGCTTTGACCTCCTCGCCGAGGTCCGCGTTCGGCACCCCGAACACGGCGACGTCGGCCACCTTGGGGTGCAGCACCAAGGCGTCCTCGATCTCCTGCGGGTAGATGTTCACCCCGCCCGAGATCACCATGAACGTCTCCCGGTCAGTGAGGTAGAGGTAGCCGTCGGCGTCCACGTAGCCGACGTCGCCGAGCTTGGTCCACAACGGGTGGTCGGGGTGCTGTGCGCTCTCGGTCTTGTCCGGGGCGTTGTGGTAGGCGAACGCCGGGACGTCGCGCTCGAAGTAGACGACGCCCGGGGTGCCGGTCGGCAGCTCGGCGCCGGTCTCGTCGCAGATGTGGAGCACCCCGACGAGCGGCTTGCCGACGCTGCCCGGGTGCGCCAGCCATTCCGGGGAGGTGATGAAGGTCATCCCGTTGAACTCGGTGCCGCCGTAGTACTCGACGATGCGCGGGCCCCACCACTCGATCATCCGCCGCTTCACCTCGACCGGGCACGGAGCGGCCGCATGCACGGCCACCCGCATGCTCGACAGGTCGTACCGGGTGCGGTCGGCCTCGTCGAGCTTGAGCATCCGCACGAACATCGTCGGCACGAACTGCGCCAAGGTCACACGGTGGCGCTCGATGAGCGCGAGACACTCGGCCGGGTCGAAGCGCTCCATGATGACGACCGTGCCCCCGGCGCTCGTGATCCCGGCCGAGTAGGCGAGCGGGGCCGAGTGGTAGAGCGGGGCCGGGCACAGGTACACCGTGTCCGGGCCGGCGCCGTAGAGCGACGCGATCAGCGCATCGAGCGGGGTCGGGTCGTCGATCGTCTTGCCCGTGAGGGGTCGCTTGATGCCCTTGGGCCGTCCCGTGGTGCCCGACGAGTAGTTCATGAAGTCGCCGAGCGGCTGCTCGGGCAGGGGTTCGCCGGGGTGGGCGGCGATCGCGTCCTCGTAGCGTTCGAAGCCGGCGACCGGTCCGTCGACGGCCAGGCGGATCGGACAGTTCGGGATCTCGGCGACCATCGCCGCGGCGGTGTCCGCCAGGGCGGCGGAGCTGATCAACGCCTTCGCGCCGGAGTCGTTCACGATGTAGGCGGCCTCGGGAGCGGTCAGGTGCCGGTTGACCGCCGTGGCGTAGAGGCCGGATCGCACCGACGCCCAATACACCTCCAGGAACCGTGGGTGGTTCTCGAGCAGGATCGCCACCACGTCGCCGGGGCGGAGCCCGGCTGCGTGGAACAGCTGGGCGAGGCGCATCGAGCGCTCGTCGAGCTCGCCGTAGGTGACGGTGATCTCGCTACGGGCCATCACGATCGCCGGCTTGGCCGGGTCGCGACGGGCGTGGAATGGCATCGGCATGACGTCTCCCCTCGTCGTGCTGCGGATGCTACGAGCCCGCTGAGTAGAGTCGCCCCGTTCGGAGAGGTGCCGGAGTCAGGTCGAACGGGACGCACTGCTAATGCGTTGGGCCCCTCAAAGGTCCCGAGGGTTCAAATCCCTCCCTCTCCGCCAGAACGTGCCGGGGGGCCGGTTCGGCCCCCGTTCGGCGCTGCCCGAACATTTCATTGCATTTCGATGACGTTCGTCGTATACCAATCGTCATCGAGTACCCGGACGACCTCTTCGAGCCTCCCCCGTCATGGGCGCGCCGCCACCCCTTCGGGGCGCGCATCCTGGGGCTCGGCGTTGCGTTCGCCCTGCTCGCGCCCATCGCGGTGCTGATCGGCAACCGGATGGGTGGCGCCGACAGCGCTGCGCCGTCGAGCCTGGAGGCCCTCATCGAGGAACCGGCTGCGGCCGTTGACGGCGAGAGGGTTGCGGAGATAGACGGGGAGGGCGCTGCGGAGACGGCAGAGCCCGCCGAGGCGGCGCCGCCGGTGATCACGGTGGCCGAGGCCACCCCGGAGCCGACCGTGCTGGCCGGGCGCACGGAGCCCGACGGTGCGACGAGCGTCCCGGCGCCGGTGGCCAGCCCCACGGTGGTTAAGGCGGCGACGACTGCGGCACCCACGACGATCCGGGTGACGACGACGGCGCGTCCGGCTACCACGACAACGGTGCGGCCCACGACCACGGTGCGGCCGGTTGTCACGACGAAGGCCCCGGCCACGACGAAGGCGACCGTGCCACCCCGTGTGTCCGGCCCGGCCGAGATCGAAGCGATGGTGCGAGCAGCGTTCCCGGCCGATCCCGAGACGGCGTTGACGATCGTGCAGCGGGAGTCGGGCTTCAACCCTCGGGCGTTCAACGGCTGGTGCTGCTACGGGCTGTTCCAGATCCACTGGGGGGCGCATCGGTCGTGGCTCGGATCGATCGGGATCACGTCGGCGGAACAGTTGCTCGACGCAGGGGCGAACATTCGGGCCGCAGTGGCGGTGTATCAGCGCTCGGGTGGTTGGGGGCCCTGGTCCACCGCACCGTGACCAGCGGTTCCGACAACCGAGGTGCGACCGGCGCTGACCCGTCGTATGCTTCGGGGCCGCAAGCGCTCGTAGCTCAATGGATAGAGCATTTGACTACGGATCAAAAGGTTAGGGGTTCGAGTCCCTTCGAGCGCGCTGAGTGAATCCGCAAAAGCGCTGGCAACGGCCCCTTCGGGGGCCGCTCGGCGTTTTCGCTGACCGGTGATCGGGGTTCCGGCGAAGGAACTCTGACCAAAAATGTCCACCGTCTGACCACTCGGGGCCCCGGACCGCCACCCGCGCGACGGGTTGTCCACAGCCCGGCGGGCCGGGGTACCAGTGTGCAGATCAGCTGCTTGGCCAACGTAGGTGATCGACCCGTTGATCGGCGGGGGCGCTGCTCGAGCGGGACGCCGAGATCCGCGACGACGCGATCACGCTGTGAGTCGGGCCGACGCCCATCGAGTCGCCGACATGGTGATGGCGGCCGACGAGAGCGATGCGATCACGTCGCCGGCACGCATTCTGAACCATGGCTCTTCACGGCCGCAGCAGCCCCGATACAACCTCGGGAACCTTGCGAATCTGCACGGTGCACGTCCCGGGGTCGGGCGGCTCCCGGCTGTGGCATCGGGTGCTTACCAGCCTTCGGTCCCGTCCCAGTCCCAGCTGGGCAGAGGCAGGTCGCTCGGCACGTCGTCGGGAGTGGACCATCGGTGATTCAGCATCGCCGTCGCCCAGGTGAACCAGGCGATGAGCCCGAACCGCAGACGCGGCTCAGCCGGGATGCCAACGTCATCGAGGGCAAGCACGAACGCTGCGACTCCACGTCCATCCATCTGCTCATGCGGGCCGTTGCCGGTGTGGGCTCGAACGACGTCGGAATAGCTGCCGATCGAGTCTGAATAGGTGGCGGGCCCGCCGAGTTGTTCGGACCAGTAGGCGGCGACCCGGGAGGTGTGCTGTGGGTGGATCCCGTCCCTGAAGGCATGCGCCAAGATCGGGTCGGCCAAGCAACGCCTGTGCCACGCCTCAGCGAGCGCGAGCAGCCGGTCGGCGCCACCCATCGCCTCGTAGATCGTGGGCTCCACGAGCGCCCACCCTAGAAGAAACCGAGCTCGCCGGTGCGTACGTACGTGTTACGGCCTGGCGTACGTATAAGCTCGTCCGTGTGAAGACTCTGAGCGCGTCCAAGCTCCGCGAGGACATCTACCGGGTCCTCGACCACGTCCTGGCAACGGGCGAACCGGTGGAAATCGAACGCAACGGCCGCCGGCTCCGCATCGTCCCGGACGAACCGCCGTCCCGTCTCGGCAAGTTGATCCGCCGCGACGATGTCGTCGTCGGCGACAGCGACGATCTGGTCCACGTCGACTGGTCCGGCGAATGGCGGGGGTGATCCGACTCGACACCCACGTCGTCGTCTGGCTCTACGTCGGCGACGTCGAACGCCTCAGCCCACGAGCGATCGACGCACTCGAGTCCAACGACCTCGTCGTGTCACCGATCGTGCAGCTGGAACTTTCGTTCCTGTACGAGATCGGGCGCCTCAGGGTCGGGGGCGCCGACATCATCGGCGACCTCCGCGAGCGCATCGGCCTGCACGTCTCGGAGGTACCGACCAGCGCCCTCGTGAATGCCGCGACACCGCTGTCGTGGACACGCGATCCGTTCGATCGGCTGATCGTCGCCGATGCCACCGTTGCCGCGACCGATCTCCTCACCAAGGACGAGACGATCCGGTCAAACGTCTCCATCGCCCGCTGGTGATCGTCCACCCATGGTCGGGAAGGCCAGCGACGACGGCCCGGCGTCGTTGCGGCGCGAGCGCCCGCCCGGCTGCGGCGGCCCGTGCCGTCGTCGATCGCCAGGCCCGGTAGAGCCGGTCCGGGCTGGTCAGGTCGAGCACGAGCGTGCGAACGCCTTCGTGTTCGAGCAGTTCGGCAGCGTGCAGCACCTCGGGCACCACCGGTCCGCACGTGGCGAGGACCAGCTCGGCGGGTCCACCCTCGGGTTCGCGCAGCCGGTATCCGCCGGCGAGCACGTCGGCGCGCAGCGCCTCGGCGCCCTGCGCGGTCAAGCAGCGCTCGAACGATGACTGGTCGATCGGTCGTGTCGACAGCCGCAGGTAGAGGCTGTCGCCGTCAGGCCGGGCGAGGCGTTCGAGGCCGTCGCACAGCAGGCAGTCCAACGCGTGTGCGAATGCCGGCTCGGCGTAGGTGAGGCCGGGCAGTTCGAGCCCGATCGACGGGGTGATGCTGCTCTGGTGGGCACCGCCTTCGGGGGCGAGCGTGACACCGGCCGGTGTGCCCACCACGACGAAACGGGCGCCGTTGTAGAGCGCGTAGATCAGCGCGTCGAGACCGCGGCACACGAACGGGTCGTACACGGTGCCGACCGGCAGCAGCAGCTCGCCGTGCAGCTCGTGGGCGAGACCGAGCGCGTGGAGCACGAGGAACAGGTTCATCTCGCTGATCCCGAGCTCGAGGTGGTGCCCGCCGGCCCGCTGCTTCCAGCGCAACAACAGGCCGTCGCCGAGGAAGTCGGGCTGTTCGTGGGGGTTGAACACCCCCATCTTGTTGACCGATGAACGCCGCCAACCCCAGACCGAGTCGCGACACAACGACCGGTGGTCCTGCGATGATTCGAACGGTTCGCCGGCGTTCCCACCTCACTGTCGAAGGTCCTCGGTGGACGGCTGCGGTCCTCCCACGAGCACGAGACGGGAGTTCCCATGGCATCGGAACAGCAGAACATCCAGGCACTCATGGCGCGTGTGCGAACCCTCGAGGAACAGGTCCGCGTCCTCGCCGAGGCGACCGGGGTCGCCATCCCGCCCCTCCCGGAAGATCCCGTGCAGTCCGCGCTCCGGCAGGGGAACGTGCTGGCGGCAGTAACCGCCTACCAGCAGCAGACCGGCGCCAGTCTCGGCGAGTCGAAAGCGGCGGTCGAGGCGCTCAAGGCGCGCCTAGGCCTCTGACGCGGCGAGCAACGGCGCCGCTTCTCGGGCACGCCCGCCCTTCGGCCGTGCCCCGCCGCTGCCCGTTGCTGCCCGTTGCCGACCCCGGTCCTGGGTCAGGCGATTTGGCTACCCTCGCCCCGTGCCCTTCGACGATGGCGACCTCCTGCGGGCCGGCGACTCGCCCATTCATGGCCGGGGTGTGTTCACCCGGGTCGCTGCGCCGCGTGGTGCTGTGCTCGAGGCCGGGGCCGTCGTGCCGTACCCGATCGCTGACGGGTGTGGCTCGCCGGTGCTCGGCTGCTACTCCTACCGCTTCGACGAACGCACCCGCTGCCTCGCACTCGGCCTCGTGACGTTGTGCAATCACTCGCCAGACGCCAACGCATCGATGGACATCGACACCGATGCCTTCACGTATCGCCTCGTTGCCCGCCAAGCGCTGTCCGCCGGTGCCGAGGTTTTCGTCGACTACGGCGAGGCCGCTCCCGGCGCATCCTGAGCGAAGGCCTGCTCCTCGCGCAGGGCCTCGTGAACGTGCCCGCGGCTGGTCGCTGAGCGTTCCTGCTCGCCTCGTCGAACGGACGAAGTGCTGTCGGGTCCGGGACCATCTGCCCTCCATCGGGCCCCCCGACCTGTCCCATCGTTCGGACCGTTCGATCCAGGATGGTGAGGCCGCGTGGACGCAGGAGACACCCAACCGCCGTGGGGCGCCCCGGAGACCCCGAGCGGGCCGCCGTCGGGGCCGCCGTCGGGGCCACCCGCCGGACCACGTCGTCCAGGTCAGCCGTATCGATTTTGCATCGCTCGGCAACGTCGGGATCGGTGCATGGGTCGTCCTGGCCGCCGGGGCACTTGCGGCCGCAGGATCGCGCCAGCGCGCGGTCGGTTGGGGCGGAGCTGTGCAGGCTGTCGGTATCAGCGCCGAACGACGAAGACCGGCCCCACCTCCCGAGAGGTGGGGCCGGTCTTCACACCGTAGAGGTCCGCGGTTCGAGCCCGCGATCGCCCACAACGTTTGACCTGGTCAGGCCCGATTTCGGCCCACCTGGCGAAGCCGTCCGGTTTCGCCAGGTGCACACCAGGTGCACACAATCCTCGATGTGCTCGAGTTCTCGGTAGGCGAGCGATCACGTCACCGAGGACCGCGGTGCCGGTCGGCCTCGTGGTGCCCGGTTCCACCGCGTGCGGTTGCGATTCGGTCGAAGGGCGCTCGGGGCTCAATGGAGCTCGGTCGCCGATCAGGTCGGCGCCTGGGAGGAGGGCAGTTCTCGGAAGCGCACGTAGCCGGCGCCGGCGATGATCGCCGCACCCCACGGGGCGAGGATGGCCGCGAGCTCATCGAGGTCGTCGCCGAGCGCGTCGATTGCGGTACGCATCTGACGATCGGTGGCGATCTCGATGGCCTCGCGGGCTGCGCGTCCCTCGTAGGTGATCCCGGCGTGGGTGATCCATCCTCGTGCTTCGAGTGTCGCGGCCGCCGTGTCGAGTCGGTCGTGGCTCCAGCCCCGTGATCGGGAGTGCGAGCGTGCCGGCGACCCGAGGTGGAGTTCGGACAGCAAGCAGATCTCCGGCGCGTCCAGACCGGCTGCGTGCCACGCCGCGGTGCGGGAGTCGCCGCGGAACTCGCGCAGCATGTCGCCGCAGCGCCACACCGCAGCCAGCGGATCGTCGGGAATGCCGAGCGACCGGACTCCGGCGTAGAGCGGCCGGCCTTCGAGGCGCAAGGGCCCGACGACTCGCCGAAGGAGCTCGGCGGCGCGCCCGGCGCCGTGGGGTCGTGGGTCAAGGATGCGGGTGAGTTGGGCGATCACGCCGCGGTCGCGGGCGTCGCAGATCGTTGCGGCGTCCGTGCAGCGCCAGCCGAGCGTCACGGACCTCACGACCACGTCGGGGTCGTACACCGCGAACGCGGCGGCGACGACGACCTCGGCCGCGACCTGGCCCATGACCGAGCCCCGCGACGTGAAGTACGCCGAACCGTCGGGCAGCGCGACTTCACCCGCCTTGGCGACGCTGGGCCTGAACCCGAGTTCGACGTAGCTCTGGTGGCATTCGGGCGAGAAGTACACCTGGGCGACGACGGGCTCGAGGAGCGAGGCCAGCGTGCGCGCCCGGTCCGACACGTCGGCGTCGTCGATCACGCTGGTCTCGGCTGGCTGGGCGCGCAGCTCACGAGGGCAGCCGTGTCACTTCCGCATCAGAAGGGGCTGGGGCCGAACCGGCCGTAGGCGACGAACGCGCACATGAGGCCGAGCACGATGGCCGGTGCGGCGGCAGGGATGCCTTCTCGGTGCCGGACGTGGACGACGATCGCGCCGATCATGGTGAGGGCGAGACCGACGGCGGCGATCGGCACCAGCACGGGGGCAATGTCAAAGGCTGCTGGCAGGATGAGTCCGATCGCACCGGCGAGTTCGAGCGCGCCGAGCGCCTTCACCTGCGTGTCGGTGGCGTCGGTGGTCCACGACATCCTGTCCGCGAGCCGTTCTCTTGGTGTGACGAGCTTGACGGTGCCAGCGGCGGCGAACGCGGCGGCGAGCAGGCCGGCGGCGATCCAGAGTGCGACGTTCATCACACCGCTCCGCCGGCGGTGCGGAAGACGATGGGGAGCCGCTTGAGGGGTCGGAGGAAGAAGCTCGGCTGGTGGGGCTGTTCGTCGAGCGGTTCGGCGAGGCGGATGTCGTCGAGCCGGGTCAGGATGGCGTTGAAGGCCGCGTTGAGTTGGGCCCGGGCGAGTGAGGCGCCGATGCAGTAGTGCGGTCCGAGTCCGAAGGCGACGTGCTGGTTCGCGTTCGGTCGCTCGATGTCGAACACGTCGGGTTCGGTGAAGACCGCGGGGTCGCGGTTGGCGGCGGCGAAGCGTGGCATGACCGCAGCGTCGGCGGGTAGGTGCGTTCCGGCGACCTCGACCGGGCAGGTGGTTCGCCGCCACAGCCCGGCGACGGGGCTGTCGAAGCGGAGGCTCTCCTCGACGAAGTTCGCGGTGAGCGACGGGTCGGCCTTGAGTTTGGCCATCTGGTCGGGGTAGCGGAGCAGGAGCCACATCGCGGTGCCGAGCGCTGAGGTGGTGGTCTCGAGGCCGCCCGCGACCAGCAGCGCCATCAGGCCGAGCAGTTCGGGCACGGTGAAAGGTTCGTCCGGGTCGTCGGGGTCTTCGTGGGCGTGTACGAGGGTGGAGATGAGGTCGTCGGTCGGGTGCTCGCGTCGGCGCTCGAACTCGCGCACGAGGTGGTGCTGCGACTCGGCGATCGTCTCAGCCACCTCGATCGTCTCCTCGACGGTGAGCCGTCGCTGGGAGCCGGCGATGGTGGCCTCGGCCCAGCGGCGGAACGTGGGGTACTCCGACGATGGCAGGCCGTACAGCTCGCAGATGAGGATGCTGGGGAGCGGTTCGGCGAACTCGGTCACGAACTCCATCTCGCCGCGGGCGATGACGCGGTCGAGCAACTCGTCGACGATCTGCTCGATCCGCGGCACCAGGTTCTGGACCTGGCGCGGGGTGAATGCTCGGCTGACCAGCTTGCGATGGCGGGTGTGCGCGGGCGGATCGGCCGCCTGGAGCACGGACGGGGTGACCCAGCCCCTCTCCTCGAGCACTCGCTTGCGGGCCGCAGCCCGTTCCGCGTCGGTGGTGGCCAGCGCCGCCGCGGCCGCGCTCGAGAAGGTCTTCGGGTCACGCAGGAGCCGCTGCAGCTCGTCGTAGGGCGCCACGACGTACAGCCCGATGTCGGCGATGTGGTCGACCGGACAATCGGTGTGCATGTGGCGGTAATAGGCGAACGGGTCGTCGAGGGTGGCGGGGTCGAGCAGGCCCGCCGGCGTAGCCGCAGTCGACGTTGGCTCGTTGTCCACGGGGTTCTCCTTCGATGGTCCGGGCCCGCCGTCCGCCGGACGGTACGGCGGTTGACGATATACGTCAAATAGTATAAACCATTTGCAGACGAGCTCTCAACGGGGGACGACCATGGCTCATTACGACATCCTCATCCGGGGTGGCACGGTCATCGACGGCACCGGTGTCCCGCGGTTTCGTGCCGACGTCGCCGTGCAGGGTGACCGTGTCGCGAAGATCGACGGGATCCGCGCGAGCGACACCGCGGATCGAGTGATCGATGCGAGTGGGTGCCATGTGGTGCCGGGCTACATCGACATCCACACGCACTACGACGCGCAGATCCTGTGGGATCCGTACTGCACGATCAGCGGCTGGCACGGTGTGACGTCGGTGGTGCTGGGCAACTGCGGTTTCGGCTTTGCGCCCATCCCACCCGAGCTGCGCGAGCGGGCCCAGCTCTCGATGACCCGCAACGAGGCCATCCCGATCGAGACGATGCGCGAGGGGATGAAGTGGGACGAGCACGGGTGGGTCACGTTCCCCGACTGGCTCGAGCACATCAAGCGGATCCCCAAGGGTGTGAACGCCATGCAGCTGTTCCCCTTGAACCCCGCCTATGCGTGGGCGATGGGCGGCTGGGACGAGGCGAAGGAGCGCCGGCCGACGCAGGCCGAGCTGAACCACATGGCGGCGATGATGCACGAGGCGATGGATCTCGGTGCCGTCGGCTTCTCGTACCAGCGGTGCGGCCCGGTTTCGACGCAACCCGACTTCGACGGGTCGCCGATGATCACCGATCTCTTGACCGACGAGGAGATCATCTTCTTCGGGGCGGAGCTGGCCAAGCGCGGTGAGGGCTTCATCGAGATGTTCGACCGCTACCCGACCTCGCACGCGACGATCGAGGAGTTCATGGACGCCTTGGGTGCGGCATCGGGCCGTCCTGTCGTGCGCAACATCTTGATGGGCGACGTGAAGTTCCCCGGGCGTCATCTCCGGTTCCTCGATTGGTTGGATGCGGGCCACAAGAAGGATCTGCAGCTGTACGGGATGGCGTTCACGGTGCGGGCGCCGACGTTCATCACGTTCGAGGACTGGAGCCTGTGGGACGGCGCGCCCACCTGGAACAAGGTCATGAACGGCTCGTTCGAGAGCCGCGTCGCGCTGATGCAGGATCCGGAGATCCGCAAGCAACTCGACCACGAGGTCGTGACCCGCAGGGTCCCGGGCCCGGGTGCCTGCGGGTATCCGGAGGACCTGATCGTGCACGGCACCGGCGGCGTGGAGCGCTTCGAGGCGTACCTCGGCCGGCGGGTGGGCGACCTGGCCGAGGAGTGGGGCTGCACCGTGACCGACGTCCTGCTCGACATGTCGATCGAGGGCGAGTTCAAGGTCGAGTTCAAGGGCGACTGCATGGACATCGAGCCCGACGTCGTCGGGCAGATCCTGCAGTCCGACTATGCCGTGCCCGGCATCTCCGATGGCGGCGCCCACTGCCACTTCATTGTGCAGGGTGCCTACCCGACCGACCTGCTGGAGTGGGCGGTACGCGAGCACGGTCTCATCTCCTACGAGCGCGCGCACTACTTGCTCAGCCGACTGCCGGCCCACATGGCAGGTTTCACCGATCGCGGGGTGCTGCGCGAGGGCGGCCCTGCGGACATCGTCGTGTACGACCCCGAGACGATCGCCCGGGCGCCGCGCTGGGACCAGGCCGAGCGCACCTACGACTGGCCGGCCAACGGCTGGCGGTGGACGCAGCGCGCCCACGGCCTCCACTACACGCTGGTCAACGGCGAGATCACCTTCGAGGGACTCGAGTGCACCGGCGCGACGCCCGGTCGTCTCCTCGAGTTCGGCCGAGGCTGACGACGTCGTGGCGTCGCCACCGCTCGTCGCCGCCGACATGTTCGGCCGCTACGCGCACGCCGTCAATCGCGGCACGGCAGCCGAGGTAGGTGACTGTTTCACACCGGACGCTCGCCTCGTGCTCGGCGCAGGACGTCGCTTCGAGGGTCGCGCCGCGATCGTCGCCTTCTACCGGGGATATGTCCTGGACGGGTTGCGCACGCGGTGTCGCGCGATGCGCCACAAGACCTCGAGCCTGCATGCCGTCGACGCCGCAGACTGCGTGCACGCCGTCTGCTACTACGACGTCGACGCGCTCGTGGTGTCCGACGAAACCGACATCTGGGGGCTCGACGTGCTTGCCGACAGCATCGTGCACAACGCTGGCCGCTACGACGCCGAGATCACGACCGAGAGCGGGGTCCCTCGCTTTCGAGCGCTGACGATCTGCTCGGAATGGGTGAGCGCCCGGCCACGCATCGGACCGACGCACGCATCCGACACCACCGACTCACCACAGGGGGAAACATGAAGCGAGAGACCGTTCTGCAGATCCTCGACCAGATCGACTACGAGTTCGCCCGCACCGAGCCGCCGGCCGACTTTCCCGACCTGCCCCGCATCCCGCCGGCCCGGTACTTCGACCCAGAGTTCTTCGAGCTCGAACAGGCGGCGATGCGGCGCTGCTGGGCCGCGGTGGGGACCGTGCACGAGTGGCCCGACGCCGGCAGCTACAAGGTGATCGACCGGTGGAACTCGGCGTCGGTGATCGTCGTGCGCGGCAACGACGGCGAGCTACGCGCGTTCTACAACACCTGTCAGCACCGTGGCGCGCCCATAACGAACTCGACGTGCGGCCGCGTGAACAAGCTCCGCTGCCAGTGGCACTCCTGGCAGTACGCCCTCGACGGCCACCTGGTGAACGTGCCCGGTCAGCGTGACTTCCGCACCGACCTGGACATCGACGGGGTCGCTCTGAACCAGGTTCGGTGCCAGGTGTGGCGCGGGTTCGTGTTCGTGAACCTCGACCCCGACGCGCCCGATCTCATCGAGTGGCTCGGCCCGCTCGCCGAGCAGACGGTGTGGCTCGACGGGCAGCGGGTGGTCGCCAGTGGCGGCAAGGTGCTCGACTGCAACTGGAAGATCTGCTTCGAGGCCAACATCGAGGTGTACCACATCACCACGGTGCACCCCACGACCGTCGCCCGTACCCTCGACTACCGCGGCACCGCTTTCGAGCTCTACGAACGTGGCCATAGCCGCATGATCACACCGAGTCTCGGATACGACACTGCTGCGGTGCGCGCCGCTGCCGAAGACGGCGACGCCTTCAACGCGCTGGCCGGCGCCGCGAACCTATCGATGCTGATCTTCCCGTACCATCTCACACCGTCGAGTACTCGCGGGATGACCCTGCTGTCCTACTGGCCACTCGCGGTCGACAAGACCCTGATCGAGTGGCAGGCGATGATCCCGGACTGGGGCGAAGGGGACCCGCCGGAAGCTGCGCTCCAGGCCGCTGAACAATCGATCGCGTACTGGAACAAGGTCATGGACGAAGACACCGAGGTCAACGTTCCCATCCAGAAGTCGCTGCAGGCCGGTGCGTTCCCCGGCATCCTGGCCAGCTATCACGAGCGCCGGGTGTACCACCTCGAGGCGTCCGTCGACCGGATGATCGGGATCGACAACGTCCCCGAGCACCTGCGGGTTCCCCAGGTGCTCGACCACTACCTCGCCGACCGGCCCGGCTTCCAGCGCCCGCGCGACCGCGTCGCGGCGACGCCCTGATGGCGGGCCAACGCATCGCCTCGCGGGGCGACGGCACCCGCTACGTGTGGCGAGACACGCCGAAGGTTCCCCCGATCGGTCCCACCAAGGTCGACGCTGCGATCTACACCAGCCCCCAGCAGTGGGAGCGCGAGCGCGAGACCGTGTTCCGCTCGACGTGGTTCGTCGTCGATCGCTCCGACCGGCTGGCCCGCCCCGGCGACTTCCTCGTCTGGGAGGAGTTCGGCGAGACCGTGGTCATTGCCCGCACGGAGGGCGACGACCTCGTCGCCTGGCACAATGTCTGCCAGCACCGCGGGGCCCGGGTCGTCGACCCCCTTCGCGTCACGCTGGAGAACCGTACCGGGCGTCCTCACACGCCCCTCGCTGCCGTCGATGCACCCAAGGAGCTGAGCGAACGCGACGGGACCGGACCGGTGGCAGGGACCTGCGCGCGGGGCGAGTTCGTGTGCCCATGGCATGGGTTCCGCTACGGGCTCGACGGCGTCGTGATGGCAGTGCCCGAGCGCGGCGACTTCGCACCCGATGACCTCACCGGCTTGAGGGCCCCGGCCGTCGCCGTGCGAGATCTCGCCGGGTGGATCTGGGTCAACCTGAGCGGCGATCGGGCCGAACCGTTGGAGGAGTACCTCGGCCCGACCATCCTCGAGGAGTTCTCACACCACCGCATGGAAGACATGGTGTGCCTCGATCGCCGAGAGTACGTGATGCCGACGAACTGGAAGGCAGTCGTCGACGGTTTCATCGAGGTGTACCACCTCCCCGAGACGCACCGCGAGACCATCGGCGACCGGCTCGCGTGTCGAGACACCGTGCAGCACCTGATGCACCGCCACTCCATGTACTTCGTGCCCTCGTCGGCCAACCTCGATGCCTACTACGAGCACGGCGACCACATCCGTGACTCGATCAGCCACTACCTCGTGTTCCCCAACAGCATCTTCAACTGCAACGCCACCCACATCCAAGCGTTCCAGCCCGTCCCGATCGATGCCACGACCACCAAGTACAACGTCTTCCTGCTCGTGCAGCCCGGTGGCGACGACGCGTTCATCGAGGACCAGTGGAGGAAGTGGGACCACTTCCAGAAGGTGGCCAAAGAAGACCTCTACGCAGCCACGCAACTCGGCGCCACCGTGCGGTCGATGGGCTACGCGCGTAACCTCATGAACGCCCGCGAGGTGCGAATCCCGCACTTCCTCGACACGATCCGTTCCTACACACACCCAGGCGAACCCGGCATCCTCACCGCCATGCATCGATGAGCAGCACCCCCATTCACCTGAAGAAGGCAGCCGAGCTCGTCGCCGATCATCTGCGCAGTGAGATCGTCGCGGGCAATCTCGCTGCCGGCAGCACCCTGCCCGTCGAGCGGGAGCTCATCGAGGCCTACGGCGTCTCGCGCCCGACCCTGCGCGAAGCCCTGCGGATCCTCGAGACCGAAGGACTCCTCAAGGTCACACGAGGTGTCAAGGGCGGCGCGAAGGTAATCGGCCCGTCGCTCACCCTCGCCACCCACGCGCTCGGCATGCTCCTGCAAGCCAAAGGAACCCCGCTCGTCGACGTCCAGATCGCCCGTTCGATCATCGAGCCGCCCGCCGCCAGGATGGTCGCCGAGCGACACGCACCCGAGGACCTGCTCGTCCTGCGCGAGGCGCTCGGGGTCGAGCGCGCCGCGCTCGACACGACCGACTTCCCGTTCGCCGCGATGCGGTTCCACGAGACCCTCGTCGGTCTGTGCGGCAACGACACGATCGACGCCTTCTCCCAGATCCTCCACGACATCCACCGCGGCGCCGCCGTGATGTTCTCGAAGTCGCGCAGCGCATCAACCTCGTGGGGGAGGATCATCGAGCAGCACGAGCAGCTCATCGCCTACATCGAATCGGGCGACGGCGCCGCCGCCGAACAGCTCTGGCGCGAGTACTGGGCACCCTTCCTGCGCGACCGCGGCACGGGCGTCGTCGACGTGCTGAACCTTCGCGACTGAGCGGCCCCCGGGGCTTTTCAATCTAGGTCGAGCGACATAGAATCGTGGCGTGGATGGATCCGCGTCGGCTCGACGGTCCCAGCAGCGCGGTCGTGATACCCGGCGTGGGGTGTTGGACGCGGCGCTGGTCGAGTTCGCGGCAGTCGGGTTCGAGGCAGCGTCGACGCGGGCGATCGCGGCTCGTGCCGGGATCACGCAGGGGCAGCTGACGTATCACTTCGAGACCAAGGACGTGTTGTGGAGGGCCACGGTCGATCATCTGTTCGAGCGGTTCGATTCGGCGTTCGCCGCCGCGTTGGCCTCGCTCGGTCGGCCGGGCACCGGTGACGCGGTCGCCGCGTTCGAGGCCACCGTTCGAGCATTGGTGCGGACGGTGTCGCGGCTGCCCGAACTGAACCGCGTCATGGTCCACGAGGCCACCGTCGACTCGGAGCGGTTGGCGTGGCTGGTCGATCGTCATGTGCGGCCGAGGTTCGAGCAGCTGAGCGTGTTATGGCCCCAGGTGCAGGCGGCGGGCGGAACGCACCTCGACGCCGATCCGGTCTTGATCTACTACTGCCTGCTCGGCGCGGCGTCACTCGTGTACGTCAACGCGGCCGAAGCGGCTCACCTGCTCGGTGTCGCCAATGCCACGGCCGCGACCGACGCGCTGGTCGACTCTCACGCCGACACGCTCGTGACGATGCTGCTCGGCCCCCAGCGCAGCCGCAAGCAAGTGCATTCCCGAACGAGGGAGAACTGACATGGGGTTCCGACTGGCCAACGTCGAGGGACGCGCTGCGCTCGTTGCGCGTGGGCACTACTTCGATCTCGCCACGGTGAGCGGCGGTGCGCTATCGAACGACCCGATGGATGCCCTCGCGCACCTCGCCGAACTGACCGACGTAAGCGCGACGCTCGACGAGCGCGATGCGACCGGGACGGTCGCCGGGGTCACGCTCGGCCCTCCGGTGCCGCGGCCGCAGAAGTCGTTCGGTATCGGTCTGAACTATCTCGATCATGCCGCCGAGGGGTCGATGGAGGTACCGGCCAACCCGCTGGTGTTCACCAAGTTCCCGTCGTGCCTGGTCGGCCCGAACGCCGATGTGGAGCTGCGCACCGACTTCTGTGACTACGAGGGTGAGCTCGTGGTCGTGATCGGCCAGGGTGGCAAGGACATCGACCCCGCCATTGCGTGGGATCACGTCGCAGGGGTGATGGTCGGCCAGGACATCTCCGATCGGATGGTCCAGTTCGCAGCGAAGCCGCCACATTTCGACCTGGGCAAGTCGTTCGACACGTTCGGCCCCACCGGGCCCGTGCTGGTGTCGACCGACCTGATCGGCGACCCGGCCGGGCTGCGGATCGTGACGACGGTCAACGGCGAGGAACGCCAGAACGGCACCGTCGGCACCATGGTCTTCGACGTCCCGACCCTGATCGGCTACCTGTCCCAGATCACGACGCTCGTCACCGGGGATCTGATCTTCACCGGCACGCCCGCCGGCGTTGGCGCCACGCAGGGTAAGTTCCTCGCCGACGGCGACGTGATCACCACGACCATCGAGGGCGTCGGCACGCTCGTCAACCGCTGCCGACGGGTCAGCGACCACGTCGCCCCTGACGGCCGCGCGGCAGGCGCGTCGTGAGCGTCCGCGTTCGAGACGTCGCGTTCGTCCGCTTCGAGGCCCCCGACCTCGACGACATGGAGGCGTTCCTGACCGCGTTCGGGATGACCCGCGCTGCGCGCGACGAGACCACGTTGTACATGCGCGGGACGGACGACGAAGGGTTCGTCCACGTCACTCATCTCGCCGAGACGCCCCGGTTCGCCGGGGTCGCGTTCGTCGCCGATACCGTCGACGACCTCGACGTGCTCACCCTCGAGCACGGCTTCACACCCGCCGCTCCCCTTGGCGGTCCCGGCGGCGGGCTCGTGGTGCGATCGGTCGACCCGAACGGTCACCGGGTCGAGGTGGTCGCCGGCCGCGCCTCGGTCGGTCGGCTGCCCAGCCCCGCCCCGGCGGCGCGCAACGGTGCCGGTCTCGCACCGCGCACCGGTGTACCGCTCCGTCTCGATGCCGGCACGTCCCACGTGAAGCGGCTCGGTCACTGCGTGCTCGAAGTCGTCGACTTCCGCGCCAGCGAAGCCTGGTACAAGGAACGGCTCGGGCTGGTCACCTCCGACGAGATCGCCCTCGACGAGACCACCGCACTCGGCGCGTTCCTGCGCTGCGACCAAGGCGACCGCTACGTCGACCACCACACCCTGTTCCTCGTCGGCGCCGGCCGAGCCGGGTTCAACCACGCTGCGTTCGAAGTCGCCGACCTCGACGACCTGATGCGCGGAAACACCCACCTCACCAACGCCGGCCACACCCACCAGTGGGGCATCGGCCGTCACATTCTCGGCAGCCAGATCTACGACTACTGGCTCGACCCCTGGGGCCACATGGTCGAGCACTGGACCGATGGCGACCTCTTCAACGACCAGACCCCACCCAACACGGCGTCGATCCTTGACCTCATCGGCTCGCAGTGGGGACCGACCCGCGGCGGCCCACCCGCCTGAGCCGACCGCCACTCCCAACCCACCGACCACCACTGCATCGAGGCATGCCATGGCTCTGCTCCCACTCGCCACCGAACCCTTCGCCCTGCCCACCGACCGGGACATGCTCCCCAGCGAACGGCGCCTGTTCGTCAACACCCATCGCACCTGCGTGCTCGCCTACCCACGCCGCAACGACGGACCCGCCCAATCGGTCGTCTACTACATCCCGACCGACGATGGTCAGCTGCTGATCGCCACCATGGGCGCCCGCGCCAAAGCCAAAGCGGTCGAGCGGCTCGGCAAGGTCAGTCTGCTCGTGCTCGACGAACAGTGGCCCGTCGGCTACCTCACGGTGTACTGCAATGCAGTTGTCGACCGCGACCTCGATGTCACCGTCGACGTCGCCATGGCCGTCGCCGGTCGCATGTCCGGCACCCCGCTCGGCGACGACGCCCGCCCGTTCGTCGAAGCCATGGTGAAGGAGGAGGGCCGCGTCGTGCTGCGCTGCACGCCCTACGCCACGTTCGCCACGCCGCCCCGCCACCTGCATCGCAACGACCAGACCGAACGGGTCACCCACTGGCTGTCCGGCTCGGTCGCATGGAACGCCGACGACCCCGAGGCCGGCTGACCATGGCCCACATCCAACCGCTCCCTCGCGCCGAGCTCCCCCAGTACGAGCCGATCTTCCAGCTGATCGAGCAGAACATGGGATTCGTCCCGAGCAGCCTGCCCACCATGGCCCGCATCCCCGCCCTGTTCGATACGTTCGGCGCGTTCGCCGCCACGGTCATGAACGCCGGCCTGATCGACCCGATGCTCGTGCAACTCGTCGCGCACGTCGCCAGCACCGCCGCCGGATGCCAGTACTGCCAGGCCCACACCGCCACCCACGCCCACCACCTCGGCGTCGACACCGACAAGATCGCCAACGTCTGGACCTTCGAGTCCGACCGCCGATTCAGCGATGCCGAGCGCGCCGCACTCCGGCTCGCACGCGACGCCGCACAGGTCCCGAACCTGGCGACCGAGGAGCACTTTGCTGCCTTGGCCGAGCACTACGACGACGCGCAGATCGTGCAGATCGTCGCCGTCATCAGCCTGTTCGGCTACCTCAACCGCTGGAATGACACGATCGCCACGACCCTGGAGGCAGAGCCGCTGGCCTTCGCCACCCGACACCTCACGAGCCGCGGCTGGCAACCTGGCAAGCACTCACCACGAACGACGACCAGCTAACCGTCTCGACCGAGGCCGGCGGGTCGGCCGGGGCCCGCTGGCTCCGTCACAGGTCGATGGCGAGGTCATGGTCGATCTCGCGGGCGGGTGTGAGGTCGATGCCTCGCTCGTGGAGCCAGGCGGAAAGGGGTTGGGTGAGCTCGCGCAGGTCGTGGTCGGCGTCGGCGGCGTGGAGGCGTTGGAGGCTGGTGGTGAGGTCGTCCGGGCTGACGGGCTGTTGGTGGTTCCAGTCGTTCCAGTAGTCGATGGCGTCGAGGAGGAGTTCGAGGGGTCGTCGTTGGCTGTCCTCCAGGAAGGCGACGAGATGGTCCGAGCGGGTGTGCTCACGAAGGGACGCGGCGCGATTCGCGAGTGCCTCGTAGCATTCACGCGCCGGCTGAGCCGCCTGGTTGACCACGTCGAGGCGTTCTCGCATTTCCTGCATGGCGTGCTCCGCAGCTTCGACGGCGCGGTTGGCCTTGCGGCGGTGGCCGAGGCGCGCGTGTTCGGCGTCGCAGCGGGCGGTTCGTAGGGCGGGTTCGAGCTCGCGGGTGAGGGTCGCGTCGAGTTCGGCGAGTTGGGTGTGGTAGGGCGCCCAGGCGGTCTTGGCAGCGTCGACGGCGGGTTTCAGGTCTTGGAGGTCGACGACGGCCTGGCGGGCGCTGTCCTCGCGCTCTTGCCGGGCTCGGGCGAGTGGTTCCCACTGTTGGCGGAGTTCCTTGCGCCACGGGGCGAGCCAGGCGAGTTCTGGCACCCGCGTCGCGGGAGCGGCGGGCTCGAGGGATTCGAGGTGTCGGCGGTGGACGAGCGCGGGAGTATCGGCGCGGTCAAGTGTGAGGACGCCGTCGCGGGTGCGGCGGGCGTCGGCGGGGTCGACGCTGTCAGTGATGACGTGGAGGTCGTTGCGGTCGCGTCCTCGGGTGGCGCCGACGTAGAGTCCGCGTGACGTCGTGGCCGCCGTGACGAGGTGGTGAGCGATGTCGGTGGTGACGCCTTGGTTGCCGTGTTCGGTGGCGGCGTAGCCGAGGCGGACGTGCTCGCGGACGTACTCGGCGGGGAGGCGGATGGTGCCGTGTCCCTGATTCGGGGTCACGGTCAGCGAACCGTCCGGGCCTCGCCCCCGAGACCGAGCTGCGCCGCCTGCGCGCCCGACCACACACCCGACACCTCGCCCGGTGCCTGCGACAGGTACTGCGCGTAGTAGCCGGCCGTCGCCTCGGCCGAGGATGCGTACAACGTCGTCACGCGCAGCATCACTGCCGCCCCGCGGGCACCTGTCTCCACGTACGGGGGGTGCTGGCGACGCCCCCACGGAGTTCGGACGGGCGTACGACTACGACCTTGCCCTCGCCGTCGAACGTCGGGTAGAGCGGTGTCGGCATCAGGTTGCCCGTTGGCTGGGGCGTGTTGGTGTGCGTCTCGTGGGTGATCACGACCATGCCCTGACGTTCGGTGCCGAGCGACGCAGGGTTCTTTGCATACGGGTCGGTCGTGTGCTCCGGGGCGGTGGCGACCGGACTCGGCCACACCGTCGACGCGCTGCCCTCCATGACTTCGGCCGGGGTGCACAGCAAGACGGTCACGAGCCCGTTGTCGCCGGGCCCCGGTAGGCGGCGCCAGGTCACCTAGCCCTCGAACCAGGCCTGGCCGCACTTCCAGAACAGCTCGATCGGCCAGTGCGTCTGACGCGGCCCCGGTACCTGGTCGTGGGCAAGGCCGAACGCGATCTCGATCGCCCGCACGAGGGTCTCGCGCACGATGCCCTCGACGTTCCCCGTGTAGTTCAGCCACCAATCTTCCCTGGACTTCCCGTTCGCATCGGGCAGCCCGAACCAGTGTCCGTCGAGGTGGTCCTTCCACCTCTGCGCGCTTCACGTCTCGTCGTCGCGTTTCGTGTCGAACGATTCGGTGTCGAACACGCAGCAGTCGCTGACGCGGTTGCCCGCCCGGAGTTTCGCGAGGCGTCGAGCACCCGTGCGTCGTCACCGTCGTTGAGGAACGATTCGATGAGGGACAGCGCCGGTCCCTTCTCGAGGTAGTAGGGCATCGGTCCAGGCATCGGCAGCTCCTGGGGCTTGTCGGATGGTTCAGAGGGTCGGGCGTTGGGGTCGGCTCGCGCCGGCGAGCGAGAACACGGGCTCGGGCGTGGCGAAGCCCTTGAGCAGGATCGGGCCGAGGTCGTGGACGGCGACAGCACCGGCGGTTGCAACCGCGGCATCGACGTAGGTGCCGTCGGCGGGGGCCAGGCCGCATAGCCGGGCCGCCCGCACGACGTCGACGCCGAACAGGTCGCCGCCCAAGGAGATCGCCGTGCCCGCCGCGATGCCGATCCGGACCGACACCGGCGGGTGGGCCGCACCGGACCGCAGCCGGTCGTGGATCTCCCGGGCGCAGGCGAGGGCATCGGCGGCCGAGACGAGCCACACCCCGTAGCCGTCGCCGGTGTTGCGGAACACGATCCCGTGGGCCCGGCTCGCCGCCTCCTGGATCACCCGGTTGTGGACGTCGAGCAGCGCCACGAACCGGTCGTCGCCGACCAGCAAGCGCTCGCACCGGCCGCAACGGGATCCCGTCATCCTGGGCCGTGCTGAGCACGATGTCGACCGCCGGTGGGCAGGAGCGCAGGAACGACCGCAGCAGCGCCGACTTGCCGATACCGGCCTCGCCGCGCAGCACCATGGTAGTCACCGATCCCGCAAGAGCGGACCCGAGCGCCGCCGCAAGGGAGGTCAGCTCGGCGGTGCGCCCGACGAGCGCCGGCCGATCGACACGACGGCTGGCCGTTCGCGGCGCGATCCCTCCCTGGTCTTCCGCCGTCCGAGGCCCGAACCGTACCCGATGCGTCGGTGACCGATCGTCGCCGAAGGGCGCGACTGATCGAACATATGTTGCGTCATGAACACCTGTTCGATAGAGTTCCTGCCGTGGACGATCTCGAAGCGGCGCTGTAGGTGTTGCGGTCGGTAACGGCCGACGCAGCGTGCGCCGCGGACGCCGGGCAGTTGCACCGGTGGGGTCAGGCCCTGGCCCGGGTGCGAGGTTGGCTCGACGGCGTCGATGGGCTGCTCACCCGTCGGGCCCAGGCGGTCGGTGAAGCCGGCGGCCCGATCGATGGCCGGCTGTTCCAGCGCGAGCACGGTGCCCGATCGGATCAGGGGGCGCGTGCCGCCGTGCAGCGGGCCGGCGTGCTCGGGGAGGTGCCGGAGTTGGCGGCCGGCGTGGCGTCGGGGCGGCTCGGGGTCGCCCATGCGGATGCGGTGGCGCGAGCGGTTGCCGGGGCCGAGCCCGAGGTGCGGTCCGAGGTGTTGGGGCACGGTTCGTGGCTGGCTCGTGAGGCGGGGTCCTCCACCCCCGAGCAGTTGGAGCGGACGGTCAGGCGGGAAGCCGAGCGCTTGCGCACGGGGGACGGTCCGGAGGAGGTGCTGGCCCGGCAGCGGGAGCGGTCCCACCTGCGGCGCTGGGTGGACCGCGAGGGCATGCATCATCTGTACGCCGCGCTCGATGCCGAACGCGGTGCCCGGGTGTTCCGGGCGTTGGACGGAGCGCTCGAAGCGGCGTTCCACCGGGCCCACCCCGACGTGCGGAGCCGGGCACCCTCGGGTGGATCGGTGAACGAACGGCTGAGCGCAGATGCGCTCGTCGAGCTCACCACCGGAGCCGGGCGGCCGGGCGGCGCCCAGGGCACCGAGCTGATCGTGCTCATCGATGAGCAGACGTTGCGCACCGGGATCGAACACCACGGCACCGTGGCCGAAACCGGTTCGGGGGTGCCGCTGCCGGTGTCGGTGATCCGCCAGATGCTCTGCACGGCCGGGGTCCTGCCCGTCGTCCTCGGTGGTGACGGCTGCGTACTCGACGTCGGCGCCACCCGACGGTTGGCCACGCGGGCCCAACGGCGGGCCATGCGGGCGATGTACCGCACCTGCGCCGTGCCGGGCTGCACGGTCCGGTTCGATCACTGCGAGCTGCATCACCTCACGCCGTGGTCCGTCGTGCCTCGCACCGATCTCGAGGATCTCGTCCCGCTGTGCGGCACGCACCACGAGCAGGTCCACCGCCACGGCTGGCTCCTCGAGCTCGATGCGCAGCGCAATGCTGCATGGCGAGCGCCCGACGGTCGCATCGTCGATCGACAACGCTTCGAGCCCATCGGCCCGTGCCGACTTCGGCGCCAACGTCAGCCCGATCCCGTCGTGGGTCAGATCCGCCGACGATTCGATGCGCTGCTCGGGGCGCGCCGTGAGTAGCGGCGTTGCGGTTCGGTCAGTCGCCGGCGTCGGCGCGGTCGAGCGCAGCGAGTTTCCTCGCCGAGGCAGCGACGAGTGCGCGGGCGGTGTCGAGGTCGCGCGCGTAGATGCCGACGAGCACCCTGCCTCGTCGCTGGTAGACGGTCACCAGGGAGGCTTGCCGGCCGGACTGGTCGAGGAGCGCAACGTCGAGCGCCACGGCGTCGGCCACGGCGTCCGGCACGGATGTGAGCGGGATCGCCTTGATGGTGAACCGGGTCGGGAGGCCACCGCTCAGCGGGGAGGGCACGAAGTCCGCTGGGCAGTTGGTCGCCGCTCGACGGATCTCGGCCATCGCCTGCGTCGCGGCTGCGACCGTTCGGTACACGACGTTCTCGTCGCTCGCGATGCCGTTGCCGTCCTTGCCGATCAGCTGCTGGTAGCGGCCCGTGCGCAGCGCCTCCGAGGGGAACGACGCATTGCAGACGTCGAGCGTCACCAAGCCCTCGACGAGATCGCCGGCATCGGCCAGCCGGAACGTCAGGCCGGCGACGTCGGTCGCCGTGAGCGCAAGCGAGGCAGCGAGCGCAGCGTCGGGGGTGCGGGGCCGTGACGTCGCTGAGGTCGTGCCGGTCGTGCCGGTCGTGCCGGTCGTGCCGGTCGTGCCGGTCGTGCCGGTCGTCGACGTCGGGGCTTTCGACGTGCCGAGGCTGGTCGACGTGAGGACCGTCGTGGCGACCCCGCTCGGGGTCACGGCCGTCGTGGCGCTCGCCGCCGGACGTGACGCCACGCTCGTGGCCTCGACGGGGCTCACGGAGACCTCGGACGACGCGCCGCAAGCACCGAGCGCTATCACGAGCCCAGCGGCCCAGAGTCGTCGCCGCACCATCGCCGGGCCTCCCTCGCCGTTGCTGGCGCGCACGCTACCGACCGGCGCCACGCCCCGGGTTGCGTCGGCTCGCTAGCCTGCCCGCTCTGTGACCCGCCGTCTCGCCGCTTTCGCCCTCAGCGCTGCCGTGGTCCTGGGCGCCTCCGCCTGCTCCACGGTCGATCCGCCGGCACTGACGGTCGGCGACTACGAGTTGAGCGCCCGGGACTTGCGCACCGATCTCAAGGCTCTTGCGAAGGCCGGCGTGCCGTTCGGCCCAGGGGTAGACGCCCGGGGGCTCCTGCCGGGCGCGGTGCCGGCCGACTACACCCGGGCGTGGCTCACCCTGCAGGCCCAGTACGAGGTGTTCCACCGAGTGGCGGGCGAGGCTGGTCTGGTGCCGACCCAGGCCGACGTCGACGCCGAGGCCCAACGGCTCGAAGCCCTCATGAAGCAGGGGGCCGTCGACGGTGGCGACCCGTGGGCGGCGCTGCCCGAACGTCTGCGGAACTACCTCGCCACCCGGGGGGCCGAGGCCAAAGCCGTCACGTCGGCGCCGAACGCCGAGGAACTCCGGGCCAAAGCGGTCGATCTCGCCGGTCGGATCAACGTGGACCCTCGGTTCGGTCGCTGGAGCCTCGAGAGCTTCGAGGTGGTCGATCCGTCCGTCGGCTGAGCGCCCCCGGCTCACCGTCGTGGGCCTCGGGCCCGCCGGCGCCGATCTCGTTCCTCCTGCCGCACGCGCTGCCCTGGCGGCCGCCCCGGTGCGGTTCGTGCGCACCCGGCGCCATCCGGCCGTGGACGTCGTCGAACCGGGTGACCCGGGCGCATTGCCCGTCCGGGACACCAGCGCGGTGATCTCGTTCGATGACGTCTACGAGACAGCGCCAACACTCGAGGCGGTGTACGCCACCATCGTCGACCGGCTCGTGGAGGCTGCGCAGCAGCACGGCCACGTCGCCTACGCCGTGCCGGGGTCGCCGCTCGTTGCGGAGCGCACCGTCGAGTTGCTCCGGGCCCGGGCCGGACACGACGGCGACGTGGCGCTGGAGATCGTCCCGGCGATGTCATTTCTCGATCTGGTCTGGGCGGCGCTCGGCGTCGACCCGTTGGCCGTGGGTGTTCGTCTCGTCGACGGGCACCGGTTCGCCGTCGAGGCCGCCGGTCAGCGCGGACCGCTGCTGGTCGCGCAGTGTGACGACCGCTTCGTGCTGTCCGACATCAAGCTGTCCGTCGAGCTCGCTCCCGAGGAGCCCATCGTCGTGCTGCAGCGGCTCGGTCTGCCCGACGGGTCGGTGACGGCCGTGGCGTGGGACGACCTCGACCGGATCGTCGACGCCGATCACCTCACGACGCTGTGGATCCCGTCGCTCGCCGCGCCGGTCGGTGCCGAGCTCGTCCGGTTCGACGAAGTCGTGCGCCGCCTTCGGGCCGAATGCCCGTGGGACCGCGCCCAGACCCACGGCACGTTGCGCCGGTACCTCATCGAGGAGACGGCGGAGCTCGTCGACGCGATCGACGACTTCGAGCGGACCGGGAACGACGACGGGATGCTCGAGGAGCTCGGCGACGTGCTGCTGCAGGTGTTCCTGCACGCCGCAGTGGCCGCCGAGGACGGCCGCTTCACGCTGGCCGACGTCGCCGCCGGCATCACCGAGAAAATGGTGCGGCGCCATCCTCACGTGTTCGGCGAGGTCGTGGTCGCGGACGCCGACGAGGTCCACCGGAACTGGGAGGCGATCAAGGCGGCGGAGAAACTCGAGCGGACGACGGCCGGGATCACGGCCGGGACCGCGCCCGGGACCGCCCCCGGGACCGCCCCCGGGACCCCCGCCGAACCGTTCGCCGGGGTCGCGCACTCGCTCCCCGCCCTCGCCCTGCTGCAGGACCTGTTCCGCGCCGCGGCCAAGTATTCGGGCTTCGACTGGCCCGACGACGCCTCTGCCGTCGCGAAGGTGCGCGAGGAGCTCGACGAGGTGCTCGATGCCTGGGCCGACGACGCCCACGTGGCCGAGGAGCTCGGCGACCTGCTCGCCACCGTGGTGGACCTGTGCCGCCGGCGCGGGGTGCACGCCGAGGTGGTGGCGCGCAGCGCGGCGGGGAAGTTCCGCCGGCGCTACGAGCACATGGTCGTTGCGGCACAGACGCGCGGCACGGATCTCGGTCGGCTCGATCTCGCCGGGCAACTCTCGCTGTGGAACGACGCCAAGAGAGCCGAGGGGCCGCGCTCCGCGTGACGGTCCCTCGGCGAGTCACCGCCGGTCGCCGCCCCGGCTCGACGGGTGGCGAACGCCACGGCCGCTCGCCGCATCGCGGGCCGGTGCTGTCCCTCGGCCAGGCCCGTTGCGCCACTAGGGTCGCGGCACGTGAGCGAGATCGAGCACGTCATCGGACGGGAGGTCCTCGACTCCCGCGGGAATCCCACCGTCGAAGTCGAGATCCTGCTGGAGTCCGGGGCGCGGGGCCGAGCGATCGTGCCGTCGGGCGCGTCGACCGGTGAGCACGAGGCGGTCGAGCGCCGTGACGGCGGTCCGCGCTACGCCGGCAAGGGCGTGCTCGGTGCGGTCGACGCCGTCAACGGGGAGATCCGTGACGCCGTCGTCGGTCTCGACGCGCTCGACCAGCGGGTGCTCGACGCCGAGCTGATCGGCCTCGACGGCACGGACGCGAAGGGCCGCCTCGGGGCGAACGCGATCCTCGGGGTCTCGCTCGCCGTCGCCAAGGCGGCCGCCACCGAGCTCGCCGTGCCCTTGTATCGCTATGTCGGCGGCGCCAACGCCCACGTCCTGCCCGTCCCGATGATGAACGTCATCAACGGTGGCGCCCACGCCGACAACTCGATCGACCTGCAGGAGTTCATGATCATGCCGGTCGGCGCGGCCTCGTTCTCCGAGGGGCTGCGCTGGGGGGTCGAGACGTACCACGTCTTGAAGCGCCTGCTGAAGGATCGGGGCCTGGCCACCGCGGTCGGCGACGAGGGCGGCTTCGCGCCGGACCTGCCGAGCAACGAAGACGCCATCCGGTTCCTCATCGAGGCGATCCGCCAGGCCGGCTACGTGCCGGGGGAGCAGATCGCCATCGCGCTCGACCCGGCGATGAGCGAGCTGTTCCGTGACGGCGTCTACCACCTGAAGGGCGAAGGCAAGGTGCTCAGCTCCGCCCAGCTCGTGGCGTACTGGGCCCGCCTCGTCGACACGTACCCGATCGTGTCGATCGAGGACGGCATGGCCGAAGACGACTGGGACGGTTGGTCGGCCCTCACCGCAGCGGTCGGCAACCG
>JBJTVH010000093.1:0-19643 GCA_046081125.1 Acidimicrobiales bacterium
CTCATGTGGGGGCGCCGAACATCGACTCGACAATGGGGAGTGCGTCCTGTGGTGCTCGGACTTCGAGAGCGATCCCGCGGCTGTCGACGGTGATGTTGAATCGGAAGAACTGGCAGCAGTCCTGTTCGGCTGTGACGAGCCAACCGCGGCAGTAACGCCCCACAAAAACCGGTGAACGACCACGAACCCCGGTGCCCTGTTCACCCAGGTCAGGGACTATTTCCGGTTTCTCTGACCTGGACGAAAACTCCATGAGCGGAACGGGAGGGATTCGAACCCTCGGGCCCGTCAGGGCCGGCCGCTTTCAAGGCGGCTGCATTCGTCCGCTCTGCCACCGTTCCGGGTGCGACGCTACCCGCCGGCCCCCGCTCACGGCCGCTCAGGCGCGAGCCCGCGAAGCACGGTGTCGAGCAGCGCGGCGAAATGGGCATCGCGGTCGTCGACGAAGCCCAGCCCGCGCAGCTCGAGCGACACGGCACCGTGACAGGCGGCCCACAGCCGTTGGGCGACCTCGTGGGGGTTGCCACGCCGGATGGCTCTGGACTTCATCCCTGCGGCGACCAGACCGGCGAAGTACTCGAAGCTGTCCGCTGCCGATCGACGCGCCTCCTCGCTCGGCACGAAGTCGGGGATCGGGCGGTCGAACATGATCGAGTACCGCGTGCGGTTCGCGAGCGCATGGGCGCGATAGCGCACGCACGCCTCACGCAGCGCCCGGCGGGGGTCGGCCGGGTCGATCGAGCCGAACTGCTTGCGGAGCTCCTCGAACCCCTCGACGAACAGTGCCTCCACCACGCCCTGCTTGCTACCGAAGCGCGAATACAGGCCCATCGGCGCCACCCCGGCGGCCGAACAGATCCGCCGCACCGACAGCGCCTCGGGCCCCTCGGCGGCGAGCAGGTCGGTCGCCGCATCGAGGAGCGCCCGCTCCACGTCGGCGGTCGGCGTGCGATGACGGACCGTGGGTGACGGGCGGGAGCGAGAGGCCATGACTGACGTCACAACCTAGCCGCTTCCCCTTTACAGAACGCCGTGCTATTTCCGTAGAACGCCGTTCCATAGGATCTGCGACGAACGAGGGAGTGCCCCCATGCCTACCGATGTCGCCCACCCCCGCCGGTGGCTGATCCTTCCGGTCCTCTGCCTGTCGCTGTTCATCGTCGTGATCGACAACACGATCGTGAACGTTGCGCTGCCGACGCTCAGCCGCGAGCTCGATGCGTCGACGAGCGAGCTGCAGTGGATCGTCGACGCGTACTCGCTGGTGTTCGCCAGCCTTCTGCTGGCGATGGGCAGCCTGGGTGATCGCTTCGGCCGGAAGGGGTCCCTGCAGCTCGGCCTCGTGCTGTTCGCGCTCACCTCCGTCGCGGCGGGCGCGGCGCAATCGGCCGGGCAACTCATCGCGGCGCGCGCCGCCATGGGGATCGGGGCGGCGCTGGTGTTCCCGGCGACGCTGGCCATCCTGTCGAACGTCTTCACCGACCCGACCGAGCGGGCCAAGGCGATCGGCGTGTGGTCGTCGGTCACCGGGCTCGCCGTGGCGCTCGGCCCACTGACGGGCGGCTGGCTCCTCGAGCACTTCTCCTGGGGCTCGGTGTTCCTGGTGAACGTGCCGATCGTGGCCGTGGCGCTGATCCTCGGCCGGGTGCTCGTGCCGACCTCGAGAGATCCTCACGCCGGGCGCTTCGACGCGTTCGGGCTGGTGGTGTCCATCGTCGGGGTGACCCTGCTCATCTGGACCGTGATCGAAGCCCCCAAGCTGGGCTGGGGCAGCCCCGCCACCCTGGGAGCGTTCGCGGCGGCCGGCGTCACGATCGCCGTGTTCGTGCGATGGGAACTGCGGCGAACCGACCCCATGCTCGACGTGCAGGTCTTCAGGAACCTGCGGTTCACGGCCGCAAGCGCGTCGGTGACAATCGCCTTCTTCGCACTGTTCGGGTTCATCTTCCTGATCACCCAGTACTTCCAGTTCGTCCGCGGCTACTCCACGCTGTCCGCCGGGGTGCACACGCTGCCGTTCGCGATCGGGGCAGGTGTCACGGCGCCGATCGCCGCCCGGCTCGCGCTCCGCTACGGCACCAAAGCGATCGTCGCCGCCGGGCTGGGTTCGATGTCGATCGGCTTCGTCATCGCCAGCACGTTGGATCCCTCGAGCAACTACTGGGGCCCGGTCGTGCTCTCGATGCTGTTCGTCGCCTGCGGCCTCACCCTCACGACGGCGCCGTCGACGGAGGCCATCTTGGGCTCGCTCCCTCGGGAGAAGGCCGGCGTGGGTTCCGCGGTGAACGACACCACCCGCGAGCTCGGAGGAACGCTGGGCGTCGCCGTGGTGGGTTCGGTGTTCTCCTCGACGTTCGGCCCGAAGCTCCTCGAAGCGCTCCGCAACCTCCCGGTGCCGGCCGACGCCCTCGAGGCGGCCCAGCAGTCGATGGCCGCTGCGCTCGCCGTCGCCGAGCAGGCACCACAGGACGCCCGCCTCACCATCGCCGACGCGGCGCGCGGGGCCTTCGTGGACGGCATGCAGGCCGGCACGTTGGTGGCCGCCGGCGCGGCCGCGGCCGGGGTGATCCTGGCCCTTGCCTTCCTGCCCGCTCGGCCCCGGCCGACCCTCGACATCGCGACGCCCCTCGTGCCCACGACCGTTCGGCGACCACACCAGCGGTGACGGCGCCTGCGCACGACCGCTCAGGTGGTGCGCAGCGCATCGAGCACCGCAAGCCGCGTCGAGCGGTACGCCGGGATCAACGAGGCGAGCGCGCCCAGCGCAACGCCGAGACCGAGGATCCCCCCGAGCAGCCCCACCGGAAGGCTCACCGAGATCCCGGCGCCCGACAGCCGACCGATCGCCGTCACCAGTGCGAACCCGCAGAACGTCCCCAGCAGCAGCCCGCAGACCGTGCCGAGGGTGGCGATCACGACCGACTCGATCCGCACCATCCGGCGCACCCGCCGGTCGACCATGCCGACCACCCGCAACAGCCCGAGCTCCCGGCGCCGTTCGAGGATCGACAGCGTGAGGGTGTTCACGATGCCGATCAGTGCGATCACCACGCTCATCAGCAGCAGACCGTTGACCGCAGCGATGAGGAAATCGAAGATCGCCCCGATCAACCGGCCCACGAAGTTCCCCGCCTGCAACGACAGGTCCGGGCGCAGGTCGGTCACCGCCTTGATCGCCTCCCCGGCCTTGGTCTGCGCCCCGGGTTCGGTGGTCACGAACGCGACCGTGGGCGGCGTGGCACCGACGAGATCGTCGAGCGTGGCATCGGTGACGACCGCTCCGGTCGCCATCGCGTCGAGGGACACCCCGACCACGCCCACCACCCGCAAGCTGGCCGACCGGCCGGCGGCGTCGGTGACGACCGCAGTCGAGCCGACACCCCCGCCGTCGGTCAACTGCGTCTGCAGCAACACGACCGTGCCGGGCCCGAGATCCTCGTACGAGCCGGCGACCAGATCGAGCCCGGCCGCCTCGCGCAGCGACGCGAGATCACCCGCCGACAGCGACGTCGAGCCGCGCGTCGTGCCGTCGACGGTGAGCGCCACGGTCTCCCGGCGGAACGGGGTCACGCGCACCACCCCGTCGACCGCCTGCAGGTCGGCCACGAGCGGCGCATCGATCACCCCGCCGTCGCTCGTGATCGTGAAATCCGCGGTCGACAACGCATTGATCTCGTCGAGGATGAAGTCCTTCGCGCTCGTGCCGGCAACGGTCACGAAGGTCACCAGGAACACCCCGATCAGCAACGCGTTGGCGGTCGTCGCCGTGCGTTGCGGGTTCCGGGCGGTGTTGTCGGCGGCGAGTGCACCCTCGAGGCCGAACACCCGCAGCACCGGACGCAGGACCCGACCGCCGCCGACGGCGAGCACCGGCCCGAGGCCGACGACGCCGAGGAACAGCACGAGCGCTCCGGCACCGACGACAGCCGCGCTGGGACCAACGAGCATGGCGACGACACCGGCGCCGGCGAGCACCGAGGCGAGCACCGTGCGGGCCTTGCCCACCGTCACGACGCCGGCGTCGGCCTGGCGCAACGCTTCGAGCGGTTCGGCCCGGCCGGCCCGCCGAGCGGGCAGGCTCGCCGAGACGAGCGTGATCAGGGTGCCGAACAGCATCGACACGACCACCGTGCCGGGCGCGACGCGGATCCCGGCGCCGGGGAGATCGATCCCCATCTGCGACAGCACCGCCATGAGTCCGAACGTCAGCCCGAACCCGGAGGCGACCCCGAGGACGGAACCGACCAGACCGATCACCAGCGCCTCGGACCGCAAGGCCCGCGACAGCTGCTTGGGCGTCGCCCCGATGGCCGCGAGCACGGCGAGTTCACGCGTGCGCTGCGCGACGATCACGTTGAAGGTGTTGTAGATCACGAACCCGCCGACGACGAGCGCGAGCGACGAGAACGCCTGCAGCGCAAGCGTCAGGAACCGCCCGAAGCCCGCTGCGTCGGCGCGGCGTTCCGCCCGGAGGTCCTCCCCTGACTGCACCCGGAACCCCGAGGGCACGACCGGTTCTACCGCCGCCACGAGATCGGCAGCCGAGCCGCGGGCCCGCAGCAGAACGCTCGAGTACTCCTCCCGGCCTCGGTTCAACCACTCGAACGCTGCGGCCGCAGGGATCGACACGGTGCCGTTCAGGTCCTGGCCGTCGCTGTCGCCGAAGCGGGTGAGGCCGGTGATCGTGGCCGCCCGCTTCCCGGTGGCGGTCAGCACCGTGACCGCGTCGCCGACGGCGAGGCGGTGCTCGGCCGCCAGGCCACGGTCGACGGCGATCTCGCCCGCTGCGGCCGGCGCCGCCCCGGCTGCGACGTCGACGGGGTTGAGCGCATCGTCGGCGATCCACAGTCGGCCCGTGGCGCGCGAGGCGAACACCCGGCCGTCGGCGCCGAGGAACGACACGCCGGCGGCGAGTTCCCCGCCGATGCCGGCGGTCTGCGGCAGGGCGGCCAAGCGCGCGTAGGCCGCAGCGCCGATGCGCAGATCACCGGCCGCGTCGTCGTCACCCCGGTCGTCGGCGATGACCGCGGCGTCGACGGCTCCGAACTGCCGATCGATGTCGCCTTCCAGCGCCGACACCACCCGGGCCCCCAGGAACCCGGAGGCGGCGAAGAACGCCACGCCGGTGACGATCGCGACCAGCGTCGCCACGTACCGGCCGAGGTTGAACCGCACGCCCCGCAGGCCGAGCCGGAACACCTCAGGCCTCGAAGCGCTTCATGCGATCGAGCACCCGCTCGACGGTGGGGTCGGGCATCTCGTCGATGATCCGGCCGTCGGCGAGGAACAGCACGGCATCGGCGTACGACGCAGCGTGCGGATCATGGGTGACCATCACGATCGTCTGCCCGGCCTCGTCGACCATCGAACGCATGAAGCCGAGGATCTCGCTCCCCGTGCGGGAATCGAGCGCCCCGGTCGGCTCGTCCGCGAACACGATCTCGGGCCGCGACACCAACGCCCTCGCCACGGCGACCCGCTGCTGCTGGCCGCCCGAGAGCTGACCCGGGCGGTTCGCCAGCCGGTCGCCGAGCCCCACCGTGCGCACGATCGAGGCGAACCACTCCGGATCGGGCGAGCGGCCGGCCAAGGTCAGCGGCAGCAGGATGTTCTCCTTGGCCGTCAGGGTGGGGATGAGGTTGTACTGCTGGAAGATGAACCCGAGACGGTCCCGGCGCAGCAGGGCCAGCTGCGTCTTGTTCAGGTTCGTCAGGTACGTCTCGCCGACGTAGGCATGCCCGGACGTGAGGCGGTCGAGCCCGGCGACGCACTGCATCAGCGTGCTCTTCCCCGAACCCGACGGACCCATGATCGCCGTGAACCGCCCGGCCGGGAACGCCACGGTCACCCCGTCGAGGGCGTGCACCGCTGCGTCGCCGGCGCCGTAGGTCTTGCGAGCCTCGACGGCCCCCGCTGCTGCACGTGGCGCTTCCACGGTCGCCTCGATCCTTCATTCGTCGTCGGCGGCGGAAGTTAGCCGCCGGGCCGAGCCCTCAGAACATGCCGTCGCGCGGCGTCACGAACAGCGCCTCGGCGTCGGCGAACACCACCTCGCCGTCCCGGGCTTCGGCGCGCACGTGGATCTTGCGGCCCTCGACGGCCTCGACCCACGCCTGGAACTCGAGCGGCCGCCGGATCGGGGCCCCGGCCCGGTAGTTGACCGCGAGGCGAGCGGTGAATCCCCGGTTCCCCGAGACCCGGTTGGTGGCCCCCATGATCTCGTCGAACAGCATGGCGACGACCCCGCCGTGGATCCGCTCCGGCGGCCCCTGGAACATCGCGTCGGCCACGACCGTGGCGACGGCCGAGTTCGCTGCGGCCCGGCGCACGGCGAACTCGGGCGCAGCCGGGTTCATCCGCCCACCGGCGACCGACATCGCGTCGAACGCGAACGGCTCACCGACCGGCATCTCCACCGGGCCGCCCCGCAGGTCCGGCATCATCTCCTCCATGTCGGCGCGCTTGTCCCGCATGGGGACCTCGCCGATCCGATCGGCGAGCGCGCCGGCCACCGCCTGCACCTCGGCGAGCAGCTCCGGCGGCACCTCGTAGCCCCCCACCAGCCGGTTCAACCGCCGCAGCGCCGCTGCGGCCCCTTCGAGCGCTGCCCAGTCCGTCACGGGTCGCCGACCCTACCGGTCGGCGGCCAGGAAGGCCCGCAGCGCTGCGGCCGTGGCCTCGGGCGCCTCCTCGGGCAGGAAGTGCCCGCAGGGCAAGGCCTCCCCGCGCACGTCGTCGGCCCAGCGCTGCCACACCTCGAGCGGGGTGCCGGCGCCGAGCGAGCGTGCGCCCCACAGCACCAGCGTCGGGCAGCCGATGCGGCGGCCGGCCTCCCGGTCGGCGCGGTCGATCTCGACGTCCACCCCGGCCCCGGCCCGGTAGTCGTCGCAGCTCGCCCGGATCACCTCCGGCGTGAAGGCCGCCACGTACGCGTCGAGCTCGAGCGGGCCACCGGCCCACCCGGCGCACACGGTGCGCAACCAGTACTCGGGGTCGTTGCCGATCAGCCGCTCGGGGAACGGCGCCGGCCGGGCCAGGAAGTGCCAGTGGAACGCCCCGACCGCCGCGTTGCCCCGCAACCGGTCCCACTGCTCGATCGTCGGCAGGATGTCGAGCACGGCAAGGCGGGTCACCACGGCCGGATGATCGAGCGCCATGCGGTACGCCACCCGGCCCCCGCGGTCGTGGCCGGCCACCGCGAAGCGCTCGTGGCCCAACGCCCCCATCACCTCGACCAACTCCGCCGCCATCACCCGCTTCGAGTACGCCTCGGCGCGCGCACCCGCCGGCGGGGTGTGGCTGGCCCCGTAGCCCCGCAGATCGGCGCACACCACCGAATGCCCGGCCGCCACCAGCACCGGCGCCACGTGGCGCCACATCTCGTGCGTCTGCGGATACCCGTGCAGCAGCGCCACCGGCGACCCGGCACCGGCCGTCACCACGTGGATGCCGGCGACCGTGGCCGCCTCGAACCCGTCGATCACGAACCCACCCCCATTGCGGCCAGGGCCACCGCGGCCCGGGCCAGCATCGTGTCCACCGCTGCGGGCGCGAGCGCCGCGGTGAGCGTCTCGTAGCGTTCGCCGGCGTCGGACTCGGCGAAGTGCGCCGCCACCGGCAGATACCGCAGGTGGTCGTTGGCGAGGCCGACCACGAAGGCGCGCTCGGAGCCGACGCGCGCCGCCCAGGCCCGGCCCACCTCGACGAGCGCCTCGCCGGGCAGCAGGCACAGCGCCAGGTCGTGGAGCCGCACGGTGTGCACCGGCACCCGCACCGGCGTCGCCCGGCCACGCCGGGCCCGCACCCCGGCCGACACCAGACGCCGGCACACGGACACCATGAGCTCGCGCATCGCGTCGTCGTCGAGGTCCTCGCCGACCACCACGTCCGACGCAGCCGACCACAGCTCGCCGAGCGGCACGACCCGGTCGCCGAGGCGGTGCCGCAGCACGGCACCGCTCGCCTCGTCGAGCGCGTCGAGCGCTGCGGCATCGAGATCGGCGTACGCCGGCGCCACCTCCACCTCCCGGCGGGTCGCGCCGAACGCCGCGAGCTCCTCGGTCGGTGCGCCGTGCACGACGTCGACGACCGCAGCGGCGAGACACTCGCCGAGCGCAAGCGAGTCCGCCCACGAGCCGCCGCAGTAGCCCCGGGCGTCGAGCGCATCGCGACGCGGGCTCGTGGCCGGCACGACGTCGCCCTCGGTCGTGTTGACGAACAGCGCCACGTCCACCCCGAGGCGTTCCTCGACGAGCCGCTGCGCCACCCCCGGGTAGTCGGCGCTCACGACGTTCGAGTCCCAGCCGAGCGTCGTGGGATGGCAACCGGCCCCGAACAGCACGGACCGCAACGCGCCGGTTGCCGCATCGGTGGCGACGAACACCGGGACCCGGTCGTCGACCCCGTCGTCGGGCGGGCCGCCGCGCCGGCGGTTCCACAGCCCCGTGAGCCGCCCCACCCCGGTGCGCACCCGGGCCGGGGAGGCGTCGGCGAGCGCCGCCCGGGCCACCGACACGACCGCGTCGAGCAGCACGGGTGCGTACTCGGCCACCCCCGGCGCGGGGCTGGCCGGCGCGTAGGGCACCGGGCCGGAGTGGGTGTGCGACGCCGCGAGGCACAGGTCGTCGGGGCCGAGGCCAGCTGCGCCGAGGGCGGCCAGGGCGCCGGCCCACAGCGCGCCCGGTACGTGCAGCACGTCGAGGGTGACGAGCACGAACCGCCGGCGGGCCGTGACCACTGCGATCGCCTTGGCGTACAACGGGTCGTGCACGCCCTGTGACGGTTCGAGCCGCTGCCCGAAGCCACCGAGGACGACGGGCCACTGCGGGGTGATGTCGGTACGAGCCCGACCGATGGCGACCTCCACACCCGCATCGTAGGGACAGCCCGGACGACGACGCCGTTTTGCGCCGGCCGGAAGCGCCGTGCTGTCGTGCCGGCAGGAGGCGACCATGGAGCACGCGCACGAGGTGGACCGGTGAGCGACGACGAACTCGGTCGGCTGCTCGGTCGCGCTGCGATCGTGGGCCTCGGCATCACCGACGTCGGCAAGGTCTACGGCCGCAGCGCCCTCGATTTCGCCGCCGACGCCGCCCGCCGGGCGGTGGCCGATGCCGGCCTGACGATGAGCGACGTCGACGGCGTGTTGATGTCGAACGGCGCCTCGGGCGGCGTCGACCTCCGCCTGCAGCGCGAGCTCGGCCTGCGCGACCTGGGCCTGCTGTCGATCGTGTCGTCCTACGGCGCCACGGCGATCGCCATGGTGCAGCAGGCCGCGATCGCCGTCGCCACGGGCCAGGCCACCACCGTGGTCTGCGTGCACGCCGACGCACCCCTCCAACCCGAGCAGCGCTCGAGCGCCGCCTACGACCGCTCGGCCACCGCCCCGGCCGGGTTCGCCTCCTACTTCGTCGCCTCCGGGATGCGCAGCGCCAACGCCGGGTACGCCCTTGCGGCCCGCCGCCACATGGCCCGCTACGGCACCACCAGCGAGCAGCTCGGCGCCGTTGCCGTCGCCCAGCGGGCGTGGGCGGCGGGCAACCCGTTGGCCCGGTTCCGTGAGCCGATCACGGTCGCCGACCATCAGGCGTCACGCGTCGTGATGGATCCGCTGCGGCTGCTCGACTGCTGCATGGTCTCCAACGGCGGCATCGCCGTCGTGGTCACCTCCGTCGACCGGGCCCGCGACCTCGCCCAGCCACCAGTGCACCTGTGGGGCGCGGCCCAGTGCCACCACGGTCAACCGTTCTCGCACGGCAACGAGCTCGGCCTGTGGACCGGCGCCGCGATCGCCGGACCGAAGGCGATGGCGATGGCCGGCGTGCGGCCCGCCGACATCGACGTGCGCGAGCTGTACGACTGCTACACGATCACCTGCCTCGTCACGCTCGAGGACTACGGCTTCTGCGCCAAGGGCGACAGCGGGCCGCTGGCCGAATCCGGTGCGCTCGGCCCCGGGGGTTCGATGCCGACCAACACCGGCGGCGGGCAGCTGTCGTCGTTCTACCTGTGGGGCATGACGCCGCTGTCCGAAGCGGTCATCCAGATCCGCGGCCAGGGCGGCGACCGCCAGGTCCCTCGTCACGACGTCGCCATCGCGAGCGGCAACGGCGGCCTGCTCGACTACCACGCCAGCCTCGTCGTCGGCCGCGGGCCGCGACGCTAGGAGGAGCCGTCATGCCCGGATACTCGGTGCGGCGCGACGACGCGTCCGGCCCGTTCTTCGACAGCGCCGCCGACGGCCGCCTCCTCGTGCGCCGCTGCCCCGCCTGCGGGCGGTGGTACCCACCCCAGCAGGTCGCCTGTGCCGACGGGACGACCGCCGAATGGGTCGACGCAGCCGGGACCGCCACCCTCGTCACGTGGGGCATCGACGCCGCCCCGCCGCTCGATCCCCAACTCGGTGCCGCCGACGGCTCGGCGGTGCTGGCGCTCGTCGAGCTCATCGAAGGCCCGTGGATGTACGCCGCCATCGTCGGCGCCGACCCTGCGACGCTGCACGAGGGCGCCCCGCTCACGGTCCGGTTCGTGCGCCCCGGCGAGGGCGAGACGATCCCGGTCTTCGCACCCGCCTGAGCGGGCCAGACTGCCGGTCATGTCCGACCTCTCCGCCACCCGGCAGGGCCCCCTCGCCGGGGTCACGCTCATCGAACTCGCCGGCATCGGCCCCGGGCCGTTCGCCGGCATGGTGCTCGCCGACATGGGCGCCACCGTGATCCGGGTCGACCGGGCCCAGAACGTGCGTGACGACCTGCCCGCCGACCGACCGCTCGATCCGATGGCGCGCGGCCGCCATTCGATCGCGCTCGACCTCAAGCGGCCCGAGGCCGTCGAGGTGGTGCTGCGACTCGTCGAGCGCGCCGACGGGCTGTTCGAGGGATTCCGGCCCGGCGTGACCGAACGCCTCGGCCTCGGCCCCGACGTGTGCCTGGCCCGCAACCCGCGCCTGGTCTACGGCCGCATGACCGGCTGGGGCCAGGACGGCCCCTACGCGTCCGCTGCCGGCCACGACATCAACTACATCGCCCTCACCGGCGCGCTCGGCTCGATCGGCCGGCACGGCGAGGTGCCGACCCCGCCGCTCAACCTCGTGGGTGACTTCGGCGGCGGCGGGATGTTCCTCGCGTTCGGGATGGTGTGCGCCCTGTTCGAGGCCCGCGGCTCGGGCCGGGGCCAGGTCGTCGACGCGGCGATGGTCGACGGCGCGTCGACGCTCATGACCTCGATCCACTTCCTCACCGCCCTCGGGCTGTGGAAGCCGGTGCGGGGCACCAACATGCTCGACAGCGGCGCGCCGTACTACGACGTGTACGAGTGCGCCGACGGCCGGCACGTCTCGGTCGGCTCGATCGAGCCGCAGTTCTACGCCGAACTGCGCCGCCTCGCCGGCCTCGGCGCCGCCGTGTGGGACGCCCAGAACGAGCGGTCGGCGTGGCCCGACCGCAAGGCCGAACTCGTCGAGATCTTTCGGCGCAAGACACGCGACGAATGGTGCGCGCTGATGGAGTACACCGACGTGTGCTTCGCACCGGTGCTGTCGATCGCGGAGGCGCCCGAGCACCCGCACGCCAAGGCCCGCAACGCCTTCACCGAGATGGCCGGGGTGGTGCAGCCGTCCCCGGCGCCGCGCCTCAGCCGGACGCCGGGCGCAGTGCAGAGCCCGCCGGCGGTGCCCGGCCAACACACCGACGAGGTGCTCGCCGCCGCCGGGTACAGCTCCGGCGAGATCGCAGCGTTGCGCCACCACGGCGCCGTGCGCTGACGGCGATCAGCCGTAGCTGACCCCGAGGCCCGCCCGGGCGTCGCTCTGCACGCCGTAGGGCGGGATCGGGTAGCGCAACCCGTTGCGGGACAACGCCTCGAGGCCTTCGATGATCCGGGGCAGGAAGTGCGGCGGGATGGCCATGAGCAGTTCGTCCTCCATCACCCCGCCGTAGCGGCGCTCCGCGAAGCACGGGATCGACAGGCTCGGCTCGCCGGTGGCGAGCGCGCGGCCCCACGAATCCGCGCACGCCGACTCCCCGACACACCCCCAGTCGAGCTTGCGGTAGCCGGTCCACTGCAGGCCGTTGATGAACAGAATCATCTGCGCGGGCGTGGCGTAGATCAGGCAGATGTCGGGCGGGTTCAGCCGGCCCGCGGCGAGCGGCGACACGGCCATGGCCTCGTACCGGCCGAAGGGCACGAGGTCCATGGCGTGCTGGTGGGCGGCCGAATCCTCGAGGGTCTGGAACCACACGCCGGCCATCCGGCGGCCCGACAGCCAGTCCTCGTCGCGGGGATGCAGGCCGATCACCGCGGCGCACTGGTCGCCGACGAGATCGGCCTTCGTGATGCCCACCGTCCACCCGAGCCGGCTTGCCTGGCCGACGATCTGGTCGGTGGTGTGGATGTCGCGAGGCCGGCGGATCTTGGGGATCGCCTCCATCTCGGCCGCCGTGGCGAACAGCTTCATGCCGATCGGCGTGGTGCGCAGGCGCAGCAGGCGGTTGAGGTCGGCCACGATCCGCTCGAAGTCGTAGGCCTCGGGCTGGTGGTGGCCGCTCAGGTTCACGGGAACGGCGGTCGGTTCGCTCACGGTGTCTCCCCCTCGTCGAGATCCGGCGGGGCGATGGTACGACGCCGGCCCTCGTGCGTTGGCGGGAGGGCGCCGGCACCGGCCAGCATCGGACCGAGCGAGGGAGAGACCGTGCAGGACCGAGAAGGCGCACTGGCCGGAAAGGCCGCAGTAGTGACCGGTGGTGGCACCGGGATCGGGCTGGGGTGCGCGAAGCGCCTCGCCACCGACGGGGCGGTGGTGACGATCTGCGGCCGGCGAGCCGACGTGCTCGAGCGCGCAGTCGCCGAGATCGGCCCGAACGGCCGGTTCGTCGTGTGCGACGTGCAGGACGAGGCCCAGGTGACCGCGCTCATGGCCGCCGCCGCCGAACCGTTGGGGGCGTTGCACATCGCGGTGGTCAACGCGGGCGGCGGGGTGACCGCCGGGCCGATCGTGGCCGGCGACCTGCAGGGCTGGATCGACCAGCTCGGCGTCAACGTGATCGGGGCGTTCCTCACGATCAAGCACGCCGCGCCGCACCTCGGGCGCGCCGGGGGCGGTTCGATCATCGCGATCTCCTCGATCGCCGGGGTGCGCACCCATCGGGGCCTCGGCGCCTACTGCGTGTCGAAGGCCGCGCTCGAGATGCTCGTGTACAACGCAGCCGACGAACTCGGCGAGTACGGGATCCGGGTGAACGCCGTGCGGCCGGGCCTCGTGCCCACCGACGCCACCGACCGGCTCACCGGTGACGACTACACCCGCAACGACTACCTGGCCCAGATGCCGATCTCGCGCACGGGCACGCCCGAGGACATCGCCGACGCCGTGCGGTTCCTCGCCGGCGACGAGGCCACGTGGATCACCGGGCAGTGCTTCGGCGTCGACGGCGGCCACAGCGTGCGGCGCGGCCCCGATCTCGACAACCTGATCGGCAACCTGTTCCGCCCCATGGTCGACGGCATGATGCGGGGGCCGCGATGAGCACCACGGTCCGCTTCGCCGGGCGCGACGGCAACGTGCTCGTCGCCGACGTCACCGGCCCCGAGGACGGCCGGACCGTGCTGCTGCTCCACGGCGGCGGCCAGACCCGCCACTCGTGGGGCACGACGTTGCGCGTGCTCGGCGAGCGGGGCTGGCGGGCGTACTCGATGGACCTGCGCGGCCACGGCGACAGCGCCTGGGCCGACGACGGCGACTACCGCCTCGACGCGTTCGTGGGGGACGTGATCGCAGTGTGCGAGGCCGTCGGTGGCCGGCCGGCACTCGTCGGCGCGTCGCTCGGCGGCATCAGCGCGCTCGCCACCCTGGGCGAACACCCCGACGTCGGCCGGGCCGTCGTGCTCGTCGACGTCGCCCCCAACATCGAACCGATCGGGCGGGACCGCATCGTGGCGTTCATGCTCGAACACGTCGACGACGGGTTCGGCTCGCTCGACGAGGTGGCCGACTCCATCGCCCGGTACAACCCGCACCGGCCCCGGCCGAGCGACCTGTCGGGCCTGCGCAAGAACCTGCGCGAGCGCGACGGCCGGTGGTTCTGGCACTGGGATCCCCGGTTCATGCAGGGCCGGGTGGACGGCCCGGACGAGACCCGCTCCTCGGTGGTGAACACCGAGCGGCTCGAGGACGCAGCGCGCGCCCTCACGGTGCCGACGCTCGTCGTGCGGGGCCGCATGAGCGATCTGCTCTCCGAGGAGGGGGCGCGCCGGATGCTGGCCCTCTCCCCGCACGCCCGGCTCGTCGACGTGGCCGGCGCCGGTCACATGGTCGCCGGCGACCGCAACGACCTGTTCAACGACGCCGTCGTCACGTTCCTCACCGAGGTCGGCTGACGCGACGGCTCACACCGGGCGTCCGACGCCGCCCGCAGTACGCAACACCTCGAGCAGGACCGGGTCCGCGGTGAGCACCGGCATCCCGAGCTCGAGCGCGAGCGCAACGCAGCAGGAATCGGCCAGCGACAACGTGCGCCCGGTCGGGCGGTGGTAGCGGGCCCGCAGTCGCCCGGCGCGCACGGCCAGCGCGGCATCGAGCGGCTCGACCGTGATGCCGAGCGCCGTGATGATCACCTCGAGTTCGTCGGGGTCGGCGCCGTACACCCGGGACATCCGGTCGATCACCTCGGCCGCCTGCACGGCGCTGAGGTGGGTCGCTCCTCCCACAGCACGCGCTGCACGGCGTCGGCCGCCGGCTCCTCCCGGAAGTACGCGACGAGCGCGTAGGCGTCGAGCACGACGGACATCCGGGATCAGCGTCCGGTCGCCGACGCGGCGGACTCGTCGGCGGCGTCCTCGGCCGTCCGGAGCTCCGCCGACGACGGACCGGCGCCGGCGAACCGGCCTCGATAGGCCCGGACCGGGTCGTCGGGCACCGCCCGGACGACTGCGAACGCATCATGGTCGAGCACGACCACCCGGCCAACGCCCCACCGGCGCCGGATCTCCGCCGGCAGGGAGATCTGCCCGTTCGAGGTGATCTTCACGATGGTCGCCGCCACACCCTCGGTCACGCATTCATGCTATCAAGGGGTGAACAATCCTATGACGTCAAACATGATGTGATAGGGCGGCATTTGATTGTATCGGCTCGGGTCAGCCGCAGGCCCCGCTCGACAGGATCCGGGACACGTCGTCGTCGCCGAGGCCGAGCAGGCCGGTGAGCACGTCGTAGGTGTGCTCACCGAGGCACGGCGCCGGCAGCCGAGGGCCGTTGTCATACCCGGTGATCCGGAACTGGTGGCCCTCGTAGGGCACCCACCCCATCTCCGGGTGCTGGAGCCGCCGGAAGAACCGCCGGTGGGCGAGTTGCGGGTCGTCGGTCAGGTGGTCGCTCGAGCGCTGCACCATCCCGGCCGGCACCCCGGCCGCCTGCAGGCGGTCCATGAGGGCCCGCGGCTCGTGGTCGACGGTCCACGCCCCGAGCCGGTGGTCGATCTCGGCCCGGTGCACCACCCGGCCCTCGGCGGTGTCGAGCACCGGGTCGGCGGCCCAGTCCGGCCGGCCGAGCACCTCGCGAAGGTTCGCCCACTGCTCGTCGGTCTCGACCGCGATCGCGCACCACTCGTCGTGCCCGGCGCACGGGTAGGCCTCGTGGGGCACGGCGCTGGGGTGCACGTTGCCGTTGCGGCGGGCGCTGCGCCCCGACACCTGCACGTCGAGCAGTTCGGGGGCGAGGAAGTGCAGCGCCGATTCCATCTGGGCCTGGTCGATGAACTGGCCCTCCCCGGTGCGGCGGCGGTGGTCGAGTGCAGCGAGCAGCGTGCTCGCCAGGAACCGGGGGGCGACGGTGTCGGTGTAGGCGTTGAACGGCCCACCGGGCGCCCGGTCGGGCCAGCCGGTCACCTCGTAGAACCCGCTGACCGCAGCGGCGTGGTAGCCGTAGCCGGCCAGCTTGGCCGCCGGGCCGTACTGGCCGAGCAGGCACGTGGTGGCCATGATGATCCCCGGGTTCAGCTCGCGGGCCACCTCGTAGCCGAGGCCGAGTTCGGCCATCGTGCCGGCGGTGAACGAGTCGAGCGCGATGTCGCACCAGGCCAGCAGCCGGCGGGCCACGTCGCGGCCCTCGGGGTGCTTCAGGTTGAGCTGCAACGACAACTTGGACGTGTTGAACGCCCCGAAGAACTGGCACCGGTTGATGCCGGGGACGTCGTCGGTGAACGGCCCGACGAGGCGCAACCGGTCGGGCGGGTTGTCGGTCTCGACGTGGACGACGGTGGCGCCGTGGTCGGCGAGCGCCTTGGCCGTGATCGGCCCGACGCCGATCCAGGAGAAGTCGGCAACCTTCACCCCGGCCAACGGCAACGGCTCCGAGCGGACCTGCACCGTGGCCGGTGTTGCGGGCGGCGCCGGCGCGGCCGGCGGGGACACCGGCGGGGACGTGAGCCCGCCGAGCACCTCAGCGGTGTGCTCGCCGACGCCGGGCGTCGGGCGGCTCCAGCCGACCGGGGTGCCGGACAGCTCGATGAACGGCCCAGCGGTGCGCACGGTGCGCCCGCTCGGCAACGCCAGCGTGTCCCAGTAGCTGCGGGCAGCGAGCTGCCCGAACTCGACCACGTCGGCCACGGTGTTCACCGGGGCGAGCGTGACCCCGCGGGCGATGCCTCCCTCGAACAGCTCGGCCTTGGTGTGCCGCAACGTGAACTGCGTGATCGCGGCCCGCAGCTCCTCGTGGCTCATCGCCACCTGCCCGCCGGTGAGCAGCCGGGCCTCGTACGAGCGCCAGTCCTCGCTGGCGGCCCATTCCTCGGTGACCGCCCCCGACGACACCATCCAGTCGAGGATCCCGAGCACGGTGGCCGTGGTGGCCACCAGGCACACCTCGCCGTCGACGCACGGGTACACGAGCGGGGTCGTCAGCGTCGACAGTTGCAGCACGGTGCCGAAACGCTCGAAGTCCTTGCCGTTGATGGCGTGGGCGATCATCGCCTGCAGCCCGGTCCAGAACACCGCGGTCTGCACCGAGGTGTCGACGAACTGCCCCTCGCCGCCGGCGAGACGCCGGTGGTGCGCGACGAGGGCGCCGAGCACGCTCTCGACCGCAGCGTGATGCCACACCTGCGGCACCGTGATCCGCACCGGTTGCCGGTCGGGGTCGCCGTTGAGCGCCATCGAGCCACCCATCGCCGACAGCGTGAGGTCGGTGGCGAGGTGATGGGCGTACGGGCCGTCCTGGCCGAACGGGCTGATGGCGACGTGCACGAGATCGGGTCGGGCGGCGCGCAGCACCTCCGGGCCGAGCCCGCGCGCCGCCAGCGCGCCGGGGGCCTCGTTCTCGACGAGGAAGTCGGCGGTCGCCACCAACGCGAGCAGGTCACGGCGGCCGGCATCGGTGTCGAGGTCGAGCACCACGCTGCGCTTGCCCCGGTTGAACGCATGGAACCGCAGGCTGGCGAGCCCGTCGGGCTGGTCCGGGTCGAGCGGGGCCTCCCAGCGGGCCGGCGAGCCACCGGGCGGCTCCACCTTCACGACGTCGGCTCCGAGGCCGGCGAACACGAACCCGGCGAGGTCGGCGCGCCCGTCGGTGAGATCGATCACCCGGTAGGGCGACAGCAGCGAGGTGCCAGTGGTCACGCCGGCATGGTGGCATCGGCCCGGCCCGGGCGACAACGAGCCGGCCCGCGCCCGGCGTGGCAACCTTCCCGGCGATGCCTTACGCCACCCTCGACTGTGCGAACGACGGCGGGATACTCACCGTCACCCTGACCCGCCCCGAGCAGCTCAACGCCTTCACCGTCGAGATGGCCGACGAACTCGTCGACGTGTTCACCCGGGTCAACGGCGACGACGACGTCCGGGCCGTGGTGCTCACCGGATCGGGCCGCGCGTTCTGTGCCGGGATGGACCTGTCGGTCGGCGGCAACGTGTTCGGCCTCGACGAATCGCTCACCCCGACGTGGGCCGACCTCGAGGACCGTCTTGACGACGAGGCGATCCTGCGGGGGGTGCGCGACACCGGCGGGCGGGTGGTGCTGGCGATCTACGAGTGCCGTAAGCCGGTGATCGCCGCGATCAACGGCGCGGCGGTCGGCATCGGGGCCACGATGACCTTGGCCGCCGACCTCCGCCTGGCCTCGACGAAGGCCCGCATCGGGTTCGTGTTCGGCCGGCTCGGGATCACCCCGGAGGCGTGCTCGACGTGGTTCCTGCCGCGCCTCGTCGGCATCCCGCAGGCGCTCGAATGGCTGTACTCGGCCGAGATCCTCACCGCCGACGAGGCGCACGCTGGCGGTCTCGTGCAACGGGTCCTCGACCCCGACGAGCTCCTCCCCGCGGCTCGGGCGCTGGCCGCGAAGTTCGTCGCCGGACGCTCGGCCGTGGCCGTCGCGATGACCCGGCAGATGGTGTACCGCAACGTCGGCGCCGTCCACCCGCTCGCAGCGCACCAGGTCGACTCGCTGTCGATGTTCTACACCTCGATCGGCGACGGCAAGGAGGGCGTGCGGGCGTTCCTCGCCAAGGAGGACCCGGCCTTCACCGGCCGGGCCTCGGCGATGCCCCCGTTCTACGAGGATTGGACCGGCGCAACGAGCAGGGAGGGGTCGTGACGACCGGACGGGACTACTCGATCATCGGACCCGAACGGGAGCGGGCGATCGCCCGAGGTCTCGCCTCGGCCGAGTGGTACCGCACACCGGTCCCTCGCGCCACGATGCGCGAGCTCGTCACCCGCACCAACGGGCGCGCCGCCCGAGACACGCTGCTGTGGCTGGGGCTGCTGGTCGCGAGCGGCGTCGTGGTGCACCTCACCTGGTGGACGTGGTGGACGGTCCCTGCGTTGATCGTCTACGGCACCCTGTACGGCTCGGCCAGCGACTCACGCTGGCACGAGTGTGGGCACGGCACCGCGTTCCGGGCCCAGTGGGCGAACTCGGTCGTGTACTACGTGGCCTCGTTCATGGACTACCGCGAGCCGGTGTCATGGCGCTGGAGCCACGCCCGTCACCACGACGACACGATCGTCGTGGGGCGTGATCTCGAGATCGCCGTACCCCGCCCGACGTCGTTGTGCGCGCTCGGCGCCGAACTGTTCGGCCTGCGGAGCTGGTGGGCCGAGACGAAGAAGCTCGCCGCGAACGTCGTCGGGCGGGTCACGGCCGACGAGCGCGACTACGTGCCCGACAGCGAGCATCGCAAGGCGATCCGCTGGGGTCGCCTGTGGGCCGCCGGTTGGGTGGCCGCGATCGTCGCCAGCGTGGTGCTCCGCAGCCTCGAGCCCTTGGCGCTGTTCTGCCTGCCGACGCTGTACGGCCGCTGGCTGCTCGTCGTGTACGGCTACACCCAGCACGCCGGCCTCGCCGAGGACGTGCTCGACCACCGCCGCAACACCCGTACGGTGCTGATGAACCCCGTGAACCGGTTCCTCTACTCGAACATGGGGTACCACATCGAGCACCACATGTTCCCGAACGTGCCTTACCACGCCCTGCCCAAGCTGCACGCCGCCGTCGCCTACGACATGCCGGCCCCGTACCGGGGTCTGCGGGCCGCGTACCGGGAGATCCTCCCGCTGTTGGCCCGGCAGGCCAAGGACCCGAGCTACTTCCTCGACCGGCCCGTGCCCTCGGGCGCGGCGGGCCCGGGCCCGGTGACGCCGTGAGCGAGAC
>JBJTVH010000094.1:0-109377 GCA_046081125.1 Acidimicrobiales bacterium
CCGCTCCGGTGAAGGCCGCGCCAGCCAAGGCCGCGCCGGCCAAGGCGGCTCCGGCCAAGGCCGCGCCGGCCAAGGCGGCTCCGGCCAAGGCCGCGCCGGCCAAGGCGGCTCCGGCCAAGGCCGCGCCGGCCAAGGCGGCTCCGGTGAAGGCGGCGAAGCACGAAAAGGCGCCCGAGGCGAAGGCGGCGAAGGCCGTGAAGGCGCCTGCCGAGAAGGCCGAGCCTGCGCCGGCGGCGAAGCCTGCGAAGAAGGCCGAGACGAAGCCGGCGAAGAACACCGTGATGGCCAAGCCGGGAGCGCCGGCGAAGCCGGCGAAGTCCACGTTCGACGCGAAGTTCCTGAAAGAGCAGCGCGAGCTGTTGTTGAGCGAGCGGGCGAAGCTGCGCCACCAGGCCGACGTCCTCGAGGGCGAGGCTGCGGCGCTCATGGAGGATCTCGATCCGGGCGACGTGCAGTTCGACGACGAGTCGGGCGAGGGCGATTCGCTGGTCGTGGAGCGGGAACGGGACCTGGCCCTGAGCGCGCAGGCGAGGGACATGATCGCCTCCATCGACGCCGCGTTGGTACGGCTCGATGCCGGCACGTACGGCCTGTCGCTGATCTCGGGCCGTCCGATCCCGCGCGAGCGGCTCCAAGCGATCCCGTGGGCGACCGAACTCGTCGAGGAGAAGGTCGGGGGCTTCGGCACCCGGTGAACACGATGGGTTCGAACCCGGCGTCCCCGCGATGGGTCGGGCGACCGTGGTGGGTGATCAGCCTTACCGTCGTGCTGGCCGTGTTGGCCGCCGATCAGGCGACGAAAGCCTGGGCGTTACGTGCGCTCGAGGACGGGCACGTGATCGATCTGGTCTGGACCCTCCGATTCCGGCTCACGTTCAACAGCGGCATGGCGTTTGGGGCCGGAAGCGGGCTCGGCCCGGTGATCGGCGTCGTGGCGCTCGTGGTGGTCGTGGCACTGCTGCTGTCGATGCGCAAGACCTCGAGCCTGCTGTCAGTCGTCTCGGTCGGGTTGGTGATCGGTGGCGCCTTGGGGAATCTCGTCGATCGCGTCTTCCGGGCCGACGGCGGCCTCCTGACGGGGCGGGTGGTCGATTTTGTCGACCTGCAGTGGTGGCCCGTGTTCAACATCGCCGATGCCGGCATCGTCGTGGGCGGCGTGCTGCTGGTGCTGGCCAACTGGCGGGCGAGTCGACCCGTACCGGCCGCGCCGGCGGCGCCGACCGGGGTGCAGATTTCCGCCGAGGCCCTGTCCGGGTCACCAGAGTCGGCCGAGGAGCCGTGATCGAGGAGTCGATTCCCGCCGCGCTCGCCGGTGAACGTCTCGACCGGGTCGTGTCGCTGGTGACGGGCGCGAGCCGCGCCGACGCCGCCGCCCTCGTCACCGCCGGCGGCGCGACGCTCGACGGCGAACGTGTACCGGGCAAGTACCGGGTACGCGCCGGACAGCACCTTGCCGTCGACCCGGACCTGCTGCCCCCGGCTCCGCTGCCGGCCGCCGACCCGGCCGTGCCGGTCCCGGTGGCCCACCTCGATGACGTCGTGATCGTGGTCGACAAGCCGGCCGGTCTCGTCGTACACCCGGGGGCGGGCGCCCCGGACGGCACGCTCGTGAACGGCCTGCTGGCGCGCTTCCCGGAACTCGTGGCGGTCGGCGACCCCGCCCGGCCGGGGATCGTGCACCGCCTCGACAAGGGCACCAGCGGTCTGATGGTGGTCGCACGTACCCCTGCGGCCTACGAGCACCTGGTCGATGCGCTTGCACGACACGAGGTCGTGCGCGAGTACGTGGCGCTGGTCCGGGGCGTGCCGGCCTCGGCGTCCGGGCTGATCGACGCCCCGCTCGGACGGTCGCCGCGTGATCCGCTGCGCCGTGCGGTCGTGACGGGTGGACGCCCGGCGCGTACGCGCTACGAGGTACTCGAGCAGTTCGGCTCCCGCGCCCTGCTGCGCTGCTCGCTCGAGACCGGTCGCACGCATCAGATCCGGGTCCACCTCGCGGCGATCGGCCACCCCGTGGTCGGCGACCCGACCTACGGCGGCGCGCACGACGCGTTCGGGCTCGACCGGCCTTTCCTGCACGCCGCCCGGCTCTCGTTCGAGCACCCGGACGACGGACACCGGGTCACGGTCGAATCCCCACTCCCGGCCGATCTCGCCGGGGTGCTCGATCGGCTCCGCCCGCACGAACCCACCGGTCAAGACCTCGTCTGATCCGGGTCCCGCGTCGCCGGGGCCGTGGCACGATGCGTCCCGATGGGCGTGCGGATGAGTCGAGCGACCCTTGTCGTCGGGGCCCTAGCTGTGCTCGCGGTGGCCGTCCCAGCGGCGACCGCGTCGGCGCAGAGCCCGGTCGAGGTGGTCGCGCGTGCCGATGCGGCAACCGACGCCTCGGTGCCGACGGCCGCGCTCGGGCGGTCGACGGTGCTGCTCGCCGACGCCGCCCCGCAGCGGGTCAGCTACCTCCGGTTCGAGGTGCCGGTGGCCGGGGCGTCGGTCCGGCTGCGGGTGCGCACCTCCGCAAGCCCGGATGCGGGTAGTCCCGGTGGCTTCCAGGTCGCCCGGGTCGGAGCAGGGACGTGGACTGCCGACACCGTCAACTTTGCGACCCGGCCGGCGGTGGGCGCGGTGCTGGCGCGCAGCGGACCGGTCGAACGGGATCGCTGGGTGGAGGTGGCGCTGGTCGGGTTGACGGTCGCACCGGGTCCGGTCGAGCTGGCGCTGTTGTCCGACAACGCCGATGGCGTCTACTTCGACAGCGTGGAGACGGGGAACGGCCCGCGCCTGGTGGTGACGCCCAGCCCCCCAGCGGGGCCGGTGACGCTGTGGGCAGTCGGCGATGTCGCTTCGTGTGCGACGACCCGCGACGAGCAGGTGGCCGGGCTGCTGGCGGGCACGACCGGTCCGATCGCGCTCCTCGGTGACACGGTGTATCCGAACGGCACCCCCGACGAGTTCACCCGCTGCTTCGATCCCGCCTGGGGCCGCTACCGCATCCGGTTGCGCCCGGCGCCCGGCAACCACGACTACCTCACGCCGGGCGCCGCCGGATACGCCGGGTACTTCGGGTCCGCCGCCGGTACCCCCGGGGCGTTCTGGTACGCCTACGACGCCGGCCCCTGGCGGGTGTTCGTCCTGAACTCGAACTGTGGCGAGGCCGGCGGGTGTGGTCCCGGCTCGGCCCAGTACCGGTGGCTTCAGGCCGAGTTGGCCGCGTCGGCCGGCCGACGGTGCACGCTCGCCTACTGGCATCACCCTCGGTTCTCGTCGGGCCAGTACGGGAACGACCGGCGGACCGAACCGCTCTGGCAGCTCTTCCAGGACGCCGGCGGTGACGTCGTGTTATCCGGCCACGAGCACTTCTACGAGCGGTTCTCCCGCATGACTGCGACGGGGCGTTGGGACGCAGCGCTCGGCGTGCGGTCGTTCATCGTGGGCACCGGCGGGGCCGAGCTGCGCTCACCGCGCACGGTGGCCGACGGTTCCAACGTCCGGATCCCCGAAGCGGTCGGGGTGCTGCGGCTCACGTTGCGGGCCACTGACTACGACTGGGCGTTCGTGCCCGTGGGCGGACGCGCTCCGGTCGACCTCGGCACGGGCGCCTGTCGCTGACCCGACCGGCCCGGGAACTGTCCGGACGCACCCGGACGATGGGGGGCGGCGCTCAGGTGGTCGGCGTCAGGCCGACCGCGTCGGGCCAGGTGCGTTCGCCGCGCGACATCGCAGCGATGTCGGCCAGGCTGAAGCGGTCCAGGACCAGGCGCATGTGGGCACCGACGGCGTGCCACACCGCGAGCAGGACGCACTGGCCTTCGTGGTCGCAGGCGCCGTCGGCGTGCGGCTCGCCGAAATCGCCGACGGTGATCGGGCCGTCGACTGCGCTGACGATGTCGGACAGGCGGATGTCCTCTGCCGGCCGGGCCAGCACGTAGCCACCACCGACCCCGCGCTTGGAGCGCACGAGCCCGGCGCCCTTGAGCGCGAGGAGGATCTGCTCGAGGTACGGCTGCGGGAGGCCGGTGCGCTCGGCGATGTCCCGCACGGAGGTGGGCCCCGAGGTGGCGGCGTGCAAGGTGAGCGACAGCAGCGCCCGGCAGGCGTAGTCACCGCGGGTGGAGACCCTCACGGCCGCCATGCTACGACCCGGGGTGTCGGCGAGGCCGGGATCGGTGTCGACGGGCGCCGGACTCGCCGGAGCAGCGCGGCCTGCTCGTCTGGTTGGCGCGACTCGCCGCAGCGCCGCTGCCGTGCTGGACTGTGCCCGGTGCCCTCGTTCGCCCCGACCCTTCCTGCGTACGGGGGACCGTGCCTCACCGGGATCGTGCCTGCGCTGCTCGGCCCCCGCGGGACCGACGAGCTGCCGACGTGGTTCCCCGAGCCGGTGCGGGGCGCCCGCCAGGTCGTGGTGCTGGTGCTCGACGGTCTTGGCTGGGGGCAGCTCGAGGCCGCTCGCGCCAGCCTGGCGACGTTGGGTTCGATGGCGGGCGGCCCGATCACCTCGGTCGTGCCCTCGACCACGGCGACCGCGCTGACGTCCATCACAACCGGACTGCCCCCCGGCGAGCACGGGGTCATCGGCTACCGGATGGTGATGCGCGGCGAGGTCCTCAACGTCCTGCGCTGGTCGACCGCCGCCGGCGACGCCCGGATGCGGCTGCGGCCCCGGCGAGTGCAGCCGGTACCGGCGTTCCTCGGTGCAGCGGTGCCGGTGGTGAGCCGGATCGAGTTGACCGAGTCGGGTTTCACCGAAGCCCACCTCCTCGGCGCACGTCACTGCGGGTATCGCTCCGCCTCCGGCCTTGCGGTCGAGGTGCGGCGCCTGTTGGCTGCCGGTGAGCGCCTCGTCTACGCCTACTACGACGGGGTCGACAAGGTCGCGCACGAGTACGGACTCGGCGAGCACCATCGGGCCGAACTCGTCGCCGCCGACCGGCTCGTCGGCGACGTCGTCGATGCCCTGCCGCCCGGTGCTGCGCTCCTGGTCACGGCCGATCACGGGCAGGTCGACGTCGGAGACCGCGTGCTCGGGATTGGGTCGGACCTGCAGGGCCTCGTGCGGCAGCTCAGCGGCGAGGGGCGGTTCCGGTGGCTGCACGCCGTGCCGGGGGCGCAGGACGAACTGCGCGCCGCAGCGACCGAGCGCTTCGGCGACGTTGCCTGGGTGGTCGGCGCCGACGAGATGATCGAAGGCGGCTGGTTCGGGCCGTGCAGCCCGATGATCCGCGCCCGCATGGGTGACGTCGCCCTCGTGGCGGCCGAACCGGTGGCCTTCGAGGACCCGGCGGACCGGGGGCCGTTCCAGCTCGTGTCCCGTCACGGTTCGCTCACGGCGGACGAGATGGATGTCCCGTTGGTCGCCGTCGCGCGGTAGGAACAGGGCTCGACCGGGAGGCAGACCATGGATGCGGACATCGAACGGGCCGAGCTGATCGTGCCCGGTACGTCACCCGTCGCCGACGACGGCGGCGGGCCCGAGGCCGAGACCGTCGGTCAGCCGGCCAAGGTGATGCGGATCGGCTCGATGGTCAAACAGCTCCTCGACGAAGTGCGCGCCGCCCCGCTCGACGACGCGAGCCGCCTGCGGCTCGCCGAGATCCATGCGACCAGCGTGGCCGAGCTGTCGGGCGCGCTGTCGCCGGACCTGCAGCAGGAGCTCCACGCCCTCGCCCTGCCTTTCGAGGACGGCAAGATCCCGAGCGACGCCGAGTTGCGCGTGGCCCAGGCCCAGCTCGTCGGGTGGCTCGAAGGCTTGTTCCACGGCATCCAGGCCACGCTGTTCGCCCAGCAGATCGCTGCGCGTCAGCAGCTCGAGCAGATGCGGCGGCTGCCGCCCGGCGCACCGGACGGTGATCCGGGCCGCCGGCCCGGGACCTATCTCTGACCGGTGTTGCGCTCGGCGCCATGGTCCCTCGGGGCATCCTCGGGTAGGGTGCGAATCACAGCCGTGTGATTCGTCCACAGGTGCGTCCACAGTCTGTTCACAGCTGGGGCGAATCGTGTGGACGGGCTGTGGGTTCGCAGACCCGACGTTCGCAGAGGCGGTGCCGTGGGCGACTCCTTCACCCACCTCCACGTCCACACCGAGTACTCGATGCTCGACGGCGCCGCGCGCCTGTCCGAGCTCGTCGCGGCGGCCGTGGCCGACGGTCAGCCGGCGGTCGGCATCACCGACCACGGCAACATGTACGGGGTCCTCGAGTTCTACAAGGAATGTCGAGCCCAGGGCATCAAGCCGATCATCGGCACCGAGGCGTACCTCGCCCACGAGTCGCGCCTCGAACGCCCGAGCCGGCGCGGCCGGGTGGACGACACCGGCGGTGACACCGAGAGCGGGCGCAAGCTCTACTACCACCTGACGCTGCTCGCCGAGAACGAGATCGGCTACCGCAACCTCATCCAGCTCTCGAGCCTCGCCTTCCTCGAGGGCTACTACTACAAGCCCCGGATGGACTGGGAGCTGCTCGAGCGGTACCACCACGGGATCATCGCCACCACCGGCTGCCTCGGCGGTCACGTCCTGCAGGCGCTGCTCAACGGCGACGACGCAGGTGCGCTCGCTGCGGCCGGACGGCTGCAGGAGATCTTCGGCCGGGACAACCTCTTCGTCGAGCTGCAGGACCACGGCATCCCGGCCCAGCACGACACCAACCCCAAGCTGATCGAGATCGCCCGTCGGTTGCGGGCGCCGCTGTTGGCCACGAACGACTCGCACTACACGCACCGCCACGACCACCTCGCCCACGACGCGCTGCTGTGCGTGCAGACGGGCGCCTTGATGTCGGACCCCAAGCGGTTCAAGTTCGAGGGAGAGGAGCACTACCTCAAGTCGGCCGACGAGATGCGCCACCTGTTCCGCGAGCTGCCCGAGGCCTGCGACAACACGCTGTGGATCGCCGAGCGGGCCGAGCTCGACATCTCCTTCGGCAAGGCGCAGCTGCCCCGGTTCCCGTTGCCGGTCGGATTCGAGGACGACACCGAGTACCTGCGCCACCTGACCTGGGCCGGGGCGACCGAGCGGTGGGGCGAGGTGCTGCCCGACGCCGTGCGAGATCGCGTCGCCTACGAGCTCAAGGTCATCGCCGACATGGGGTTCAGCTCGTACTTCCTCATCGTGTGGGACCTCATCCGCCACGCCCGCGAGCTCGGCATCCGGGTCGGCCCGGGCCGTGGGTCCGCAGCGGGTTGCGCCGTGGCGTACTGCTTGCGCATCACCGACCTCGATCCGATCCGGTACGACCTGCTGTTCGAACGGTTCCTGAACCCGTCCCGGGTGTCGATGCCGGACATCGACATGGACTTCGACTCCCGCTATCGGGACGAGATGATCCGCTACGCCGCCGAACGGTACGGCCGGGACCACGTCGCGCAGATCATCACGTTCTCCACGATCAAGGCCCGGGCCGCGGTGCGCGACGCGGCTCGGGTGCTCGGCTACCCGTACGCGGTGGGGGACAAGGTAGCCAAGGCGATGCCGCCGTTGGTGATGGGGCGCGACACGCCGCTGTATGCGTGCTTGGAGGAGCACCCGAAGTTCGTAGACGGCTTCCGGGCCGCAGCCGAACTGCGCACGATGTACGCCACGGACCCCGACGTCGCCAAGGTCATCGACGTCGCCCGGGGCCTCGAGGGCCTGCGGCGCCAGGACGGCATCCACGCCGCCGCCGTGGTCATCACGCGCGATCCGCTGACCGAGTACCTCCCGATCCAGCGCAAGCCCGAACCGGGTCAACCCCCGGAGGTGGCGCCGGTCGTCACGCAGTACGAGATGCACGGCGTCGAGGAACTCGGCCTGCTGAAGATCGACTTCCTGGGGCTGCGGAACCTCGACGTCATCACTGACACCGTCGCGATGATCCGCGAGCGCCAGGATCCGGGCTTCGACATCGACGGGGTTCCCCTCGACGACCCGCTCACCTACGGGCTGCTGGCGCGCGGGGACACGATCGGGGTGTTCCAGCTCGAGTCGCCACCGATGCGGGCGCTGCTGCGGGCCATGTCGCCCACGTCGTTCGAGGACGTGTCGGCCGTGCTGGCGCTGTACCGGCCCGGCCCCATGTCGGTGAACATGCACTACGACTACGCGGATCGCAAGAACAACCGCCAGCCGGTGGCGTACTTCCATCCCGATGCCGAGGAGGTGCTCGGCGACACCTTCGGGCTCATGATCTACCAGGAGTCCATGATGCGGGTCGCCCAGCGTTTCGCCGGGTACTCGCTGGCCGAGGCCGACAACCTGCGCAAGGCCTGCGGCAAGAAGATCCGCGAACTCATGGCCAAGGAGCGGGCGTCGTTCGAGGAGGGCTGCGAGCGGACCGGGTACGGCCGGGGGCTCGGCAAGGAGCTCTTCGACGTCATCGAGAAGTTCGCCGACTACGCGTTCAACAAGAGCCACACCTTCGGCTACGGGCTCGTCACCTACCAGACGGCGTACCTGAAGGCGCACTACCCGGTCGAGTACCTGGCGTGCCTGCTCACCTCGGTGAAGTCCAACCTGGACAAAGCCGGTGTCTACCTTGCCGAGTGCCGGGCGACCGGCGTCAAGGTGCTCAACCCCGACGTGAACCTGTCCGAGCGGGACTTCGTGGCTCTCGCCGTCGCCGATGCACCCGAGGGCACCAAGGTGCTGCGGGGATGCCCGGGGCTCATCCCGTTCGGGCTCTCGGCGGTCCGCAACGTCGGCGAGGGCCTGGTCGAGCTGATCCTGGCCGAGCGGGCCCGCGGTGGGCCGTTCACGTCGTTCCACGAGTTCTGCGATCGGGTCGATGTGACCGTGCTCAACAAGCGCACCGTCGAGTCGCTGATCAAGGCCGGCGCGTTCGACTCGTTGGGCCACAAGCGTCGGGGGCTGCTCGGGGTGTTCGAGCAGATCATCGACGCGACGATGGCCCGTCGCCGCAAGGAGGCCGAGGGCCAGTTCGACCTGTTCGCCTCGCTCGACTCGCCGGCCGAACAGGACCGCCAGCAGATCGCAGTCCCCGACGTCGAATTCGACAAGGCGACCCGGTTGCGGTTCGAGAAGGAGATGCTCGGGCTCTACGTGTCCGAGCATCCGCTCGACGGCATCGAGGGGATGCTGCGCCGGCGCTCCGACTGTGCGATCGGCGAGTTGGCCGACCGGGAGGACGGCTCGACGGTGGTGGTCGCCGGGATCATCACCGGCCTGCAGCGCAAGATGACCCGCCGTGGCGACCCGATGGGGGTGTTCACCCTCGAGGACATGCAGGACGCCGTCGAGGTGACCGTGTTCGCGAGCGTCATGGAAGAGGTCGGCCATCGGCTCGCCGACGACCTCGTCGTGCTGGTCAAAGGTCGCCTCGACAGCCGGGACGAGACGCCGAAGCTGATGTGCCGCGAGCTCATGGTGTTCGAGGCCTCGGCGCTGTCGGCGACGCCGCCGTTGCGCCTGCGGCTGCCGGCGAGTTCGATCACCGAGACCCGGGTCGAGCTGCTCAAGCGGCTCATCTCGGACTACCCGGGCGATTCCCCGGTCGAGGTGCACCTCGGCGACGGCGCGATGGTGCGACTGACCGACCGCTTCGCCGTCGATCTCGACCGGGTCGTGGGTGAGATGCGCGCGGCGTTCGGTCACGACGCCGTCGTCCTGTGACGGTGGTCATGGCCATTCCGCGAGGTGCCGGTCGGGGCGTTTCCCGGAACGGGTCGTGCGGTGGCAAAATGTCACGGCAGGGCTCGGCGCCGGGGTTGCCGGGTGGTCGAGCCGGGTGTGGAATCGGTGCCGCCGGGTCACGGTCCGGCGCCTGAGGTTGCAGGGGAGCGATCGATCGATGGCCATCCAGGTCGAGACCAAGGACTGCACGGCGTTGACCGACGCCGACCTGGCCGAGTTGGCCGATCTCGGGGCGTTCGGCGCGGCCGACTTTGGGATCGGGCACCTCTCCAAGGCGAAGGAGGACTGGGTCCTCATCACCACCGCCCGGGTGGAGGGCAAGCTGCACGGGTACTCGTTCTCCACGCTGGAGCGCATCGGCGGCACCCCCTGCGTGCTGTTGGGGCTGATCAGTATCCGGCGCACCTCGAAGCGGGACCAGGTGCTGCGCGGCGTCATGGGCGAGGAGTACCACCGGGCGCTGATGGCGTTCCCCGACGAGGACGTCCTCGTCGGCTCCCGCCTCGCCACGGCGTCGGGCTTCGAGGCGTTCAAGGCGCTGACCGAACTCATCCCCCGGCCCGGACATCGGGCGGTGGGCGAGGAGCGGGCCTGGGGCCGGCGCCTGGCCAAGCGGTTCGGTGTCGAGTCCACGTTCGACGAGAAGGCGTTCATCGTGCGGGGCAACGGGTCGGTGCCGAACCACCTCGACCACGAGTCGTCGAAGCCGGAGAAGATCGATCCGGACGTCGCCGGGCTCTTCGCCGACGTGCGGGCAGCCAAGGGCGACACGCTGATCGCCTACGGCTGGACGATGGCCGAGGATCTGCTCAAGCTCGGCGCCCTGCGCTGATCCCTCCTGCGCCGAACCCTCCTGCGCTGAACGCATCGACGCCGGGCCCGGGTTCGGTGAGCCCCTTCCAGCGTCTCGTCGCGACGCGTCGGATGCGGCGGGCGTTCCGCCCCGACGCCGTCGACGACGCGGTGCTGGACCGGATCCTGGCGACGGCGATGCGGGCGCCGAGCGCCGGCAACAGCCAGGGCTGGCACTTCGTGGTGCTCACGGGGGCGGAGACCGCGGTGTTCTGGGACCGGACGTTGCCGCCCGAGCGGCGCAGCGGCTTTCGGTGGCCCGAGCTGCTCGTCGCCCCGGTGCTCGTGCTGCCCTTCGCCGATCCTGCGGCGTACACGGACCGCTACGCCGAACCCGACAAGGCGGCCACCGGCCTCGGGGCCGGCTCGCACGCCTGGCCGGTGCCCTATTGGACGGTCGACACCGCCATGGCCGTGCAGTTGCTGTTGCTCGCCGCCCACGACGAAGGCCTCGGGGCATTGTTCTTCGCCGTGTTCCGCGCCGAGCGCGAGGTGCGCACGGCGCTCGGGGTGCCCGACCAGCTCGAACTGCTCGGGGCCGTCGCCCTGGGCCATCCCGCTCCCGACGAGCCCGGCCGGTCCGCCACACGACCCCGCCGGCCGCTCGAATCGGTCGTGCACCGGGGGCGGTGGCGGCCGGAGTTGGGTGGCGCGACGCCCGCTCCGTAGGCTCCGCACGACTGCCCGGGGGCGCGTCGCCCCCGTGTCGAGGAGGGTGGACGGTGGCCCAGCAGATCCCGATGGTCGATTACCTCGTGCTCGGTGACGAGCCGCACCTGGTGGCCAACAAGTGCGAGTCGTGCGGCTCGCTGTTCTTCGACCGCCGCAATGCGTGCGCCTCGTGTGGCGGGCGCAGCTTCGCCCGGGTCGACATCCCGCCGACGGGGAAGGTGCGCTCGTTCACGATCGTGCACCGCGCTGCCCCTGGCGTGCCCGCCCCGTTCGTGTCGGCGGTGATCGACCTCGACGGCGGCGGCAAGGTGAAGGCCAACATCGTCGGCGTCGAGCCGGTGCCCGAGAAGATCACGCTCGGCATGCCGGTCAAGCTGTCAACCTTCGTCGCAGGCACCGATTCGAAGGGGATCGAGGCCGTCGCCTTCGGCTTCGCCCCCGCCTGAGCCCGTCGAGACACCCACAAGGAGCAGACCAATGAGCGGTGACAACGTCTGGATCATCGGGGTCTCGATGACCCCCTTCAAGCGGTATAAGGACAAGGACCTGATCGACCTGGCATCCGAGGCCTGCATCGCAGCGCTCGACGACGCCGGGGCGACGGTCAAGGACATGGACATCCTGGCCTCGGGGAACCTGTACGAGGCCAACGCCGGGGTGGGTCAGCGCATCCAGAAGCAGATCGGCCAGACCGGCATCCCGGTCTACAACGTGTCGAATGCCTGCGCGACCGGCGCAACGGCGTTCCGGACCGTCTACATGGCGATCAAGGCCGGCGAGGCCGAGATGGGCCTCGCGGTCGGCAGCGAGCAGATGGGCAAGATGGGCATGCTCGGCGCCGGGCGCCAGGCCCGCAAGGAGGAACTCGTCTACGAGCCGAGCGGCCGGTACGGCGCGGTGATGGGCACCGAGGGCATCCTGGGCACGAACCTGATGCCGGGCACGTTCGCCCAGGCCGGGATGGAGTACGCCTACGAGCACGGCGGCGTCGGTTTCGAGCAGTTCGCCAAGGTCGCGGAGAAGAACCACGCCCACTCGGTGCTGAACCCGCTCGCGCAGTACCGCAAGCAGTTCAGCCTCGACGAGATCATGGGCGGCGAGGTCATCGCGTACCCGAACACGCTGCTGATGTGCTGCCCCACCGGCGACGGTGCGGCCGCAGCGGTGCTGGTGTCGGAGGAGAAGCTGCGGAGCCTGCCTGCCGAGGTGCAGCGCCGAGCGGTCAAGGTGTCGGCGTCGGTGATGACCTCCGACCCGTACGTCGACGGCGGCCAGGTCAACTTCGACGTGAACACCCTGACGCGCCGCGCCGCCGACAAGGCCTACGCGATCGCCGGGGTCGACCCGAAGGATCTCGACCTCGTCGAGCTGCACGACTGCTTCGCCACCGCCGAGCTGCTGCACTACGACAACCTGCGCCTGTGCGAGCCGGGCGCCGCGGGCGAGTGGATCGACAAGCGGGGTCCGTGGCGCGACGGTGAGACCCCCGTCAACGTGTCCGGTGGCCTGCTGTCCAAGGGGCACCCGCTCGGCGCGACGGGCATCGCCAACATCTTCGAGGTGTCCACCCACCTGCGCGGTGAGGCCGGCGATCGTCAGATCGACGGTGCGAAGGTCGGCCTGACGCACGTGATCGGGCTCGGTTCGGCCTGCGCGATCCACATCCTCGAGCGCGCTGCGAGCTGAGCGTTCAGGAGTCGACGATGGGCGGGCTGCGCAGCGGCCCGCCCATCGTCGCGCCCGGGGACGGGTGAGCGGCGCGGGCCGTTGTGTACCGTCGCCGCCGTGGAGATCCGACTCGACGGGAAGGTCGCGCTCGTCACGGGCGCGTCGAAGGGCATCGGCAGGGCGATCGCTGCGACGATGGCGTCGTCGGGTGCGACGGTGGTGCTGGTGTCGCGCAAGCAGGACCAGCTCGACGAGGCGGCCGCGTCGATGACCGGTCGGGTGCTTGCGGTCGCAGCGAACACCGGCGACGTGGACGCGGGCCGGCGGGTGATCGCCGAGACGGTCGAGCGCTTCGGTTCCCTCGACATCCTGGTCAACAACGCTGCGACCAACCCGTACTACGGACGGACCCTCGGGGTGGACGAGAGCCGGTTCGACAAGACGTTCCAGGTGAACCTTCGGGGCCCGCTGTTTTGGAGCCAGGCCGCCTGGGAGGCCTCGATGAAGGCGCGGCCCGGGGTGATCGTCAACGTGGCGTCGGTCGGGGGTCTGCGGGCCGAGGGCGGCCTCGGCGTCTACAACCTGACGAAGGCCGCGCTCATTCACCTCACCCGCCAGCTCGCCTCCGAGCTCGGTCCGACCCGGGTCGTGGGCGTGGCCCCCGGTCTCGTGAAGACCGACTTCGCGAAGTTCCTCGTCGACAACTTCGGCGACAAGCTCGCCGAGAGCATGCCGCTGGGGCGCCTCGGGGAACCGCAGGACGTCGCCAACCTGGTGACATTCCTGGCGAGCGACGCCGCCTCGTGGATCACCGGGGAGACCTACGTGCTCGACGGCGGCGCCGGCGTCCGCGGCGTGGCCTGATCCGAGCCCGTCGCTCCGGCTGCCCCGGTCGTGCGGGTGCGGTCCGGGGGTTCAGGGAGCGAGCAACCGGAACAGGTTCGGGTAGCGGCCCGTGCGGGCGCCCCCGTCGACGGCGTAGGTGCTGGCCGAGACGAACGACGACTCCGGCCCGGCGAGGAACGCCGCGAGCGCAGCGATCTCCGACGGTTCGGCGAAGCGGCCGACCGTGGTGTTCTCGACGAACTCCTCGACCACGCCCGGCGCCGCGAAGAACCCGGAGGTGGCGTTGGTGCACACGAGGCCGGGGGCGATCGCGTTGACCCGGATGCCGTGCGGACCGAGCTCCATGGCGGCCACCTCGACGAGCATCGTGACGGCGGCCTTCGCCGCGCAGTAGGCGGCCATGCCCCGGGACGGCTGGACGGCGTTGAGCGAGGCGATGGCGATGATCGAGCCGCCGTCGCCGGTGTCGACGATCGCCCGGCCGGCGTGCTTGACGGTGAGGAACACCCCGGTGGCGCACAGGTCCAGGATGCGACGCCATTCCTCGACGGGATGGTCGAGCAGGGGGGAGAAGTAGCCCGCGCCGGCGTTGGCCACTGCGATGTCGAGGCGCCCGAACGCCTGCAGGGCTGCGGCGGCGGCTGCGGCCTGCTGGTCCTCGTCGGTGACGTCGGCGAGGGCAGTGGCCACCCCGAGGCGATCGGCGAGCCGGGCGAGACCGTCGCGGTCGACGTCGACGGCGAGCACGGATGCGCCGTCGGCCACGAACCGCTCGACGATCGCGAGCCCGATGCCCGATGCGGCGCCGGTGACCAGCGCGGCCCTGCCCTGCAATGCGTTCCCCATGGCTGCTCCTCGCGTCGGTCGGCGACGCTAGCGATCGGCGAGCGCCGCCCGGTTCACCTTGCCGAGCGCGGTGCGCTCGATCCGGTCGGCGAGCTCGAGGGCCCGCGGGGCACACCACGCCGGCAGTACGGCGCGCACCGCATCACGTAGCGCCTCGAGGTCGGGCGGGTCGGTCGGGTCGGCGGGTACCACGACGGCGACGACCCGCTCGCCCCAGTCCGGATCGGCGCGACCGGTGACCGCCACGTCGCGCACACCGGGCAGCCCGGCGAGGATCGCCTCGACCGGCTCGGGCCAGACCTTCTCGGCGCCGGTGACGATCACGTCACCCCGGCGGCCGAACACCCGCAGACGACCGTCGGGGTCGACAGCGCCGACATCGCCGGTGGCGAACCAGCCGTCGCCGTCGAGGGGGACGGTGCCGTCGCGGTAGGCGCGCAGCAGCATCGGTGCCCGCAGCTCGATCCCGTCGTCGGCGTCGAGGCGCACGGCGACCCCGTCGAGGGGGCGGCCGTCGTACACGACCCCGGAACCGGTCTCGGTCATGCCGTAGGTGACGACAGCGTTGGGCGGCAAGCGGTCCGGCGGCCGTGAGCCGCCCAGCACGATCGTGCGGAACCGGGCCGGCTCGATCCGCGCGAGCGCCGTGCCGACGAGCGAGACGAGCGTGCACCCGTCCTGTGCGGCGGCCATCACCGCGTCCGCGTCGAAGCCGTGGTGGACGACGAGCGGCACGCCGGTGTGGAGGGCGCGGGTGACCACGGACAGACCGCCGACGTGGGCGAGGGGCAGGCAGGCCAGCCACCGGTCGCGACCGGGGTCCACCCCCAGGCGGGCCGAGGTGGCCCGCGCCGACGCGGCGACGGCGTCGTGGGTGAGCACCACGCCCTTGGGGATCCCGGTGGTGCCGGAGGTGGCCACCACCAGCGCGTCGCCGGGCTCGACCGGCCGGCCGCCGTCGAGGCGGGTGATTCCCCCGGCGTCGACGACCGCCGACGGGGCCATCGCCGCCATGACTGCGGCGCGGGCCGGGCCGGGCAGGCGCCGGTCGAGGGGGAACACGGCGTCACCGTCGTCCCACGCCCGGCGCAGGGCGTCGACGAACGCCGGGCCTCCCGGGAGGTCGACGGCGACGAGGCGGGCCACGAGGGGCCATCATGCCCGGGTGAGCGCTGCCGTGCCGTCGTCGAACCGTTGGATCCTCGGAGCGCGCCCGCGCACGCTGCCCGCCGCGGTGGTGCCGGTCGCGGTCGGCACGGCCTGCGCAGCCGGGGTGGACGGCGCGACGTGGTGGCGTGCGGTCCCGGCGTTGGTCGTTGCGCTCGCGCTGCAGGTGGCCACCAACTACGTCAACGACTACGCCGACGGCGTACGGGGCACCGACGACGCCCGGGTCGGGCCGGTCCGGCTCGTGGCCTCGGGGTTGGCCTCGCCGGGTGAGGTGAAGCGAGCGGCGCTGTTGGCGTTCGCCGTCGCCGGCATGGCGGGCGCCGTGCTCGCCGTGGTCGTCACCCCGTGGCTGTTCGTGGTCGGCGCCGTGTCGATGGTGGCGGGCTGGGCGTACACGGGCGGCCCCCGGCCGTACGGCTATCTCGGGCTCGGCGAGGTGTTCGTGTTCGTGTTCTTCGGCGTGGTCGCCACGGCCGGTACGACGTTCGTGGTGCTCGAGCAGCTCACCTGGCTGTCGCTGTACGCCTCGCTGCCGGTGGGGTGCCTACCGTGCGCGCTGCTCGTGGTCAACAACCTGCGGGACATCCCGACCGACACCGTCGCCGGGAAGCGCACCCTGGCCGTGCGCTTGGGCGACCGGCGCACCCGCGGGCTGTACGTGGCGTTGCTGGTCGTGCCGTACCTGCTCGTGCCGCCGTTCGGCCTGTTCGGCCGCCCGGTGGCGGCGCTCGCGCTGATCAGCGTGCTGATCGCTCGACGGCCCCTGCAGCGGGTGATCGAGGGCGTGCGCGGCCCCGGGCTCGTGGTCGTGCTCGGCGAGACCGGCCGGGTACAGCTCGTGTTCGGGCTGCTGTTGGCCGTCGGGCTCGCCGTCCCCGTCTGAGCGCCGCCGAGGCGGCGCGGGTGGCTGAGCGCCGCCAGGCCGGCGCGGGTGTCTAGACGCCGCCGAGGCGGCGCAGGATCGTGTCGATGATCCGGAGCTCCTCGCCCTGGGCGCCGATCATCGCCCGGGCGAAGGCGCGCACCTCGGTGGTCTCGGCGTGGTCACGAGCGAATTCGGCCATGTGGATCCCGCCTTCGTGGTGGCCCCGCAGGGCCTGCAGGAAGAACACGTCGGCCTGCCGGCCGGACCACGACGCGAGCTGTGCGAGGTCGGTGTCGCTGATCTGCCCGGGCATCGGGTGACCGGCCATGCCCATCCAGGCCATCGGCTCGCGGTCGCCCTCGATCGGCTGCCCCCACCGGCCGAGCCACGCGGTCATGACGCCGATCTCGGCCTGTTGGTCGAGCAGGACCCCGGCGGCGAGGCGGCGCACCGCCGGGTCGTGGGTGTCGCGAGCGCGGTCGACGGCGGCGAGCGCGAGTTGCACCGCCTGCGCGTGGTGCACCCGCATGTCCTGCAGGAACCCGACGTCGACGCTGCGTGCGCCGGGATGGTCGGGCCGCGAGGTCCAGGCATACGCAGCGGCCATCCCCAGGAAGACCAGCGCTGCGCCGAGCACCGCGAGCCGCCACCGGCTGTGCCACCACGGCTCGCCGGGATCGCCCGGATCATCACCGGGGTGGCCCGGGTCCTCCAGCGGGGGAGGTGCGTCACCGGCACGGGGAGGTTCGAGCACGGAGGTCACCCGAGGAGCCTACGAGTTGCGGGGGTCCGATCCCGGCCGGTAGGACCGGTCTGTGGCCGTTCCGATCAGCATTCCCAAGCTCGGTGTCTCGATGACCGAGGGCACCCTCGTCGAATGGATGGTGCCCGACGGGGCGACGGTCGCACCGGGCGACGTGCTCTACCGGATCGAGACCGACAAGGTCGAGAACGACATCGAAGCCCCGGTGGCCGGTGTCGTGCGTCAGAGCGGCCTCGAGGGCGAGACGTATCCGGTCGGCACGCAGATCGGTTCGATCGAATAGCGCCGATGCCCGAACTCGTCTGGTCGGGCCGTGCCGAAGGCGCCGTCCGACCGATCGTTGCGGTCGCACTGCGCGGCTGGTTCGACGCGGCGGCCGCCGCAACGACCGCGTGCGCCCGGGCGATCGACGGCGGCGAGGCGCTGGCCAGCATCGATCCCGAGCGGTTCTTCGATTTCTCCAAGGAGCGCCCGCAGGCCGTGATCGTCGACGAGGAGCGCACGGTGTCCTGGCCGGCGAACGAGTTCGTGTTGCGGCGCACGGGTTCCCGTCACGACCTGGTGGCGTGTGCCGGTGTCGAACCGCATCTGCGGTGGCGGACGTTCGCGGAGTTGGTGGCCGAGGTCGCAGCCACGGTCGGCGCGGAACTGGTCGTCACCCTCGGCGCCCTGCCCGCCCTGGTGCCCCACTCACGGGCCGTCCCGGTGACCGCGAGCACCCAGGATCGTGCGCTCGCCACCCGACTTGGTCTCGACCCCCCGAGCTACGAGGGCCCGACGGGCGTCGTCGGACCGCTGCACGATCTGCTCGGCCAGCGCGGCATGCCGGTCGCTTCGCTGCGGGCGCTGGTCCCGCACTACGTCTCGGGCGCGGACAATCCGAAGGCGGCCATGGCGCTGCTCGAGCGGTTGGAGCGCCTGTGCGGGAGCCCGCTCGGCGCCGGCGGTCTCACCGGCGCTGCGATCGAGTGGGAGGCACGGGTGGAAGCGGCCGTCGTGGCCGACCCGGCGGCGCGTGCGCACGTGCGGCAGTTGGAGCGCCAGCACGACGCGTCTCGTCCGGTCCCCTCGGGCGACGAGTTGGCCGCCGAGCTCGAGGCGTTCCTGCGCGAGCAGGACGGAGACGAGCCGTTCTGACCGTCGGGCCACACTCGGCCCGACGGTCAGCCCGCGCTGCGGTCAGCCCTTGCGAGCGAGGCGCTGGGCCTCGCTGAACGGCACGTCCTTGTCGACGCGAGGTTCGGCCGGCAGGCCGAGCACCCGCTCGCCGATGATGTTGCGCTGGATCTCGTCGGAGCCGCCGGCGATGCGGTAGCCCGGCGCGCCGAGCACCTGCTCGGACCAGCCGTAGGTGCCCCATTCGCCGGTGTCGGCGATCAGGCGGGGCCCGAGGATCTGCGACACCGCATCGGACGTGCGGCGCATGTTCGCCGTCCACATCAGCTTGCCGAGCGAGCCCTCCGGACCGGGGGTCTGCCCGGCCTTGAGCGCGGCTGCCGCCCGCCGGTTGGTGAACTGCGCCACCTTGCCGTGCATGTAGAGGTTGGCCAGCGTCCGGCGGATCACCGGGTCCTCGGCGCGTCCGAGGTGGCGCGCCGTGGCGAGCACCATCTTGAACCCGCCGCCCATGCTCGAACCACCGCCGGAGTGGTCGCGCTCGAAGCCGAGGCAGGTGAGCGCAACGCGCCAGCCGTCGCCCACGCCGCCGAGGCGCCACTCGTCGGGGATGCGGGCGTCGGTGAGGAACACCTCGTTGAAGCAGGCGCCGCCCGACATCTGCCGAATCGGTCGCACCTCCACGCCGGGATGGTCGAAGGGCACCATGAACGCCGTGAGGCCCTTGTGCTTGGGCACGTCGAAGTCGCTGCGGGTGATCGCCAGGCCCCAGTCGGCGAAGCGGGCGCCCGACGTCCAGACCTTCTGGCCGTTGAGGATCCACTCGTCGCCGTCGCGCGTTGCGCGGGTGGTGAGCGAGGCCAGGTCGCTGCCGGCGGACGGCTCGCTGAACAGCTGGCAGCCGAGCAGGTCCATGCGCATCAAGGGCTTCACCCACTTCGCCACCTGCTCGGGCGTGCCGTAGGCGCCGACGGTCGTGGCGATGAGGCCCATGGAGGTGGGCGGAAGCTCGCCGGCGCTCGGGGTCTCGACCCGAGCCTCCTCCTGGTTCCATGCCCGGGTGTAGGTGCGGGGCAGACTGCGGCCGCCGAGCTTCTCGGACCAGGACAACATTGCGTACCCGGCGTCGAATTTCTTTTGCTGCCAGGACCGGTACGCCTCGAGCTTGGTCCGCTCTTCTTCCTCGGTGAGGTTGTAGAAGACGGCGACGTCGAATTCGCCGACGCCCCACGCGATCTCGGCGTCCTCCTCGGACTCCGTGCGCACCACACGGGCCGGCGCATTGCGCTCGAGCCACGCACGGGCTTCGAGTCGGAACTCTTCGAGGTCGGGCAACTCGGGCATGGTCCGCCTCCCCTGGGGGACGTCTGATCGGCGCTCGAACGATAGGTCACGAAGCGGCCACTTCCCGATCTGCGGCGTATTGGTGGTTGCTGTGACGGGCGTCTATCGCTACTGTCCGGCGACACTCGATCTCAGGGGGAGGTATTCGGGTGGCGCTCCTGTCCGTCGACGACGTATCCGTGCGATTTGGCGGCATCGTCGCTCTCGACCGCCTGTCGTTCCACATCGATCAGGGCGAGATTCTCGGTCTGATCGGTCCGAACGGCGCGGGCAAGACGACGATGTTCAACGTCATCAGCCGCATCTACAACCCGACGGAAGGGCAGATCTCTTTCGACGGCAAGGACCTCCTACAGGCCCGGGCCGACACGATCTCGCGGGTCGGGATCATGCGCACCTTCCAGAACCTCGCGCTGTGGCCCTCGATGACCGTGCTGCAGAACGTGATGCTCGGGGCCCACACCAAGGGCCGGGTGAACATGATCACCTCCATGCTGCGCATCGGGGTGCGCAAGGAGGAGCGGGAAATCTCGGAGAAGGCCTATGGGATCCTCGAGGATCTCGGGATGGCCGAGCTCGCCTTCCGGCCGGCCGCCGGCCTGCCGTACGGCACGCTCAAGCGCATCGAGCTCGCCCGAGCCCTCGCCGGTGACGCCAAGCTCCTGATGCTCGACGAGCCGGCCGCCGGGCTCACCCACGTCGAGGTCGACTCGCTCGGCGAGCTGGTGAAAGAACTGCGCGACCGCTACTCACTCACCGTGCTGCTCGTGGAGCACCACATGTCGATGGTCATGAGCATCTCGGAGCGGATCGTCGTGCTGGACTTCGGTCGCAAGATCGCCGAGGGCGTGCCGGCCGACATCGCCCGGGATCCGAAGGTGATCGAGGCCTACCTCGGGAGCGCAGCATGACCGAGCGAGTGCTCGACGTGAGCGGGCTCGAAGCCGGCTACGGCCAGATCAAGGTGCTGCGCGGCATCGACCTCCACGTCGACAAGGGCGAGGCCGTGGTCGTGCTCGGCGCCAACGGTGCGGGCAAGACCACGACCCTGCGGGCCATCTGCCAGATGATCGCCACGAAGGGCTCCGTCAAGGTGCGCGGCAAGGAGATGATCGGCCGCTCCACACCCGACGTCGTGCGGGCCGGGGTGGCCCACGTGCCCCAGGGGCGCGGCACCTTCCCGGACCTGAGCGTCGAGGACAACCTCGAGGCCGGGGCCTTCGTCCGCAAGGACAAAGCCGGTGTGCGCCAGGACCGCGACCTGTGGTTCTCGGTGTTCCCCCGTCTGGGCGAGCGCCGTGCGCAGCTTGCGGGGAGCCTCTCGGGCGGCGAGCAACAGATGCTCGCCGTCGCCCGGGCGATGATGTCCCGGCCCGAACTGCTGCTGCTCGACGAGCCGTCGCTCGGCCTCGCGCCGATCATCGTGCAGGACCTGTTCCGCCGCTTCGGCGAGATCAACAAACAACAGGGTGTGACCATGCTGGTCGTCGAGCAGAACGCCAACTTGGCCTTCGGTCTCGCCGATCGCGCCTACGTCCTCGAAGCAGGTCAGATCGCACTGTCGGGCAGCGCGGCCGAACTGCGCGAGGACGACGCCGTCCGCAAGGCCTACCTCGGGTACTAGGAGACCATCGTGGCCACTGAAACCTCGTCGGAATCCGCCGGCACCACCGCAGTGGTGGCCAAGGCGAACGAGCAGATCGGAGGGGCGTACCGAGCGCTGGAAGCCTTCTCCGCGAAACGGGTGCGGAACCTCGGCATCCTGCTCGCTGTCGTCGTCGTGTTCAGCGTGTACGCCATCACGCAAGACGGCGGGAGGATCTACCTGCAGCGCATCTTCGACAGCTTGAACAACGGCTTCGTGTACGGCGCGGTCGCGATCGCGCTCGTGCTGATCTACAAAGCGACCGGCGTCATCAATTTCGCCCAGGGCGAGATGGCGATGTTCGGCACGTTCCTCATGATCGACCTGCACGACTACCGGGGCCTCCCGGTGTGGCTGGCGATCCTCGGGGCCATGGTGATCAGCGCTGCCGGTGCCGCGGGGATCGAGCGGACCCTGATCCGTCCGTTCGACCCGACCAACCACCTGTCGATCACGATGGTGACGCTGTCGATCTTCTTCATCATCAACGGTCTCGTCCCCGTGCTCTACGGCATCGACCCCGAAGCGGTGCCCACGCCGTTCCCGGGGGCGAAGGACGACTTCTTCAACCTCTTCGGCGTCCGGATCCGCTACGAGAACCTGGGGATCTGGATCACGGTGGGACTCGCCGTGCTCCTCATCTCGTTGTTGCTGAAACGGACCAAGATCGGTCTCGCCTTCCGCTCGGTGTCGTCCAACCTCGAGTCGAGCCGACTGGTGGGCATCTCGACGGGTCGTACGCTGCAGTTCGGGTGGGCCCTCGCCGCCGCCGTCGGCACGCTCGCCGCATGCCTGGTCGCACGGTTCAACCAGCCCGTCGACTTCAACTTCATGGGCAAGGTGCTGATCTTCAGCTTCGCCGCCGCCACCCTGGGCGGGCTCGACTCCGTGCTCGGTGCCGTGATCGCCGGCCTCATGGTCGGGGTGGCCGAGACCATGCTCGGCGGGTACGTGGAGCTGATCGGCTCGGAACTGGCGCTGCTGGTGGCCCTCGCGATCATCGTGGTCGTGCTGGTGGTCCGGCCGTCGGGGTTGTTCGGTTCGAAGAAAGTCGAACGGGTCTAGGGGAGCGCCGTGCCTATCCAGCTCACGCAGAACACACCCAAGCACCGCGCCTATCTGGCGGTCGCCTGGGCGATCGCCGCCATCGTCCTGGTGTCGATCCCGGCGCTGTTCGGCCAGATGTTCGGGCTCATCGCTCCGGTCAACATCGACCGCATGACCGAGACGATGTGCTACGCCGTGGCGATCCTCGGGCTGAACCTGCTGATCGGCTTCTCCGGACAGCTCTCGATCGGCCACTCGGCGTTCGTCGGCATCGGGATGTACACGACGGCGATCCTGGTCGCCGATCACGACTGGCCCTACCTGCTCACCTTCGTCGTCGCGGTGCCGCTGTGCTTCCTCGTCGGCGTCGGTCTGGGGATACCCGCCCTACGTATCAAGGGCCTCTACCTCGCGGTCGTCACCCTGGCGGTCGGCGCAGCGTTCCCGACGCTCGTGCGCAAGTTCGAGTCGGTCACGGGTGGTTCCAACGGCCTGGTGACGAAGTCCAAGTGGGATCCGCCGTCATGGACGCCGTGGGACCGCAACGACTACGGCCGTTCGGCCTGGATGTACTTCACGATCCTGGCGATCACGATCGTGATGTTCGTCCTCGCCCGCAACCTGATCCGCAGCCGGGCCGGTCGCGCCGTGATGGCGATCCGGGACAACGAGATCTCGGCGTCGGTGGCCGGGGTGAACCTGCCGCTCTACAAGACGATGATCTTCGGGGTGTCCGCCGCCTTCGCCGGCGTGTCGGGCGTGATGTTCACGATGTACAAGCAGCAGGCGACCGACACGTTCCCGGCGATCGACCTGTCGATCATCCTCGTGGTGGGCCTCGTCGTCGGCGGTGCGGCCACGATCTCGGGCGCCGTGCCCGGTGCGCTGCTGCTCGTCTGGGTCGTGCGCACCATGCGTGACGCCGCGTCGAGCGGCAACCTCAAGGTGTTCGGCGTCGAGCTGTTCAGCGTCGATTTCCTCAAGAAGCGCGAGGGCGGTGGCCAAGTGGCCACCATCCTGCTCGGGATACTGCTGCTGGTGGTGGTGTTCGTCCTACCGGGCGGGACCATCGACGGCCTGCGCCGGCTGCGCGCCAAGTTCGTCCAGGTGCTGCCGAACCCGTCGTGGTTGGCGCACCGACAGCAGACCGCTGCGAACCCCGCCTCTGCGGGCTCGCCGGCAGGATCCTCCGGACAGCCCGATCCGGTGCGATAAGACATGCAGGGCAACACACGATCCACAAGGGGGAGTTCCATGCGGTCACGCAAGTTGGCCACCGCGGCGACGCTGATCGCCGTGAGCGGCCTCGTCGCGGCGGCGTGCGGCGACGACGACTCGGGCGGCAGCGCCACCACGGTCGCCACCACGGCGGCGGCGACTACGGCGGCAACCACGGCAGCGGCAACCACGACGGCCGGGGTCACGACCACCGCCGGGGCCACGACCACCGCAGCCACGGGCGGCGGCGGTCTGGTGGTGCCGGACTACTCGAAGCTCGGCCAGGACGCCACGAACAAGAAGCTCTACAAGGGCACGGGTGGCTTCTCGATCGACACCTCGAAGTGCCCGTCGGACTGGAATGCGAAGCAGGGGATCACCGACAAGGAGATCTCGTTGTTCATCTCGCTGCCCAAGTCGGGCCCGCTCGCCGGGTTTGGTCTGATCGCTGACGGCGCCATCAACTACTTCAACTACATCGGTACGACGGGCGGCGTCGGCGGCCGCCAGATCAAGCTCGACGTCAAAGACGACGTGTACCAGGCGGCCCAGACGAAGACCAACGTCAACGAGGCGCTGCAGACGAAGAAGTACGCAGCGCTGCTCACGATCCTGGGCACGCCGAACAACCTCGCCATCTGGGACAGCGCCAACGAGCAGTGCATGCCGCAGTTGCTCAACGGCACCGGCGGCGCCGACTGGGGTGACGTCGAGAACCACCCGTGGACCACGGGCATGCAGCTCGACTACTGGACCGAAGGTTCGATCTGGGTCGACTACCTGAAGAAGACCTACCCGAGCGGCGCCAAGCTGGCGATGATCACGTTCAACAACGACTTCGGCAAGCAGTACGCCAACGCGGTGAAGGCCGGCATCAAGGGCACCAACCTCGCGCTCGCGAAGGAGGAGTTGCACGAGGCGACCGCCCCGAACCTGACCAACAACTTCACCAACCTCGCTGCGACCAACGCCGACGTGCTGCTGATCCAGACCTCGGGCGCGTTCTGCACCCAGGCGATGGCCGAGGTGGAAAAGGGCAGCTGGAAGCCGAAGAGCGTGGTGATGTCGGCCACCTGCGGCTCGACGGGTCAGTTCTTCAAGCCGCTCGTGGACCAGGGCCTCACCGGCAAGGACACGATCATCGTCGAGACGATCAAGAACCCGCTCGACCCGGTGCTCAAGGATGATCCGTTCGTGAAGCTGTGGGTCGAGCAGACGACCAAGGGCGGCCTCGATCCCAAGCAGTCGACCTACTTCACCGGATGGGTTTTCGCCTACTACATGACGGAGATCCTGAAGGCCGCCGAAAAGATGCAAGGTGGGCTCGACCGGGGCAACATCATGGCCGCCGCTCGGTCGATCGTGCTTCCCAAGTCGCCGGTCAACCTGCTCGACACGGGCGTGAAGATGGAGGGTCTGAAGGACGCCTACCTCACCGAGTTCGGCCGTCTCGCCAAGTACACGATCACCGATCCGAAGGTGCTCGGGACGTTCGTGCCGCTCGATGAGAAGTCGCTCATCAACGTCGAGGGCAAGCTCGGCACCTTCGCCACGGTGAAGAAGGCGTCGGTCGCCGCCTGATCGGCAACTGACCGCTCGAGCACGGGGGACTCCCCGGGCACAGCACGGGCCGCCCCCACGGGGGCGGCCCGTGCCGCGTCCCGGGGCGATGCTCGGAGCCGGTGCCCGCGTGGTGGACTGTCGGGCGATGCGTGGCCTGGCGGTCATCGGCCTTGTGCTCGTGCTGGGCGCGTGCGGCAGCGAGGCCGTCGCGCAGCCGGGCGGGTCGAAGGTGGCGGGCTGGCCGAGCGGGGGCGTGAGCGACCCTGCGACAACGGCGCGCACGACGCTGCCAGCGCCCGACGCCGACCCGACGCCGACCCGGGCGCCCGCTCCCACCCGGCTGCCGTACGTGACCGCTCCACCGGTGACCATCCCGCCGGCGACCATCCCGGCCATGTCCATCGGCCCGACGCCGCCGTACCCCGGGTTGTCGTATCCCGGGTCGTCGTCCCCCCGGATGTCGTATCCGCGCTCGTCCCCCGGGTCGTCGGGCGGCCGGGTGCTGTACCTCGGGGATTCGGTGCTCGCGGCGGTCGGGATCGACGCCACCGCCCGGGCCCGACTCCTCGCCGGCGCCGCCGGCACGATCGACGCCGAGGTGTGCCGGCGGCTGGTCACGACGAGTTGTACGACCAACGGGCGCACGCCCGACACCGCCGTCGAGGCCATCCGGCGCCGGGCCGGCGAGGGCTATCGGATCGCCGTCGTCGAGGCGGGGTACAACGACCCGTCGATCGCCGGGGACGTGGACGTCGTCCTGCGGGAGCTGGCAGCCATCGGGGTCGGCACCGTGTTCTGGGTGACCTACCACGAGGTCGGGGGCCGGTTCGCCGGCCACAACGTGGAACTCGGCGCAGCGATGGCGCGGTACCCAGGGCGGCTCCGGCTGATCGACTGGCGGGGGCCGAGCACCGGCCGACCCGAGTGGTTCGCCTCCGATGGGTTGCACCTGTCCGACGCCGGTGCCCGCGCACTCGCCGAGGTGATCGCCTCTGCGCTCGGCACCTCGGCGTAGCCTCGCCGCCGTGGAGCATGTGGCCGACCGTCTCGTGGCTGCCGTCGAGCGGACCGGTTCGATCGCGTGCGTCGGGCTCGACCCGCGGCCGGGGCTGCTGCCCCCGCCGATCGTCGCCGATGCGCTCGCTCGTCGGGGCGACAACGCCGGTGCGGTCGCGTCGGCGTTCGCGGCCTTCTGCCAGGGGGTGATCGACGCGGTGGCCGGGCGATGCGCGGCGGTCAAGCCGCAGGTCGCCTGCTTCGAGGCCTACGGCGGTGCCGGATGGCAGGCGCTGGCGCGCACCGTCGCGCATGCCCGTGCCCGGGGGGTCGAGGTGATCGTCGACAGCAAGCGCAACGACATCGGGTCCAGCGCGGAGCACTACGCCCAGGCGATGTTCGGGGGGGCGCCCGGGTTCGACGGCCGTGCGCTCGCCTCCGATGCCGGCCTCGGAGCCGACTGGGCGACGGTCAACGGCTACCTGGGCGTCGACGGGATCGCCCCGTTCCTGCGGCCGGGTCACGGCGTGTTCGTGCTCGTCCGCACGTCCAACCCGTCGGCGGCCGACCTGCAGGACACCGGCGTCGCGGATCGGATGGCCGACCTCGTCGCCGGGTGGGGTCACGAGCATCGCGGTCGCTGCGGCCTGAGCGCGGTCGGTGCCGTCGTCGGTGCCACCTGGCCGCAGCAGGCCGTCGCGCTGCGGGACCGCATGCCCGACACGGTGTTCCTCGTGCCCGGGTACGGAGCTCAGGGCGCGAGCGCAGCCGACGCCGTCGCCGGAGCCCGTGCCGCCGACGGCGCTGGCGTCCTCGTGAACGCCAGCCGGTCGATCCTCGGCGCCTGGCAGGCCAGCGAGGGCGCCGACTGGCGGGAGCCGGTCGCCGCGGCGCTCGACGCGATGAACGCCGAGCTCGCCGCAGCCCGGGCGTGACCGGCGTCGCACCGACTCCCTAGGGTTGGGGTCATGTACCCCGGCGCCCATGCGCAGACCACCCCGGACAAGCCCGCCGTCATCATGGGCCGTACCGGGCAGGTGCTCACCTATCGCGCGCTCGACGAGCGCTCGAACCGGTTGGCGCAGCTGTGGTGGGCGGCCGGGTTGCGTCCCGGCGACCACGTGGCGATCTTCGCCGACAACGTGCCCGAGTTCTTCGAGGTGACCTGGGCGGCGTTCCGCTCCGGGCTGTACCTGACGACGGTGAACCGCTACCTGCAGACCGACGAGGCGGCCTACATCGTCAACGACTGCGGGGCGAAGGCCCTCGTGGTCACCACCTATGTCGCCGACGTCGCCGGCGGGCTGCCGCCGCTCGTTCCCGACTGCCCGGTGCGCCTCGTCGTCGGCGGCCCGCTCGCCGGGTTCGACGACTACGACACGGCGCTCGCCGCCCATCCGGCCGAGCCGCTGGCCGTGCAGCCCCGAGGCGACCTGATGCTCTACTCCTCCGGCACCACCGGGCGACCCAAGGGGATCAAGCGGGCCCTCAACGGCCGTCTCGTCGACGATCCGGCGAACCTGAACCCGATCCTCGGCCCGCTCTACGGCGTCACGCCCGACACCGTGTACCTGTCGCCGGCACCGCTCTACCACTCGGCCCCGCTCGGCTTCTGCGCCGGGGTGCAGACGGTCGGTGGCACGGTCGTGGTGATGGAGAAGTTCGATCCGGCCGAGGCGCTGGCGCTGATCGAGCGGTACCGGGTGACCCACAGCCAGTGGGTGCCCACCATGTTCAGCCGGATGCTCAAGCTCCCTGCGGACCAGCGTCACGCCCACGACCTGCGCTCCCACGTGTGCGCCATCCACGCCGCTGCGCCGTGCCCGGTCGAGGTGAAACGTCAGATGATCGACTGGTGGGGACCGATCCTGTTCGAGTACTACGCCGGCACCGAGGCCAACGGCTACACGTATGTGAACAGCCAGGACTGGTTGGCGCATCCGGGCACGGTCGGCCGGCCGATCCTCGGGATCGTCCACATCTGCGACGAGGCCGGGGCGGAGCTGCCGACCGGTGAGGCGGGCACGATCTACTTCGAGCGCGAGACGATGCCGTTCGAGTACCACAACGCGCCGGACAAGACCCGCAGCTCGCAGCATCCCGACCATGCCAATTGGTCGACACTCGGCGACGTCGGGTACGTCGACGCCGAGGGTTTCCTGTACCTGACCGATCGCAAGGCGTTCATGATCATCGCCGGCGGGGTGAACATCTACCCGCAGGAGATCGAGGACTGCCTCGTGCTGCATCCGAAGGTGGCCGACGTCGCGGTGTTCGGCGTCCCCAACGAGGACCTCGGCGAAGAGGTGAAAGCGGTCGTGCAGGCCGCCGAGGGGGTCGAGCCGTCCGAGGACCTGGCCCGCGAGCTGATCGCGTACGCCCGCGGGCACCTGGCGCACTTCAAGGTGCCACGCACGGTCGACTTCGCCGCCGAGCTGCCTCGGCTGCCGACCGGCAAGCTCTACAAGCGGCTCCTGCGCGACGCCTATTGGGGAAAGACAGGCTCGAAGATCGTCTGACGGTCGCTCGATCATCGACGACCGGCAGGGCTGCCTCGCCGGTGCCGTCGATAGGGTGGATCCCCGTGCCCATCGCCGGTCTGCGTCCGTTGCGCCACCGGGCCTTCGCGGTGTGCTGGACGGCGGGCGCTGCGTCGGACCTCGGGACGTGGGTCCAGCTCGCCACGATCGGCTCGCTGGTCGCAGCGTCCTCGGGAAGCGCCGTCGAGGTCGGCCTGATCGCGGCCGCGACCTTCGCCCCGCAGGGCCTCGGCTCGCCCGTCGGCGGCGTGCTCGCCGACCGCTTCGACCGCCGGCGGTTGTTCCTGGTCACCCTGGCCGCGCAAGCGGTGCTCACCAGCGGCCTTGCGCTCGCGCTGTTCGCCGGGGTCCGCGGCGCCGTGCCCCTTGCGCTGCTGGTGCTCGTGCAGAGCGGCGCCGGGGCGGTCGGGGGGCCTGCCCTGCAGGCCGTGCTGCCCGATCTCGTGCCCCGGCGAGAGCTGACCGCTGCGGTGTCGCTCCAGATCCTCGGGTGGAACGCCGGTCGGGTGCTCGGACCGCTCGTCGCAGCCTTGCTGGTCCCGATCGGTGCCGGATGGGCGGTGCTCGCCAATGCCGTGAGCTTCGTGGTGCTGTGGGTTGCCGTCGCCCTGCTGCGCCGGCGGTTCCCGCCGCCCGACCGGGTCCGGTCCTCGGCCGGCCGGGAACTGATCGAGGGCGCGCGGGTGCTCGGGCGCACGCCGGGCTGCCGGCTGGCCGTCGCCACGCTGCTGTTCGTGAACCTCACCTACGTGCCGTTCATGGGGCTGGCCCCGGCGACGGCCCGGTTGCTCGTCGAGCAGGACGTAAGCACCCCCGACGACCAGGCGATCGCGTCGGTGGTCGGTCGGCTTTTCGCCGCCCAGGGCATCGGCGCCGTGCTCGGCTCGCTCGTGCTCGCCACCGTGCTCACCCGCGTCCGGAGGTCCACGGTCATCACCGTGGCCCTCGGCGTCGCCGCTGCCCTCGTCGCCGTCCATGCGCAGCTCCCGGCGGTGTGGCTGACGATGGCGGCATTCGCGCTGATGGGCGCGGCGAGCGCCACGATGTTCGCGTCGTTCTCCGGCATCGTGCAGCGCGACGCCCCGGTGGCCCAGCGGGGCCGGGTCCTGTCGTGGCAACAGGGCACCGGGGGCCTGGCCTACGGCGTCGGGCTGTTCGTGCAGGGTGCCCTGGCCGACGTCGTCGGTCTGGTGCCGCTGTTCGTCGGTGCCGGGGTGCTCACCGCCGCCGTGGTGGTGGCCTGCCGGGTGGCGCCGCAGTGGGCGTCGATCGTGGACGCCGAGACGGTGGCGCCCGCCCAACCGGTGCCGGCCCGCGCCTGAGCGCCGCAACCCCGCCCGGCTGGCGGTGGACCCGCCGCTAGGGTGCCGCGGCATGGGGGAGTACTCGGGGTTCCTGGGACTGCGCGTCGAGCTCGACGCCGGGGTCGCAACGGTGACGATCGACAACGGGCCGGTCAACCTGTTCGACCGGGTCCTCTACCCGGAGATGAGTCGGCTATCGGCGCTGGTGGCCGACGACGACGAGGTACGGGTGGTCGTGCTGCGCTCCGCCAACCCCGACTACTTCATCGCCCACTTCGACGTGGAGGCGATCCTGCGGTTCCCACCCGACCGCCCGGCACCCACCGAGCTCAGCGAGTTCCACCGGATGTGCGAGCGGTTCCGCACGATGCGCAAGGCCACGATCGCCGTGATCGAGGGTCGGGTCGGGGGCGGGGGGAGCGAGCTCACGTTGAGCTGCGACATGCGTTTCGCCGCGCTCGGCCGGGCGGTGTTCAACCAGCCCGAGGTGGCCCTCGGGATCCTGCCCGGGGGATCGGGCACCGTGCGCCTGCCCCGGCTCGTCGGCCGGGGGCGAGCACTCGAGGCGATCCTCGGCTGCGACGACGTCGACGCTGCGACGGCGCAGGCCTGGGGGTGGGTGAACCGAGCGTTGCCGCCCGAGGAGCTCCGGCCGTTCGTCGACCGGCTGGCCCGGCGCATCGCCTCGTTCCCCGCTCACGCCGTCGCCGAGGCCAAAGCGAGCGTGCTGCGGGCCGAACAGGCCGTCACCCAGCACCTGCTCGACGAGGCGGCCGGCTTCAACCGCACGCTCGCCGGCGCTGGCACCCGCGAGGCGATGCAGCGGTTCCTCGCCTCGGGCGGCCAGACGCCCGCCGGAGAGGGGCGCCTGGGAGCGCTGTGCGGCGAACTGGGTACGGTGCAGCCATGAGCTTGCTCGAGCAGTTCCGCATGGACGGGCGCGTCGCGGTCGTCACCGGCTCGTCGAAGGGGATCGGCCTCGGCATCGCCCGCGGGCTCGCCGATGCCGGGTGCGACCTGGTGATCACCGCCCGCAAGGCCGACGAGGTCGCCGCGGCCGCCGCCGACGTGCGGGCCCGCGGGGTGCGTGCCGTCGAGGTGGTCGGCGACGTCACCACGATCGTGCCCGACCTGATCGCGGCGGCGATGGACGGCCTCGGCCGGCTCGACGTGTGGGTGTCCAACGCAGGCGGCTCGGACCACGACGGCAACTTCGCCACCCTCGAGATGCCCGAATGGCACTGGGACGCGCAGATCGAGCTGAACCTGCGCACCCATTTCCTCGCTGCCCGGTACGCCACGGAGGTGATGGGGTCCGGTGGCTCGCTCATCGGCATCGCGTCGACGGCGGCGCTCGGGCCCTCGCCCCGGTACGCCGCCTACGGGGCGGCGAAGGCCGGCATGATCCAGCTCGCGAAGACCCTGGCGGTCGACCTCGCCCCCAAGGGGATCCGGTCGAACATCGTGTCGCCGGGCATCGTTCCCACCGAGTCGCTCACCCGTGTCGGGGGCGTCAGCGACGACATGCTGCCGGCGATGACCCGCCAGGTGCCGCTCGGCCGGCTCGGCACCCCCGACGACATCGCCGCCGCCGTGCTGTATCTGGTGTCGCCGGCCGGCTCGTGGGTGACCGGCCAGAACATCGTCGTGTCCGGCGGGCGCGGCTGAGGGCGTCGAGTCGCTGGCGCCGGCCCGGCGGCGCCAGCGATCTCGCTGCTGCTAGCGCGACAGCGTGATCGGGGTGGCCTTGGCCACCTCTTCGAAGAAGTCGTTGCCCTTGTCGTCGACGACGATGAACGCCGGGAAGTCCTCGACGTCGATCTTCCACACGGCTTCCATGCCCAACTCGGGGTACTCGAGCACCTCGACGTGGCGGATGCAGTCGAGCGCCAGACGGGCGGCCGGGCCGCCGATCGATCCGAGGTAGAACCCGCCGTGGCGGGCGCAGGCGTCGGTGACGGCCTTGGAGCGGTTGCCCTTGGCCAGCATCACGAAGCTCCCGCCGGCGGCCTGGAACTCCTCGACGTAGGAGTCCATCCGACCGGCCGTCGTCGGGCCGAACGACCCCGATGCGTAGCCCTCGGGCGTCTTGGCCGGCCCGGCGTAGTAGACGCAGAAGTCCTTCAGGTACTGCGGCAGGCCGAGCCCGGCGTCGAGCCGCTCCTTGATCTTCGCGTGCGCGATGTCCCGGGCCACGACCATCGGACCGGTGAGCATCACCCGGGTCTTGACCGGGTACTTCGACAACTCGGCGCGGACCTCGGCCATCGGCCGGTTGAGATCGATGCGCACGACGTCGCCGGCGAGGTCGTCGAAGCCGATCTCGGGCAGGTAGTGGGCCGGCTCGGTCTCGAGCTGCTCGAGGAACACGCCTTCGGCGGTGATCTTCCCGAGGGCCTGGCGGTCGGCCGAGCAGGACACGGCGATGCCGACCGGGCACGACGCCCCATGGCGGGGCAGGCGGATCACCCGGACGTCGTGGCAGAAGTACTTGCCGCCGAACTGGGCGCCGATGCCGGTGCGCTGGCTGATCTCGAGGATCTTCGCCTCGAGTTCGACGTCACGGAACCCGTGGCCGAGGATCGAGCCTTCGGTGGGCAGCGAGTCGAGGTAGCGGGCCGAGGCCAGCTTGGCGGTCTTGAGGGTGTGCTCGGCCGACGTGCCCCCGATGACGATGGCGAGGTGGTACGGCGGGCAGGCGGCGGTGCCGAGGGTGCGGATGTTCTTGTCGACGAACGCCAGCAACGACTTCTCGTTCAGCAGCGCCTTGGTCTCCTGGTACAGGTAGCTCTTGTTCGCGCTGCCGCCACCTTTGGCCATGAACAGGAACTTGTACGCGCCACCCGGCACCGACTCGATCTCGATCTCGGCCGGGAGGTTCGTGTTGGTGTTGCGCTCGTCGTACATCGTGATCGGCGCCATCTGCGAGTACCGCAGGTTGTCCCGCTCGTAGGTGTCGAACACGCCCCGGGCGATGGCGATGCGATCGTCGGCGTCGCCGGTGAGGACGTACTGGCCCTTCTTCGCCTTCACGAGCGCAGTGCCGGTGTCCTGGCACATCGGCAGCACGCCACCGGCCGAGATCGAGGCGTTCTTCAGCAGGTCGAGCGCAACGAACCGGTCGTTGCCGGTGGCCTCGGGATCGTCGAGGATCCGGCGGAGCTGCGCGAGGTGACCCGGCCGGAGGAAATGGGCGATGTCGTGCATCGCCGTGCGGGTGAGCAGCGTGAGCCCCTCGGGCTCGACGCGCAGGAACGTGTGCCCGGCCGCTTCCACGGTGGACACCCCGTCGGCGGTGAGCAACCGGTAGGGCGTGTCGTCGGACCCGAGGGGCAGCAGGTCGGTGTAGGCGAACTCGGCCATCTCGCTCAGCCGGCGGCGGGGGAGCCCTGGAAGGGCGTCGGATCGGCCGCCACGGGGATCTGCGGGTGGCTCCAGGCCGTGGCCTTGGCGATGGCCTGCGCCACCGCCCGCCACTGCGAGGGGTTCCACCCTTCGGCCGCGGCCTGCACGGTGCCGTCCTGGCCGAGGAACACCAGCGCCGGGAGGTGCGCGAGCCCGAGGCCCTTGACCACACTGCGGTCGGCGTCGGCGAACACGAGGAACTGCTCGGCGAGCGGCCCGAGGAAGGCCTTCGCGTCATCGGCGTCGCTGGTGCACAGGAAGTTCACCCGTACCGCCGCGCCCCGGAATGCCCACAGCACACGGGCGGCGGTGTCGAGGATCCAGGCGCTTTCGTTCGTGTAGGGGTCGACCACGACCGACACCAAGTGGAACGTGGTGAGCCACTCCTCGATGGAACGCCCCTCGCCGTTGACCGGCGTGAGGGTGAGGGAGCCCGCGGGATCGGTAGCCACGATCGCAGGACGCTAGCGCGCCGGTCGGACGGACCGGCGATCCTCCCGGGGGTAGCCTTCACCCCGTGCACCCGATCGAGCGATTGCGCTACGTGGCGAGAGCATCGGGGGCCGATCAGGACGTGTTGGTCCGCGAATCGGCCGGGGCGCTCGCCGCCCTCGGGTTCGATCCGGCCGGCCTGGTCACCGCGTGCCGGCGCATCGTGGACCGGCATCCCACCTCGGGCGCGCTGTGGTGGCTGTGTGCCCGGGTGCTCACCGCCACCGACCCGACCCGGGAGGGATGGCGAGCGGCGGAGGAGATCGAAGCGGACGGCACCGCCGGATTGCTCGGCGATGCCCTTCCCGACGATGCGACGGTCGTGGTGGTCGGCTGGCCGGAGCTCGCCGGGGACGCACTGCTGCGCCGGGGTGATGCCACGGTGCTGGCCGTCGACGGCCAAGGCGCCGCATCGGGGTTCGTGCGCCGCTTGCACCGTGCCGACGTCGAGGCCGTCGAGATCCCCTCGTCGGGCACGGCGTCGGCGGTGCTCGCCGCGCAGGTCGTGCTCGTGGAGGCGATGGCCGCCGGGCCGAGCGGGATGGTGGCCAGCACCGGGTCGTACGCCGCGGCAGCGGTCGCCCGCCACGCCGGGGTGCCGGTGTGGGGGGTGGTCGGCATCGGCCGGCTGCTCCCGCGGCGGATGTGGGACGCGTTGCTCGAACGGCTCGACGCCGACGATCCGTGGGAGGCCGACGTCGAGCTCGTCCCGATCGAGCTGTTCGACGCCCTGGCGGGTCCGGCGGGCGTCGAGTCCGTCGAGGCCGGCCTGCGCCGCGTGAGCGCCCCGGTGGCGCCCGAGCTGTTCCGCACCACCGCGTTCTGATCGGCCGGTCGGGGCTACCGTCGCTCACCATGGCTTCCAAGCGGTCGGCGATCTCGATGACGCCGGAGGAACTCGACGACTACCTCGGGGTGCCGCGCACCCTGAACATCGCGACGATCGGCCCGACCGGGCGCCCGCATCTCGTCGCGATGTGGTTCGGCTTCGTGGGCGGGGACCGGTTCTCGACCGGCACGATCGCGTTCTGGACCTTCGGCAAGAGCCAGAAGGTGATGAACCTGCGGCGCGATCCCCGGATGTCGGCCCTCGTCGAGTCGGGGGCCACCTACGCCGAGCTGCGCGGGGTCGAGCTCGAAGGCAGCGCACGATTGGTGGACGACCCCGACGAGGTGCTCGCCATCGCGCTCGCCGTGTCCCCGCGCTACAGCGGGCCCGTGGACGAGCGAGGTCGCGGCTTCCTGGCGGCGCAGGCCCGCAAGCGGGTCGGGGTGCTGTTCGACGTCGAGCGGGTGGTCAGTTGGGACCACACCAAGCTCGGCGGGGTCTACTGAACGGGCCCCGGTCAGCCCGGCTGGTTGAGCTCGACCCGGTTGCCGGACGGGTCGACCACGAAGACCTGCCTCCCGGCGCCGTCGAACGCCGGCGGCCGGCGCACGGCGATCCCTCGGCCCTCGAGGTGGGTGGCCCACGCCTCGACGTCGTCGACCTGGAGCGCGACGTGCTGGCGGCGATCCGGCTCGACCTCGCCGAGCTGCATCAGGTGGATCTGCTGCGGGCCCGCTGCGAGCCAGGCGCCGACGAACCCGAAGTCGGGGCGAGGCAGGACCGTGCAGCCGAGGCCGTCGACGTAGAACCGCAGCGCGTCGTCGAGGTCGTTGACGCACAGCGCAACGTGGTGGATGCCGGCGATCTCCATGGCTGCAGCCTAGGGCGGCCCGTCCGGCTCCCGGGCCGGTGCTCGGCCGGGGACTACGGTCCGGGCTGCGTGCGAGGCAAGGCGCCGACCCGTGAGGTCGAACGAGAACTGTGGTCCGCCGGCCATGACCTGGTCGTCGGCATCGACGAGGTCGGGCGCGGCGCATGGGCTGGTCCGCTCATGGTCGGCGCAGCGGTGTTGCCGAGGGGCCGGGCCGGTCGCGTGCTCGGCGTGCGGGACTCCAAGCTGCTGACCGAGGCGGCTCGGGAGCGGCTCTTCGACCGGGTCGCGGGCTGGTGCGACGCCTGGGCCGTCGGCGCCGTCAGCCACCAGGAATGCGATGACCTGGGCATGGCGCAGGCCCAGCGCGAGGCCGCTCGGCGGGCCGTCGCCGGGCTCGGGGTGCGGCCCGACGCGGCGATCGTCGACGGCTCGTGGAACTTCCTGGCGGGCACCGTCGGGCATGTGCGGATGGAGGTGAAGGCCGATGCCAGCTGTCTGGCCGTCGCCGCCGCCTCGATCCTGGCCAAGGTGACCCGCGACCGCGTGATGCGGGCCGAAGCGGAGCACTATCCGGCGTACTCGTTCGAGTCGAACAAGGGCTACCCGTGCCCGGTCCACCGGGCGGCGCTGCACGGCTGGGGCCCGAGCGCGATCCACCGCCGGTCGTGGGTGTTCCTCGACGGCTTGGTCTGGCCCGGTCTGCGGGTGCGGCGCGCCGAGCAACCGACGCTGTTCTGACGGCGCAGTCGTTCTGACGGCGCAATCGTTCTCCCGGCGCTGGTGGTGCGGCGATGTCTTCGTTGCGCCGCCGTAGTGTCGGCGCCGTGCACGATCACCTGCCCTTGCCGACCGCAGCCGAGCCCTGGGCCCGGATCGAGGTGGAGGGGACGCTCAACCTTCGTGATGTCGGCGGCTATCCGACCCGCGACGGTGGCCGGGTGCGGCGCGGCCTGGTGTTCCGGTCGGACCACCTGCACCTCGTCACCGACGTCGGGCTCGCCGCGCTCGGTGCGCTCGGCCTGCGGACCGTCGTCGACCTGCGCTTCGAACGAGAAGTGGCCCAGCAACCCTCCCGGCTCCCCGAAGGTACGGCGGTCGTGCGAGCCCACCCCGACGGGATGGAATCGGCCGACCAGGGCGGGCTGCTCGAGCAGATCATCGCCGGGGAGATCGCCGAGTTCACCCTCGACGACTTCGCCGTGAAGTACCGGGAGATGGTGAGCGACGGCGTCGGGATGATCGTCACGGTGCTCACGCACCTCGCCGAGCCGGCCCACCTGCCGGCGCTGTTCCACTGCACCGCAGGCAAGGATCGCACCGGGTTGAGCGCGGCGTTGCTCCTGCGCCTCCTCGGGGTGGATGACGGCTGGGTGCGGCGCGACTACTGGCTCACCAACCCCTACCGCACCGAGCGCCGGATCGCCGAGATGACCCCGATCCTCGCCGAGGCCGGGGTGGGGATCGAGCGGGTGCGCGCGCTGTTCGTCGCCGACGCGGCCTTCCTCGACGCCGCCCTCGCCCACGTCGACGCCCACGGCGGGACCGAGGCCTACCTGTGCGCCCACGGGCTCGATCCGGCGGTGCCCGCGGTGTTGCGGTCGCTGCTCGTCGAACCCTGAGGAGCCGGCGCGCGAGCATCGGGACATGAAGCTCGGCCTCTCCCTCGGCTACTCCGGCTCCCGTCTCGATCTCCCCGTCGAACTGATCCAGTCGGCGGAACGTCTCGGGTACGACTCGGTGTGGACGGCGGAGGCCTACGGGTCCGATGCGATCACCCCGCTCGCCTACCTGGCGGCCCGTACCGAGCGGATCCGTCTGGGCACCGGGATCATGCAACTCGCCGGCCGGACCCCGGCGATGTGCGCCATGCAAGCGGCGACGGTCGACGCACTCGCCGGGGGCGGGCGGGTGATCGCCGGGCTCGGGGTGTCGGGGCCGCAGATCGTCGAGGGCTGGTACGGGGAGCCGTGGGGCAAGCCCTACTGGCGCCTACGGGATTACATCGAGATCATGCGCAAGGTGCTGCGGCGCGAGGCGCCCGTCGAGCACCACGGCCGGGAGATCTCGCTGCCCTACGACGGGCCGGGGGCCACGGGGTTGGGCAAGCCGTTGCGGTCGATCCTGCACATGAACCCGGACCTGCCGATCTGGATGGGGTCGGGCGCGCAGGGCACGGTCACGCTCACCGCCGAGCTGTGCGACGGGTGGTTGCCGATGCACTTCGTGCCCGGGCGCATGGCCGAGTTCCGCCCGTGGATCGAAGAAGGGTTCCGCCGGGCGAGGGCCAAGGGCGTCGACAAGGGATGGGACACCTTCGAGATCCAGGCCGGCGGTGCGGTCACGATCACCGACGACATCGCTGCCGCGCTACAGCGCCAGAAGCCCGGCATCGCGCTGTACGTCGGCGGCATGGGCCATCGCGACGTCAACTTCCACAACGACCACATGGTCCGGAACGGCTACGGCGACGCCGCCGCCCGGATCCAGGAACTGTTCCTCGCCGGCCGGAAGCAGGAGGCCACCGCAGCCGTCCCCGACGAGTACGTCGACGAACGCAGCCTCGTCGGATCGCCGGACCGCATCCGCTCCCGTTGGGGAGCCTGGGCCGACAGCGGCATCACCGGCTTCACGGTGACCACCCGCCAGCCCGCAGCCCTCGAGCTCATGGCCGAGCTGGCCCGGGAGCGGCCCGCCGTCGGCGTCAGTTGAGCCGGACGATCCCCAGGCGCACCGCGGTGAGCACCGCCTGAGTGCGATCGCGGGCGTTCAGCTTCTCGTAGATCGACGCCAGGTGGTTCTTCACCGTCTTCTGGCTGATGTAGAGCTTGGCGGCCACCTCGGGAGTGGAACACCCGTCGGCGATGAGCTGCAGCACCTCCTCCTCGCGCTTGGAGATGACCCGCTCCTCCTCCTTCTCGGCGCCGTGGATCTTGCGGACCTCCTTGAGCATGGTCTGGGCCAGCTGCGGGGACAGGGCCGTCTCGCCGTTGGCGGCCATGCGGATCGCCTCGACCACCTCGTCGATCGAGCAGTCCTTCGTGAGGTAGCCGACCGCGCCGGCCTTGATCGCCTGCTCGATCACCGAGGCGTCGCCGTGCATCGTGAGCATCACGATGCGGCGCTCGGGATCGACGGCAAGGATCCGCTTCGTCGCCTCGATGCCGTCCATGTCGGGCATCGAGACGTCCATGAGGACCACGTCGGGCTTGATCGCCGGAGCGAGCCGCACGGCGTCGGTGCCGTCGGCGGCCTCGGCCACGATCGAGAAGCCTTCCTCCTCGAGCGAACGGCGTAGCCCTTGGCGGAGCATCTTGTGGTCGTCCACCAGCATCAAGCGGATCACCATGGTGCTGATCCTTCTCCCGTTGGTCCGTTCGGCGGTCTCAGTCGTCACGTTCGTAGATCTAGTGCGCCACTTCCGTCCCTGGACAAGGTCACTCGGACTGTTGTGCCAGCTCCGGGAGTGGAATCCACCTCGAAGCGAGCACCCAGGGTGCTCGCCCGTTCACGCATCCCGATGATGCCGTACGAATCAGTGCGAACGGCATCACGAGTGAAGCCGCGACCGTCGTCGGTGACGACGAGCTCGGCGCCGCTCGGATCGCACTGCCACCGCAGCCGTAGCTGCGAGGCCCGGGCGTGGCGCTCGACGTTGGTGACCGCCTCTTTCGCGATGCGCCACACTTCCCGTTCCTGCACGAGCGGGAGACGGGCTGTCTCGTGGCGTTCGAGCGCCACGTCGAGCCCGCTGCGCTCGCGGACCCGGTCGAGGTAGAGCTCCATCGTCGAACCGAAGTCCTGGGTGTCGGTGACATCGGTGCGCAGGTCGTAGAGCGTCTCGCGCACCGACCGGACCACGCTGCGGACCTCGACGCGCAGCTCGTCGAGGATGGGGCGCATGTCTTGGCCGCGATCGGCCGCGCGCACGACCCGGTCGAGCTCGAAGCCGAGGTGCGCGAGCGCCTGGCCGATTTGGTCGTGGAGGTCGCGAGCGATGCGGCTGCGCTCCTCGTCCGCGCCGATCGTGCGGAGGCGGGCGAACCAGCGGGCGTTGTCGATCGACACCCCGAACGGCTCGACCAGGCCGTTCAACAGCTCCACGTCCTTGGCCGGGAATGGTCCGGGCGTACGGGACTCGACGGCGATCAAGCCGATGAGGGCACCCCGGGCGTGGAGGGCCGAATACAGCCCGCAGCGCATGTCGGGATGCAGACCGGGGCCGCCGACGGACAGCTCGGGGATCGATACCGTCCCCGCCGCGGCCTTCGCCTGACGCAGCGGGGGTGGGAGCTCGGCCTCGGTCAGGGTCCGCCGGAATGGGGTGCCCGAGGAATGGGCGGGCACCCAGGTGGCGTCGGACTCCTCGAGGAGGAAGATCGTCGCGGCGTCGAAGTCGACGAGCTCGCGCAGCTGCGCGATCGTCGAGCGCAGCACGTCGGGGAGCTCGAGCGAGGCGGGCAACGTCTGGGCGACCCGATGCAGTGAGAACAGCAGCGAGTTGGCTTCGGCGAGGCGACCGAGGCGGTCGAGCGCCATCGTCTGCTGGCGGGCGGACTCGGCGAGGGCGTTGCGGGCGAGGCCCACGGCGATCGCCAACACCACGAAGAAGCCGACGAACACGGCGGACGCCCGCGCCGACTCCATCCATTCGCGGTCCCCCGACATGAGGTGCCCCACCGTGATGACGGCACTCGACACCGCCGTCAGCCGGACCGCGAACGACGGCCCCTGGACGAGGCCGGCGAGAACGACCGTGGGCGCCAACACGAACGCGAACGGAGACGTCCACGTGCCCGTCGCGAGCAGGGCGGCCGTGTGGAACCCGAACTCGATCATGACGGCTCGCGCCGTGACGTCGTTCGGTTCGTAGTCGATGGGCCGCACGGTCCGGAACGCCGCGTAGATCACCAGGGCGATGGCGGTGGCGACCCGTTCCGGGGAGACGTCGGCGGGCTGCTGGGTGAAGGCCAGCCCCAGCCCCACCGCGACCGAGGCCCAACGCCACGGCGCGAGCGAGGGAGCGAGGAACATGCTCGCCCGGCGGGCTGGCGCCGCCAGCGGCTCGTCGGCGCGCCGGTGCGGTCCCGGACCGGCGTGGAAGGACCGGCGGCGCTCCACGATCGGCCACGACGGCCCACGGGAGAAGAAGCCGGGATTGCGGCCATCGTCGGTCGTTGCGTGCTCCGCGGCCATCGTGCCCGCCACCTTCCCTCGACCCGGTCGATCGTACCTATCGTCCTTCCTGACCGGCCGGCGCTCGACGGGTCGATCGACCCACCCGGGCGGCGGTCGCTGCGCCGTCGCTACCATCCGCCCATGATCCTCGTGGGCCTCACCGGCGGCATCGGGTCCGGCAAGTCGACCGTGTCGTCGCTGCTCGCGGAACGCGGCGCGGTCATCGTGGACGCCGACGCGATCGTGAAGGAGCTCCAGGCGCCGGGTGCTCCGGTGTTCGTCGCGATGGTGGAGCGGTTCGGTGCCGGGATCGTCGCCGAGGACGGCACGCTCGATCGGGCCGCCGTCGCCGGGATCGTGTTCAACGATGCGGACGCGCTCAAGGACCTCAACGGCATCGTGCACCCGGCCGTCAACGCCGAGATCCGCCGCCGGGTCGACGCCGAGGCCACCGGGGACCGGGTGGTGGTGCTCGACATCCCGTTGCTCGCCGAGGGGGCCAAGGACGGTCGCTCGCGCTACCCGGTGTCGGCGGTGATCGTGGTCGACACCCCGGTCGAGGTCGCCGTGGAACGGCTCGTCCGGTTCCGGGGGCTCGCCGAGGACGACGCCCGGGCCCGCATCGGCCGCCAGGCGACGCGTGAGCAGCGCCTGGCGATGGCGGACCGGGTCATCGACAACGGCGGCGACACTGCGGTCCTCGCCGGTCAGGTCGAGCAGGCCTGGGCGTGGCTGCAAGGCCTGCCGCCGGCCGATCCGGCCGCGCTGTCGGCCTAGGCTGCGTCCGGCCCGCGGGGCCCTGGCGGCCGGGAGGGGAACGATGGCACTGCTCGAGCACGACTCGTCACCGAACGCATGGCGGCGCGAGTCGCCCGGTGTCGCCGGGTGGGACCGCACGATCCGGCCCGACGACCCGCGCAAGCTGTTCGTGGTCTCCGCCGATTGCCATGCCAACGAGCCGCCGATGTACCTCGAGGAGCGGATCGAGCCGGAGTTCCGGGAGCGCTTGCCGCACCTGGTCCGGCGTGAGGACGGCTCGGAGTGGTTGGTAACCGAGGGCAACTCGCCGCAGCGGGTGAAGGGCGCGCCGGGCACGGTGCAGGAGCGGGCCGGCAGCCGGATGGACGACGAGGACATGCGCCGCAATGCGTCGGGTCGTGGCGTGGCCGAGCGGCTGGCCGATCAGGACGCCGACGGGGTCGACGTCGAGTTGATCTTCCCGAACAAGGGCCTGTTGTGCTGGGCCACGCCGGATCCCGTGTTCGCCATGGCCATGTGCCGGGCGTGGAACCGGTGGGCCCACGAGACGTTCTCGCCCGGGGGATGGCATGGCGGGCGCACGTTGCCGCTCGCCTCGATCGCTGCGGGCGACCTCGACGGGGCGATCGCCGAGGTGCACTGGGCGGCCGAGCAGGGTTTCGCCGGGCTCTGTCTCGGGAACTCGGCGGTGTACGGCCCGAAGGCCTCGGGTACGCCCGAGTACAACGACCCGGTCTTCGAGCCGTTGTGGTCCGAGATCGAAGACACCGGGCTGGCCGTGACGTTCCACGTGTCGACGGGCCGCGACCCGCGCGCGGTGACCGGGGCGGGCGGGGCGATCGTCAACTACGTGTGCCATTCGATGGAGACCACCATCGAGCCGCTCGTGCAACTCATCGCCTCGGGCACGCTGAGCCGCCATCCGGGTCTACGGGTCGGGCTGGTCGAATCGGGGATCGGCTTCGTGCCGTGGCTGATCGAGACGATGGACTGGGCGCACAAGGCCCACCACTTCTGGGTGCGCCCACAGCTCGACGAGCTGCCCTCGGAGGTCTTCCGGCGTCAGTGCTTCGCCACCTTCCAGGAGGACCACGCCGGTCTGCTCGCCGCCGAGCAACACGATCTCGTCGACAACCTGATGTGGGCCAACGACTACCCGCACCACGAGGGCTCGTGGCCACATTCGGCGGCGTCGGTCGAGCGCCAGATGGGGCACCTGCGGCCCGAGAGCCGGGCGGCGATCCTCGGGCTCAACGCCGCCCGGGTGTTCGGCCTCCCCGTCACGCGCTGAGCGACCGCCACTGCACGAGGGTGTAGGCCGGGTCGCCGTCGTGGTCCTCGAACACCGGGGTCACCCGGCTGCCGATCACGACCGGTGTGTGCGCGTCGCCGATCCGATTGCCGACCATGCGGATGCCGCCGGCGCCAGGCAGCTCGACGAGCAGCACGACGTAGGGGCAGGCGTTGCGCAGGGCGGGGTGCACGGGATGCCAGACGCGCTCCCACGAGTACACGACGCCGACCGGGTCGGCGATCGTCTCCCAGGCGACGTCGGCGGCGTGACAGGCATGGCAGATCCACTCGGGACCCCACTGCCAGGTGCCGCACGCCTGGCATCGTTGCGCCCGCAACTGGTGGGCCCGCGTGCCCTCCCAGTACGGCGCGTCGAGCCCGTCGGGCAGGGGCACCGGGGCGGGGAGCCCGGCAGGCAGGACAGGATCGTCGCTCATCCGAGCACCTCCCGGCTCCCGAAGATCGCCGAGGAGGCGATCTCGACCATCGGCCCGGCGTTCACGAAGCTCACCTTCGCATCCGGCACCGGGTTCGGTGAATCGCCGCGCACCTGGCGCACCGCTTCGATGACCAGCCCGAGGCCGTGCATGTAGCACTCGGCGAGGTTGCCGCCGGAGGTGTTGAGCGGCAACGAGCCGGTGGGGGCGATCAGGTTGTCGAACCGCAGCACCTCGTTGGCGCTCTCGTAGCTGCAGAACCCGTGCTCGATCAGGCTCATCACGACACCCCCGGTGAAGTTCTCGTAGCTCTGCACGACGTCCACGTCGGCGGGCGTGACCCCGGCCTGGGCGAACAGACGGCCGGCGGAGGTCTTGAACGAGGACGTCGCATAGTCGGGGACGTTGTGCGACCAGGCTGCCGACCGCGGCGGTCCGCTCTGCTGCGCGGCGAGCAGATACACCGGGCGGTCGGTCAGATCGGCCGCCCGTTCCGCCGGGACGAGCACGAGCGCGGCGGCGCCGTCGTTCTCGAGGCAGCAGTCGAAGAGGCGGAACGGCTCGACGATCCAGCGGGCCTCGTCGTAGGCCTCGGGGGTGAGCGGTCGCTCGTACATCACCGCCCGGGGGTTGGCCTGGGCATGGTGGTAGGCGGCGAGGGCGACCGCCTTGAGCGTGTCGGGGCTGACGCCGTGTTCGTGGAACAGCCGCGTACTGCGCATGGCGTACATCTGGGCCGGTGACATCACGCCGTATGGGACGCTGAGCGCGTACTCCCCGCTGATCGTGCGGGAGCGGGCGCCGGCGCCGAAGCGGCCGAATTGGCCTTGGGCCAGGCCCCGGAACGCAACGACACAGTCGGCGGTTCCGGTGGCGACGGCGGCAGCGGCGTTGCCGACGGCGGCGGCTGCCCCGCCTCCGCCCGAGCCCCATTGCATGTTCGAGAACCGCAGTGCGTGGGCCCCGAACGCCGTGTGGATGCGCGCCGGGAGGTTGCGGTCGTTGGAGTACGACGAGTAGCCGTCGACGTCGCGGGGGTCGATTCCGGCGTCGCGGCACGCTGCTTGCACCGCTTGCAGGACCAGTGCGAACTCGGGATACGGGGACTGGCTCCGCTTGTAATACGTGGACTCGCCGACGCCGATCACGGCGACGCGACCGCGCAAGGACCGGTCGGTCATCGTTCCTCCAGGGTGGTGCGGACGTGCACGTGCAACTCGGCCCACGAGGCCCGCAGGCCCGGGTGCAGGTCGTACTCGACGACCTCGTGGAGCTGCACCCAACGGACCTCGTCGGCCTCGGGGTTCGCGATGTGGGCGCCGGCGTCGCCGTCGACGTGGGCGATCACGGTGTCGTACCGCCAGTTGCCGTGGTCGTCGGAGTAGATGCCGACGACCTCGAGGTGCGAGGGGTGGATGCCCGCCTCCTCCCAGGCTTCCCGGGCCGCCGCCGTGACCGGGTCCTCGTGGGAGTCGAGCGCGCCGCCGGGCAGTGCCCAGGTGGCGCCGCCGTGGGTCCAGGCGGCCCGCAGCTGCAGCAGCACGTGCGGCTCGTCGAGGTCGCGCCGGACCACGAGCAGGCCGGCCGCCCCGTAGATACCCCAGTGCGGACGGCCGCAGTCGCACAGGACCCAGCCGTCACCGTCTCGATGTCCCACGGGGCGGCATCGTACGCGCGCCTCCCGACCGAACTCGGTGCCCCTCCGCCCGGTGCCGCAGCGACGGCGAGGGGTCAGACGGCCGGGGGCGGGTCGGCGGCGCGGGTGGCGGCACGCTCGGCGATGCGGGCCTCGATCTCCTGGAGGATCGGGGCGAGGATCGCCGACCACGGCAACGAGAACGCCGGTTGCCCGGCGGCCTTCGCCGCTCGGCGCTGGTCGGCTGCGTCCACGATCAGGGGCACGACATCGTCAGGGATCAGCTCGGCCAGGAGATCTCGCACGGCCACGGCGAGCGACGGCACGGCGCCGCCGGTGCCGAAGGCTGCGGTGAGCGGACCGCGGTGGAGCTGCGCAGGCATCTGGAACGTGCACGCCCGCGTCTGGTCGTGGGCGTTGACCCAGATCCCCCGCGCCGTGGCCCACGCCGCGATCGAGGCGTCGAGCGCGTCGGATCCGGTGGCGGCGAACACCAGCCAGGTGCCTTCGAGCTGCTCGGCGATGTCCTCGGGCGGGGCCGGCGGAGCCACGACCACCTCGGCGCCGGTGACCGCGAGCAGGGCGAGCCGTTGACGGGCGACGTCCCCGTCGCCGACGACGGCCACCCGCCGACCCCGCAGGTCGAGCATGACCGGCAGCGTGCGGGCCCGGTCCGTTCCGTCCGTCATTGTCGACCAGCGTAGTCAACAATTGGTACGGTGCTCGGTGTGGCCGGACCGCCGTACCCCGTCTCGCTGGTCGGCGCCGGTCCCGGCGATCCCGAGTTGCTCACCGTGCGGGCCGTGCGACGGCTGCGCGAGGCCGAGGTCGTCCTGCACGACCGGCTCCTCGATCCCGAGGTGCTCGGCCACGCTCGGCCCGATGCGCTCCTCGTCGACGTCGGCAAGGGCCCGGGGGAGTCCTGGACCCAGGAGCGGATCAACGACCTGCTCGTCGAGCATGCCCGGGCGGGGCGCAGGGTCGTGCGGCTCAAGGGCGGCGACCCCTTCCTGTTCGGTCGAGGCCGCGAGGAGGCCGATGCGCTCGAGGCGGCGGGACTGGCCTGGGAGGTGGTGCCGGGGGTGAGCTCGGCCCTTGCGGGCCCGGCCGCGATGGGGGTGCCGGTCACGCATCGTCGGGTCTCGGCGGCCGTCACGATCGTGACGTGCAGCCGGGCCGCCGGCGAGGCCGAACCGGACTGGGCGGCGTTGGCACAGCTCGGGGGCACGATCGTTGTCCTGATGGGCGCGGCGACGCGCGGCGAGGTGGCGGGCCATTTGATGCGGGCCGGCCTGGCGCCGGCCACACCGGTCGCCGCGGTCACCAACGCCACGCGGCCCGACCAGCGGGTCGTGCTGGGGACCCTCGACGAGCTCGGCGTGCTGCCCGTGGACGCGCCCGCGGTGATCGTGATCGGTGCCGTCGCCCGCTACGCCGCCGGCGCCGCCGACGCGGCTGCGCTTGCCGCCGCCTGACGGGCTGACCGGCCGCTGTCTGACGGCACAACCGGCGGCCTGGCAGGCTGGGCCGGACGTGAAGGGGGTCGTCGTGCGAGATGTCGACGTGGTCGTCGTCGGGTCGGGGGCTGCGGGACTGGCTGCGGCGCTCGCAGCGCGGGCCGAGGGTGCCGGGCGGGTGCTGGTCGCCGAGGCCGAGGGCGTGGTGGGCGGCTCGTCACGGTTGTCGGGTGGGCTCATCATGGGCGCTGGGACCCGCTACCAGCGGGCCCTCGGCATCGACGACGATGCCGAGTCGCTGTTCCACGACTACCTGCAGGTGAACCGGTGGAACGTCGACGCCGCCGTCGTGCGGCGCCTGTGCGAGTTCGCCGGCCCCACGGTGGAGTGGTTGGGCGACCTCGGCGTCGAGTACCACCCCGAGCTCGTGTTCGGCGGCGACGAGCGGGTGCCCCGGGTCCACGTGCCGGTCGGTCGCGGTCAGGCCGTCGTCGACGTCCTGCACCGCCACTGCCGGGAGCTCGACGTCGACGTCGCGCTCGGGCAACGCATCGACCGGCTCGCCGTCGGCGACGACGGCGTCGTCGCCGGGGTGGCCGTCGGCGACGACGAGATCCGCGCCGGCGCAGTGGTGCTCGCCTCGGGCGGGTTCGCCAACGACCCGGCCAATCTCGCACGCTTCTACCCGTCGGCGGCTGCAACCGGGAACGCCTGGTACATCGGGGCGGCGGGCGCCCGCGGTGATGCGCTCGAGCTCGGCGCCCAGGTGCGGGCCCAGACCACCGGCCACGACCGCGGGCTGCGCCTGCTCCACGCCGGCTTCGCCCCGATCCTCGAGGCGTACCTACCGGGGTGGCTGGTGTTGGTCAACGCCAAGGGCCATCGGTTCTGCGACGAGACCGCGCCCTACGGGATGATGGACTTCCTCGTGCGCGAGCAAGGGGACCGGGTGTGGGCGGTGTTCGATCGGCCCACGCTGGAGCGCGCCACCCAGGCCGGTGCCGCCCGCTACAAGCAGGCCATCCCCGGGTCGTCGAAGTACCAGAGCCCCCACTGGACGACCGAGGTGGTCGACCAGATGGTGCGCGAGGGCAAGGTGGCGACGGCGTCGACGATCGAGGACCTCGCAGCGGCGCTCGGCCTCCCCGGCGTGGCGCTCGCCGGATCGGTGCAGCGGTACAACCGGGCGGTGGAGTCCGGCGTCGACGACCAGTTCGGGAAGTACCGCAGCTTCCTCGACGCGATCGCGCAGCCGCCGTTCTACGGCGTCGAACTGCGCCCGTCGACGGTGTGCTTCACCTCGTTCGGGCTCCGGATCGATCCCGACGCCCGGGTGCTCGACGAGGCGAGCGCCCCGATCACCGGGCTGTACGCGGCCGGGGAGTGCACCGGCGGCGTCGTCGGGGCGCACTACGTCGGCAGCGGGAACTCGTACGCCAACATCACGACCTATGGGCGCATCGCCGGGGCCGCCGCCGCCCGGCACGCCGGCGCGTAGCGTGCCGGCGTGCGCCGCTCGATCGACGACTACCCGTTCCGGCCCGAGGACCTGCCCCCGGGCGCCGACGACGCCGACCGGATCTCGTGGGCGATCGCGATCAGCGACGACTACGACGACGCCGAGCCCCGTGTGGTGTTGACCGTCGAGGAAGTCGGCCGGCCCGGCGCCGGGCTCGTCGCCCACCTGCACCCGGCGCAGGCCCGGCGGCTGCGGGCGGCGCTGGCGGACGCGTTGCGGGAGATCGGGGCCGACATCGGCCGGTGACGGCGGCTAAAGTCGACCGGAACGGTCATCTTTTCGACCCATCGTTCGGAGGACTCGTGTCCATCGCTCCCGTGGTGCCCGCCCCCCGCGACCTCGACGAGGAACAGCTGCGCGACATCGAACGGTTCGAGCGGGCGATCGCGCAGTACCTCGCCGGCGAGATCGACGAGGACGTGTTCCGGGTGATGCGCCTCAACAACGGTGTCTACGGCCAGCGGCAGGGCGGCACCAACCAGATGGTGCGCATCAAGCTCCCCGCCGGGACGATCACGCCCGAACAGCTCGAGCTGATGGGCTTCTTGGCCGAGACGTATTCGCGGGGGTGGGGGCACGTCACCACCCGGCAGAACGTGCAGATCCACTTCGTCGAGCTCACCAAGGTGCCCGAGGTGATGCGGCATCTCGCCGCCGTCGGCCTCACCAGCCGCGAGGCGTGCGGCGACACCGTCCGCAACGTGATGGCCTGCCATCTGGCCGGCGCCTGCCCCTACGAGCACCTCGACGTGACGCCGTGGGCCGAAGCGACGTTCCGGCACTTCGTGCGCAACCCGCTCGGCCAGCGCCTGCCCCGCAAGTTCAAGGTGAACTTCTCGGGCTGCTCGACCGACTGCGGGCAGGCGATGTTCAACGACGTCGGCGTGGTCGCCACCACCCGCACGCTCGAGGACGGCACCACCGAGGGCGGCTTTCGCGTGTACCTCGCGGGTGGTCTCGGGGCCACGCCGCATCCGGCGTTGGCGCTCGAGGAGTTCACGAGCCGCGAGGACCTGCTCCCGACCGTCGAAGCCGTGCTGCGGGTGTTCGACCAGACCGGCAACCGGGACAACAAGCTGCGCGCCCGGCTCAAGTGGGTGGTCGACACCCTTGGCATCGACGAGGTGCGCCGCCGGGTGCTCAAGGTGCGCCGCACCCTGCCGGCGTCGAGCTCGTGGCCCGGAGGCATCCCGGCCGAGGTGGCCAAGGCCGGGGACGCACCGGCCGGTGCGTCGGCCACCGGCGAGCGGACCGCCGTCGGCCAAGGGGTGCGCGTCGATCTCCTCCCGAGCGACCCGTACCGGCGATGGGAGGCGACCAGCGTGGTGCGCGGCGTGGCCAACGGATCGGTGTCGGCCGTTGCGTACGCAGCGCTCGGCGACATCACCGCCGAGCAGTTCCGGGCGCTCGCCTCGATCCAGCGGGAGCTCGGCGCCGACGTCCGGTTGTCCAACCGGCAGAACGTCGTGTTCCGAGGGCTGACCGAGGCCCAGCTCGGGGTGCTGTACGCCCGTCTCGACGCGATCGGGATGGCGCGGCCGGGGGCCGAGCTCGCCCGTGACGTGGTCGCCTGCCCCGGCGCGGACACCTGCAACATCGCGGTAACCCAGTCGCGGGGCCTCGCCAAGGCGATCGGGGAGGCGCTCGAGGCCGAAGGTCTCGCCGAGGTCGGCGGCGTGCGGATCAACATCTCGGGCTGCACCAACTCCTGCGGTCAGCACCACGCGAGCGACATCGGCTTCTTCGGCGCCGAGCGTCGGGCCCACGGCCGCAGCGCCCCCGGCTACCAGATGCTGCTCGGCGGCCACGTCGGGCAGGAGCAGATCCACTTCGGTGACAAGGCGCTGCGGCTCCCGGCGAAGAACGCGCCGGAAGCCGTGGTGCGCGTGGTGCGGCGCTTCGCCGGCGAACGCAACGCCGGCGAGACCTTCCGGGGCTGGCTCGACCGGGTGGGCGGCGCCGGGTCGGTGGGGTTGGAGCTCAAGGAGCTCGACCGGTTCCCCACGTTCGAGGAGGACCCCTCGTTCTACGCGGACTATGACGAGACCGGTCCGTTCGTGGCCGCCGTCGGCGACTCGGAGTGCGCGGTCTGAGCCCGGATCGGTACGCCCGGGCGGTCGCGTCCATCGACGCCGCGAACGCAGCCGACCCGACCGTGGTCGTGGTCGCCGGGGTGCCGCAGCCCTTGGCCCAGGCCCACGGTCGGCTGGCCTCTGCCTGGGTGGCACGGCTGCTCGACCCGGCCCCGGACACCGCGCTGCTCGCCGCTCGGGCGCATCACCTCCGGCGCTGGGTGGTGCCTCGGGCCAGCTACCCGGCCGACCGCCCGGGATACCTGCGGTGGCGCCGGGACCAGAAGGCCCGTCATGCCGTCGAGGTGGCCGAGCTTCTCGGCGAGGCCGGCTTCGGCCCGACCGACATCGCCCGGGTGCAGGCGTCGATCCGGCGCGAGGGGTTGGGCACGGACGCCGAGACGCAGGCCGTCGAGGACGCGGCATGCCTGGTGTTCCTGGAGACCCAGTTGGCCGAGGTGTCGACGCGGCTGGACCGGTCGCACCTGTGCGAGGTGATCCGCAAGACGGCCCGCAAGATGAGCCCGGCGGGGCTCGCGCTCGTCGCTGAGGTGCCGCTCGGCCCGGCCGAGCGGGCGCTGCTCGCCGAGGCCCTCGACGGCTGACCGCCGGCCGACCGGGCGCCGCCCGTCAGGTGCCGGTCAGCGTCGGCGCAATCGTGACAGCAGCGACCGGCGCTCGGGCGGGGTCGTGTCCGCCCGGGCGGGCTGCTCGCGGCACCGGCACCGTTGCGCCACAGGGACGCTGCCGAGCACCTGTTCGACATGGGCGCCGCACCCGGCCCAGGACGGTTTGCCGCATCGTTCGCACGTGACCGCTCTGCACATACCCGGCAGGGTATCAGTTCCGCGCCCGCCGTGATACCCTGAGGGGTATGTCCGAGGGTGCCCGTGAGGAGGCCGACGTGATGTTCTTCCGGCAGTACTACCTGGGATGTCTCTCCCACGCGAGCTACCTCGTCGGCGACACCGCAAGCGGGCGAGCGGTCGTGGTCGATCCCCAGCGCGATGTCGGGCAGTACCTCGCCGATGCCGAGGCGCAGGGCCTTCGGATCGTGCACGTGCTCGAGACCCACTTCCACGCCGACTTCCTGTCCGGCCACCTCGAACTCGCCCAACGCACGGGCGCGTCGATCGGCTACGGCCGGGCGGCCGCCGGGCGGGCCGAGTTCCCGATCGTGACCTTTGCCGACGGCGACACGATCGACCTCGGTGCCGGTGCCGGTGCCGGTCCCGGTGCCGGTGCCGGCACGGTGATGCTCGAGATCCGGGAGACCCCCGGTCACACGCCGGAGTCCATCAGCATCGTCGTCTGGCCGCAGGGACGCGCCGGCCAGCCCTACGGGGTGCTCACCGGCGACACGCTGTTCATCGGCGACGTCGGTCGCCCCGACCTGCTCGCCTCCGTGGGAGTGACCGCCGACGAGCTGGCCCGCATGCTCTACCGCTCGTTGCACGAACGGCTGCTCGCGCTGCCCGACGCCACCCTGGTCTACCCGGCCCACGGCGCGGGCAGCGCGTGCGGAAAGAACCTGTCGACCGAGACGGTGTCGACCATCGGGGAGCAGCGGCGAACGAACTACGCCCTTGCCTCGATGAGCGTCGAGGCCTTCGTCGAGGCCGTCACGCAGGGCCAGACCGTTGCGCCGTTGTACTTCCCGTTCGCCGCCACCCTCAATCGGCAGGCCCGCGCGCTGTTCGACGAGGCGAACGGGGTGACGCGGCTTTCACTCGAGCAGGTGCTCGACGCGCAGGCCGCCGGGGCGATCGTCCTCGACTCCCGGGACGACAAGTCCTTCGCCGCCGGGCACCTGCGCGGATCGGTGAACGTCGGGTTCAGCGGCCGGTTCGCCGAGTACGCCGGAGAGGTGATGCGTCCCGGCACCCCGATCGTGCTCGTCACCGAACCGGGCCAGGAGGATCTCGCTGCGACCCGGCTCGCCCGCATCGGCTTCGACGCAGTGCGGGGCGCGCTCGCCGACCCGGTTGCGACCTTCGTCGCCCACCCCGAGGTGGTGGAGCCGCTGTCGCGGCTGTCCGCTGCGGCGTTGGCCGAACGGATGCGAACCGTCGATGATCTGGTCGTGATCGACGTCCGCAACGCCGGCGAGCTGGCGTCCGGGGTGATCCCGGGATCCCGGAACATCAGCCTGCCGGCGCTCCTCGGCCGGATCGGTGAGCTCGACCCGGCTGCGCCGACGGTCGTGCACTGCGCCGGGGGGTACCGGTCGGCGATCGCCGCCAGCCTGCTGCGGGCCCACGGCTTCAGCGACGTGTCCGACCTGCTCGGCGGCTATCAGGCGTGGGCGGTCGCCGCCGGCGCGGTCTGAGCGACCATGCGGGCGCTGCTGGCCTCCCCGCTCGGGTTCCTGATCGGCCTCTCCCTGGGCGCCCTCGGCGGGGGTGGCTCGATCCTGGCCGTGCCGGCGCTGGTGTACGGCGCCGGCCAGGGCGCCCGCCCGGCGACCGCGAGCTCGCTCGTGCTCGTGGCCGTCACCTCCTTGATCGGCATCATCCCGCACGTGCGCGCCGGCCGGGTGCGGTTCGTGTCGGGCACGGTGTTCGGCCTCGCCGGGATCGGGGGCTCGCTCGTCGGTTCCCGGGGCAACGCAGCGATCGACCCCGACGCCCTGCTGCTGGCCTTCTCGGCCGTGATGTTCCTTGCTGCGTTCGCGATGTGGCGCCGGCTCCGGCGGGCGGCGCGTATCGCCGTGCTGGCGGCGGCGGACGCAGGTGGGTCGCAGGGGGACGAACCGGCCGGTGACCCATCGCAGGCCGGCGCACCGGTCGTGACGGCGGCGCGTGGACGGTTCGGGGCGGTGACGGTGGCCAAGGTCGTGCTCGCCGGCACCGGGGTTGGATTGCTCACGGGGTTCTTCGGGGTGGGTGGCGGTTTCGTCATCGTGCCCGCCCTCGTGCTCACGCTCGGGTTTGCGATGCCCGAGGCGATCGGCACGAGCCTGCTCGTCATCACCATCAACTCGCTGATCGCGCTCTCGACCCGGCTGCAGTCCGGCTCCATCGACTGGTCGGTCGTGATCCCGTTCCTCGTGGCCAGCCTGGTCGGGGTGATCGTCGGCGGGCGCGTCGCTGGCCGGCGCGACCCTGCTGCGCTGCAACGTTGGTTCGTCGTGCTGCTGGTGGCGGTCGCCACCTACACGGCCATCCGTTCCGCGCTCGCGCTCTGACGGGCGGGTCGTTCGCCCCCGGGGGGACCGACCGCGGCGTCGGTCAGTCCCGAAGCACCCAGTAGAACACGGCCGGCTCGGGCCGCAGGTTGCGCCACCCGGCGATCGGCGCCGTGGTGGCCAGCAACGAGTCGCCGGCGCGCAGCACGGGCGTGTCGTCGCCGACGTCGATCTGCACGAGCCCGCGCACGACCGCGACCAGTTCGACGCCCCGATGGTCCAACGGCGCTCGGTCGTCCTCACCGGCTCCGAGCATCACGAGGAAGGCCCGAAGGCCGGAACCGGTGTCGTCGGCCAGCGCGACGAGGGTGCCGCCGCTCGCCGCGCGGCTGCGGTCGTGACGGGCGAGTTGGTACCCGGGCCGGGGGCGGGCGTCCACGAGCCGGTCGAGGCTCACCCCGAGCCGGTCACGCAAGGTGAGCAGGGTGTCGAGCGACAGCCCCCGGGTGCCGTTCTCGGCCTGTGACATCGCGCTCGCCGTCACGCCGGCGGCCTCGGCGAACTGGGCCTGGGTGATGCCGAGGTCACGACGCACCGCCACCAGGCCGCGAGCGAGCCGCCCTCCCGTCGCGCTCGTCGCGAGGTGCACCGTGTCGCCGGCGAGCCGGAACTGGTGGACCGAACCCTGGACGTCGGCGGGCCGACTCTCGGCCTTGTGCACCTGCAACTGCTCGCCACGGACCTCGAGCAGGCACTGGGTCACCTGGCGGACCCGCTCGAGGAATCCCGGGCCGAGGCGTCGGGTGGCACGCCAGTAGGTGATCGCCCCGGTCTGGAGCATCGAGGGGCACATCCGGGTGAAGAAGCGGGTCGTCTCGGTGTGGCCCCAGCGCCGGTCGAGTTCGTCGAGCCCGTCGAACAGGATGCTCAGCCGGGGGGTGACCGCCATACGGCGTTCGATCTCGTCGCACAGGGGGGTGTACTGGCCGAAGCTGCTGCCGACCGTGGCGTCGAGCACGTCCACGCCGGCCGGCCGGGGTCGCTCGAGCTCCGCGCGCGTGCAGACCACCTGCAACGTCGGCCCACGTCGAATGCTCGAGCGGAGGAACGCCTGCTCGATCACCTCGTAGCGCTCGTCGCGGTCGGTGACCCAGACCACGTTGTCGCCGGCGAGCAGGCCCCCGAGCAGCTCGTCGAGCGGCGGTAGGCCGGTCTCGAGCCGCGTCGTCGTCACGCGGTGAGGTTAGTTCCGCGCGCTGCGCGTGTCCGGTATCCGGCCCTCAGGCGAGCTCGGCGCGGGCGGCGGCGAACTGCGCTCGGTACAGCTCGTGATAGGCCCCGCCCTGCGCGAGCAGGTCGTGATGGTTCCCCTGCTCGACGATGCGACCGGCGTCCATGACGAGGATCGTGTCGGCGTCACGGATCGTCGAGAGCCGGTGCGCGATCACGAAGCTCGTCCGCTGGGCGCGCAGTGCCGCCATCGCGCGCTGGACGAGCACCTCGGTGCGGGTGTCGACGGAGCTGGTGGCTTCGTCGAGTACGAGGATCACCGGGTCGGCCAGGAAGGCGCGAGCGATCGTGATGAGCTGTCGCTGTCCGGCCGACAGGTTGGTGCCCTCGTCGTCGATCACCGTCGCGTAGCCCTGCGGCAACGTCGCGACGAACCGGTCGACGTAGGCGGCCCGGGCGGCGGCGGCGACCTCTGCGTCCGTGGCCGTCGGGCGCCCGAAGCGGATGTTGTCCTCGATCGTGCCGCCGAACAGCCACGTGTCCTGCAGCACCATGCCGGTCATGCTGCGCAGTTCGGCCCGGGGTAGCGACGAGATGTCGCGCCCGTCGACGGTGATCCGCCCGCCATCGACGTCGTAGAACCGCATCAGGAGGTTGACGAGCGTGGTCTTGCCGGCACCCGTCGGGCCGACGATGGCGACGGTCGTGCCCGGCTCAGCGACGAGGGACAGGTCGTCGATCAAGGGCCGGTCGGGGTCGTAGCGGAACGAGACGTGCTCGAACACCACCCGGCCGCGGGCGGTGGGCGCATCACCGGACGGTGCCGGGTCGGCCGGTTCCTCGGGCGCGTCGAGGAACTCGAACACCCGCTCGGCGGAGGCGAAGCCGGACTGCAGGACGTTCACCATCGACGCCATGTGGGTGATCGGCTGGCTGAACTGGCGCTGGTACTGGATGAACGCCTGCACCGCACCCAGGCCGATCGCCCCGGACGACACCCGGAACGCACCGACGACCGCGATCGCGACGTAGCCGAGGTTGCCGAGGAACAGCATCACCGGCTGGATCGACCCGGACAGGAACTGCGCGTCGAACGCTGCGCGGGTCAGGTCGTCGTTGGTGGCGGCGAACCGGTCGCGTGCCGCTTGCTGGCGGCCGAACGCCTTCACGACGGCGTGCCCGGTGACGACCTCCTCGACCTGCGCGTTGAGTGCGCCGGTGTGGCGCCACTGGGCGACGAACCGGGGCTTGGAGCGTTTCGCGATCCGTCCGATCACGGCCAGCGAGAGCGGGACGCCGAGGAGCGCCACGACGGTGAGCAGCGGCGACACGGTGAGCATCATCACGATCACGCCGATCACCGTCAGGGCCGACGTGAGCAGCTGCGAGAGCGTCTGCTGCAGGCTCTGGGCGACGTTGTCGACGTCGTTGGTGACACGGCTCAACAGATCGCCGCGAGGCTGGCGGTCGACCCAGCGCAGGGGGAGTCGGCCCAGCTTGGCCTCGGCGTCGTCGCGCAGGGTGCGCATCGAGCGCTGCACGATCCCGGCCAGCAGGAACGCCTGCAGGTACGACAGCACGTACGACGCCACGTACATCGCGGCGGCGAGCCCGAGGGTGCGGTGGAGCGCGGCGGTGTCGATCCCGTTGCGGCCGTTGCGGCCGGTGAGCCCGTCGAAGACCAGGTCGGTCGCATGCCCGAGCACGCGCGGACCGAGCACGACGAGCGTGACGCTGGTCAGCGCGAGCACGACGACGGCGACGATGCCGACCGACTCGGGGCGCAGGCGGTGCCAGAGCCGGCCGGCGGTCGCCTTCAGGTCCTTGGACCGTTCGCCGGGCACGCCGACGGCGTGGAACCGGCCCCCGGCCCCGGGCCGCATCTCCGCCGCGGGAGGCATGGGCTGGGAGCGCTGCGGCGCACTCATACGGCCTCCTCGGCCCGGAGCTGGGACACCACGATCTCGGCGTAGGTGGGGCAGTTCCGGACGAGCTCGGGATGGGTGCCGATCCCCACGACCTGGCCGGCGTCGAGCACGACGATCTGGTCGGCACCGGTGATCGTCGCCACCCGCTGGGCGACGACCAGCACGGTCGCCTCGGCGATCTCCGGGGCGAGCGCGGCGCGCAACCGGGCGTCGGTCGCCACGTCGAGGGCCGAGAACGAGTCGTCGAACAGGTAGATCTCGGGCCGGCGCACGAGAGCCCGGGCGATCGCGAGCCGTTCCCGCTGGCCACCCGAGACGTTGGTGCCGCCCTGCGCGATCGGCGCGTCGAGGCCACCGGGCATCGCCCGGACGAACTCGGCGGCCTGGGCCACCTCGAGGGCGTGCCACAGCTCGTCGTCGGCGGCGTCGGGCCGGCCGAACCGCAGGTTGCTCGCCACGGTCCCCGAGAACAGATACGCGCGCTGGGGCACCAGGCCGATCCGTCCGGTGAGGGTGGCCGGGTCGAGGTCGCGCACGTCGACGCCGTCCACCCTGACCTCGCCGCCGGTCACGTCGAACAACCGGGCGACGAGGCCGAGCAGCGTGGTCTTGCCCGAGCCGGTGCTGCCGACGACGGCGGTCACCTGGCCCGGCCGGCAGCGCAGCTCGACGTCGTGGAGCACGTCGCTCTCGGCGCCGGGGTAGCCGAAGCAGGCGCCCCGCAGTTCGACGGTGGCGTGTTCGGGGAGGACCGTCACCGGGTTCGAGCTCGCGACCACCGACGACGGGGTGTCGAGCACGTCGGAGATGCGCTCGGCGCACACCGAGGCACGCGGCCACATCGCGGCGATGAACGACCCCATGGTTACCGACATGAGGATCTGGATCAGGTACGTCAGGTAGGCCACGAGCGAGCCGACCTGCATGTCGCCGTCGATGATCCGGTTGGAGCCGAACCACACCACGGCCACGCTCGTCAGGTTCACCGTGACGATCGCAGTCGGGAAGATCGAGGCCATCAGGCGCCCGGAAGCGAGCGCCGATGCGGTGACGTCGCCATTGACCCGAGCGAAGCGGGCCGCCTCGTCGGGTTCGCGCACGAAGGCTCGCACCACCCGCATCCCGGCGATCTGTTCCCGCAGGACCCGGTTGAGCGCATCGATACGGTCCTGCATGGCCTGGAAGTGCGGGACCATCCGTCGGATGATCAGGCCGACCACGACGGCGAGGGCCGGGACACTGACGGCGAGCAACCAGGACAGCCCGACGTCCTCGGTCGTCGCCATCACCACGCCACCGACCGCGGTGATCGGCGCCGCGAGCAACATCGTCGCCGTCATCAGCACCAGCATCTGGACCTGCTGGACGTCGTTGGTGACCCGGGTGATCAGCGACGGTCCGCCGAAGGTGGCGACCTCTCGGGCGGAGAACTCGGTGATCCGGTCGAACAGCCCCTGACGGAGATCGCGCGAGATCCCCATGGCGAGCCGGGAGCCCTGGTGCACGGCTGCGACCGACAGCGCGACCTGGAGCACCGACAGACCGAGCATCAGCGCGCCGAAGGTCCAGATCACCGAGTAGTCCCCGGGCAGCACGCCGTCGTCGATGATGTGCGCGTTGAGGCGGGGGAGGAGCAGCCCGGCGGCGGCCTGGGCGATCTGGAGCACGACGACGGCGGCGAGCACCCGCCGGTAGGGCCCCAGGTGGGAGCGGAGGAGTCGGATCAGCATGGGGGTCGCTGCGCACCCTATCGAGCGCGCTCCGGCGCCCCTCTGGTGGGGCCGGGTGGCCTCAGCGGGCGCCGTCGAGCGGCCCGGTGAACCCACCGGGGCGGTAGGGGCCGATCACGATCTGCTCGAGCGCGCCGACGCCGGTTCGGGTGCCGTCGGTGATCCGGCAGATCTGCTGAACGTGGATGTTCTCGGGCCGCAGCAGATCGATCTCGGCGGGGTCGAACGACTCGACGCCGGTCTTCAGTTCGCCCTGCCACATGCCCTGGCGCCAGGTGGGGTGGCCGTAGCCGAGGCCCTTCATGTGGAACCGCAGCATCGGCTCGTACTGGATCGTGCGCAGACCGCCGTCGAGGTCGAGGAAGTCGATCTCGGCCTGCGCGGCCAGGCGGGTGCCCGGGTGGTACCGGATGCGGTGCGCAGTCCCGGCCATGCGCTCGTCGGTGTCGACGAGCGCGCTCGGGATCGCCTGCTCGTCATCGAACAACGGAGCGACGATCGCCTCGCGCACGAGCGGTTCCCCGCGCGGCCCGTCGAAGAACATCGCGTGGGTCACGTGGTCGTCCCAGAACGACGGCGCCCACAGGAAGAAGATGCCGCGGGCACCACCTGGCGCACCGGCGGTCTCGGGTTCGCCGACCCCTCGGATCCCCCAGGAGCGATCCTTGGTGCCGAGCCAGTCGTCGACGACGACCGATCCGTCCGGGTGCGTGATCGTCCCGCTCCAACGACCGAACTGGGCGAAACGGGTGGCGTCCATCGTCTTGCGCAGCCCGTCGTAGAGGACCTGGCGGGCCTCCTGGATGGCCGACGTGCGGGCCGAGAAGGTGAGGTCGCAGGCCAGACCGGTGTCGTTGTCGTCGAGGACGACGCGGGCCCGGCGCAACGGTTCGACGATCTCGAGCGTGAACGGACCGACCCGCATGTCGGTGCGTTCGAGCGGGGCGAGGCACGACCCGAAGAAGCAGTGCTGCCGGCCTGAGCGCTCGACGATGCTGAACGCGCAGTCGAGCACCTTGCGGTACGGGTAGATGGCGATCCCGATGCCGAAATACGCCGAGCCGTCGGCGGTGTAGCCGTTGAACCAGGTGCGGTCGTAGACGTTGCGGTCGGAACTTGCCGGATGGGCGATCGGTTCCGGGGTCTGGTGGATCGGGTAGTCGTCCATCCGGTTGAGCACGCCGGGCCCCTGTCGTTGCATCGCGCGGCTGATTCGAGCGGGTGAAGGGAATCGAACCCTCATGGCCAGCTTGGAAGGCTGGAGCTCTACCATTGAGCTACACCCGCGGGACGGCGTACCGAGATGTTACCGATCGCCTCGGTCCGGTGTGGCCGCCGCCATCGACGGGCGCCATCGACCGGGTGTCGGCCCGTCTGTTGCAGGGTGTGGGCAACGCCGGGTCAAGGGACGGTCGAGCCGGTGGACCCGGAGGGTCTCCGGGCCGACCAGTGGGCCATGCGAGGAACGGTCACCCCGGCGAGAACGATCGGTGTCGCCCGGCTCGGCGGTGCCACCCGCACCGAGGCGCCGGCCGTTCGCCTGCCTCCGTCGGCGTGGAGCATGGTGCGCCACGTCGCCTACCAGTCCGTGGTCCAGGATCTCGCATGGTCGGTCACCGCGTTCGGCTCGCACGTGTGGGGAACGCCTGACTCCTGCAGCGACGTCGACCTGTTCGTGGTCGCCAACCGCAGCCAGGTCGCGTGCCTGCACCGGGTCTTCGCCCGGGTGTCGATGAAGATCCACCGCCCGGTCGAGCTCACGATCGAGTCGAGCTGTTCGGTGGCCCTCGCCCTGCGCGACCCGGCATCGCTGGCGTCCCGTGTCGCCGTTGGCGGCCGCCTGCTCGCCGGAGGCTCGCTCGATTCGCTCGTACCCCACGGCGTGGTCGCCGATCCCGACGCCGCTCGGATCGCCGACGCCCGTTGGCACCTCGAGCGCGCCGACGAGCAGACCGGCGACCTGCAGACCCGCGAGGTGTTGGCCGCGGCGGCGAGGCTCGCCGGCGTACCTTCGTACTACGCAGCGCGCCGGTCGTGGTGGTCTGCGGCGATCGCCGAGGGGATCGGCTGTTCGCCCGACACCGTGGACTGGGCAGTGCGGGGCCGTCACGACGGCCTCCGGCAGCACGTCCGCTCGCTGCTGTCCTGACCGACCGGGGCCGTCGCCGTGGCGGCCGGCACCGCCGGAGGGTCAGCGTCGTTGGTTGGGTTCCTGGACGATCACGCCGAACCAGCCGAGACCCCGATAGGTCTCGTACCCGGGCGTGAGTGCGTATCCGATCACCCGCCGCTGGCTGTCGCTGTAGTACCCGCTCGCGCCCTGCGTGGTGTCGAGCGGGAAGACCTCGTGGAGAACGCCCTGGCCCCGGGTCGACGCGATCACGCGGTGGTTGCGGTCGATGATCATGCAGCGCGTGAGACCGGTCTCGTCGGGATGGAGGCGCACGGAGTCGACGACGCCTTGCGACTGCGTCGACCAGTCGAAGTGGACGCCGAGCACCCCGATGACGCGCCCGCGATCCTCGCCCCCCTCACGGATCGCGGTCGAATACGTGGCGACCGGCCGGTTGCCGAGGAGTCGGTTGGTCTCGATGTCGGCGACGGCGAAATCGGCACCGCTCGCCGTGGCCGTGGCCTGGCTGAACCACGGCTCGGCGGCGACGGAGCTGCCGACCACCTGCGGGTAGGAGCCCGGTCGGCCGTTGGCGATGACGGTGCCCTTGGCGTCGGCGATCCAGAGGTCGAGGTAGACCGTGTAGGAGTCGAGGATGACACCGAGTCGCCGGGAGGCGAAGCTGGCGGCGGCCGGCGTGTGCTCGGTGCAGGCATCGACCACGGCGGAGTCCGTGGCCCACCAGCGCACGTCGCAGCTGCGCTCGTACAGGTTCCGGTCGATGATGTCGATCTGGTTCAGCGCCAGGTCGACGAGGCGCCCGCCTCGCACCTGGCTCACGAGATCCTGGCCGAGCCGGACGAGTTCGGAGGACTTCGTGGCGAGCTCCTCGACGAGCGAACCGGCGATTGACGCAATGATCTGCGAGACCTCGGTCACCTCGTTGGCCACGACACCGAACCCGCGACCGGCGTCGCCGGCATGGGCAGCCTCGATGCGGGCATTGATCGCAAGGATTTCGGTGCGTTGCGTGATCCGCTTGATCTCGGCGACCTTCGCAGAGGTGATGGCGTTGACCTCGCCAGCCAGGGCAACAACCCGCTCGGGCATGAAGGATCCTCTCTCCAATCTCAGGGGCGCCGAACCGCAGTTCCGACACCGGCGACGGGGCGCCGACGCTCGGCCGGGTAACCGTAGGGGGGTCGCTCCGGTTCGCGTGCTGAGCGCAGCTAAACCGTCAGTGGAACCGATCGTGACGCCGGCGATTGCGGGTTCGGCCGTCCGGGCAGGTCAGGTCGTCACTTCGCCCCTGCGGGGTCAGGTGGCGGACTGAAGCAGCTGCAACGTGTTGCCGTCCGGATCGCGGAACGTGGCGATCCACCCGCCCCATGGTTCCCGTTGGGGAGGTCGGTCGAACCGGACACCGGCGTCTCCGAGGCGGGCCGCCACGGCGGCGATGTCGGCGACGTGGAGGTTGATCATGAGGCGATCGGGGTCGCGGGCCGTGCCGTCGACCCGGTCGTGCAGCGTGAGGGTCAGGCGTACGTCGCCCGGCCAGGCGAACGAGACGAACCCGTCGCGTGCGGTCCGCACCGGCAACGCAAGCGTGTCGCAGTAAAACCGCGCCATCGCCTCAAACCGATCGGCCGAGGTCCACACGAGCACCCCGGCGAGGCCGGTGATCTCGTCGGTGATCGCGTCGGTGACGGCGTCAGGCATGGTCCGCCTCCTTGGATGGGCGACCGAATTGCGTCACGGGACTGCACCTGCCTGGTAAAGGCGCAGTGCCCGGGACAGGTTGCTGCTGAGACCGTACGATGCGCAGGCGCACCGTGCCAGGTGCCGGACAGGGGGAGTGCCGCCATGGTGATGACCGAGCCGACCGTGTTCACGAAGCCGGCCGTCGAGCGGGTCGCCGACCTTGCCGACGTGATCCGTGCCGGCGGCGACGAGGCCCAGAAGCTTCGGCGTCTTCCCAACGAGACCGTCGACGCGCTGGTCGATGCCGGGCTGTTCCGCTTCGCTCTGCCCCGAGCGCTCGGCGGTGAGGACGCGAGTTCGATGGAGACGATCGCCGTGCTCGAGGCGATCTCGGCGATCGACGCGTCGGTCGGCTGGAACGTGATGCTCGGCTCCGAGATCAACGCCATGGCGGCGGGCGGGATGGATCCGGCGCTCGCTCGGCAGATCTACCTCGACGCCCCGCGGGTGATCATGTGCGGGGGCGGCGGGCCGGGGACCAAGCCGTCGCGGGCGATCCGCCGGCCCGACGGCTCCTACCAGGTGTGGGGTCAGGCGACGTTCATCTCCGGGTGCCACAACGCGACGTGGTGCTTCATCGCGGCGCCGGTGTTCGAGGGCGACCAGCTCGCCAAGGATGCGGCCGGGAACCCCGTGGTGAAGATGTTCATGCTGCATCGCAGCCAGTGGACGATCGTCGACACGTGGGACGTCGCCGGTCTTCGGGGCTCGGGGAGCAACGACGTGATGACCGAGGGCGGCGTCGTGCCCGCCGAGCACGCCGACGTGCAACTCGTGTCGTTCCCTGCCCACCACGACAACCCCGTGTTCCGGATCCCGGTGCCGCTGCGCCTGGCGTACAACAAGGCGGCGGTGGCGCTCGGGATCGCGAAGGGTGCCCTTGCGGCGTTCGTCGACCTGGCGAACGAGAAGACCCCGATGCTGTCCACGTCGTTGCTGCGTGACCGGCCGCTCGCGCAGCACCGCATGGGGGAAGCGACCGCGGTGTACCGCTCGGCCCGGGCCTACCTCATGGAGGCGATGACCGCCGTCGAGGACGAACTGCGGGCGGGCGCCCCGTGGCCGAGCGCCGGAGCCACCCAGAATGCCCGCCTCGCCTGCACGCACGCGGCGAACGCGTGCATGCAGGTGGTCGACTGGATCCACAACGCGGGTGGCACCACCGCCATGCGGATGTACAGCCCGCTCGAGCGCAAGCTGCGCGACGCCCACGGCGCCGCCACGCACCGGTGGGTCGCTGCGCCGCTCTACGGCGAGCTGGGTCGGATCATGCTCGGCGGCGAGCCCGGTCCGGAGTTCGACGGCTCCTCGTCGCAGTCACCCCGGCCGAAGTGACCGCGGCGCCGGCCGGGGTGGTTCAGCCCCGGCCGGCGAGTTCGGCCACCTGACGGGCCGACGGGTTCACCAGGTGCACGTCTCCGATCGACACGGTCGGCACCTTTTCGTTGCCGTTCGCGACGGAGCGCACGAACGCGGCGGCGTCGGGATCCTGCCAGATGTCGACTTCGTTGAACTCGAGCCCCTCCTGCACGAGCCCTCGCCGCAGCGAGGAGCAGAACGGGCAGCCGGGCCGCCAGTACACGGTGATCGCCTGACTCACGGCGGCGAAGCCTACGGACGTACCCCGGCGACTCCACCGGTCGAACCCCTACGATGCGGCTCGACGTCCGGGGGCGTCGGAGGGGGTAGCGCCATGGAGGATCACGCCACACCGGTCGCCGAGCCGACCGGGATCGACGTCCCGGCGGTGACGGCCTGGCTCGTCGAGCGGGTGCCCCGCCTCGTCGCCCCGTTCGCCTGGGCCAAGCTGCCGGGGGGGCATTCGAACTTCACCTACCGGGTGGCCGACGCGGCCGGGACACGCTTCGTCGTGCGTCGCCCGCCGCTGGGCGTGCTGCTCCCGAGCGCCCACGACATGGGTCGCGAGTTCCGGGTGATCTCGGCGTTGTGGCCCACCGCCGTGCCGGTGCCCGAACCGTTGGCGCACTGCACCGACGAGTCCGTCACCGGGGCGCCGTTCTACGTGATGGGCGAGGTGGTCGGGCGCTCGCTCTACGTCCGGGCCGACGTCGAGGCGCTCGTACCGGAGCACCTGCGCCGGGCGCTGGGGTTCTCGTTCATCGACGTGCTCGCCGATCTGCATGCGATCGACCCGGCGGAGGTGGGTCTGGAACGGCTCGGCAAGCCGGACGCCTATGTGCTGCGTCAGCTCAACCGGTGGAACGCTTCGTGGGTGGCGTCGCAGACCGAACCCCGCCCGGTTGTCGATGCGATGTACGAGTTCCTCGTGGCCCGGGTACCCGAGCAGGGGCCGGCCCGTATCGTGCACGGCGACTACGGCCTCCACAACTGCATCTCCGCCGCGCAAGGCCACATCGCCGCCGTCGTCGACTGGGAGATCTCGACGCTGGGCGACCCGCTCGCCGACGTGGCCTATGCGCTGAACTCGTGGGCCGACCCGGGCGACCCCGTGGCGCCGGGCACCGATCCGGTGACGCTGGCGGCAGGGTTCCCGAAGCGGGCGGAGCTCGCGGCCCGGTACGGCGAGCGGACCGGCATCGACACGACCCAACTCGACTACTACACGGCGTTCAACTCGTGGAAGTCGATCGCCATCGTCGACGGCGTGCTCGCCCGCTATCTCAAGGGCCAGAAGGCGCCCGACGGGGTCGATCTGGGCGCCATGAAGCAGCGGATCGATGCGATGGTCGCCACCACCGTCGAGCGGGCGGCCCGCATCGGGTTCGTGGCATGACCGCTGCGGGCCTCGACGGCCTGCGGCTCCACGCCGACGTCCACCCCGGCGATGGCCCACCCTGCCTGCTCGTCCACGGATTCCTGGCCGGACGCGCGCTGTGGTCGGCGAACCTGCACGCGCTGGCGACGGTGTGCCGTCCCGTCACCGTCGAACTGTGGGGTCACGGCCGGTCGCCGGCGCCGCCGGACCCCGGCGCTTATCGCCCGGATGCCTACGTCGCAGCGTTCGACGAGCTGCGCTCCGAGTTGGGGGCCGATCGCTGGTTCGTCGCCGGTCATTCGCTCGGTGCGGCGCTCACCTGGCGCTACGCCCTCGAGCACCCCGACCGGGTCATGGCGCACGCGTTCACCAACACGGCGTCGGCGCTGGCCGGGCTCCGCTGGCGCGAGAAGGTCGCCGCGTCGGTCGACGCCGATGCCGACGCGCTGGCCGCTGCCGGACCAACAGGTCTTGCCGAGCACCGGCTGAACCCGGCCCGGGCCCGTCGGATCGTGGCACCGGTGCGCGAAGCGCTCGCCGCCGACGTCGGCCGGCTCCAGATGGCGGGCGTGACGAACACGTTGCGCCACACGGTTCCCGCCGCTTCCGTACGAGAACGGGCCGGGACGAACCGGGTACCCACCCTGCTCGTGCACGGCCAGCGAGAAGAGGGCTTCGCCGAAGCGGCCGCCTTTGCGGCGACGCTGCCCCTCGTTGAGGTGGTGGGCACCGACGTCGGCCACTCGCCGATGGCCGAGGCCCCGTCGGTCTTCGACGAGGCCGTCGTCGCGTTCTTCGCACGCCACCGCTGACCGCCCCGTCCCCTGCCCGCCCGCCGCCCCGCCCGCCGTCCCCGGTGTTCTGTGCGTCGCACGGCCGCTATCGCGGCACGTGCGACGCACAGAACGAGGGCGGGTGGGCGGGGCGGGAGGATCAGCCGCGGGTGACGGCGATCTTGCGGGCTTCGGGTTCGCTCGAGGGGTACGGCATGCGAACCTCGAGGATGCCGTCGACGTAGGTCGCCTTCACGTCGTCCGCGGTCACCCCCCGGGGGAGCGGGATGGTCCGGCTGAAGCTCCCGTAGCGGAACTCGCTGCGGTGCCAGCCTTTGTCCCCGTCGGTCTTCGTCTCCTGGCGCCGCTCGGCTTTGACGACGAGCGTGCCCTCCCGGGCCGAGAGTTCCACGTCGGCGTCCGGGTCGATGCCCGGCAGTTCGCAGCGCAGGACGAACGTGCCGTCCTTCACCTTTTCCTCGATACGGGACTCCTGGCTCAGCGTCATGCCGGGGAAGTTGTCGAACCAGCGGTTCATCACCGGCCAGGTGAACGGATCGAACCACCGCCGGGTGTCGAGTTCGAACTCCTTGCTCATCACGTCGAGCGCCGTCTTCTCTTTGGTCGCCATGGGTGCCTCCTTCGGAAGGTTCCGGACACCCCGATTGACGCGCCCGGCCGCAGCAGCGGCCAGGGACCACCGTCCCGGTCCGTCAGGGCACGAGGAGCACCCGTCCGAAGGCCTGACGGCCCTCGATGTAGCGGTGGGCCGCTTCGGCTTCGGCGAGCGGGAACCGCCGGTCGATCACCACCTGCAGTTCACCGGCCGCCGCCCGGGCCAGGAGCCGTTCGATCATCGACCGCGTGCGGGCCGGGTTGCGGGCCATCTCGGCGCCGAGGAACACCCCGATCAGCGATCCGTTGCGCTGCATGATCGGCCACACCTCCGGCGGCCGTTCCTCCCGGCCCGCCCGACCCACCCAGGCGATGCGACCGCGGTAGGCGAGCGCAGCGATTGACGCCTCCAGGGTGCGGCCACCCACCGGATCGACCACGAGGTCGGCGCCGCGCCCGCCGGTCAGCGCCAGCACCTCGGCGGCCACGTCGGCATGCGCGTAGTCGACGCCGTGGTCCATGCCGTACGGCGCGACCCGGGCGAGGCGCTCGGGCGACGACGCCGTGCCGATCACCGCTGCACCGGCTGCCTTGGCCAGTTGCACGGCGGCGAGACCCACGCCTCCGGCCGCTGCGTGCACCAGCACCGTCTCGCCGGCCCGCAGACGACCGAACTCGAACAGGCAGTCGTCGGCGGTGCCGAACTCGATCGGCACCCCGGCGGCCTCCTCGAGCGAGAGACCCTCGGGTACCGCGTACACCGCGCCGGCGGGCACCGAGCAGCGCTCGGCGTGGCTGCCGTAACCCATCGTCGCGACCACCGGCTGACCGACCCGGAGCCCCTCGACGCCGGCACCGACCTCGGCGATCGTCCCGGCGGCCTGGTAGCCGACCACGTGGGGCACCGTGGCCAGCACCCCGCCGGCCCGATGGAGCAGGTCGCCCCCTTGGATCGACACTGCGGCGACGTCGATCACGACGCCGCCGGGCCGGCACACCGGGTCGGGCACCTCCTCGTACCGGAACACCTCGGGACCGCCGATTTCGTAGAACACCGCTGCACGCACGGGTGCGGACCGTACCCCCTGGGCCGGGCTGCGAGGATTGGCCCGTGATCCCGCGCTTCGTCTCCGATGCCGCCCCTGCCGATGTGGTCGCTGCCCTCGCCGCCGAGGGATGCGCGATCGTGGAACGCCTCGTCGGTGACGACGTCGTCGATGCCGTCACCGACGAGATGGCGCCGTGGCTCGACGCCACCCCCACCGGCGGCGACGACTTCAGCGGTCGCAACACCCGACGGTGTGGCGCGCTGCTGGCTCGCTCGCCGTCCTCCACGGCGATGATCGCCCACCCCCTGGTGCTCGCCGTCGCCGATGCCTTCCTGTGGCCGCGCAAAACGAGCTTCCAGCTCCACCTCACCCAGTTGATCGCCATCGGTCCGGGCTCGCCGGCCCAGACGTTGCACCGAGACCAGTGGTGTTTCGACTTCTTCCCGTTCCCCGACGACGTCGAGGTCGAACTGTCCTGCATCTGGGCGATGCAGGACTTCACCGAGGCCAACGGCGCCACCCGGGTGATCCCGGGGAGCCAGTACGAGCCGGCGTCCGCAACGCGCGAGGTGCATCGCAGCGTGCCTGCCGAGATGCCCAAGGGCTCGGTGGTGCTCTATTCGGGCCGCACCATCCACGGCGGCGGGGCCAACACCAGCGACGGGGTGCGGGTCGGCCTGAACGTGGACTACGTCCTCGGGTGGCTCCGGCAGGAGGAGAACCAGTACCTGTCGTGCCCGCCCGAGGTCGCGGCCCGGCTGCCCGAGCCCGTGCGGCGCCTCGCCGGGTACGCCATGGGCGCCTACGCGCTCGGCTACGTCGACGACGTGCGCGACCCCGGCGCGCTGTTCGCCGCCGGCGACACCTCGGCCGTGTCCGCGTCGTCGTTCGGGGGCGCATCGGGCATCGTGCCCGGCGCCCGGCGGTGACCGACGACCTGTTCTCGGTGGCTGCCGCAGAGCGGATGGCCCGCCGGGCGCCGCTGGCGGCGCGCCTGCGGCCGCGCCGGCTCGAGGAGGTCCTCGGCCAGGATCACCTGCTCGGTCCCGGCAAGCCGCTCCGGGCCCTCGTCGACGCGGACCGCCTCTCCTCGGCGATCCTGTGGGGACCGCCCGGCGTCGGCAAGACGACGCTCGCCAAGCTGCTCGCCGCCCACAGCGCCAAGGCCTTCGAGCAACTCTCGGCCGTCACGGCGTCGGTGAAAGACGTGCGGGAGGTGATCGAGTCGGCGCGCGATCGGCTCGGCCAACACGGCCGGGGAACGATCCTGTTCCTCGACGAGATCCACCGGTTCAACAAGGCCCAACAGGACGCGCTGCTCCCGAGCGTGGAAGAGGGCCTGCTGGTGCTGATCGGGGCGACCACCGAGAACCCGTTCTTCGAGGTGAACCCGCCGCTGCTGTCCCGCTCGACGCTGTTCCGGCTCCAGGCCCTCGACGACGAGGCCCTCGGCACGCTGGCCCGGCGGGGGCTCGAGGCCGAAGCGGCCGACGCCGACGCCGACGCGCTCGACCACCTCGTCACCCGGGCCTCGGGTGACGGGCGACAGCTGTTGACGGCGCTCGAGGTGGCCGTTGCCCTCGCCGCTGCCCGGGGTGGCCGGGCCCGCGTCACCCTCGCCGACGCGGAAGCGGCGCTCGGCACCCGGGCGCTCGGCTACGGGCGCGACGACCACTACGACGTGGTGTCGGCCTTCATCAAGTCGATCCGTGGGTCCGATCCTGACGCCGGGCTCTACTGGCTGGCCCGGATGCTCGATGCCGGCGAGGACGCCCGGTTCGTCGCCCGGCGCTTGGTCATCCTCGCCTCCGAAGACGTCGGCCTGGCCGACCCGCTCGCGCTGGTCGTCGCCGACGCGGCGGCGCGTGCCGTCGAGTTCGTCGGCCTGCCCGAGGCGTCGCTCAACCTGGCGCAGGCGGTCGTCCACCTGGCCCTCGCACCGAAGAGCAACCGGGTGGCCGCCGGACTGTGGGCGGCGCAAGCCCACGTGCGCGAGGGCGGTGCGCTCGCCGTGCCGATGCATCTGCGCGACGCGCACTACCAAGGCGCGTCGCGGCTCGGGCACGGTCGCGGCTACGGCTACCCTCATGACGACCCCCGCGGGTGGGTCGAGCAGTCGTACCGACCGGACGAGGTGACCGAGCGCGTGTACTACCAGCCATCAACCCACGGAGCCGAGGACCGGCTCGCAACGGCCTGGCAGGACCGAAGAGAGCCCCGGTCGTGAGCGCGTCCGAATTCGCTCTGATCGTGTCCACCGTCGTGCTCGTCGTCGGGTTCGCCGGGCTCGCCGTGGTGCTGCTGCGGGTGCTCGACACCCTGCGCGACCTGCGCGTCGCGGTCGAGCAACTCCGGGCCGAGACCCGGCCCCTCATCGCCGACCTGCAGGCCAGCGTCGAGGACGCCCGCGACGATCTCGAGCGCTTCGATCGGGTGCTCGGCTCGGCCGAGGCGATCTCGGCGTCGGTCGAAGGGGCCTCGCGGGTAGCTCGGATCGCGCTGTCGGCGCCGGTCATCAAGACCGTCGCCCTCGCCAGCGGTACCTCGCGCGCAGCCCGCCGCCTGCGGGGCAAGGAACGGAGGTCGTCGTGATCAAGCGGCTCGGATGGTTCGTCGCCGGCACGCTCGCCGGCGCGGCCGGTGGCCTGTACGGGCGCCGCAAGGTGGTGCAGGCGGCCGATCGGATCGCCCCGACCAACGTGGCCAAGCGCACGGTGGTGCGCGCCCGGGACGGGATCCGCGACCGGGGGCGCGATGTGGTCGAGGCGGTCCGGGAGGGGCGCGACGGCATGCGGGCCAAGGAAGCCGAACTGCGCGCAACGGCGGAGGGGCATCCCGTGGTGTCGGCATCCCCGGGCCGCCAGATCGTCGAGGTGCGGGTGGTCGAGCAACTCGACGACTGGCGATCCCGCCGCAGCGCCGATCTGCCCGCCGCGGTGCCCGACGCCCGGGTCCGTCGGGTGCGTCGCAGGGGCCGCCGGTAGTCTCGGGCCTCCATGGCCCCCCGAACCGCCAACGAACTGCGCCAGGCCTTCACCGGGTTCTTCGCAGAGCGCACCCACAGCGTGGTGCCCTCGGCCAGCTTGATCCCGCACGACCCCACGGTGCTGTTCACGGTGGCCGGGATGGTGCCGTTCAAGCCGTACTTCACCGGCGACGAGGTGGCGCCGTACAAGCGAGCGGTCAGCGTGCAGAAGTGCGCCCGCGCCGGCGGCAAGCACAACGATCTCGACGACGTCGGCCGCACAAAGCGGCACCTCGTGTTCTTCGAGATGCTCGGCAACTTCAGCTTCGGCGACTACTTCAAGGCCGAGGCGATCCCGTGGTCGTGGGAGTTGGTCACGGAGCGGTTCGGCTTCGACGGCGACCGGCTCTGGATCACCGTGCACACCTCCGACGACGAGGCCGAGGCCATCTGGCACGAGCAGGTCGGGGTGCCGCTCGAGCGCATCCAGCGCCTGGGTGACAAGGACAACTTCTGGCAGATGGGCGACACCGGCCCCTGCGGTCCGTGCTCGGAGATCCACATCGACCGCGGCCCGGCCTTCGGCCCCGAGGGGGGCCCGCTCCACGATCCGCACGGCGACCGGTTCATGGAGTTCTGGAACCTGGTGTTCATGCAGTTCAACCAGGCACCCGACGGGACGCGCACCCCGCTCCCGAAGCCGTCGATCGACACCGGCGCCGGCCTCGAGCGCATCCTCACCCTGGTGCAGGGCAAGGACTCCGTGTGGGAGACCGACGTCATGGCGCCGATCATCGACGCCGCCCAGTCGGTCACCGGACGCCGGTACGTGCCGGGGGACTACGAAGATCGCGCCAGCTTCAGCCTGCGGGTGCTCGGCGAGCACGCCCGGTCCTCGACGATGCTCGTCAACGACGGCGTGTTCCCCTCGAACGAAGGCCGGGGCTACGTGCTGCGGCGCATCCTGCGCCGGGCGATCCGCTACGCGTTCCTCCTCGGCACCGAGAAGCTCGTGATGCCGAGCCTCGTGGAGGCCGCCGTCGAGGTGATGGCGCCCGCCTACCCGGACCTGGCGAAGAACCGCGACTTCATCCTCGGAGTGCTCACCCGGGAAGAGGAGCGGTTCCGCCACACCCTGCGCAACGGGCTCTCCGTGCTCGAAGACGAGCTCGCGGCCGGACCCGGCACGCTCGCCGGCTCGACCGCGTTCAAGCTGCACGACACCTTCGGCTTCCCGCTCGAGCTGACGGCGGAGATCACCGGTGAGCGGGGCGTGGCCGTCGACGTGGCCGGGTTCGAGTCCGAGATGGCGGCGCAGCGCAAGCGGGCCAAGGACGCCCGCAAGGCCGCCGACGTCGACGTGGACCGGGTCGAGGCCTACCGCGAGCTCGTCGAGCAGTTCGGCCCGACGGAGTTCACCGGGTACCGCGACAGCGTCGCCGAGGGCGTGCGGATCCTCGCCGTGCTCGACAACCCGGACGGCACGGTCGAGGTGTTCTGCGATCGCACGCCGTTCTACGCCGAATCGGGCGGCCAGGTGGGCGACACCGGCACGATCACGACGGGGTCGGGCACGGTCACCGTCGCCGACACCGCTTTCGCCCTGCCGGGGCTGCGGCGGCATCTCGGCCGGATCACCGCCGGGTCGGTCACCGCCGGCCAGGAAGCCACCGCAGCGATCGACGCGACCCGTCGTGATGCGATCCGGCGCAACCACACCGGGACCCATCTGCTGCACTGGGCGCTGCGCGAGGTGCTCGGCGAGCACGTGAAGCAGGCCGGCTCGCTGGTCGAGGCGGACCGGTTGCGGTTCGACTTCAGCCACTACGCGGCCCTGCGGCCCAACGAGGTCGATCGGATCGAGGTGCTCGTCAACACCGAGGTGCTCGGGAACGCATCGGTGCGCGCCTATGAGACCACCAAGGCCGAGGCCGAGGCGATGGGCGCGATCGCGTTCTTCGGAGACAAGTACGGCGACGTGGTCCGTGTGCTCGAAGCGGGCCGCCGGAGCCTCGAGCTGTGCGGCGGCACGCACGTGCGGGCGCTCGGCGACATCGGCGCGATCAAGATCGTCAGCGAGGGTTCGATCGGATCCAACCTGCGCCGGATCGAAGCCGTCACCGGCGACGGCACGGTCGCCCTGCTCCAGCGCGACGAGCGAGCGTTGGCCGACGCCGCCAAGCTGCTCAACGTCACCACCGATGCCGTGGTCGAGGGGATCGAGCGCAAGCTCGACGAGCTGCGCGCGGCGCGCGACGAGGTGAAGGCATTGCGGGCCAAGCTCGCCGCTGGTGAGGCTGCTGGCCTGGCCGGTGTCGCGGTCGACGGTCGGGTCGTGGCCCGGGTGGACGGCCGCACCTCCACCGACCTGCGGGATCTGGCGCTCGCCGTGCGGGCCCAGGCGGGGGTGACCGCTGCGGTGCTGATCGGTGCCACCGACACCGGCGGGGTGGCGCTCGTCGCTGCGGTCCGGCCCGAGTCCGGGCTCGAGGCCGCGTCGCTGCTCAAGGACGCGGCGAAGGCGGTCGGCGGCGGTGGCGGCGGCAAGGGCGACGTCGCCACGGCCGGGGGCAAGAACCCGGGCGGGATCGACGCCGCCCTGGCGGCGGCACGCACCGCCGCCGGCGTGACCTGAGCCGTGCGGGCCCTCGGCCTCGATCTCGGCTCCAAACGGATCGGCGTCGCCGTCTCCGACCGGTCGGGCACGATCGCCAGCCCGCTCACCTTGGTGCAGCGCTCGGGCCGGCGTTCCGAGGACCATCGGCGGATCGCAGCGCTGGTCGCCGAGGAGGAGGCAGACGTCGTCGTCGTCGGGTTGCCGCTGTCGCTCGACGGTTCGGTCGGCCGTGCCGCCCGGGATGCCATCGCCGAGGTCGAGCAGCTCGCTAGCGTCGTCGGTGTGCCGGTGGAGACCCACGACGAACGCCTCACCACGGTGAGCGCCGATCGGGTGTTGCTCGAGCGCGGGATGCGCGCCCCGGATCGCCGGCGGGTCGTGGACAAGGTCGCCGCCGCGGTGATGCTGCAGGCCTGGCTCGACGGCCGGCGGGCCGAGTCGGAGCGATCGTGACCCAGCTCGAACCGCCCCGGTCGCCCGGCCAGGAGTGGACCACCGACCCGTGGGACGACCCGCCGCTGCTGTACGACTTCGAGGGCGAGCGCCGGCGGGGCCACCGCAACTGGGCCAAGGTCGTGGTGAGCGTGGTGGCGGTGCTGCTCGTCGTGGGGCTCCTCGTCGGGGGCTGGGTCGGGTACTGGTTCGTGCGTCAGGTCCACCCCGGGGGCGGGTCGAACGAGCGGCGCGCGTTCCTCGTCGGCCCGGGCGACGATCTCGAGTCGATCGCTCGCCGGCTCGAGGCCGAGGGGTTCATTACCGACCAGCGGGTGTTCCGGTGGTATGCCGAGTGGAAGGGCGAGTTCGACCCGGTGCCCGGGTCGTACTCCCTGCGGCCGATGGATGCGATGGGCAACCTGCTGCGGGTGCTCAAGACCCCGCCTGCGCTCACCTACGACCGGGTCACCTTCCCCGAGGGATACGACCTCGTGCAGTTCGCCAAGCGCCTGGCGGAGAAGATTCCGCGCCTGTCGGCGAACACGTTCCTCGCGCTCGCGACCGACGGCACCGTCCGCTCGCCGTTCTCACCCGAGGGCCAACCGTCCCTCGAGGGCCTCGTGTTCCCGGACACGTACCAGATCGCGGGGAACGAGGACGAGAAGAAGGTGCTGCAGCGGCTCGTGAAGCAGATGGAACTCGTCGGCACCCGCGAGGGGCTTCCCGACGCGCCCCGCAAGGTCGGGGTGTCGCCGTACCAGGCGTTGGTGATCGCCTCGCTCATCGAGCGCGAGGCCAAGCTCGACGAGGAGCGGCCGAAGATCGCGCGGGTGATCTACAACCGGCTCGGCGCCGGGATGCCGCTCGAGATCGACGCGGCGCTCTACTACCGCCAGGATCCGAAGGTGCCCTTCGCGCAGCTCAAGGCGCTCGAGAGTCCCTACAACCTCTACAAGGTCGTCGGCCTCCCGCCGGGCCCGATCGCCAGCCCGTCGTCGGCGTCGATTCGAGCGGCGTTGAATCCCGCCCCGGTGCTGCCCCAGGGTGAGTGCCCGGATCCGAAGGTGCGCTGTGCGCTGCTCTACTACGTGCTCGTCGACCCGTCGGGGCGGCATGCATTCGCCCAGACGCTCGAGGATCACCTGGCGAACGTGGCGGTCGCCCGGGCCGCCGGGCTGGTGCCGTGACGACGGCGACGACGCGGGTCGCCGCCGTGATCGGATCGCCGGTTCGGCACTCGCTGTCGCCGGTGTTGCACAACGCGGCGTTCGAGGCCCTCGGTCTCGACTGGGTGTATCTGGCGTTCGAGGTCGCCCCAGGGCGTGCCGCCGATGCGCTCGCGGCCATGACGGTGCTCGGGATCGACGGGCTGTCGGTCACGAGGCCGCACAAGGACGACGTGGCCCGCACCGTCGACGTGCCGTCGGCGTCCGTGCTGGCGTTGGGCGCGTGCAACTGCGTGGTGCGGCTTCCCGACGGGCGGCTCGCCGGGGAGAACACCGATGGCGAGGGCTTCGTCGACAGCCTGCGCGAGGCGGGGCATGACCCTGCCGGGCGGCGTTGCGTCGTGCTGGGTGGGGGAGGTGCTGCTCGTGCCGTGGTCGCGGCGCTCGGTCTGGCGGGAGCGGCCGAGGTGGCGGTGGTCAACCGGACCGAGGCGCGAGCGGCGGCGGCGGCCTCGCTGGCCGGCCGAGCGGGCCGCGTCGGCACGCTCGACGACGTCACCCTGGCCGACGTCGTGGTGAACGCCACCTCGGTCGGGATGGGCGACGATCGCACGCTCCCCAGCCCAGCCGAGCGGTTCCGGCCTGGGCAGGTGGTGGCCGACCTCGTCTACCACCCGCTCGAGACGGCCTGGCTCGCCGCCGCACGGGCGCGCGGCGCGTCCTGCGTCGACGGGCTGGGGATGCTGGTGCACCAGGCCGCCCGGGCCTTCGAGCGCTGGACCGGGGTGGCACCGCCGGTGGCGGTGATGCGGGCGGCGGCCTTGGCCGAGCTGGCGAGGCGGGCCGGTGCGCTCAGCCCAGCGCGTCCGGGTTCTCCAGCAGCCCTTTGACCGACCGGCAGAACTCGGCGGCGGGGGCGCCGTCGAGCACCCGGTGGTCCCAGGTCAGGCTGAGCGTGAGCCGGCGGACACGGCGGAAGCCGTCGCCGGTCCACGCGACGTCGTCGCGCACCCGTCCGACGCCGAGGATCGCTGCGTTGGGCGGGTTGATCACCGGCGTGAAGCCGTCGACGCCGAACATCCCGAGCGACGTGACGGCAAACGTGCCACCCTCGACGTCGTCGACGCTGAGCGTCCCGGAGCGGGCGGCGGTGGCGAGCCGCACCGTCTCGGCGCCGATCGCATCGAGCCGGAGGCGGTCGGCGTGGTGGACGACGGGGACCACGAGCCCGCCGGGCACGGCCGTGGCCATCCCGACATGGATGTCGGGAAGAAGCTCGATGCCGGCATCGGTGACCGTGGAGTTCACGATCGGGTGCGCCCGCAACGCCTGGGCGCACGCGGCGATCACGTAGGCCGTGAACCCGGCGGCGACCCCGTCGCCACCCCGGGCCTCGCGATGGGCCCACAGCGCGTCCACCTCGGCGTCCATGGTCAAGGTGAGCTGGGCCATCTGCTGCAGGGAGGCGTGCATGCGCCGGGCGATCGTGCCCCGCATGCCCCGGAGCCGGATGACCTGGCGGGCGGGCGGAGCAGACGACGCCGCAGCTGGGGCGGGCGCCGCAGCCGGGGCGGGCGCCGGGGCCGGGGCGGGCGCCGGGGCGGGCGCCGGGGCCGTGAGCCGGGCCCGGGCATGGTCGGCCACGTCCTGGCGGCTGATGCGCCCTTCGCTGCCGGTGGCCGTCACGGCGGCGAGGTCCACCCCGAGCAGGTCGGCGAGTTGCGCAGCGGCCGGGCTCGCGGGCACCCCGGGCTCGGCCGGCGTCGCGGGCGACGGGGCCTCGGACTCGAGCGATGCCGTGCCGGTATCGGGGGCGGCCGCAGCGACGGCGGCGGCTGCCTCGACGTCCTCGGAAACGAGGCGCCCGCCGGGCCCCGTGCCGGCGACCCCTGCCAGGTCCACGCCCAGGGCGTGGGCCATGCGCCGGGCGTTCGGGCTGGCGACCAGCCGACCGGCCACCGCAACGGGTTCGGCCACCGCAACGGGCTCGGCCGCGGCGGCGGGTTCGGCCGCGGCGGGGGGCTGGTTGGCGCCGATCGTGCCGAGGGCGTCGCCGCACCGGTAGGTGGTGCCCACCTGGCCGGTCTGGCGGAGGATCCCGCTGGCCGGTGACTCGACTTCGGTCTCGACCTTGTCGGTCTCGATGCGCACGATCGGTGCACCGGCAACGACCTCGGCGCCGTCGTCGACGAGCCAGGCGACGATCGTCGCTTCCTCCATGGTGAGGCCGAGCTTGGGCATGGCGAACGTGACGCTCATGGCGCGTGCCTTTCTGCGGCGGGATCGCGTGGTCCGGCGAGTTCGAGGGTGCGGGCGACGTCGATGAGACGGGGCCCGTCGCAGGCGAGGACGACCCGGGCCGATTCCCCGGGTCGCAGGACGAGATCGCGCTCGCCGTCGAAGGCGAGCACCCCGGGTCCGTCGAGGACGACCGGCACGCCGGGTTCGAGCGTGGCGCCGTAACGCACGGCGACCGTCTCGAACCGCCCGGGCGCGATCGCCACCCGGCATGGGTGCCCGCCCACCCCGAGGTGCACGATCGCCCCCCGGCCGCAGCCCCGGGGGGCCCGCACCATCGACGCGGCGATCGCCGAGAGACCGACGGCATCGGGCTCCGCGATCGCGCAGACGACGGTGCGCAGCGCACTCACGTCCCACACGGCCCGGCTGCCGGTGAACCGGCCCTCGAGCAGCGCCAGATCCACCAGCGCGAGGTCCTCGTCGCCGTCGGGCCGGCGGACCTCGAGCACCGCGAGCTGATCAGCGGCCCGGGCGAGTGGCACCCGCCCGCTCGCCACCGCCGCGGCGGCCAGGCCGGCCACGGTCCCCTCCACGGGGCGGGGGAACACGTTGTTCGTGCCGGTCGACAGCGCCACCAGCGGAACGTCGCGCCATCCGAGCACGACGTCGCGGCAGGTGCCGTCGCCACCGAGGGCGATCACCGCTGCGGCGCCGGCTGCGCGCAGCGCCGCCGCGGCGGCCCGGGTGTCGGCCGAGCGACCTTCGAGTCCGGGATCGACCACCTCGACCTCGACGCCGAGCGCCAGGCCTTCGGCGGCACGCCGCGCGAGGTGATGGGTGTCGGCTGCGACGAGCAACCGGTCGGCGCCCCCTTCGGCGGCACCGACCATCGCCCGGCGCAAGGTGCCGATCTTGGCCGCATCCGACACCGGCGACGCGAGCGAGACGAGTCGCCGGACGTCCTTGCCGGCGTAGGGGTTGGCGATGAAGCCGACGGCGCCCACGTGCCTCAGGCGCGCTGCAGGGTGCTGCGCACGGCGGCTGCGATGCGGTCGGCATCGGGCAGGTACGCCTGCTCGAGCACCGGGGAGAACGGCACCGGTGAGAACGGCGCCGCCACCCGGCCCACGGGTGCGTCGAGGTAGTCGAACGCCTCCTCCTGGATCTGGGCGGCGATCTCTGCGCCGAGACCGCCGAAGCGAACGGCCTCGTGAACCACGACGATCCGGTTCGTCCGCTTCGCCGACTCCACGATCGTCGCCGAGTCGAGCGGCTGGAGCGTGCGCGGGTCGATCACCTCGACCTCGATGCCGTCCTCGGCGAGCCGCTTGGCGGCCCGCATCGACTCGTCGACCATGCGGCCGAACGCCACCACGGTGACGTCACGGCCGGGGCGCTTCACCTCCGCGACGCCGAGCGGGATCGCATAGCACTCCTCGGGCACGGGCCCCTTGGCGCCGAGCAGGCGCTTGTGCTTCACCATCACCGTCGGGTTGTCCTCCCGGATGCAGGACACCATCAGGCCCTTCATGTCGTACGCGTTCGACGGGTATACGACCTTCAGGCCCGGGATGTGGCACAGGATCGCCTCGAGGCTCTGGCTGTGCTGGGCGGCCGCGGACAGCCCTCCACCGCCGGCGGTGGTGATCGTCAACGGCAAGGTGGCCTTGCCGCCGAACATGTACTTGAGCTTGGCCGCCTGGTTGACCACCTGGTCGAGCGCGACGAGCAGGAAGTCCATGAACATGATGTCGACGATCGGACGCAGGCCGGACACCGCCGAACCGACGCCGAGGCCGATGATCGCCTGCTCGCTGATCGGGGTGTCGACGACCCGACGCTCACCGAAGCGGGCCTGCAGGCCGGCGAAGCTGCCGAACACGCCGCCGAAGGCGCCGACGTCCTCCCCGGCGCAGAACACCGAGTCGTCGGCCTCCATGCACTGGCGGACCGCCTCGTTGAAGGCCTGGACGTAGGTGAGGGAGCGGACGTCGGTCGTGGTGGCGCTCATCGCAGGGTCTCCGTGTAGACGTCGGCGAGCAGGGAGGCAGGATCGGGGAAGGGGCTCGCTTCGGCGAACGCGATCGCGTCGTCGATCTCGGCGCGCCCGTCGGCCCAGGTGGCATCGAGGTCGGCCTGGGTGAGCGACCCGTCGGCGAGGACTCGTTGCTCCAGCAACGAGATCGGATCGCGTTGGCGCCACTGCGCGACCTCGTCGTCGCTGCGGTACTTGAGTCCGAGGTTCTGCACGCCGTGGTGGTTGAAGAACCGGTACGTCTTGGCCTCGACGAGCGAGGGGCCCTCGCCGGCGCGAGCCCGGGCGATCGCCTCGCCGGCCGCTTCGTGGACGGCGACGACGTCCATGCCGTCGACGATCACGCCCGGCATGCCGTAGCCGGCGGCCCGGTCGACGATGTCGGTGATCGCCATGGTCTTCGAGCGGGGCGTGAACTCGCCGTATTCGTTGTTCTCGCACACGAACACCGCGGGCAGCTTGAGCGCGCAGGCCATGTTCGCGGCCTCGTGGAAGGCGCCGATGTTCGTCGAGCCGTCGCCGAAGAAGGCCACGGCGACGGTGCCGTCGGCCCGGTACTTGCTCGCGAACGCCGCACCGACGGCGATAGGCGAGCCGGCACCGACGATCCCGTTGGCGCCCAACATCCCCAACTCGAGCGAGCTGATGTGCATCGAGCCGCCCTTGCCGTTGCAGTACCCGGTGGCCTTGCCCATCAGTTCGGCCATCATCGGGGCGAACCGACCACCCTTGGCCACGAGGTGGCCGTGACCGCGGTGGGTGGAGGTGATCCGGTCGGCGTCGCTCAAGTGCGCGCACACCCCCGACGCCACGGCTTCCTCGCCGACGTAGAGGTGGAGGAAGCCGGGAAGCTTCGCGGCCTCGGCGAGGCGGCCGGCCGCCTCCTCGAACAACCGGATGCGGACCATGCGACGGTGGAGGTCGCGCAGCACGTCAGGCGTGGGATCCATCGGGCGAGCCTGCCACGCCGGGACCGTGTCCCGGAAACGGCGGTCACCATCGGGCGGTGAGGCGTTGGCGGGTCAGCTCGGGCGGACCCAGTGCCCCTGCTCGTCGAAGATCAGGTCGACGAGCTCGCCGGGCCGCACCTCGTCGTCGGTGCCGAGGGCCACGGTCACCTTTTGGTAGTTCCACTTCATGACGTCGACGGTCAACTCGACGAGCTGGGCGTCGCTGAAGTGCGCCCGGAGCCGGGCGACCAGCTCGTCAGGAATCTGTCCGGGCTGGGTCATCAGCCACTCGGCCAGCTCGATCGCCGCCTTGTGCGCGTCGGGCAGGTCGCTCGTGCGCCACCGGTCGACCTTGGCGACCATCGTCTCGTCGAGACCGTCGTGCCTGGCGACCGCCAGGCGCACCGACAGTCAGGTTCGGCAGTCGTGGTGCGACGCGCAGCGCAGCCGCACCAACTCGGTGGTGACCGGGTCGACGGCGTCGAGGCGGACCACGGCGGCCTGCCAGTCCCGCAGCGCCCGCCGTAGCGGCACCGCGCCCGGGGTGGCCGGAGGGATCCGGTGCGAGCGGACGGTCATGCGGTGGCCTCCAGACCGAGTCGTTGCCAGGCAAGGGTGAGGCGCATGCGCTGCTCGACGACGAGCACGCCGTGCACGAAATCGCTCACGCCGGGAGCTCCGAGGTGCTCGACGAGCGATGCGACCTGCTCGTCGGTGACCGTCGCGACGTCGAGCACGTACTGCTCGACGAAGGCGAGCACCGCTCGGTCCCGGCCGTCGAAAAGACCCGACGAGGGCCACGACGCCAGCGCCGTGACCGCGTCCTCGTCGAGGACCGGCCCCGCGGCGCCCACGGTGCGACCGGCCAGCTCGTCGGGGTGGCCGAGGAGCTGGGCGATGCGCAGCCGGGCGAGCTCGAGCAGGCGAGGCTCGGCGGCGGCCCAGGCCGCGGCGTGGTTGTCCGCCAGCGCGCTCGCCACGCCGGTGGCCTCGTCGAGGACCGGGACCCGCACGGCCGGGCTCAGCGGGCCAGGATCGTGACGCCCGAGATGCCCGGCGCGCCGTAGACGTGCGTGTAGGCGACCTTCGGGTTGTTCGGCACCTGACGGTTGCCGGCGTCGCCCCGGAGCTGGAGCACGTTCTCGTACACCTGGCGCAGGCCGGACGCCCCGATCGGCTCACCGTTGGCGATGCAACCACCGTCGGTGTTGACCGGCAGGCGGCCACCGATCTCGGTCTCGCCGGACTGGATCATCAGCTCCTGGTCGCCGTCGGCGCAGAACCCGTTCTCCGCCATGTGCATCACCTCGGCGCCGGCCTCGGTGTCCTGCAGCTGGGCGAGGTCGACGTCCTCCGGCCCGATCCCGGCCATCTCGAACGCCGCCTTCGACGCGTCGACCGTCGGCCCGACGCCGTACTCGATCGACAACGACGGGGCGAGCACCTCGAAGCTGCCGAACCGGCGGGACTTCACGGCGGCCGCCTTCAGGAAGATCGGCTTGTCGCTGTAGCGATGGGCGATGTCGGCCCGACACAGCACGAGGGCCACGCCACCCTCGGCCGGGGAGCAGAACATGTACTGCGTCAAGGGGTACGACAGCATCGGCGAGTTGAGGATCTCTTCCTCCGACAGCGGCTTGGAGCGCCACGCCATCGGGTTCATCGCCCCGTTGCGGCTCGCCTTGGCCGCCACCTTCGCCAGCGTGTTCTCGGAGATCCCGTACTGCTCCATGTACCGGTTGATCTTCATCCCGAAGAACTGCGTCGTGAGCGCCAGGCCGGACGCGCCGTACCAGTTGGTGCCACCCACCCGGAACGCGCCGCGCTCGTGCTTGTCGAAGCCGACCGCGATCCCGATGTCGTACAGGCCCGAGCGGATCGTCGAGTAGGCGCTGAACAGCGCCGAGCCGCCGGTGGCGCAGCCGTTGGCCACGTTGATGAACTGCAAGCCGGTCAGGCCGAGCTTCGAGACCATCGTGTCGGCCGCGCCGGCTGCGGCCGAACCGCCGAATGCGAACTGCATTTCTTCCCATCCGACCCCGGCGTCGGCGAGGGCTCGCCGCACGGCGATCACCCCCTGGTCCTGCCCGGACACGCCTTCGGTGCGACCGAAGCGGTGGATGCCGATCCCGACGATGGCGACGTCATCGCTCATGGTGGTGTTCTCCTGTGGTGGGTGCCGGGATCAGCCGGCGATGGGTGCGAACGCGAACGTGACGACTTCGTTGCCCTCGGCGTCGGTCGAGAGGGTGTCGAGGACCAACTCCATGGCCATGCCGGCGGTGAGCTTGGCGGGGTCGGCCTCGGTGAGGCGGGCCTCGACCTTCACCTGACCCGGCAGCTCGACGTAGCCGACGCCGTACGGCCGGAACTTCTTGGGGTCGGTCTCGCCGATGAAAGGCGGCGCCTTGGGTGGGAACCCCTGCACCGTCCACGCCCAGAGCGTCCCGCGGGTGCCGAGCTCGACGGTCTCCATCTGGTCGCCGGTGCACTTCGGGCAGCCGCTCTGGACGGGGAACACATGGTTACCGCAACGGGTGCACCGTGCGCCGAGGAGGCGAGGCCCGGCCTCGGTGAGCACCAGCACGCCATCCGATCCGGACACCGGAACCTTCATGGATTCCTCCTCGGGCTAACCCAGCCGCTCACCGTACCGAAGCGTAACCCCGGCACCGCAAGCAGCGAGCCCTCAGGGTCGGGTGGACGACGTCGTGCGCCCGGCCGTGGTCGACGGCTTGTCGTCGCCCGGCTTGTCCCCGGCCTTCTCGGCCAGGGCCTTCTCGCCCGCCGCCCGCTCGGCCGCCGGCACCGGGGGCCAGACGTCGTCGCCTACGTCGAGCGGGTCCGGGGTGTCCTCGGGCGGTGGTTGTGCGCCGTAGAACTCCGGTTCCTGCTCGCCGTCGAAGACGAACACGGCGTCGCCCGACGAGTAGATGTCGTACACGTACTCGCTCACGTGCATCGGGATCCGGACGCAGCCGTGGGAGGCCGCCGTGCGGGGAACCTCCTCGAAGCCGTGGATGGCGATGCCCCGGTTGAAGTACAGCGGGTTGAAGACCCGGCCGAGCGGGATGTCCCACCAGTCCGGCTCCTTGCGGTAGATCGTGTAGGCGCCGCCCGGGGTGATGGAGTGGCCGCACTGGCGCCGCAGGCGCTTGCCCGCCGGCAACGTCGTCGTGGTGGCCATCTGGTAGGGCTTCACCACGGTCGGCTGCGCGCACCACTCCTGGCCGCTGCCCGAGGAGATGTGGGTGACCACCCGGACGGCGTTGTTCTCGTAGAACACTGCGGCCTGCGCCGGCAGGAACACCTCCACCCGGTTGGGGGTGGCGTGGCTGCGCTGCGGCACGAGGCCGAGCGGCTCTTGCATCCGGTCCCACAACTGCGGACTGACCATGCCGTTGACCGCCCGGCCGCGCAGGCCGACGATCAAGGCCTGGTAGGCCCAGACCGCCCATTGGGTCTTCTGACCGAAGAACCCGTCGGGCCGGCCGACGTCGAACTTCAGCGCGTTCAGTCGCTCCTGCAGCCGTGTCACGTCAGGCCCTTTGTGGCCGATGACGAGCGTGCGCTCGAGCGCCACCTTCGGGATCGGGGCCTCGGCTGGACCGGTCACCGGCGGCGTGGTGGTGGATCCCGATGCGGTCGTGGCGGCCGAGGTGGCCTCGACCGCACTGACCGGCGTCGAGCCCGCGCCCGCCGCCGTGCCGCACCCGGCCAGCACGGCCACGGCGACAGCGGCGACGAAGGGACGGGCGTTCGGCCGGCGGACGCGCACGGCCAACATCGTAGTCCTGGGGTTCGCCTCCGGAGCGGTTCAGGCGATCGGGAGTTCCCAGGCGGCGGGGAGCGTGCGCCGGCCCCACAGGAACGGGGCGGCGATCCGCTCCGGACGGCCGTCGAGCCGGAGCGAGGGCAGCCGGTCCACCAGCACCTCGAGTGCCACCCGGGCGGTCAGCCGGGCGAGGTCGGCGCCGAGACAATGGTGGATCCCCTTGCCGAAGCTGAAATGGCGCCGGCTCTCGTGCAGGGGGCGATCGAGAACGAACTCGTCCGGAGCGGGGAACAGCGCAGCGTCCCGGTTGGGTGACGCGTAGAGCACCATCACCTTCGCATCGGTCGGCAGTTGCTCGCCGTGCAACTCGACGGGCACGTTGTTGGTCCGGCACAACGACAGCACGGGCGGATCGAACCGGAGGCTCTCCTCGACGACGTTCGCGGCCAGTGCCGGCTCGGCCACCAGCCGCTCCCAACGCTCCCGCGGATCGAGCAGCCGCCACAGGGCGTTGGTGATCAGCGACGTCGTCGTCTCGTGGCCGGCGACGAGCAACTGCAGGCAGGCGTTGGCCACCTCGGCCTCGGGCATCAGGTCGTCGCCGTAGGCGCCGAGCGCCAGATGCGACAGCAGGCCGCCGGGTACCGGCCGCCCCTCCCGATCAGCGGTCCTGCGGTCGCGCACGGCCTCGAGCGCGTAGGCGATCAGCTCCCGGCGGGCCTGGACGGCTCGGTCCGGGTAGGTCATCCCGAGCACCAGCGCATCCGCCCAGCCCTTGAGCCGGAACCGGTCGGCAACGGGCAGGCCCATCACCCCGCAGAACGCCAGCACCGGCAGCGCGAAGGCGTAGGACTCGTGCAGATCGGCCCGGCCCGCGGGCGCCAGGTCGTCGACGAGGTCCTGCGCCAGGGCGCGCAACGTCGGCTCGTGCGCAGCGACGGCGGCCGGCCGGAACCACTCGCGTGCGAAGCGGCGCCGCTCGGTGTGTTCGGGCGGGTCGTCGTGCTGCATGTCGCCCTTGACCGCCGGGTTCGAGTAGCCGACCCCCGGCCCGAAGCGGTTCGACCAGGTGGTGTGATCGGTCAGGATGCCGAGCACGTCCTCGGTCCGGCTGACCGTCCACACGGTGGTGCTGAGCGAGTCACCGCGGTGCAGGGGGCACCGGTCCCGCAGTTGCGCGTACGCAGGGGCGGGGTCCTCCAGGACCGCCGGCGAGACGGGATCGAAGTCCGTCGCCTCCGCTGGGTCGGTGTCGTCGGTGGGCATAATCAAACACCTCCGGTGGTCAATCGACGCCTGAGCGAGTCGGACGATCTACAATTCGTACTTGGGATGCCGCAGACCACGACAGTGACCGTTCGAGCGGCCGCACGCAAGCCCGCCGGCTGGCTGGTGGGTGTGGGCGCGTCCGCCGGAGGCCTCGAGGCGCTCGAGCACTTCGTCGGCCGGCTCCGGCCGGGAGCGGATGCCGCGGTCGTGGTCGCCCAGCGCCAGGGCGACGATTCGACGGGGGCGCTGGTCGAGCTGCTGGCGAGGCGCACGTCGTGGACGGTCGAGCCGGCGGTCGAGGGGGCGATCCCGCTTGCGGGCCACGTGTACGTGTCACCCACGCAGCGCAGCGTGTCGTTCCGGGACGGCACCTTCGCACTCGGGGGCCGCAACGGCGAGGGCCCGTTCGCGTTCCCGGTCGACCGGTTCTTCGATGCCGTGGCCCGAGCGTGGGGGGACCGGTCGGTGGCGGTCGTGCTCTCAGGCTCCGGTGCGGACGGGTCGAGGGGGATCTGGGCCGTGAAGGAAGCGGGCGGGCTCGTCGCCGTCGAGGATCCCGCGTTCGCCCGGTTCGCCGGTATGCCCCGGCATGCGATCGGCACCGGGCTGGCCGATCTCGTCGCGCCCGCCGGGTCGCTGGCCGAGGCCGTCCTGCGCACGGTCGGCCGCGACGCGGAAGCCGCCGCAACCTTGCCGTCGGCGGACGAGGAACCCTTCGCCGAGATCGTCCGACACCTACGGGCGGCGACCGGCGTCGACTTCGCCAGTTACCGCAGCGAACCGCTGCTGCGCCGCACGGCGCGCCGGATGGCCGTGCTCGGGGTCGAGTCGTTGGCGGACTACGCGGCGTCGCTCGGTGGTCGGCCCGGCGAACTCGAGCTGCTCTACCGGGAACTGCTGATCGGCACCACGACGGTGTTCCGCGACCCGGAGGTCTTCGACGCACTGCGCGAGCACGTCGTCGTGCCGTTGGTTGCGAATGCAACGGACCGGGAACCGCTGCGGGTCTGGGTGCCCGCCTGCTCGACCGGCGAGGAGGCGTACTCCGTCGCCATGCTGTTCCTCGACGAGCTCGACCGCCAGGGCCGCACCGGTGTCGAGTTGAAGGTGCTGGCCACCGATATCGACCGCACGGCGCTGGAGCGAGCCTCGCGGGCCCGCTATCCCCGGCACCTGCTCGACGACCTCCCCGATGTCCGCTACCGGCGTTTCGTGCGGGACCTCGGCGCCGACGTCGAGATGGAACGGAGCCTGCGCGGCGTCGTGCTGTTCGCCGAACATGACGTCACCCGCGATGCGCCCTTCACGCAGCTCGACCTCGTGAGCTGCCGCAACCTGCTCATCTACCTCGAACCGCACCTGCAGACGCAGGTGCTCGGCGCACTCCAGCGCGGCTTGCGGACCGGCGGCGCACTGCTGCTCGGGGCGAGCGAGGGGCCGGCCACGCCCGTCGAGGGATTGACGCCGCTCGACGCCCGGCGCCGCCTGTACCGGCGCACCGACCTCGTCGCCGTCGACCGCGCCGGCCGGCCACCGGGTGGGCTCCGGCCAACGGTGGCCCAGCGGCCGGTGGTGCCGGATCCGAGCCGTCCGGCGGGCGCAGCGACCGATGCTGGGACGATCCTGGCCCTGCGCTACGCCCCTGCGGCCGTGGTCGTGGACGGGGGGTGCCGGGTCGTCGGCTCGATCGGTGAGCGTGACCAGCTGCCGTGGCCGTGGCTCGCCCAGCCCGGGCTCGACGTGCGCACGGTCCTGCCGAGGTCGCTCGCGAACCGGGTGACCGAGGAGGTCGCCTCGACGCTGCGGGACGGCCGGTCCGCAACCTCGGGCGAGGTGGATCTTGCGGGCGGGTCGTGGACGCTGCGCCTGTTGCCGACCGGCGACCGGGGCGCGGTCGTCATCGTGTTCGAACCGGGGCCGAGCGGCTCGTCCGGCCGACCCGGCGCCGGTCCGGTCGGGCCCACGGCGCTCGCCGAGGAACTCGCGCGCGAACGTGCGCTCGGCGCGGCCCTCGCCGACCGCTTGGCCGCGGTCAACGACGCCCTGCACGCTGCGAACGAGGAACTGCTGGCGTCGAACCGTGAGCTCGAGGGCGTCAACCAGGAGCTCCGCCTCGTCGACGCCGAGCACCGGGCCAAGATCGTGGCGCTCGAAGAACTGCACGCCGACATCGACCACCTCCTCGAGGCGACCGACGCCGGCATGCTGCAGCTCGATGCCGAGCTGCGGATCCGCCGCTTCTCGAGCACGGCTCCGGCGGTGCTCGGCCTCGGTATCGACCACGTCGGCCGGCCGATCCGCGAGGCGCTGAGCGGCGCGCACACGGCGGCGTTCCTCGACACGATCGACGCCGTTGCGGCCGGCCTGTCGGTGGGCGAGTGCTGGCTGGACACCGCGCACGGCCCGATGGTCGTGCGGATCGTGGCCGCCGGGCCCGAGCGTGGCGGCGGGATCGTCGTGGTGTTCCTGCACGTCGAGGTCGCGAAGCGTCACCACGAACTCGCCCGGCGGGCGATCGATGCCGTGCCCGCCCGTATGGCTTTCGTCGGCGCCGACGGCACGATCCGGCTCACCAACTCGTCCTGGGAACGGTTCGGAGCCCAGGCCGGGGGTGACCCGGCCCGCACGGGGGCGGGCGCGAATTACTTCGAGGCGTGCGCAAACGAGCCGAGCGCGGCGCCCGTCGTGGAGGGCATCCGGGCGGTGTTGGCCGGCGAGCTGGAGCGCTACCAGTTCGCCTACCCCTACGACGGCCCTGACGGTACGTCGTGGTTCCTCCTGCAGTGCCTACCCGCCGGGTTCGGCGAAGCGGTGGTCCTTCACATCGACGTGAGCGAGCGTGTCCGAGCCGAACAGCGGCTCCACGAACTGGCGGCCACGGATCCGCTCACCGGCGTGCTGAACCGGCGTGGCCTCGAGCAGCAGCTCGAGGGCGAGCTCGACCGGTTCCGGCGCACCGGGGTCCCGCTGGCGACGCTGATGATCGACTGCGACGACTTCAAGCAGGTCAACGACCGGCTCGGTCACGGTGCCGGGGACGCGGTGCTGGCCACGGTCGCCGGGCGGTTGCGGGACGCGCTGCGGCCCGAGGACGTCGTGGCCCGGGTCGGCGGCGACGAGTTCGTCGCGCTCCTTCCTGGCGCGAACGAGGCCGAGGCGGCCCAGGTCGCCGAGCGTCTGCGGCTCGCGGTGGCCGCCCGGCCGGTGGCGTCGACGATCGTGGAGATCCGCACGACGGTGTCGGTAGCGATCGCCGTCGCCGACCCCGAGGTGCGCAGCCTCGAGGACCTGATGGCCCGGGCGCGCTTCGCGCTGCGGCATTCCAAGGTGAAGGGCAAGAACCGCGTCAGCAACGCCTCGGCCGCAGGGTCGGTGACGCCGGCCGGGTCCGGCATCACCCGCGACCTGATCGAGCTCCTCCACAATGAGCAGGCCCTCACCGTGGTCGGGCAACCGGTGGTGCGCCTCGCCGACCGGTCGGTGGTCGGCGTCGAGTTGCTCAGCCGCAGCGCCTTGCCGTCGGGGCTCGAGCCGGCGACCTTTTTCCAGGTCGCAGTCGAGGAAGGGGTGCTGACCCTGCTCGACGAGCGGTGCCTGCGAAGGTGCCTGCGGGCCGCCGCCGAGCTTCCGGCGGAACTGGACGTGCACGTCAACGTGTACCCGTCCACCCTGCTCAAGATCCGCCCGGGCGACTTCGAGCGGCTCGCCAGCGAGGTGGCCGGTCGGCGGACCTGCCTCGAGCTCAGCGAGCAGCAGATCCTCGGCGACCCGGGCTACTTGCTGCCGCGGGTCCGCCAGCTGCGCGGACTCGGCCTGTCGATTGCGATCGACGACATCGGGTTCGGGCGCACCTGCCTCGAGAGCCTGGTGATCCTCGAACCGGAGATCGTCAAGATCGACCGGGCCTACGTGCGGGGGGTCGGCTCGGACCCGCACCGGTTGGCGTGGTTGCGCCGTCTGGTCCGCGTCGCGCAGTCGCTCGAGAGCGGGCTGGTGGCCGAGGGGGTCGAGTATCCCGAGGACGCGACGGTCCTGGCTGAGCTCGGGGTCGATCTGGTGCAGGGCTACCTGTTCGGCGCGCCCGGCCCGTTGGACCGCTTCGTTCAGGAGCCGGCGGGCATCCGGGCGATCGCGGCCCGGGCGGCCCGCAGCCCCGACACCGCCCGCGGGAACCCGGCGTAGCCGATCAGTTGGACGAACACCTCGTCGACCTCGGTCGGCGTGAGCCCGTGGCGGATGCCTCCCGGCGCATGGAAGGACAACTCGGCCTCGGCGCCGAGCGCCCCGAGGATCGCGATCACCGACAGGCTCCGATCGCGGCGGCTGAGCTCGGATCGGCTCCACACCTCCCCGAACGCGAAGCGCAGGGCGAGATCGCCGACGTCGGCCAGCGCACCGTCGAGCAGCGCAGCGACGGCGTCGGCGCCCAGGTCGGCCCGCCCGCTGAGGGTCCGGAACACGTCCGCCCCGTCGGCGCGGCGCTGGTCGTCGCTCTTGCGGGTCGCCGGCGCGCGGCCCTCCACGCGGTCGGTGCCGTCGAGCCGCTTCCACACGGCGTCGACCCGCCGGGACGACGCCATCGCCGCCGGGTAGCCCGCGTAGGCGGCAACCTGCAGGAGCAGCTCGTCGACCTCGGTGCGGGTGAGGCCGTGGTTGAGGCCGATGCCGATGTGGGCCTCGAGTTCCTCGTCACGGGCCTGGGCCATCAGCACCGACACCACGACCAGGCTGCGATCGCGCCGGGACAGCTGCGGGCGCGACCACAGGTCGCCCATGATGAACTCGACCGCGAACGTGCCGAGCGCACCGAGGCGCCGCTCCATCGCCCGAGCCGCCCGCTCGGCGTCGACCGAGCCGGCGTTGAAGCGGTCGAACACTTCCAGGGCGCGGTCGTGACGCGCCTCGATCGATCCAGGATCCCCCATGCGGCGGACCCTATCCCGCACGAGGGCGAGGCCGGCCGGGAGCCGGGCCGGGGTGCCGGTTAGCCTTGCGCCGATGCTGCGCTACCTGACCGCCGGTGAGTCCCACGGGCAGGCCCTCGTCGTGATCGTCGAAGGGCTCCCGGCCGGGATGCCGATCACCGTCGAGGAGGTGCAGGGCGAGCTGGCCCGGCGACGCCTCGGCTACGGCCGCGGGCCCCGGATGCGGTTCGAAGCCGACGAGGTGACGCTGGTCGGAGGCGTCCGCCACGGCCGCACGCTCGGCTCGCCCGTCGCGATCGAGATCAAGAACACCGAATGGTTCCGCTCCGACAAGTGGCACGCCGAGATGTCGCCGGCTCCGGGGCGGACCGCCACCCCGCTCACCCAGGTGCGGCCCGGGCACGCCGACCTCGCCGGCATGCAGAAGTACGGGTTCGACGACGCTCGCGACGTGCTCGAGCGGGCCAGCGCCCGGGAGACCGCAGCGCGGGTCGCCGCCGGCACGCTCGCCAAGAAGCTCGTCGCCGCGATCGGGGTGTCGATCGTCAGTCACGTGGTGCAGATGGGTCCGGCCCGCTCGAAGGCCACCGCCCGACCGACCGCCGAGGATCTCGGCGCCGTCGACGAGTCCCCGGTGCGCTGCTTCGACAAGGCCGCCGAGGAGGCGATGATCGCCGAGGTGGAGGCCGCGGCGAAAGTCGGCGACTCGCTCGGCGGCATCGTCGAGGTCCTCGCGTACGGCGTGCCCGTCGGCCTCGGCAGCCACGTTCACTGGGACCGCAAGCTCGACGGCCTGCTCGCCCAGGCCGTCCTGTCGATCCAGGCGGTCAAGGGCGTCGAGATCGGCGACGGGTTCGAGGTTGCGGCCCGCCGGGGGAGCGAGGCCCACGACCCGATCGTCTGGGACGACGCAGCAGGCGCATACCGGCGGGAGTCGTCGCTCGCCGGCGGGACCGAGGGCGGGATGTCCACCGGGGAGCCGATCGTCGTGCGCGCCGCGATGAAGCCGCTCGCCACGCTGAACCGGCCGACGCTGAAGACCGTCGACGTCGTCACCAAAGCCGAGACGGTGTCGTTCAAGGAGCGCACCGACGTCACGGCGGTGCCGGCGATGGGAGTCGTGGCCGAGACGATGGTCGCGCTCGTGCTCGCCACCGAGGCGCAACGGAAATTCGGCGGCGACTCGCTCGCCGAGTTCGTGCGCAACGCCGAAGCCTTCGTCGCCGGTCTGGCCGACCAGCACCGCCCGGCATGATCGACCCGGACCGTCACGTGGTGCTCGTCGGCATGATGGGCGCCGGCAAGTCGACCGTCGGGCGGGCGCTCGCCGACCGCCTCGGGCGGGACTACGCCGACACCGACGAGCTGATCGAGATCGGCGCGCGGTGCAGCGTGCGGGAGTTCTTCCGTGAGCGCGGCGAGACCGAGTTCCGCAACGCCGAGGGCGTCGTGCTCGACGCCGCACTGCGCACCTTTGCGCCCGGCGTGATCGGCTGCGGGGGCGGGATCGTGGTCAGCGAGGGCAACCGGGCGTTGCTGCGCAACGGGCGGGGTGTCGTCGTGTGGTTGCGGGCCCGCCCCGACACGCTCGCCGAGCGGCTGCGTGACGTCACCGACCGGCCGCTGCTCGACGGCGACCCGGTCGGCAACCTCGGGCGGCTCGCCGCAACGCGCGAGGCCTGGTACGCCGAGGTGGCCGACGCCGCCGTCGACGTCGACGACCTCGACGTCGACGAGGTGGTGGAGGCGATCCTGTCGTGACCGGCCTGCGCACCGTCACCGTCGCGCTCGGGGAGCGCAGCTACCCGGTGCTCGTAGGGCCGGGCGCGCGCCACGAGCTCGCCGCGGTGGTGCCGGCCGGGGCCAAACGGGTCGCCGTCGTGACCCAGGCGGGGATCCCCGTCACCGTCGATGCCGGTCGGCCGACGACGGTGGTCACGGTCGGCGACGGCGAGGAGCACAAGTCCCTGTCCACGATCGAGGTCGTCTGCCGGGCGATGGCCCGGGCCGGACTGACCCGGGGCGACGTCGTGGTCGGTCTCGGCGGAGGGCTCGTCACCGATGTCGCCGGGTTCGCCGCCGCCTCCTACCACCGGGGCATCGCGGTCGTGCACGTGCCGACGACGCTGCTCGGCATGGTCGACGCGGCGATCGGCGGCAAGACCGGGGTCAACCTGCCCGAGGGCAAGAACCTCGTCGGCGCGTTCTGGCAGCCGGCCGCCGTGCTGTGCGACACCGAGGTGCTCGCGACCTTGCCACCGCGTGAATGGGCGTGCGGCGTGGGGGAGATGGCGAAGTACCACTTCCTCACGGGTGACGACCTGCTCGCCCTGCCCCTCGCCGAGCGCATCGCCCGGTGCGTCGAGATCAAAGCGGAGGTGGTCGCCGGCGACGAGCGCGAAGGAGGCCGCCGGGCGATCCTGAACTACGGGCACACGCTCGGGCACGCGCTGGAGATCGCCGGGCACCACGACCTTCGTCACGGTGAGGCGGTGGCGATCGGACTCGTGTACGCCGCCCACCTCGCACGGGTGCTGGGCCGCATCGACGACGAGCGGGTGGCCGAGCACGAATCCGTGGTGCGCAGTTACGACCTGACGGCCCACCTCCCCGCGGGCTACGACCACGACGAGCTGGTGACGCTCATGGGACGGGACAAGAAGGCGATCGACGGGCTCACCTTCGTGCTCGACGGCCCGGCCGGGGTGGAGCCGGTCAGCGGCGTGCCCGAGGCGGCGGTGCGCGAGGCGCTCGAGCGGATGGGACGGAGCCGATGAGCACCGGTCACGCCGGGGGCGACGTCGGCCTCGGCGGGTTCCTGCCCGACGTGCCGCTGATCCTGCTCCTGCAGGGGCCGAACCTGAATCTGCTCGGCCATCGCGAACCACACATCTACGGCACGGCGACCGTCGAGGACTACGTGGCCGCCACCGTGGCCGCCGCCGAGCGTCACGGGCTCGCCGTCGAGGCGGTGCAGACCAACCACGAGGGCGTCGCCGTGGAGACCGTTCACGCCGCGCGCGCCCGGTGCGCAGCGATCATCGTGAACCCGGGCGCGTTCACCCATTACTCCTGGGCGCTCCACGACGCGCTCGCAGCGTTCAACGGCCCCGTGATCGAGGTGCACATCTCCAACCCGAACGCCCGGGAGGCATGGCGCCACACGAGCGTGGTGTCGCCGGTGGCGAAGGGCTCGATCGTGGGCCTCGGCATGCACGGCTACGAACTCGCCGTCGACGCGGTCGCCCGTCTCCTCGGCCGCTGAGCGCACCCGGGCCCCGGTACGGTCCCGGGGCATGGGACAGTTCTGCCAGACCGAGACCGACGGCCGCCTCCTGATCGTCACCATCGACCGGCCCGAGGTGATGAACGCGCTCCACCCGGCGGGCAACGCCGAGCTGGCCGGGGTGTTCGACGACTTCGCCGCCGACCCCGAGCTCTGGGTGGCGATCATCACCGGAGCCGGTGATCGCGCCTTCAGCGCCGGCAACGATCTCAAGTACCAGGCCTCGGGCGGGGATCGCCGGGGCCAGCCGAGCGCCGGGTTCGGGGGGATCACGAGCCGATTCGACCTGAACAAGCCGGTCATCGCTGCGGTCAACGGGATCGCCATGGGCGGCGGGTTCGAGATCGCGTTGGCGTGCGACATCATCGTCGCTGCCGAGAACGCGGTGTTCGCACTGCCCGAGGTGCGCGTCGGGCTCGCCGCGCTCGCCGGCGGCGTCCACCGGCTGCCGCGGGTGATCGGGGAGAAGCAAGCGCTCGGCATGATCCTCACCGGTCGCCGGGTGAGCGCTGCGGAAGGTCTGCAACTCGGGTTCGTGAACGAAGTGGTGCCACGGGGCGACGCGGTGGTCGGCGCCCGCCGTTGGGCCGCGCAGATCCTCGAGGCGTCGCCGATGTCGGTGCGAGCGTCCAAGCAGGCGGTGCTCCAGGGCCTCGAGCATGCCGGGGTACAGGCCGCGATGGCGGCGAGCTACCCCGCGGTCGCCGACATGGTGCGCTCGGAGGACTTCGTCGAGGGACCGCGAGCGTTCGCCGAGAAGCGGCCGCCGGATTGGAAGGGACGCTGAGCGCTCAGGGCCGGGTGGTCGCCAGCCAGGTGACCGCGTTGGCGAGCAGGCGCCGGTAGTTGGCGTCGCCGTACGCCACCGGGCCGTCCCCGGGCTGGACGTAGACGAGCGTCGAGCGACCGGCCGGCTTGACCCATGCGGCGAGGTTCGACCCGGCCGGATGCGACCAGCCCTCGCGCTCGTACATCCGGCCGGTGATCGCAAGCGTTGCCGAGTAGTGCTCGTCGCTGCCGCGGGGCGCGTCGGTGCGCAGCAGCGGTGTCACGTCCGCCTCGAACACCGGGCACTGATAGGTCTCGTCGGCGAGCTCGAACGACGCCGGCAGGCCGGCGCAGACCGGATGGGCGGGCTCGACGACGGTGAGGGTCTGGTGGACGTCGTGGCGGTACCCGGAATCGGGCCAGTCGGTTTCCCGCAGGCTCGACGCCACGTAATGGAACCGGCCACCGATCAGCTCGGCGTAGCCCGGCCAGGCGGGCCAGCCGGCGATCGCATGATGGAGGGCGAGGATCGGCACCCCTGCGTCCGTGAGCGCACCGAACCCCTCGACCACCTCGGCGGGCGGTTCGGCGAACACGGGCAAGCCCGGCCGGCGGAACCCGATCCCGGGCATGTCGTAGAGCACCAGCACGTCGGCGTCGAGGCGGTCGGGGTGCAGCCGGGCTTCGCCGTCGGGGTGCTCGACGTGCTCCCAGCTGATGCCGCGCTCGGCGAGCGAATCCCACATCGCCTCGAAGGTCGGGCCGTCGAAGGGGTGGCCCTTGGTGAGCACCAGTGCTCTGGTCATGCGACTCCCTCCCAGGCCCGCCGGACGGCACCGTCGGGATCGTCGTGTTCGCCCGACGGGGCGTCGAACACCATCGTCGGCCGGCGGACCGGATCGTACGGGGACCAGCCCGGGTCGCCGGTCCGGGCGAACCGGAGCCAAGCGCCGTGCATGTCGTCGGCGAGACCGGCCCGCTCGGGGCCGTCACCGGTGAACAGCGCCACGCCGGGCTGGTCGAGGTTGTGGAACACGAACGGCAGGTCGAGCCCGTGGCAGGCGCCGAAGATCCCGCCGAAGGCCGGGGTGGGCCACGTCAGCAGGTACACCCAGCTCGCATGGCCGAGCGCATGGCGGGCGTCGGCGAGGCGCAGGCCGGGCAGGCGGAAGGTGTGGTCGCCTGTGATCCACGAGGCGAGCTGCACCGGGGTGGCGCCGGGGCGCGCCGCCTCGTACCGCTCGACGACGGTCGCCGCCGCAGCGCCCAGCAGCTCCCCGGCCCGGCGGAGCAGGCCGTCGCGATCCATCGAGACGAGGTCGGCCTGGAGCATGAAGAACAGGTGCATCTCGTCGCGGTTGGCACCGACGAGCAGCGGCACGTGCCCGGCCCGACCCCGGGCGAGCACGACGGTGGGATCGTCCGAGAGCACGTGATCGTCGACGGTGGTGCCGAAGGCGTCGAACCCGGCACCGCTCCACAGCGCGACCGTGGCGTCAAGCAGGGCCTCGAGCGGCAGGTCGTGCAACCGGTGGAGCTCGTCGACGCCGACGCCGAGCCGCTCGAGGGCGAGCCGGGCGGTCTCGTCGCCCCGGTCCCGGCTGCGCAGCTGCCCGAACGACGGGCTCTGGGCGACGGCGCGGTGGATCAACCCGTCGGCGGCGGGTGCGGCCAGCAACGACAGCACGCTCGCGCCGCCCGCGGATTCGCCGAACGCCGTCACGTTGTCCGGGTCGCCGCCGAATCCGGCGATCGCCGCTCGGATCCACCGCAGCGCAGCGATCTGGTCGAGCAGACCGAGATTCCCCGACGCGGCGTACCGCTCGCCTCCGAGGTCGGCAAGGTGGAAGAACCCCAACAGCCCCAGGCGATAGTGGACGCTGACGACGACCACGTCGCCGTTGCGGGCGAACGCCGCACCGTCGAACCAGGGAGCCGATCCGCACCCGTTGGTGAACGCCCCGCCGTGGATCCACACGACGACGGGCCGTCGGGCGCCGTCGCAGGCCGGGGTGTGGACGTTGAGCACCAGGCAGTCCTCGTGCATCGGCCAGGCGGCCGTACCGATCACCTGATCGAGCATGCCGGGCCGCTGTGGCGCCTGCGGACCGGGCGTGGTGGCGTCGCGTTCGCCGACCCAGGGGACCGCCGGTCCCGGGGGTTCGAACCGGCCGGCCCGGGCATAGGGGATGCCGAGGAACCGGGCGATCCCGTCGGCGCCGACGTGACCGCGCACGACGCCGGCCGGGGTGTCGACCACGGGCTCCATCGCTGCGTGGCCCTTCAGCGCCCGGTGAAGTTGGCGGGGCGCCGCTCGAGGAACGACGCCACGCCCTCGCGGTGGTCGTCGGAGCGGAAGCACTCGGCCATCGCGTTCGTGTGCCGGCCGAGGTGGTCGGACACCTCGCCGGCGAGCGCCTGGTAGACGAGCGTCTTGATGCGCGTCTGGCTGAACGGGGAGCCGGCGAGCAACCGTCGCGCCAGGTCCTGCGCAGCGTCGGCGAGGCGGTCGGGTTCGACGACGTCGAGGACGTATCCGATCGCTTTGGCTTCGTCGGCGGGGAGGAACTCGCCGCTGTAGAGCAGCCGGAACGCATGCTGGACGCCGATCAGGCGGGGCAGCAGCCAGGTGCCGGCACCGGTGTCGGGTACAAGGCCGCGGTGCACGAAGTTCCAGGCGAACCGGGCCCGGGTGCTGGCCAGGCGCAGGTCGCACTGCGAGGTGAACTCGGCGCCCATGCCAACGGCGGCGCCGTCGATCGCGCAGATCGTCGGCTTGCTGCACGCGAGCAGCGGCCACCAGCGATGGCCTTGGTCCGCCGTGCCTCGTAGGCCGCGCTGCTCACCGGGGACCGTGGCGAGATCGGACAGGTCGGTGCCGGCGCAGAACGACCCGGGGGTGCCGGTGAGGATCACCACGTGTGCGTCGGGATCGGTGCTCGCATGGCCTACCGTCTCGATGAAGTCGCCGAGGATGGCGTACGTCATCGCACCCTTGCGCTCGGGCCGGTCGATGGTGATGGTGGCCACCCGGTCGGCCACCTCGTAACGGATGTTGGTCCCCATGCCGGCAACGTATCGTCACCGCCGATGCATCGCCCGCCCACGCCGCCGCCGACCTGGTGGGACCGCACCCGAGGCCGCCTCAAGCGGGCGGGCGGTGAGGCGATGCACTGGGCCTGGGACGGGGTGGTGGAGCTCGGGGCGATCGGCCCCGACAGCCGGCGGGGCCGTCGCTTCGGCCGGTTCGGCGCCGGGTCGGTGATCTGCTTCCCGGCCGCGACGCTGTTCAACGAGCGCTACATCCACATCGGGTCGGGCACGATGATCGGGCCGTACGTCAGCCTGTCCGCCGGGATGGTGCCCGGTCAGGTGTGCGTGACCGACCCCGTGGTGCGGATCGGCGACCGGTGCCTGATCGGCAAGGGGTCCGGGATCGTCGGCCACCTCGCGATCGACATCGGCGACGACGTGTGGACCGGCCATTTCGTGTACGTCACCGACCAGAACCACGGCTACGAGGACCCCGACGTGCCGATCTCTCGCCAGAGTCAGCCCGAACGGCCGGTGACGATCGGGTCCGGGAGCTGGCTCGGTCACGGCACGGTCGTGTTGCCCGGGGCCCGGATCGGCCGTCACGTCGCGGTCGCGGCCGGGTCGGTGGTCACCGGCGAGTTGCCATACCACTGCGTCGCTGCCGGGGCCCCGGCCCGGCCGATCCGGCGCTGGGACGGCCACGGTTGGCCTCGCGCGACCACCGAGTCGCCGCCGCGGTCGTGATCGGCCGACGTCAGGCGCTCGCGGCCAGGAGCGCGTTGTCGATGAGGCGGACGTCGCCGAACCACACCGCGACGCACAGCAGGGCTTCGGCGACGATCCGCTCGACCGGGCGCAGGGTGGCGGGGTCCGAGACGGTCACGTACTCGATCCGGGCCCGAGTCTCGGCCGTGAGGACGGCTTCGGCGGCCGCCTGCACGGCGGCGGTGCGGCGCTCGCCGGCAGCGATCGCCGCGGCAGCGGCCGCGAGGGCTCGGGGGACGGCGACTGCGGCGGCCCGGTCGGCCGGGGTGAGCCGCCGGTTCCGGCTCGAGCAGGCGAGCCCGTCGGACTCGCGCACGGTGGGCACCCCGACGATCTCGATGCCGGTGTCGAGGTCGAGGGCCATGCGACGCACGATCGCGAGCTGCTGCGCGTCCTTCTGCCCGAAGATCGCGACGTCCGGCGCGGTCGCGTTGAACAGCTTCGTGACCACCGTGGTGACGCCCTCGAAATGACCCGGCCGGCCGGCGCCCTCCATGGGCTCGGCGAGCGAGCCGGGGACGACCCGGGTTTCGAACCCGGCCGGGTACATCGCCGCCGCGGTCGGGAGATAGACGGCGTGGGCGCCCGCTGCCGCACAGCCCGCGAGGTCGTCGTCGAGGGTGCGCGGGTAGGCCGCGAGGTCATCGGGGCGGTTGAACTGCAACGGGTTCACGAAGATCGTGACGATCACCCGATCGGCGTGCCGGCCGGCCACGTCGACGAGGTGGAGGTGGCCGTCGTGCAGCGCGCCCATCGTCGGCACGACGGCTACGCGGTGGCCCGCCCGGCGCTGCCCGAGCGACCAGGCGCGCATCGTCGACGGGGTGGCGAACTGCTCCACCGGCTCAGTGGAAGCTGTGGGCGTCGGTCGGGAACGCCCGCGTACGCACGTCACCGGCATAGCGCCCGACGGCGTCGACCACCGCCGAACGCAGGTCGGCGTAGGCCTTGGCGAAGCGGAACGTGCGATCCGACAGGCCGAGCACGTCGTGCAGGACGAGGACCTGCCCGTCGCAGGCCGGGCCGGCGCCGATGCCGATGGTCGGGACGGTCAGCAGCCCGGTGATCTCCGCGGCGAGCTCACTCGGGATGCCTTCGAGCACGACGGCGCACGCGCCGGCGGCTTCGACCGCCTTCGCGTCGGCGAGCAGCCGGTCGCGGCCACCGGCCTGGGTGCCCTCGGCCCGGCCCTGCACCCGATGGCCGCCCATGCGGTGATAGCTCTGCGGGGTGAGGCCGAGGTGCGCCATCACGGGGATGTCGACGCGGGCGATGGCGTCGATCGCGTCGGCCATCGGCAGGCCCCCTTCGAGCTTCACGATCTCGGCGCCCTCCTTGACCAGCCGGACCGCCGAGTCGACGGCTTGATGCGGTGAGGTCTGGTAGGAGCCGAAGGGGAGGTCGCCGACGACGAGTGCCCGAGGTCGGCCCCGGGCGACGAGGCGAGTGTGGTAGGCCATCTCGTCGAGGGTGACGGGAAGGGTGGTGCGCTCACCCTGCACGACGGTCGCGACGGAATCGCCCACCAGGATCAGGTCGACGCCGGCGTCGTCCACCAGCCGGGCGAACGTGGCGTCGTAGGCGGTGACCATCACGAGTGGCTCGCCCGCCGCCTTGCGCACGGCGAGGTCCGGCACGGTCATCTTCTTGCGTTCCAAAACACCCTCCCTCCGATGGCGCCGAACGCTACTGACCGACACCTTCGGAACACACCTGCACGAGCCAGCCGCGCCTCGTCCCGTCGCGGTCGGAGGTCACGTCGGGCCGATCGCGCTCGGACACAGGTCCCGCCATGACGGCCACGAACCGGTGCCCGTGGCGGAGAGGACCGCTCGAACGATCGCCCGCTCGACCACGTCGGCCGCCGCCGTGAGCACGGCGTTGATCGACCGCACCCGCTCGGGCCTCTCGGTGGGGGCCGGGCGGGTCCCGGTCGCGAGGCCGAACAACGTGTCGCCGTCGGTGAGGGCATGCGCCGGGCGCACGGCGCGAGCCAGGCCGTCGTGGCCGACGGCGGCGAGCTTGCGGCACTCGGCCCGGTCGAGCGCGAGGTCGGTGGCGACCACGCCGATCGTGGTGTTGAGCGCCGGCGGTGCGGCCGCGGCGGCGCGCAGCGCGGCGCGCTCGGCAACCCGGGGGCGCCCGATGCGGGGACCGTCTGCGCGCAGGAGCCGGTCGGCGCCCCACGGCCGGCCCGAACGCAGATCGATCGGGGAGCCGACGGCGTTGCACACGACGAGCGCTGCGACCGTGGTGCCGTCACCCAGTACGACGCTGGCCGACCCGATGCCGCCTTTGAGACCGCCGGCGACGGCACCGGTCCCGGCGCCGACGGTGCCCTGGGCGAACGGTCGGGTGCGGGCGGCGGCCGCCGCGGCGGCCCCGAACGACGCGTCGGGCCGATTGGCGAACACGCCGCCGCGGCCGAGGTCGAAGATCACCGCACCGGGCACGATCGGCACGACGGCGCGCTCGTCGGCTCCGACCCGGAAGCCACGACCGCGGGCTTCGAGCCAGCCGAGCACCCCGTGGGCCGCAGCGAGGCCGTAGGCGCTGCCGCCGGTCAGGCAGATCGCGTCGACGTGGGGGACGAGGTTGGACGGATCGAGGAGGTCGGTCTCGCGGGTGCCGGGCGCCGAACCGCGCACGTCGACCCCGCCGGTGGTGCCGGTCGGGCAGACCACGACGGTCGTACCGGTGAGCCAGCCTCGGCCGTGACGCTGGTGGTGGCCCACGGCGAGGCCGCGCACGTCGGTCAGGTCGTTGGCCGGTCCGGGCCGCTGGGGCTGCACCTCGGCATCCTGACCGTTGCCTACGGTGTGCGTCCACGAGCGGTCCCGGGCGACGCCCGGGCCGGGAACGGGAGCGATGCGATGAGCGATCCGTTGCAGGAGAACGTGGCGCTGTACCGGCGGGCCCTCGACGGGTTCTCGGCCGTGGCGGCCCGGGTCCCCGTCGACCGGTGGGACGCGCAGTCTCCGTGCGAGGACTGGAAGGCGATCGAGGTCGTCGGGCACGTCGTCGGCGTGCAGCAGTTCGTGCGAACGGTGGTCACCGGTGGTGCGATGCCTGCCTCGCGGCCGTCGCTGCGCGAGATGGCCGGGTCCGACCCGGCCGGTGCCTTTGTCGCAGCCAAGGCCGAGGTGGTGGCGGCCCTCGCCTCCCCGGAGAACCTCGCCCGGGTTGTCGCGACCCCGTTCGGTCAGATGCCGGCGGGGCAGTTCGTCGGGGTCCTGGTCCTCGACGCGTTGACGCACACATGGGACCTGGCCCGGGCGGCGGGCCTGTCGGTCACCCTCGATCCCGAATTGGTGTCCATCTGCTTCGCCCGGGTTCGCCCGATGGACGAGATGCTGCGGGGCCCGGGGACGTTCGGGCCCAAGCGCGACGCGCCCGAGGGTGCCGACGAGTCGACCCGGCTGATGGCGTTCCTCGGCCGAGACGTCTCCTGAGCGCCTGAGCGCCTGAGCGCCGAGTGGCGCCGGTCGGTTCAGGCGCTCACGAACCGGTCCCGACCGCCCGTCTTGGCGGCGTAGAGGGCGTCGTCGGCCCGCTTGAGCAGCGTGCCGAGGTCCGTCCCGGTTTCGAACACCGCCACGCCGATCGACACGGTGACCGCACCGGGTCGATCCGCGTGGTCGAACGGCGTGGCGCGGACCGCCTCGACGAGGGAGGCGGCCAAGCCGGCCGCGCCGGCCGCATCGCAGCCGGGAGCGAGCACGGCGAACTCCTCGCCGCCGAGCCGGGCTACGACGTCGCTGATCCGCACGCGCTCGCGCAGCACAGCGGCGGCCCGCTGCAGCACCGCGTCGCCGACCGGGTGGCCATAGGTGTCGTTGACGGTTTTGAAGTGGTCGAGATCGGCGATCAGGAGCGCGAGCTGACCGTCGGCGGCCTCGGGCAGCGCCTGCTCGGCCAGCTGGGTGAAGCGGCGTCGGTTGGCGAGACCGGTGAGCGCGTCGTGCGTGGCGAGGTGTTCCGCCTCGGCGTTGGCGGCGAGAAGCAGCTTGCGGTTGCGGGCCAGTTCGAGTTCGGTGCGGATCCCGTCGATCACGCTGCGATGCGCCCGATGGTGGGCCAGTGAGACGTTCACCTGGTAGACGAGCGTCCCGGTGAGCAGGACCAGCGCCGAGTCCGGCGACTCGTAGGCGAACCGGGCGAGCGCCGACAGCGTCGCCGGCGCGACCGCGGCGTAGAAGTGGACCGGGCTCCCGATCGAGATCGTGGCGTAGGCCGACGTGGTGGCCGCCAGGACGCTGCACAGCAGGAACGCATCGACGAGACCGATGCGCCCCGGCAGCAACAGCCACGGCGCCGCAGCGACCGATGAGCCACCGGCGAGCACGCTCACGAGCCGCAGGACCAACGTGCGTGCGGCCGGTACGCCGGCACGGTGGCGGGCCTGCACCCGACGGGTCAAGCCGAGCGCAACGATGCCCCCGACCCCGCTCCAGGCGACCCAGGCGAGTGCCGGCCCGAGCGGCGGTCGCATCACGGCGGCGAGGACGACCATCGTCGCCGGGAGCACGAAGGTCAGATGCGCAGTGCGGTCCCAGTCCCGCTCGAGGCATTCGAGCTCGATGTCGGCGCGCGAGGTCTCGGTTCGTAGGTGGTGCGGCGCGTCGATGGCGCACCGATCGGCGGGCCGAGGCTCCACGTCAATCTGGTTCGCGACAGGCAGGCCCCGGGATCGTCAAGACTCAGTCCGACCGTGCGAGGTGCCGCCGCCTCGGGGCCCGGTCGAGCGCGATGGGGAAGATCGCCCGCGTGCCGGTCTCCCAACGGACCGTCAGCGTGCAGGAGCGGATCCGCCAGCCGTCCGGGGTCCGCACGAGCTGGTTGGTGTAGTGCCCGCCGAGGGTGCAGAACGTGACCGGCTGGTCGGCGATGTAGTGCTGCGCGTGCATCTCGGACACGCAGGTGGCGGCGGAGGCGAGGCCATCCGGCCCGAACGCGTCGAGCGTGACGACATGGTTGGTGGACAGGTGCTGGGTGGCGTCGAAGCCGTCTTGGAGCCCGCGGACGCGCTGCACCCAGTCCTCGCGGGCCATCTCGGTGCCGCTGCCGCCGCTGAACGACGAGAAGTCGATGTGCACCGGGTCGGTGAAGATCGAGCGGTAGAGCGCCCAGTCCCGACGATCGATGCCGGTGGCGTAGGCGGTGACGACGTCGCTGATGGCGGCCCGGTCGGCGAGGTGCTGCAGGTCCATGTCGCGTCGGTCTAGGCCGCCCGACGGGAACGGCGCCAGTGGACGTTCCCGGTCGGGGCTCGCGCGCGGCATGATCCGCGGATGCGACTCGGGTTGTGCCTCCCTCAGCTCGGGCCGGGGATCGACGCCGGCGTGGTGCGCCACTTCGCCGTCGATGCCGATCGGCTCGGGTTCGACTCGCTGTGGGTGCAGGAGCACCTGCTGTTCCCGCTCGAGCCCCGTTCGGGTTACGCCGGGATCGCGGGCCGGCCGTGGCCTGCCCCGTACGAGTCGGTGCTTGCCCCGCTCGAGGAGTTGGCCTTCGTCGCCGCGGTCACCGAGCGGTGCACGATCGGCACGTCGATCCTCGTCGGCGGCTACCACCGGCCGGTGCCGTTGGCCAAGCAGGTCGCAACGCTCGACGTGCTGTCGGGTGGGCGGGTCGCACTCGGCCTCGGGGCCGGTTGGTCCCGGGACGAGTACGAGCAGACCGGCACCCCGTTCGAGCAGCGGGGCCGTTGGGCCGAGGAGCTCACCGAGGCGTTGCTGGCCTGCTGGGGCCCCGACCCGGTGCAGTACCGGGGCCGGCTGTTCGACCTTCCGCCGATGCTCGCGTCCCCCAAACCCGTGCGCGGCCGGGTTCCGCTCGTGTCCGGGTTCTGGTCCGAGGCCGGCCTGCGCCGCACGGCCCGGCTGTTCGACGTCTGGCAACCGGCCGGCGTGCCCGCAGCGACGGCGGTCGAGCGGATCGGGTTGATCAACGAACGAGCGCGAGAGGACTACGGGCGGGGCCCTCTCGAGCTGAGCTTGCGGGTGTTCGTCGCCCCGGCGCTGCCCGGCGTGAGCCCGTCCCCCGGTGACGGCGGGATGCGGCCGACGTGGCGTGGTGGTGTCGACGAACTCGCCGCACAGGTCGCCGACGCGAAGCAGGCCGGTTGCGACGAGGTCGTGCTCGATACCTCGTTCGCAACCGGCCTGCCGCTCGGCTCGGGGTGGACACAGCAGCCGGGGTTCCTCGCCCCGCTGCTCGCCGTCGCCCACGGGTGAACCGCCTCACCCGGCGGCGACGTCAGCGTGTCTGGAAATAGCCGCCCGGCGGGCCGGCGTTGGGTGGCTTGGGTGCCCGCACCGCGGGAGCTACGGCCGCACCCTCCGGGCCTTCGGTGACCGTGAAGCACTTCACCCCGGTCCACGCCGGTGGACCGAGATGGGTGCCGTCGCGCACGTCGAACTGCGCACCGTGGAGCGGGCAGGTGACGATGTACCCCGACAACAACCCGTCCGACAGCGTCGTGTCGGCATGGCTGCACAGGTCCTCGAGCGCGAAGAGCGCACCGCCGACCCGGCACACCACGACCTCGACGCCGCCGGCCTTGCAGGCCCGCATGTCGCCGTCGCGCAGATCGGAGCAATCCCCGATCGGGACCGGTGCGTCAGCGCTCACGCCGCGCCTCGGCGATACGGCGGTCGATGTTGTCGTGGAAGAACCGGATGCGGCGCTCCTGCCAGGGCAGGTACTCGCCCCGGTAGCCGCGCGAACGCAGGCCGGCCTGCTGGGTGGACCAGATGGCGACGTCCTGGTCGATGCCGGGCCCGCAGGACACCTCGCCGACCTTGCCGGTCTGGTGTTCGCACTGGTGGTCGATGGACACCCACTCGCGCATCGAGTTCGAGAAGTACTCGGTGGAGCCTTCGGGGAACAGCGTGAGGTACCACATGTCGAACAGGCAGCGCTCGGGATCGGTCGGGTGGGGCCGACCCATCAGGAAGATGCAGCCGTCGGGCTTCATCGAGAACGAGACGTTCGGGAACACGGTGTAGTGGTAGTGGTCCGTCAACTGCTCGTCGGAGTACTGCGAGAAGTCGTACCCCTTGGACGCGCCGAGCTCACGCTTGCGGCGCTGCAGTGCGAGGCGAAGACCGGGCAGGTCGTCGCGATACGGCTCGGGGTCGAGGTCCCAGTACTGCAGCTCCATAGCCAGGCCCTGGAACGTGCGGTCGGGCTTGCCGGTGTACTGCGGGCCGGGGCCCCCGCCGGGCATCAGCATCCGGCAGTGGCCCGTGTCGTAGAGGTCGAACTGGCAGCCGGTGTGGTGCTCGTTCATGACCGGGAGGGTCTGCGGGTGGACGAACGGGAGGTGGTAGCTCTCGTTGAAGTTGTCCTGGATGCACTTCCAGTTGAAGTCACCCTCGAGCGTCACCCAGTGGGTGCGCTTCATGCGCTCCATCCGGTAGCCGTCGAGCTGCTCGGCGATGGGGCTCAGGTACTCGGCGAGCGACACGCAACCCGGGTCCATGTTGATCCAGACGAATCCGCCCCAGGTGTCGCACGGGACCTCCACGAGGTTGCGCACGCCACAGGGGCTGCCCTGTGGGAAATCGTCCTCGTCGTAGACCCAGCGCAGGATGCCGCCGTCGTCGAACCGCCAGCCGTGATAGGCGCAGGCGAACTGCCCGCCGGCGAGCCGGCCGAGTTCGGCGTGCACGAGCCGGTTCCCACGGTGCTGGCAGACGTTGTAGAAGGCGCGAATCCGGGTGTCGGTACCGCGCACGACGAGGATCGACTCGCGCCCGATCTCGTACGTGAAGTAGTCGCCGGGCGAGGGGATCTGGTTCACGAGCCCGGCGATCAGCCAGACCTTGGTCCAAATGCCGTCCCACTCGGCCCGCATGTATTCGTGGCTGTGGTAGCGCTCACCGGTGATCGGCGTACCGCCCAGTGCCGGCTCGGGCGCTTTGTCCCTGGTGATCCCTCGCTGGTCACGCGGCTCGCTCGCGACGTCGGTCATCACGGCTCCTTTCGACGAGCCGATCGTAACAGCTGTTATGCGCCCGTCCGGGCGCTCCCCGATCGCATCACTCCCGGTACAGCACCACGTCGCCGACGACGAGCGACACGCCCGTCACCCCGCCGGTGACCAGGAGGGAGCGGTACCGGACCTCGGCCGGCACCGGCCCGTCCGGCCCGTCGAAGTGGATCGCAACCGAGCCGTTCGGGCGGGCGTTGCGCTCGACCCGGCCGCGAACCTGCCCGTCGAGGACCACCACACCGTGCATCATCTGGCCGACCGCGATCTCGAGCAGGTGGAGCCGGCCCGTGGGGGACCGCACCTGGAAGGCACGGTAGGAGTCCGTGGCGAGTTGCAGGACGGCGTCCCACGGTGAGGGTGCAGCCGGGGGTGCCATGCCGGGTCCGCCGGCTCGGGTCAGCGGGCCCGTTTGGCGAGCCGCTTGGCGGTTCGTCCGGTGGGCTCGAGATGGCGACCGTCGAGGTCGGCGAGTTCCACCCCGTTCCCGAACAGCACGCGGTAGCGCAGCCAGTTGAACCCGTTCGCCAGCAGCACCTGCCCGGCGGTGCCGGCGGGAACCCCGTCGAGGTCGACCCGGGCGAGCACCCGATCGCCCTTGCGGAGCTCGAGCTGGTCCTGGTGCGGGCGGGCGAGCGCGTGTGCGGTCCAGCTCGGCATACCTTCGCATCCTGGCACACCGACCCGTCCCCACGCGTACGCCTGCACCGGCCCGCCGGCATGGGCGCTGCCTCGCCGCCGCGCGCCGTGGTGCCGGTACACTCCGACGCCTGATGAGAAGCACGCTCGAACCGGTTGAGGGCACCGAAGGGAAGTCCCTCGTCAAGCTGTCCGTCGAGGTCGACGAGGTCGAGTTCGAGCACGAGATCGACGCGGCGTTCCGTGCGATCGCCCGGGAGGTGCGCATCCCCGGCTTCCGGCCCGGCAAGGCGCCCCGGCGGATCCTCGAAGCCCGGATCGGCCTGGCGCCGGCGCGCGAGCAGGCCCTGCGGGACGGCATTCCGCAGTTCCTCGCCCGTGCCGTGCGCGAGCACGGGGTCGACGTGATCGCGCCCCCGGAGATCGACATCACCGACGGCCACGACGACGGCCCCGTGCGCTTCGCCGCCACGGTCGAGGTCCGGCCCGAGGTGACCGTGCCGGGTTACGGCGGCCTGCGGGTGGAGATCGAGGGCATCGAGGCCACCGACGACGAGGCCGAGGCGCCGATCACCGCAGAGCGCCGCCGCCACGGCTCGCTGGAGACGGTCGAGCGGCCGGCGGCGCTCGGGGATTTCCTCACGCTCGACGTCTCCGGGATGCGCGACGGTGAGCCGGTACCGGGGCTCAACGTCGAGGACTGGTCGTACGAACTCGGTCGCGGCTGGATCGCAGTCGACTTCGACGAGCGCCTCACCGGGGCCTCGGCCGGCGAGACGTTGGTGTTCACCACCATTCCGAGCGGCACGACCGATCCGGCCGAGCTCACCGTCGTGGTCCAGCAGGTGCAGGCGCTGTCGCTCCCCGAGCTCACCGACGACTGGGTGTCCGAGCACGTCGCGTCGTTCGACACGGTGGAGGCGTGGCGGGCTGCGGTCCGCCAGCGGGTCGAGGCGGCCAAGGTGTTCCGCGCCCGCCAGGAACTCGTCGAGCGGGCCGTCGCCGCACTTGCGGATCTCGTCGATGCCGAGCCGCCCGCCACGCTGGTCACCGGTGAAGTGCGGGCCCGCGCGCAGGACACCTTCGAGCGGATCCAGCGCCAGGGCTTGACCGTCGAGCAGTACTTCCAGTTCACCGGCCAGGATCCGGGATTGTTCACCGCCGGGCTCACCGACGAGGCGGCTCGCGCGGTCAAAGCGGACCTTGCGCTGCGGGCCGTGGCCGTGGCCGAGGGCATCGCCGCCGACGGCGACGACGTCGAGGCCGAGTACGAGCGGATCGCCCGCCAGGTCGGCCAGAAGCCGGGTCAGGTGCGCAAGGCCTACGAGCGCCAGGACGCCGTCGACGGCCTGCGAGCCGAGCTGCGCAAGCGCAAGGCCCTCGAATGGTTGATCGAGCACGTCGAGATCGTCGATGCATCCGGCGCCGTGATCGAACGGTCACGGATCCTGCCGAGCGGTTCGGCGGCGCAACTCGCCGCCGACGACGAGCTCGACACGACTGTCCCCGTCGACGGCGGTGACGCCGAGTGACGCCCCGACCCCTCACCCCCGGAGGTTCCGGCGTGGATCGCTCCCCGCTGCTCGCACCCGTCCGCAACTACCTCGTGCCCACCGTCGTCGAGCAGACGAACCGGGGCGAGCGCGCGTACGACCTGTACTCGCGATTGCTCAAGGAGAACATCATCTTCCTGGGCACCCCGATCGACGACACGATCGCGAACCTGGTGTCGGCCCAGTTGCTGCACCTCGAGTCGGAGAACCCCGACCGGGACATCAACATCTACATCAACAGCCCGGGCGGCGACATCACGGCGCTGTTCGCGATCTACGACACCATGCAGTACATCCGCAACGACATCGCCACGATCTGCTTCGGTCAGGCGGCGTCGGCGGCGGCGGTGCTGCTCGCAGCGGGCACGAAGGGCAAGCGGCTCGCCCTGCCGCACGCCCGGGTGCTGCTGCACCAGCCCTACGCCCAGACGGGCTACGCCCAGGCCTCCGACATCGAGATCGCAGCCCGGGAGATCCTCCGGATGCGCGATCTGCTCGAGGGGATCCTGGCCGACCACACCGGTCAGCCGATCGAGCGGATCCACAAGGACACCGACCGCGATTTCGTGATGTCCGCGGAGGAAGCCAAGGACTATGGCATCATCGACCAGGTGATCTTGGCCCGCAACGTCGTCGACACCAGCGGCCCGATCAAGTAGGCCAGGGGGCGTCCGGCGATGGCGAAGTTCGGTGACTCGGGCGAGCTGCTGAAGTGCTCGTTCTGCGGGAAGTCCCAGAAGCAGGTCAAGAAGCTGATCGCCGGTCCCGGCGTCTACATCTGCGACGAATGCATCGACCTGTGCAACGAGATCATCGAAGAGGAGTTGGCCGAAACCAACGAACTCGGCTTCGACGAGCTGCCCAAGCCGCGAGAGATCTACCAGTTCCTGAACGAATACGTGATCGGCCAGGACGGGGCGAAGAAGCGGCTCGCCGTGGCCGTGTACAACCACTACAAGCGCGTGCAGTTCCAAGCGTCCCACGGGCCGGGCCACAACGAGGTCGAGCTCGCGAAGTCGAACATCCTGATGCTCGGACCCACGGGCTGCGGCAAGACGTACCTGGCGCAAACGCTCGCCCGCATGCTCAACGTGCCGTTTGCGATTGCCGACGCCACGGCGCTGACGGAGGCGGGTTATGTGGGCGAGGACGTCGAGAACATCCTGCTCAAGCTGATCCAGGCCGCCGACTACGACGTGAAGAAGGCCGAGACCGGGATCATCTACATCGACGAGATCGACAAGATCGCACGCAAGAGCGAGAACCCGTCGATCACCCGGGACGTGTCCGGCGAAGGCGTCCAGCAGGCGCTGCTCAAGATCCTCGAGGGCACGGTGGCCTCGGTGCCGCCGCAGGGTGGGCGCAAGCACCCCCACCAGGAGTTCATCCAGATCGACACCACCAACATCTTGTTCATCTGCGGTGGTGCGTTCGCCGGCCTCGAATCGATCATCGAGAGTCGTGTGGGCCACAAGGGCGTGGGGTTCCACGGCACCGTGCGCTCGAAGGCCGACAAGGACCCGGGGGAGTTGTTCGCCCAGGTGCTGCCGGAAGACCTGCTGAAGTTCGGCATGATCCCCGAGTTCATCGGTCGCCTGCCGATGATCGGCGCGGTGCGCAGTCTCGCCCGCGAAGCGCTCATCAAGATCCTCGTCGAACCGAAGAACTCGCTCGTGAAGCAGTACGAGAAGGTGTTCGACTTCGAAGACATCGAGCTCGAGTTCACCACCGAGGCGCTCGAGGCCATCGCCGACCAGGCGCTGCTGCGCTCCACCGGGGCGCGCGGCCTGCGGGCCATCCTCGAAGAGGTGTTGCTCGACACGATGTACGAACTGCCCGGCCGCACCGACGTGGGTCGCGTCATC